>JAOPYK010000098.1 GCA_025964695.1 Streptosporangiaceae bacterium | reverse complement strand
CTCACCCCGACCGCCGCGAAGGGCACGGTCGTCCGCGGCAACCTCTACGTGGACGACTTCAACACCTTCGGCGGCGACGGAGACGAACTGTCCGCCCTCCCCTACACCTACACCGTCGGCTGATCCCCCTCCGCCCGATCCACCTCCGCCCGATCCCGATCCCGATCCCGATCCCGATCCCCGAGGCCCCGGAGCGCGCTTTGTGCTCCGGGGCCTCAGGCCTGTGTCAACCGCCGACCCCTGGCCCATCACGATGTTGTCCAGTCCCTCCGGGAAGGCGAACAGCACAACATCACGCACAAGATCCGCGAGCTCGGGGCCATGATGTTGTCGGGCCCCCGGGGAGGGGGAGGGAACAATGTCGTCGACGACTCATGGACCGGATTGCGTGGAGGATGACCTGATGTCGAATCAGCGCTTCGCTCGGGCGCTGGAGGCGATGCGGAGCCGGGATGCCCAGCTCAGAGAAGATGGGTTCGATTTCCTGCGCGAACACGCCGACACTTACGTGGACGAGCTCCTCGCGGAGTTCGAGAAGGAGCAGGACGACTACGGGCTGCGCTGCTGGCTGCTGGAACTCGTCGCCGAGGCCCGGTCCCCGCGCGCCCTACCCGTGTTGGCGGGCCAGCTCGAAAGCGCTGACGAGTCGCTGCAGTTGTGGGCGATCAGGGGTCTGGAGATGCTCGACACCCGCGAGGCCCGCCACGAGCTCTACCGGGCACGGTCCAACGGCTGGATCACCTGACCCGCTCTGCCCCGTCCCGGCATCATCCCGACCCTCCCCTATCCCCGTCCGATCGAACCAAGTCCCGCCTCTGATCGAACCAATTCCCGCCTCTGATCGAACCAGGTCCCGCCTCTGATCCAGACCAGGGTCTTCCCAGCGTGGGATCACTCAGCCGGCGTCTTCGAGTCTGTCCAGAACTCGGTATACCGTCGGACCCGCACGTTTGGTGTTGTGCACAATAGGCCAGCCGTGCAGCTACAGATGCTGATTATGGGCGTTGGGGAGTTCCTCCAGAATGTCGAGCAGCGGGCCGGTAAGCCGCTCGACACCACTCGAGCACATAATGTAACCAGGGGGCCCGCATTCTCCAGAGTCCGAATCACCGAACTCATCCACTAACCTCGTGCTAACTCGCCGGTAGCGAGCCGGAAACGAACGCCGTTCACCCTTCGGACATGCTGCAGTACCGAGATGTGCACGGATACAGCCGGGCGTTCCGCATGCTGGGCGAGGGGCCGCCCCTCTTGCTGATCCACGGCATCGGCGACAGTTCGGAGACCTGGGCGGACGTCATCCCGGCGCTGGCCGAGCGACATACCGTCATCGCGCCGGACCTGCTCGGGCACGGAGATTCCGCCAAGCCCCGGGCCGACTATGCGATCGCCGCGTACGCCTGCGGAATGCGTGATCTGCTCACCGTGCTTGGGATCGACAGGGTCAGCGTCATCGGCCACTCGCTGGGCGGCGGCGTCGCCATGCAGTTCGCCTACCAGTTCCCCGAGCGGTGTGAAAGGTTGACCCTGGTCAGCAGCGTCGGGATGGGGCGGGCCGTACATCCGATCTTCCGTCTGGCGTCCGGCCCCGGCGCCGCGATGGGCATGTATCTGCTGACCACGCCCGGCGTCCGGGCGGCCGTGCGGATGGCCACGCCACTGCTTCGGCTGGCGGGCGGCGCCGGGCTGGGACCGGATCTCGACTATGCGATCAGTCGGTACCTGCACTTCGCCAATCCGACCGCCCGCCGCGCCTTTCTCCGTACGATCCGGGCCGGGGTGGATCTGCGTGGTCAGGCCATCACGATGCTCGACCGCAGCTATCTGACGCAGAATCTCCCGACGCTCATCGTCTGGGGCAGCCGAGACGGAATCATCCCCGTCGAGCACGCGGAAGTGGCGCACGCGGCACTTCCCGGCAGCCGGCTGGAGATATTTGAGCGGGCGGGGCACTTCCCGCATCACGACGATCCCGAGCGCTTCGTGAAAGTCGTCGAAGAATTTCTCGACACAACCGAAGCCGCCGTCTATGACAGGTCGGTGTGGCGGGAAATCCTGCGTGCGGGCCGGCCCCAATCCGCCGCGACGGAACCCTCGAGCGGCTCGTGAGGCGGTACGGTCTGGCGAGCGGACCTAGGGCATGTCGATCTTCCCCGGCGTTCCCTCCCGTCCATCCATAGTTTGTGCCTCCTTGCCTGTCCACTGCCTTGACCTCGAACAATGTGCGTTTAGGGTGATCGTCGGGCGGACGGAGGGGCACGGTGAGCCTGCGGTACAACTGGTCCGTACGGACTCGGATGACACTGTTATCCAGTGTTGTGATCGGGTTGTTTTGCCTGGTTTTCTGCGTGTTCGTTCTGATGGGGTTGCGCGAGCACGCCATGCGGGACAGGGCCGATGCCATTCTGCTGGCGGACCTACGGGTGGTCCGCCTTGTCGCCCGCGACGAACTGCGCCCCGCGATCCATGATGCGACGATCGCCGTCATACAGGTCGTGAATTCCAAGGGCCGGATCGTGGCGGCGAACGACGGTGCGCTCGGCAAACCGCGGATCGCCTACTTCGCTCCGACGGGGGAAGGCATGCGAGGGGACCGGGTGAGCTGCTCGGTACCGGGAGTCCCGCACAAGTGCATGATCACCGTGGCCGTACGCGTCTCCATTTCCAGAGGCGAGTGGATCGTCTACGGTGCCGATCAGGTGGTCCCCTGGTACGTCAACCGCTCGCTGCTGGCCAAGCTTCTGGCCGCGTCGGCGTTGCTCGTCGCAACCGCCGCGGTCGGTGCCTACCGCACCGTCGGCAGAGTCCTGACTCCCGTCGAAAACGTCGTGAGCGAACTGGCCGAGATCACGGCCACCGACCTGGGCCGCCGGGTGCCGGTCTCCGAGCACAACGACGAGTTGCGCGGCCTGGCGGAAACCGTCAACCAGACCCTGGACCGGCTGGAAGCGGCCGTCGAGCAGCAACGGCGCTTCGCTTCCGACGCCTCCCATGATCTGCGCAGTCCGATCACGGCAATGCGCCTCCAGGTGGAAGAAGCCCAGCTCCATCCAGAGGAAACCGACTGGCCGAAGACCGCCAGCGCCCTCGGTATCAGCCTCGACCGGCTCGAGGCGATCGTCACCGATCTGCTGGCGCTCGCGCGCCTCGACTCCGGCACCAAATGCGCCAGGGAACCCGTGGACCTCGGCGAGCTGGTCGCCTCCGAACTACGACCCCGCACCGACCGGGTGCCCATCACCACCGACCTCCAGCCCGGAGTGGTGATCAACGCGGACTCGCTCCAGCTGATCCGCCTGCTCACCAACCTCGTCGACAACGCCGTACGGCACGCCACCTCCAAGGTGACCGTCTCCGTCAAAAGGGAAGGGGACCAGGCCCTACTAGAGGTGAGCGACGACGGTCCCGGAATACCACCCGACCAATGGGAAGTGGTCTTCAAACGCTTCGCCCGGCTCGACTCCGCGCGCAATAAGGACACCGGCGGGACCGGACTCGGCCTGCCGATCGCCAGGGAGATCGCCGAGCAGCACGGTGGGACGCTGACCATCGAGAGCTCCGAGCAGGGCGCCCGATTCGTCCTGAGAGCCCCCCTCCACGACTCGGCGTAGTCGCACTGAAAACGTCATGGACGGGGGCCACTTCGGGGCACTGGAGTCGAGAGGTCACTTGCTGGGTTGCGGCGTGTGACACTGGATCTTCGGGTTCACACCGATGTAGTTGAGAGGACCCGCGATAATGGTCACGATGATGGTGCTCGCCTTGGCGCAGTTGTCGACAGATCCGCTGTAGTAGTGACGCTGGCCGGCGGCGATGGCACCAATGACCAGCCACAGGACGACCAACACTGATCCGATGCGCATATCTGTACACCCGCACTTTCTTCATCTAGGAATACAGCTCGCCGGAGACGAGCAACCCAGGTAGGCCCATTCCCTCGGCCGACGCCCGATTCCCGGTATCGGCGAGAAGCCTGCCTGAGTCATCGCGGTGTGTACCCACCAAATCCGGCAATACTCCGACCAGAACGGACAAGATTTACCCGATGAGCCCGGGAGCCCCGCGGCAACGCGAAGCGGCGTCCCGTCGGCGACCTCTTCTGCCGCAGCCGTCCGTCCTGGCCAGCCTTGCTGACCGAACCCCCCGCTCCAGCCTTCCGCCTGAGCCTTGCCACCGAGCCCTTCCGCCCCAGCCTTCCCGCCCGGGCCTTCCCGCCCGGGCCTTCCCGCCCCAGCCTTCCCGCCTGAGCCTTACAGCCCCAGCTTTACAGCCCCAGCCGTCCTGCCCGCAGGGGTGACCGGCCACCGAGGTCACCGTCCGCCCGATTGGCCTTCGTCGCCCGGGCCGAGGTCTTGAGGCGTCCCCGATTTGGCATCCCACGGCCAATTTCACGGATTGAAGATCCGAAAACGGCGCGGCGGTGCCCTCCTCGCCCGCGGCGCCCGCGGCGCCCGCGGCAAGGTAACCGGATTCCCCGTGCCGAGGCTGGGCATGGCCCCTCGCGTGAACGTCGCCCCACCCGTACGGCCCCATCCGGACAGGAGAGCCGCATGAACGTGCTGGTCGTCGATGCTGGTTCCGGAAGTCTGCACCTCAGGGTGGTGGCCGACGATGGCGCGGTGCACGCCGGACAGGATCTCGAGGACCCCAGCTCGCAGGACACCGTGCAGGCGTTGCGCGAACTGGCGGGCGGGGACGTTCCGATCGACGCGGTCGGGCATCGGATCGTGCACGGCGGCCCTGATCTGAGGGCACCGAGACTGGTGGACGAGGAGGTCCGCGCCCGGCTGGACCTGGTGGCGAAGCTGGCCCCGCTGCACGTGCCACCGGCACTGGCCGCGCTCGACGAGGCCCGCAGGGTGCTGGCGGACGTGCCGCACGTCGCCTGCTTCGACACGGCCTTCCATGCCGGCCTCCCGGAGGCCGCGTACGTTTACGCCCTGCCGGCGGAGTGGCGGGAGCGGTATGGGATACGCCGGTATGGATTTCACGGACTGTCGTACGAGTGGACACTGGCCCGGTCGGCGGAACTTCTCGGCCGTCCCGCCGATCGGCTCCAGGTCGTACTCACCCACCTCGGCGGCGGCTGTTCGGCCACCGCCGTGCGGGCGGGGCGCAGCGTGGACACCACCATGGGGTTCACCCCGCTGGAGGGGATGGTGATGAGCCGCCGCAGCGGCACCGTCGACCCCGGGCTGCTGCTCTGGCTGGCGACCGAACACGGTCTGACCGCCGAGGAGATGACGGAGGCACTGAACCGGCGCTCGGGCCTCACCGGGCTCTCTGGAACTTCAGGAGACACCCGTGAGCTGGTGAAGAGCCGGGCCTCGGGCGACGCCGCAGCCGCGCTCGCGCTGGCGGTCTTCACCCACCGGGCGCGGCGCGCGATCGCGGCCATGGCCGCCTCTCTCGACCGCGTCGATGCGCTGGTCTTCACCGGTGAGATCGGCGAGGACCAGCCGGAGGTCCGGGAGGAGATCTGCGCCGGCCTCGGCGTGCTGGGGATCTGTGGCGGGCTCGGATCGGCCGGAGTCCTCTCCGAGGACACGGTCGTGAGCGCTCCCGGAGCCGCGGTCCCCGTCCTGGTCGTCCCGACCGGGGAGATCCAGCAGATCGTGATCGAGGTGCGTTCCGTCCTGCCCGACTGATCGGCGTCCGGCTCCCCGCGGGTGACGGTCGGCATCCTGAGCGGGCTTGCGGTCATCCGGTCTCGGCGATGAGCCGGCCGTCCTCGTCCCGCACGCGCGTGCCGAACTCGGCGCAGGCCGCGTTGAAGCGGTCCCGGATCCAGGCCCGGTCGGCGTCCTCTGCCAGCCGGGTATGGCAGCGGTCCAGCGACAGGGGCACCGCCGCCACCTCCGACAGGCCACGTTCGTCCAGGGTGACCAGGAACATCACACCAAGGTCATTGCGCAGGCATCTGTCCACCACGTAGTCGTCGATCAGGTCGCCGAGGTCGTACAGAACCGGCCAGGCCACGCCATGGAACACATGCGCGGAATGCCCGGCCACTAGCGTCGCCCCGGCGCCTACGAGCAGGCCGGCCGCCTCGTGTACGTACGGAAGCGGCTCGGCGATCATGTTGGGGCCCCAGTGTGGGGTGACGAGCACGGCATCGGCCTCCGCACGCAACCGCCCGACCTGGTCCAACAGCCAGCCCGGGACGCCGGAACGCAGGTCGGCGTAGGCGACTCCGGGCCGATCCGCAGCGGCGGCGAAGTCCACGGGATGGTCGGTGACGCCCAGCACGGCCACCCGCACTCCCCTGGTCTCCAGCATCACGGGGGCCCGCGCCTGCGCCCGGTCCGCGCCCGCGCCCACCGTGTGGATCCCGGCCCGGGCAAGGTGGTCACGGGTGTCGGCGAGCGCGTCAGGCCCGAAGTCCAGCGCATGGTTGTTGGCCAGCGTGACGCAGTCCGTTCCGAGTGCCACCAGTGCCTCAACCGCCGACGGGGGCGCCCGGAAATGGAACCTCTTGCCAGGACTGTCCCAGGGCTCGCCTCGGGTGGAGACGCAGCACTCAAGGTTGAGGACGGTCAGATCCGCCGTCGTGAACACCTCACGCAGCGCTTCGGAGAAAAGGTCGGCCGGGGCCACCGTGGCGAGGCGGTCGGCGACGCCGCGTCCGAGCATCGTGTCGCCCGCCAAGGCCAGTGTGATGGACATCGCCCCTCGTCAGTTCAGCCTCATCCGGTCCGGGTGCCGGTCCGGGTCTGGGTCAGGGTCCGGCCGGGAGAGCGGCGGCACCGGGGCCTGGTCCAGCAGCCCGACGACGACCTCGTCCGCCACCTGTTCGAAGTTCTCGTACCACTCGCCGACGGCGTAGAACAGGCTCGGCTCCTCCAGGCAGATCACCTCGTCGGCGTCGCGGCGCAGGCTCTCGATCACCCCGGAGTCCCCCACGGGCACCGCCAGCACGACCCGCTTCGCGCCCTGGGCGCGGGCCACCCGGCACGCGGCCCGTGCCGTCGACCCCGTGGCCACCCCGTCGTCGACGATGAGGGCCGTACGGCCGGTCAGCGGCACCCGGGAACGCCCTGCGCGGAATCGCCGGTCCCGCTCCTGGAGTTCGGCCTGTTCCCGCTCCTGCACCTCGGCCATCTGGTCGGGCCTGATGTGCCCTTTGTGCACGATGTCGTCGTTGACGATCCGTACCCCGCCCTCGCCGAGGGCGCCCATGGCCAGCTCCGGCTGGCGGGGCACACCCAGCTTGCGGACGACGATGACGTCAAGCCGCGCGTCCAGGGCCCGCGCGATCTCGAAGGCCACCGGCACACCCCCCCGGGGCAGCCCCAGCACGACGAGATCCTCGCCCCGCAGGGCGACCAGCCGCTCCGCCAGGCGCCGCCCAGCGTCCACCCGGTCGATGAACATCGTCGCCACCTCCCTCCATCGGAGAGGTCCGTGGGCCCGAACCCACTCAATTCGACACTACCCAACACGGCCGGCCTCGCGGGGTCTCCCGACGCACCGGCCTTGACCTGGGCTTCTCTAGCGGATGGCCGGCCGCCCCAGCCCGCGTCAGCGCAGGATCGGCAGGAGGCCGGCGACGAAGACCAGGTAAAGGACACCGGCCGAGGCCAGGCGGCCCGGAGTGAGCTTGCGGGCTCTCATCAACGTCAGCAGATAGACGATCCCGGCCATGGTGATGACGGCGGACCAGATGAGGGAGGCGTCGAACCTCCACGGAGTGAACAGCAGGCCCAGCCCACTGGGCACAGTGGCCTGGATCATCATGGCGCCGGAGATGTTGGCCAGCGCCAGCCTGGCCTTACCCTGCCTCACCCAGATGATCGCGTTCATGATCTCGGGCAGTTCGGTGGCGATCGGGGACAGCAGCAGCGCGGTCACCGCCGCGGGCAGGCCCAGGAGCGGCCCGATCGCGTCCAGCTGCTTCACGAACACCTGCGAGGCCAGGAAAATGATCACCAAGGTCACCAGCGTCTGTGCCAGCACCGCCCATGTCTCGGGGGGGTCGGTGCGGGGCCGCAGCTTCAACGGCTCCAGCTTCACCTCGAGCTCCTGATCACCATCGTCGCCACCGCGCATCTCACGCCAGAAATAGACCGCGTAGGTGGCGAAGAACAGCAGGCCTAGCCACGGTTTGAAGGCGAACGCCACCAGGCCGAGTGACACCTTGACCACGAACACCGCCAGGAACCAGCGCTGATCCCTGGCCAGCCGGGCCATGTCCTGTGGCGTGCCGACCTCACGCTTGCCGGAGGTCCCGGATGCGTCGCCGGCGGGGATCTGACGCTTGCGGCGTGCGACCAGCAGCATGGCGCCGGTGGCCGCATAGGCGACTGTCGACAGCACCAGCGGGCCGCCCATCGCCGCGCCGACACCAATGTCCTTCTGCTCGGGGCTGGAGCCGAAGACCACGGCCACGAAGGTCACCACCGACTCCGGCAGGGCGGTGCCGAACGCCGCGAGGATGGTGCCCACCGCGACCTGCCCCACGTTGAGGCGCCGGCCGAGCCATTCCACCGCGTTGACGAACCACTCACAGGAGAGGTAGATCGCCACCGCGCATACGACGAGCAACACGAAATGGATCATGTCCGGGCAGGCCTTCCCACAGCAGATCAGCGTGGCGTCCGGGCGAAGGCGGCCTGCCGCTAAAGGGGCCCGAACAGCCGGTTGCCCGTGGCCTCGGAGTCGTCGCCGGTGTAGAACTCCCGGGCCGCCTCCACGAGTTCCGCGACCGTGAGGGTCTGGGAACCGTCGAGGTCCAGCCGGGCGAAGGCGGCGTCGGCATCCTCGGCGGTGGTGCCGAACGCCAGCTGTGCCAAGACCCGTTCCAGCCTGCGATCGAGTACACGCATCGCCATGGCAACCCCCGATGTGACCCAATGTGACGGAACGCAGTCCTTCAACTGCACAGGGTGACCTTACTAGGGTAGCGGCGGCCGAGGAGGAGCGCTTGGTGAACCTGGTCCGCCGGACCGCCGCGGCCGCCGTGCAGGTGGCCACCGGACAGGCGAAGACCTCCGGGCGGGCGGCCGCTGCCCTGTCCGGACGTTTCGGGGGATCCATACGGGTAGTGGTGCACTGGCGTTGACCGGTCGGGCACCCCCGTTCGACCGCGCAGGTAGAAAGACGTGATGGCCGTGAACATGCGGAGCGCGAATCGTACGGTCCAGCAAGCCGGGAGTGATGCCGCCTCCAGCCGGTGGATGGAGTGGCTGGCTCGCGCGGGGCTGGTGGCCCGGGGCGTCAACTACGTGCTGATCGGGATTCTGGCCGTGCAGATCGGGCTGGGCGGCGGGGGCAAGGAGGCCGACCGTAACGGTGCGCTGCACGCCATTGCCGAGCATCCGGGCGGCACCCTGGTGCTGTGGCTGCTCGCCGTAGGCTTCGGTGGTCTGTCGGTGTGGCGGCTCGCGGAGGCGGCGTACGGCCAGGCTGATCCCGACGGGCACAAGGCGACCAAGCGGCTGGCCTCACTGGCTCGCGGGATCTTCTATGCCTTCGTCTGTGTCAGCATCGCCGGCTTCCTGCTGAGCGTCGGGGGTCAGAGCTCCAGCAACAAGCAGTCCAAGGACTTCACCGCACGCCTCATGGGCTACACCGGAGGCCGTTGGCTCGTCCTGCTGATCGGCGTGATCGTGACAGGCGCCGCCGTCGGCATCGTCGTGGGCGCAATCCGCAAGACGTTCCGCAAGCATCTGAAGCTCGGGCAGATGAGCCCGCAGACCCGCAAGGTCGTCGAGACCCTGGGCGCCATCGGGTACGCCGCGCGCGGAGTCGTCTTCGGTGTGGTCGGCGTGTTCCTGGCCGTGGCCGCCATCAACTTCGACCCGAAGCAGAGCCAGGGCATCGACGGCGCGCTGCGCAAGCTCGCCACGACACCGCTCGGTCCCTGGCTGCTGATCGCCGTCGCCCTCGGCCTGGTCACCTTCGGCGTCTACTCCTGCTGTGAGGCCCGCTGGCGCAAGGTGCGGCCCGGGCGGGGCACGCAGCACGCCTGACGTCTCGCGGCGCATGACATGACGACCCCGGAAATGACGGCTGAGATGGCTCCGGTGACCCAGGATCCGCAGGAATGGCTGCTCACCCAGCGGGAACGCGGAAACCCCGCGACCCGCCTGGACGACCGGCATGAGGGCGAGGTGGCGTGGTCGACCGGCAACAGCGTCCGGCCGCTGGTGCACGGCACCGCCTACTTCACCGAACTGCTGGCCGCCGTACGCGGGCTGCGGGCAGGCGATCTGCTCATGTTCACCGACTGGCGCGGCGACCCGGACGAACTGCTCGCCGACGGTGTCGAGGTCTCCGAGGTGCTGTGCCACGCGGCGCGGCGCGGGGTGATCGTCAAAGGGCTGGTGTGGCGGTCACATCTGGACCGGTTGCAGTTCAGCGAGGCGGAGAACCGGCATCTGGGTGAAGAGATCGAGGCGGCCGGCGGGGAATGTCTGCTGGACATGCGGGTACGGCCCGGTGGCTCGCATCACCAGAAGTTCATCGTGCTGCGGCACATCGGCCGGCCCGAGCTGGACGTGGCGTACGTCGGCGGGATCGACCTGTGCCGCAGCCGGCACGACGATGCCGCGCACAAGGGAGATCCGCAGGCACAGCCGATGGCCAAGGTCTACGGGAGCCGGCCACCGTGGCATGACGCCCAGGTGGAGATCCGCGGCCCGGCGGTCGGCGACGTGGAGGCCGTCTTCCGCGAACGCTGGGAGGACCCCGCTCCGCTGACCCGCAATCCGGCGCATCGGCTGCGCGCCCTCCTGCAGCGCGAGGACACCCGTCCCGACCCGCTGCCGCCCCAGCCGCCCGACCCGCCGCACTGTGGCCCGCACACCGTGCAGCTGCTGCGTACCTACCCGCGCCGGTGGCACGGCTACAGCTTCGCCCCGGACGGCGAGCGCAGCATCGCCCGCAGCTATCACAAGGTGCTCAACCGGGCCAGGGGCCTGATCTATCTCGAGGACCAGTACCTCTGGTCCCCTCAGGTGGCGGCACCGTTCGCCGAGGCCCTCGCCGCCAATCCCGGGCTGCACATGATCGCCGTCATCCCCCGCTTCCCCGACCAGGATGGGCGGCTGTCGCTGCCTCCCAATCTGCTCGGACACGGCCTGGCGCTGGACATGCTCCGTCGCGGCGGCGGCGACCGGGTGGCCGTCTACGGGCTGGAGAACCACGAGGGCACCCCCGTCTACGTACACGCCAAGGTCTGCGTGGTGGATGACGCCTGGGCGTGCGTGGGATCGGACAACTTCAACCTCCGCTCCTGGACCCATGACTCCGAACTGAGCTGCGCCGTCCTCGACGAGACGCCCGACCCACGCGAACCGCGCTTTCCCGGGGAGCCCGGCCGGCCCGCCCGCGTCTACGCCCGTGACCTGCGCTTGGGTCTCAATCGTGAGCATCTGGACCGACCCGGCACCGACGAGGCCGACACCGACCTTTGCGATCCGCGATCGCTCTTCAAGGCGTTCGCCGCGTCGGCCGCCGCCCTCGACGCCTGGCACGACGCCGGCCGGCATGGGCCCCGGCCACCGGGACGGCTCCGGGCCTACCGGCAACCGGACCTTTCACGATGGACCAAGGCGTGGGCCACACCGCTCTACCGCGGCGTCTTCGACCCCGATGGGCGGCCACGCGCACTGCGGCGGGCCGGCGCCTTCTGAATCTCACGACGCGCCCCCCGGCCCGGCGGCAGTCCTCGCCGCTCAGGACGTGGTCGTACAGGACGTGACCGGGCGTGCTGGATGCCCACGGACGCCCGCTCGCCGGGGGGTGTCACATCCCGTCGAGAATGGACCGCAGCGTCTCGAGGGTGGCGGCGGGCGTGGCCTGCACCGCCAGCCGGTTCATGACCGCCATGTAGTGATCGAGGTCCTCACGCTTGTCGAGGTACAGCGCGCTGGTGAGCTGTTCGAGGTAGACGATGTCGGGCAGGTCCGGCTGAGAGAACCGCAGGATGGTGAACGGAGCGCCGATGGCCGGGTGGCCACCACCGTGGAACGGCACGATCTGCAGCGTGACGTTGCGGAGCCTGGCCAGGTCGAGCAGGTGCAGCAGCTGCGCGCGCATGACCTGCTGACCACCGAGCGGGCGTCGTACGGCGGCTTCGTCCATCACCACCCAGAGCTGCGGGGCGTCGGCGCGCCTGAGCAGCTGCTGCCGCGTCATCCGCAGGCTGACCTTTCGGTCGATCTCATCGGCGGTCGCGGCAGGGTAGTTCAGGCCGATCAGAACACGCGCGTAGTCCTCCGTCTGGAGGAGGCCGGGGACGGAATGGGCGTCGTAGACGCGGATCAGCGACGCGGCCTGCTCCAGCCCGACGTAGGCCTCGAACCACTCCGGGACGGCGTCCCCGTAGTGGTGCCACCAGCCGGGCGCGTTGGCCTGGGCGATCAGCCCCAGCAGTGTCGCCCGTTCCCGCACATCGTGCAGGCCGTAGAGCGTGCACAGGTCGGCGACGTCACGCTCCTTGAAGCCCACCCGGCCGAGTTCCATCCGGCTGATCTTGGACGCGGACCCGCGGATCGCATGCCCGGCGGCCTCCCGCGTCACACCGCCGGCCTCCCGCAGCCGACGCAGTTGGGCACCCAGCAGGATGCGCACGACCGTCGGCCCGCCCGCGGGCTGATCGAACAGGTCGCGGATGGGCCCAGGGGCGTCCGGCTGTGAGGTGATCATACTCATCGCCACGTCAGAGGGGACAGGACAGCAATCAGAGTGCACCCTAGGGGATGCGAACGCCTCTTCACGGCCGACCCCCGTTCTGCGCAGGCCTGCAACAAGCCTGGGGGACAAGTTATCAGCGAGCACACTAGATTTCCGGGTTTCGGCCATAGCGCCGCGAAACGGACGGCTCGCAGGGTCCAACAGGCCCGCCGAAATCGAGTGCGCAGGCTGCCGGGGCGAAGCCGACCGGGATCTCTGCCGGTCTGGTGGATCAGCGTGGCGTCCGATCAACGAGAATTCAAGAATGACGAATCCCGGGGAGACCGGCACGCCGCTGTCGGGTAACACCGCTTGGGCGTGGAATCTGCAGACACCACTGCGTGAGTTCCTGCGCACCGAGACCGGTGGCGCCGCGATCCTGCTGAGCGCGACCGTGGCCGCTCTGATCTGGGCGAACGTCGACGTGTCGTCGTACGAGTCCGTATGGCGGACCCCGTTGTCGATCCGCCTCGGCGGGTCAGGTGTCTCACAGGATCTGCGCCAGTGGGTGAACACCGGGCTGATGACGTTCTTCTTCTTCGTGGTCGGCCTCGAAGCGCGCCGCGAGTTCGACATGGGAGAGTTGCGCGACCGGCGGCGGCTCGCGCTGCCGCTCGTGGCCGGCATCGGCGGGATGCTCGTGCCCATCGCGGTCTATCTATCGCTGAACGCCGGCCGTTCCTCGGCGCACGGCTGGGGTGCGGCCATGTCGACGGACACGGCGTTCGCCCTCGGCATGCTCGCGCTGGTCGGATCACGTCTGCCTGCGCGCCTGCGCACCTATTTGCTCACGGTCACCGTCGTCGATGATCTCGTCGCGCTCGGGGTCATCGCGGTCTTCTACAGCGAGCGCGTGGCGACGCCCGCGCTCCTGGTCGGGCTCGCCATCTTCGGCGCGACCCTGGTCGTCCGCGCCCTCGGCGTACGCCAAGGGCTCGTCTACGTACTGCTGGGCACGGCGGTGTGGTTCGCACTGCTCAAGTCCGGCATCGAACCGGTCGTCGTCGGCCTGGCCATGGGCCTGCTGACCTACGCGTCCCCGGCGGCGCGCGGCGACCTCGAACGCGCGTCGGATCTCTTCCGGCTCTTCCGCGAGCAGCCGACGCCGGAGCTCGCGCGCTCGGCGAGCCTCGGGCTCGCCTCGGCGATCTCCCCCAACGAACGATTGCAGCAGCTGTACCACCCCTGGACGAGTTATGTGATCGTGCCGATCTTCGCTCTCGCCAATGCCGGCATCACGATCAGTGCCGGCTTCCTGGCGCGTGCGTTCACCTCACCGATCACGCTGGGCATCCTGTTCGCCTATCTCATCGGCAAGCCGATCGGCATCATCGGTTCGTCCTGGCTGGTCACCAAGGTGACCCGGGGCCGGGTCCGGCCGCCGGTCGGCTGGGCCGCCGTCGCGGGCGCCGGCACCATCGCGGGCATCGGATTCACCGTCTCCCTGCTGATCGCGACACTCGCCTTCACCGGAGTCCAGCTCGAGGAGGCCAAGCTCGGCATCCTGACCGCGGCGCTCTGCGCGTCTCTGCTGACCTGGGCCGTCTTCCGGGTGACCGCCATGCTCCCGAAACGGGCGCGGATCCGGGCCCTGCTGGGCACCGCCGAGGGCATCATCGACCTCGCCGCGCCGGTCGACCCGGAGCGTGACCACCTGCGGGGTCCCGAGCAGGCGCCGGTGACCGTGATCGAGTACGGGGACTTCGAATGCCCCTTCTGCGGTCAGGCGGAGCCGGTCGTCCGCGAACTGCTCGCCGACTTCGGTGACGTGCGCTACGTCTGGCGGCATCTGCCGCTGAACGACGTCCACCCCAACGCCCAGCTCGCCGCCGAGGCGGCCGAGGCCGCGGCCGGGCAAGGAGCGTTCTGGGAGATGCACGACCTGTTGCTCGACCGGCAGAGCGACCTGCGAGTCCCCGACCTCATCCGGTACGCCAGGGAACTCGGCCTCGATGTCGAAAGGTTCCGCAACGACCTGCGAGCCCACACGGGCGCCGACCGGATCGCGGAGGACATCGACTCCGCCGACCTGAGCGGCGTGTCGGGTACCCCGACGTTCTTCATCAACGGACGGCGGCATCATGGTGCCTACGACATCATCACGCTCTCCACCGCCGTCCGGGCCGCCCACGCCCGCGAAGTCCTCAGGTCCTAGCTCCTGGTCCTAGCTCTGGGTTCTGGCTCTTCCCGCGGTCACGCCCACGTACCTGGCGGGGGCCTTCTCCGACGATCTGTGGAACGCCGCCGAGCAAGCGGTGCTCGGCCGTCGTGACAATTGTCCAGCCCCACGCGCGGGCCCGACCGGCTAGCGGGTACGACCGGGCCCGTACCTCTTGGATCAGGCCGCCGCGATCTCGCGTGCGGGGAGCCCGTGCGGCCGCGCCTGCGCCAGCACCGTCTCGGCGGCGGCTCCGAGCCGTACGGTCAGCCGGCAGCGGTACTGCTCGCCGACCCGGCTCGGTTCGAAGGCGATATGCGCGAACGACGCCTGCGAGGTGGCCGCCGCGGCGAGCCGGTCCAGCTCGCCCTCGGCCAGCGCCCACTCGGCGGCGGGGACGTACTGACGCATGATCGAGTGCCAGACCACGGTGAGCGTGCCGGGCTCCAGCCGGAGACCCGCGAGGAAGTCGGCGGCGCCGACGGTGTCGACCCGGGCCGGGATCCGGGCGGCCAGCCGCAGGGCGCCGTCAAGCCGCACGACACGGGCGGTCTGGTCCGGCCAGACGTAGGCCCGAAGGACCAGCTCACCACCGGATGACAGCGGATCGATGGGGGCCAGGTCACAGCCGCGCCGTTCGGCGATCGTCAGGCTGGGGTGCCGAGCCACGGCCTGCACCAGCCATTCCGGCGGAGCGCCGCGCCAGGCGTCCGCCAGAACGACCGGCGAGTCCACCGGGCCCCAGGCGATGCCCTCGCTGACGCAGCGGAAGTGATCGGCACGCAGGTTGAGGCCAGCGCTGGCACCGAGTTCGAAGAGCCGGATGGGCAGCGGGCCGGTGGTCCGCATGGCCGCCAGCAGCCCTGCGATCAGCAGGTTGGCCCGGCCGACCTCATTGGTCTGCGGCGGCCGTGTCATCCAGTCCCGGATCCAGGCCATCTCATCGGCCAGGGTGGACCGGAACGCGGCCCAGCAGCCGTCCGGCCGGTCCGGATCGAAGACGCCGCCCGCGCTCGGGTAGTGGGCGGCCAGTTCGGGGGCGCGGCCGGTGAGGACCGCCGAGTGCACCCCACCGAGCAGCCGCAGCGCGATGGCGTCAGGCCCCGGAGTGTTCTCGTATCCGGCCACGGCGTCCGCACAGGGACCCCCGGCGCGGACGTCGCGCGCCGCCCTGCCGAGCAGGAACGCGTACAGCGGCGATCCGAGCTGGGCGCACGCCGCCGCCTGGTGCTCGATCATGACGGCAACACGCTCACGAGACATCAGAACCTCCCCGTTTCATGCTCCCCCTTACCGATACCGATGATCCTCGTCCCCTGGCGGCGCGAGCGAAAGACGGACGCCGGGTGACCCGCCTCACCCGCGCAACCGAGCTACGCACACCTGCCGCAGACCTGCCGACTCACCCGCCACACTCACCTGCCTCACTCACCTGCCGCAGGACCTGGCCGCGGCCCTGAGCTCCGTGATCATACGAACGGGTGATCATAGCGGCGCGATCATACGAACGGGGTGATCACGGAGGGGCCGGGAACTACCGCGATAAGCGACAATCGACGTCATGTGGTTCGGAGTCCTCGGCGCGATGGAGGTACGGCAGACCGACGGAAGCCTGGCGGCCGTCGGCGGGCCGCGGGTGCGCTCACTGCTGGCCTTGTTGCTGCTTAACGCGGGCCGGATGGTGACCGCGGAGGCACTGATCGATGGTCTCTACGGTGAGAATCCACCGGAGGGCGCCGCCAACGCCCTCCAGTCCCAGGTCTCGCGGCTCCGCCGTGGACTGCGCGACGCGGCCGGAGCCGGCGGCCTGGTCGAGCTGGCACCGGCGGGTTACCGGCTGGCGATCGAGCCCCTGGACGTCGACGTACACCGGTTCGAGCGGCTCGCCGAGGAGGGCCGGCACGCACTGGCCGCCGGCGACCACACCCGCGCCGCCGACCTGCTGCGGGAGGCACTCGGCCTGTGGCGGGGTCCGGCCCTGGCCGACGTGGCGGACGCTCCGTTCGCCGAGGCGCAGACGGTCCGGCTCGAGGAGCTCCGGTTGGCCGCGATCGAGGACCGCGTCGAGGCGGAGCTTGCGCTCGGCGAGCATCGGGCCCGGGCACTGGTGGCGGAGCTCCAGGGCCTGACCGCCGCGCATCCGCTGCGCGAACGGCTCCGGGGGCAGCTCATGCTGGCGCTGTACGGAAGCGGAAGGCAGGCAGAGGCGCTCGAGGTCTACGAGGACGCTAAGCGGATTCTCGCCGATGAGCTCGGCGCCGACCCCTCCCCCGAGCTGTCCGCCGTGCACCTGGCCGTGCTCCGGGCCGAGCCGTCGCTGCTGCCCGCCGCACCCGCGAAGGCGCCGGCCCCGCGGCGAGCCGGGCTGCCGGCCCAGCTCACCAGCTTCGTGGGCCGGGAGGAGGAGATGGCGCAGATCGGCGAACAGCTGGCCATGGCGCGCCTGGTCACGCTGCTGGGCCCCGGCGGGGCGGGCAAGACCAGGCTGGCGATCGAGGTGAGCGGCGGGGACGACAGCGAGGTCTGCTTCGTGGATCTGGCGCCGCTGGTCGACGGCGCCGCGGTGCCACAGGCGGTGCTCGCCGCTCTCGGCCTCCGCGAGGGCGGGCTGCTTCCGTCGGCGTCGGGCCCAAAGCCCGACCACGTGGACCGGCTGGTCGCGGCGCTCACCGACCGGCGGACACTGCTGATCCTCGACAACTGCGAGCACGTGGTCGCGGAGGCCGCCCGGCTCGCCCACCGGCTGTTGAGCGCCTGCCCGGAGCTGCACGTCCTGGCCACCAGCCGTGAGGCGCTCGGCATCACCGGTGAGTCGCTGCGCCCGGTGCCGCCGCTGGCGCTGCCCGCACCGGGCACCGCGCCTCTGGAGGCGCTCGGCTACCCGGCGGTCCGGCTCTTCGCGGACCGGGCCGCCGCCGTACGGCCGGACTTCGAGGTGAACACCGCCAACGTCGACACGGTCCTGCGGATCTGCGTGGCCCTGGACGGTCAGCCGCTGGCGATCGAGCTCGCCGCGGCCCGGTTGCGCTCGCTCACGCTCACGGACGTCGCCGCCCGGCTGGACGACCGCTTCCGGCTGCTGTCGCGCGGCGACCGTACGAAGTCGCCGCGGCACCAGACCCTCCGTGCGGTGGTGGAATGGAGCTGGGATCTGCTGGACGAGCCCGAAAAGGTCCTGGCCAGGCGGCTTACCGTCTTCAGTGGTGGTGCCGCCCCGCAGGCGGCGAGGCGGGTCTGCGGACTGCCCGAGGACGAGGTCGACGACCTGCTCGCCGACCTCGCGGACAAGTCCCTGGTCGAGGGAGCGGACGGGCGGTACCGCATGCTGGACACCATCCGGGTGTTCTGCGCCGAGCGGCTGGCCGACGCCGGCGAGGAGGAGCGGCTGCGCAGGGCGCATCTGGCGTATTTCCTGGAGCTGGCCGAGACCGCCGAGCCTCATCTGCTCCGCGCGGAGCAGCTGGACTGGCTGGATCGGCTGGTCGCCGAGGACGGCAACCTCAACGCCGCGCTGCGCTGGGCGGTGCACGCTGATCCGATCTCGGCCCTTCGGATGACGGCCTGGCTGTCGCCGTACTGGTGGCTGCGGGGGCTGCGCAGTGAGGGAGTCGCGCCTGCCCTGGAACTCCTCGACGTGTTCGGCTCCGAGCCGCCCGCCGGGATGGCGGAGGAGTACGTCTTCTGCGTGGTGAGCGCAATGCCGTCCGGGCAGGACCTCGGCGCCCCGCTGGCCCGGGCCAAGTCGATCATGAGGAACCTGGACCGGCCGCCGCGACAGCCGTTCCTCGTCCTGATGTGGGCGCTGGCCGTCGGACCCGACGGACCCGACGGCCCCGACAATGTGGACATCACCGATATCGAGCGGCAGTTCGCCGCGGATCCCTGGTCCGACGCGCTGTTCAAGATCGGCTTGGGCATGGGGCGGCTGTTCGCCGGCGAGGTGGCCGAGGCCGAGCGCGAGTTCAGCGCTGGTCTCGAGGGCTTCCGGGCGGTGGGAGATCGCTGGGGAATGATGCAGGTGCTGGACGAGCTGGCCAAGCTCGCCGATTGGCGAGGGGACCGGGAGAGGTCACTGGCTCTGACGGCCGAGGCCGTGAAACTGGTCGAGCAGCTCGGCTCCGTGGAGGATCTGGCGGATCTGCTGCACCGCCGCGCCGACGGGCTGGTGCGCTACGGCGACCTCGACGCGGCCCGCGCCGACTACCAACGTGCCGCGAAGCTGTCCCGGAGGGCGGGCAGGCCGGGCGCCCTGGCCGGCGCGCATCGCGGCCTCGGTGAGATCGCCCGGCTGCGCGGCGATCTGGTCGAGGCCCGCCGGCTGTACGAACTGGCGCTCAGCGAGTGCTCGACGGGACTGTTCGACAGCGGGGAGAGACAGGGACGCATCCTCATCGCGCTGGGGCGGATCGCCGAGGCCGAGGGGAACGTCGATGAGGCGCGGTCCCGGCATCAGCAGACGCTGGACCTGGCACTGAGCATCCGGTACATGCCGGTGGTGGCCGCGGCAGTCGAGGCCATGGCCGGCGTCGCCCTCCTCGACGGCGACGGTGAGCGGGCCGCACTGCTGCTCGGCATGGGCAAGTCGCTGCGCGGCTCTTCCGTTCCCGGAGATCCCGACGTCGCCCGGGTCATCGCCTGCTCCCGCATGCTGATCGGGGACGCGGCGTACACCTCGGCCTTCGAGCGGGGCGCCACGATGCCCAGGGAAGAGGCGCTGACCTCCCTCGGCGGGTGACGATCAGCGCGCAGGAGTGGATGTCCACCGTTCGGTCGCCATCTGGGATGGCTAGCGCTGGAGGTTCGCAACCACAACGTTGCCGTTGGTGCGGGCGTACGATTGTTGATATGGCCTGGGACACCGAGGGGACGCAGCGACGGCTCAAGGAGGCGGCGAGGGTCGAGTTCGCCGAGCGCGGGCCGGACGGCACGACCATGGCCCGTATCGCCGAGCGGGCCGGAATCAACAAGGAGCGCCTCTACAAGTACTTTGGCGACAAGCAGTCGCTGTTCGAGACGGTGCTCCGCGACGAGCTGGAGAAACTCGCCGCCGCGGTAACACCGCCCCCGGCGGGTTATGAGGACATCGGGGAGTTCGCCGGGCGCACGTTCGACTATCACGCGTCCCATCCCGAGCTGGCCCGCCTGCTGCAATGGGAAGGACTGGCCGGCGGCCCCGTGCCCGACGAGGTGAACCGCACCGCGCACTACCAGCACAAGGTCCAGGCCGTCGCGGCCGCACAACGCGACGGCGTCCTCGACGACGACCTCGACCCCGCCTATGTGGTGTTCCTGATCATCGCGCTGGCCGCATGGTGGTTCTCCGTGCCCCAGCTCGCCCGCATGCTCACCGGCGCCGACGCCGACGACCCGACAGAGCACGCCCGGCGCCGCGCCACTGTGGTGCGCGCCGCGGAACGACTGGCCCTGCCACCTCGCTAGTGTCCTGCCGTCTGGTCCCCCGCGGCCGAGTACATCTAGTCCCCGCCGTGCGTGCGCCGTCTGCGGACGCGATATGCCAACACGAGAAGGCCGAGTCCGACGAGGACCACCAGGGCACCCAGCACCGCGTACTGGGAGTGCCCTGTCATCGATGAGCCGTGCATCCCACCCAATCCTTGAGCGATCCACACCGTCCCCACCACGCACAGTACGACTCCGGCGATTCCGCGGATCCACATCGCGCTCTCCAATCTTCCGGACCCGGCCATGACGGCCCGGACCGGCCAGGACGCCATGGCACCGAAGCCCGGGCCGGACGCTGTCTCCGAATATAGAGCGCCAGATGGAGCGCCACAGAAATCGCGATATGGAGCGGCGGCCGGGCCGGTCAGCACGTCGTAGTAGATGGACTCCGCATCGAAGAAGGACCGCAGCCGCGGCCAGTCCCGGGCGTAGAGCGCCGTCCAGAAGGCCCCCCACGACCTCCTTGGGAACATCCGGAATCGACGCCCATTCGGTCTCCTCACCGCCCGCCGAGCCACCGCTTGCCAAGCCACGGGTTGCCGAGCCACGGGTTGCCGAGCCACCGGTATGTCAGCGAGCCTAGTCTCGGTTCCCGGGCCTGAACGCGAGGTGGCCGGATGGTAGCGATTCGGGTCACGATTGGGGCCAAAGGGGTTCCATTGACCGGGGTTCGGGCGACAGCATGGACTCGATGGACATTACCGAGGGTTCCTACTCGGCACATGTGATCGCTCAGGCGGGTTCCTGGCCTCGGGTGCGCACGGTGCGAGCGAGTTGCGGCGTGGGCATGGCGCTCACGGTCGACGGCCGGGAGATCGTGCACTTCCACGGCGAGGGCGAGGCGGAACTGCGCCTGACCAGGCCGGTGGTCGCCCGGCTCCATGGGCCGTGGGTGGAGTCGGGCCGGCCCGGGATGGAGCCCCGCAGCGACTGGGTCAGCGTGCGGCTGGACAGCAGCAACGACGTGGCGCTGGTGGTCTCTCTGGTCAGCGTCGCGATCAAGGCCGCCGCGCCGCCTCGTCCACAGGGCTTGTCCACCGTGTGGAAACCTGGTTGCAGTATCGCCACCGCTTGTTCACGCTGAAGACGGCGGAACCTGCGACGCCCGTCGACCACATCGGCCATGTCGGCCAAGAAACGCGTCGGCACCGACCACACCGGCGCGGAACACACGGGCGCGTTCCGGCGCGGGCTGAACCCGCCGGTCCGCAGCCGCTCTCAGACGCGCTCCGGCCGGTCCAAGCCGTAGTGTTCGCGCAGCGTCCGGCCGGTGTACTCGGTACGGAACAGACCGCGCCGCTGCAGGATCGGCACGACGTGGTCAACGAAGTCCTCCAGCCCGGTGGGCAGGATCGGGGGCATCACGTTGAACCCGTCGGCGGCTCCCTCCCGGAACCATTCTTCGAGCTGGTCGGCGATCTGCTCCGGCGTGCCGGCGAACACCCGGTGGCCGCGGCCGCCCCCCAGCCTGGCGATGATCTGGCGGATCGTCAGCCGATCGCGTCGTGCGAGTTCGGAAACGAGCGTGAACCGGCTCTTGTTGCCGTTGACGTCGTCCTCCGTCGGCAGCACGTCGGGCAGCGGCCCGTCCAGCGGATAGCCGGAAAGGTCGGTGTTGAGCATGCTCGACAGCTGGGCCAGCCCGTAGTCGATCACCTGGAGTCCGGTCAGCTCGTCCTCCAGCCGCCGCGCCTCCGCCTCGGTCGAGCCGATGATCGGGCAGATACCAGGAAGGATCTTCAGGTTCACGGGCCGGCGTCCGTACCGTTCGGCACGTGTCTTGACGTCCTTGTAGAAGGCCTGGCCGTCGGAGAGCGTCTGCTGGGCGGTGAAGATCGCCTCCGCGTAGCGGGCCGCGAACTCCTTGCCGTCCTCGGATGAGCCCGCCTGCACGAGCAGTGGGCGGCCCTGCGGGATGCGCTGCACGTTGAGCGGCCCGCGCACCTTGAAGTGCCTGCCGACGTGCTCGATCCGGCGGACCTTCGCCGTGTCCGCGTACACCCCTGCCGTACGGTCCAGTACGACCGCGTCATCGGCCCAGCTGTCCCAGAGCTTGTTCGTCACCTCGACGAACTCCGCCGCGCGCTCGTACCGCAGGCCGTGCTCGAGATGCTCGTCGAGGTTGAAGTTGGCGGCCTCCTCCTCACTCCCCGAGGTGACGATGTTCCAGCCCGCGCGACCACCGGAGATGTGGTCCAGCGAGGCGAACTTGCGGGCCAGATGGAACGGCTCGTTGAAGGTCGTGGACGCGGTCGAGATCAGGCCGATGTGCTCGGTGACCACGGCGATCGCGGAGAGCAACGTCAGCGGTTCGAGACCGCCGGAGACGTTGCCGCCGATCCGGTGCCAGATCGCCAGCCCATCCGCAAAGAAGATCGAGTCCAGCAGACCCCTCTCGGCCGTCCTGGCCAGCTCCTGGAAATAGGTGACATCGGTGGCCCGATGCGGCTGACTCTGGGGATGACGCCATGCCGCGTCATGATGGCCCGGGGTCATCAGGAACGCGTTGAGGTGAAGCCGGCGCGTGTCGCCGCTCATCGGAGGTCTCCTTACGTCAGTGGCGAGCAGGCATCAGTGGCCGGCGTGGGGGGTCCGTGGATCGAACGGGGAGTCAGTGGCCGACGGGAACGGACCACCGGGTGAAACGACGCTCCATCAGGACCAGGGCCTGGTTGAAGACCAGTCCGATCACGGAGATCGCGATGATGCCCGCGTACATGTCGCGGATCGCGAAGTTCTGCTGCGAAGCGTTGATGAGGTAGCCGAGTCCTTCCTTCGCGCCGACCATCTCCGCGGCGACGAGCACGAGGATCGACGCGGCGCCGGCCATCCGGATGCCCGTGAAGACCGTCGGTACGGACGCGGGGAGGATCACCTTCTGGAAGATCCGGGGCGCGGACAGGCCCAGCGACTTCGCCGACTTGATGAGGGTCGGGTCGACACTGCGCACGGCGCTGACCGTGTTGAGCAGGATCGGCCAGATGCAGGCGAAGACCACGATCGAGATCTTCGAGGTCTCACCGATCCCGAGGATGAGAATGAACACCGGCAGCAGCGCGAGCGCGGCGGTGTTGCGGAACAGCTCCAGCAGCGGGTCGAGGATCTCCGCCACCTGCCGGTACCAGCCGATGAGCAGCCCCAGCGGAACGGCGACGGCGATCGCCAGGACAAAGCCGGTCAGCGACCGGATCAGGCTCGCCTCGGTATTGCTCCACAATTGCCCGTTCCTGGCGAGTTCCCAGAGCGCCGGAACCGCCTCGGAGAACGGAACCAGGAAGGTACGGTCGACCAGCCCGATCCGGGGAGCGGTCTCCCACAGGGCTAGAAACGCGGCGATCGCCACCGTCCGCCGCCCGATACCGAGCACGGCGGCAGCGATCTTCCCGAGCACGGTGCCCGTCCGTGGAACAGCCGCCACCACATGCCCGGCGGCGGTCACCGGGGGCGCTCCCAGGACGTCAGTCAACGGAAACGACCTCCTTCCCCTTCAGCTCCGCCTTGCCCTCCGGGCCGGACTTGCCGTCCGGCGTGACCACGGCGGGAACCCGGGTGAGGTTCTCCAGCCGCTGTGCCGCCGCCACCTCGTCGTGCAGCAGGGACCACACCCGATGCCGGTGCGCGGCGAACTCGGAACTGGAGCGGACGTCGTCGACGGACAGCCGTGCGCCCAGGTCGACGTCGACGATCTCCTTGACCCGGCCGGGCCGCGAGGTCAGCACCGCTACGCGCTGTCCCAGGTAGACGGCCTCGTCGATGGCATGGGTGATGAAGACGATGGTCTTGCCGGTCTTCTCCCAGATGCGCAGCAGTTCCTCCTGCAGCGACTCGCGGGTCTGCGCGTCGAGTGCCGCGAACGGTTCGTCCATGAGCAGGACGTCCGGGTCGTAGGCGAGGCTGCGGGCGATCGCGACCCGCTGTTTCATCCCGCCGGAGAGCTCATGCGGATAGCGGTCCTCGAACCCGGTGAGCCCCACCAGATCCAGGTAGTGCCGCCCGAGCTCGGCCCGTTTCCGCCGGGGCAGCCCCTTGGCCTCGAGCCCGAACTCGACGTTGCGCTGGGCGGTGCGCCAGGGAAAGAGCGCGTACTGCTGGAACACGATGCCCCGGTCGAGCCCCGGGCCGGTCACCTCGGCTCCGTCGAGCAGGATGCGCCCCGAAGTCGGTCTGCTGAGCCCGCCGAGCAGGTCGAGCAGGGTGGACTTGCCACTGCCGCTGGGCCCTACGACGACGAGAAACTCGCCCTCGGAGATGTCCAGGTTGATGTCGTCGAGAGCGCCGAGCTCCGTGCCGCCCCGAATCTTGAAGGTCTTTCGAATGTGCTGAACGCTGATCTTCGTCATTGGCCACCGCCGGCAAAGGAGTTGTAGGTGTTGGTGTAGAGATCGGAGGGGTTGACCTTGCCCTTGGGCAGCTGACCTTGCTGCTCCAGCCAGGTGATCCAGGTGCCGAACTCCTTGTCGGCGATCACACCGCCCTTGCCCGCGACTCCGTACGACTTCCAGTACTGCAACGCGGCGGTGTTCTCGTTGCGGCCGCGTTGCTGGATGATCTTGGTGAAGCGCTCGATCACCTGGGCGTGGGATGTGGTCCGCGCCCACTCGAGGGCCTTGCCCACCCCGGAGGTGAAGGTCCTGACGGTCTCGGGGTTCCTTTTGAGGAAGTCGTCGCGGAAGACGTAGGTGCCCGCGGTGAAGCCGCCGAGAAGCTCGAAATCGCTGAATACCTTCCTGATGCCGCCGGTGGCCAGCGCCTTGTCCCGGAAGATGCCGCCCAGCACCCCGACCTCGATCTGCTTCTGGCGAATCGACTGCTCTGTGGTGATCGGCGGGACCACCAGAGGCTCCACCTTCTTGATGTCGGCCGGGGTGAGCCCGTTGCGACTCAGATAGATATCGAGGATGGCCTCGGAGTGCGCGCCGAGCGTGTTCATCCCGACCTTGTTCCCGATGAAGTCGCGAGCGCTCTTGATCGGGCTGCCATCCAGGACGTAGAACCCGCTGTAGGCGTCCTTGTCGACCCCGTAGTAGCCGATCACCGCCGTGATCGGCGCTCCGGCCGCGGCCAGCTTCGCTACGGCGCCGTTGAACGCACCACCGAATTCGATCTGGCCGGTGGCCGCCGACTGAATGTCCTGCGGACCGCTGATCGTGTTACCGACCCACTTGAGCTTGACGTTTCCGAGATAGCCGAGATCCTGAGCCAGCTCGGCCGGGGTGACCTGGCCGACCGAACCCTGGTAGCGCAGGGTGGTGGCCTTTGTCCCTCCACCGGCCGTGGCCTGGCCGCGGGCGGCCTTCCCGCAGGCCGCGACGGCCGCGCCTGCGGCCGCCACCCCGAGCAGCGAAACGAACTGACGTCTGGTGGTGGTACTCAACTGAGGTCTCCTCGGCGTACGGCGTCTAAAGGAACGGATCGCGCGCCCCTCGCGGGCATGACGGACCGACGCTCCGGCCGGTCGGCGGAGCGGGTGCCGTTGGATCACGAGAGGGCGGGCAGCGACGACCGGCGGGACGGATCGTCTGGAATCACGAGCGGCTCATCGAGAGACGAGAGCCAATGGGTGCTCGATCGGTCATGGCGGCACTGCCACATTGGTGCGCGGATGACGGAGACGGGCCCGACCGTCCCATCGAGAACGGGGCTCCGTCTAACGCGGACAGAGTGCGCTGGCCTGCCGCCTGAGATCGACGTGCAAGCGCGTGACGAGGAGTTGACTGCGGCTCACGGGGTTCATCATCCATCAGATTTCCTACTAAATCAATGGGATTAGCAGGAATTAGCCAGGGCGTCCTCTCGCCACTCGCCATGCGATACGAGAACTGGGACGGATCATCGCGTGGGGCGAGGACATGGCAGACTCCTGACCATGACCTTTAACGCCACTAGTGATCGTTATGACCGTCTGCCCTATCGCCGCAGCGGACGCAGCGGGCTCAAGTTGCCCGCAGTGTCGCTGGGCCTGTGGCACAACTTCGGAGACGACCGGCCCCTGGACATCCAACGGGCGATCCTGCGGCGTGCGTTCGACCTCGGGGTCACGCACTTCGATCTCGCGAACAACTACGGTCCTCCGTACGGATCCGCGGAGATCAACTTCGGCAGGCTGTTCCGTGAGGATCTCAAGCCGTACCGCGACGAGATCGTCATCTCAACCAAGGCGGGCTACGATATGTGGCCCGGGCCGTACGGGGAATGGGGATCGCGTAAGTCTGTGCTGGCCAGCCTGGACCAGTCACTGGGGCGGATGGGCCTGGACCACGTCGACATCTTCTACAGCCATCGCTTCGATCCCGAGACGCCGCTGGAGGAGACCATGGGCGCGCTCGACCGCGCCGTACGGTCGGGCAAGGCGCTGTACGCGGGCATCTCGTCATATTCCGCGGAGCGCACCGCCGAGGCCGCCGCCATCCTGCGCGACCTGGGTACCCCCCTGCTCATCCACCAGCCGTCCTACTCGATGTTGAACCGCTGGATCGAAGGCGGTCTGCTGGACACGCTGGGGCGGGAGGGCGTGGGCTGCATCGCCTTCTCCCCACTGGCCCAGGGCATGCTGACCGACAAATACCTGAACGGCGTGCCCGCCGGATCGCGGGCCAGCCAGGGCAAGTCCCTGTCTCCGGATCTACTGACCGACCAGACGCTCAAGCACATCCGGGCTCTCAACGACATGGCCGCGACCCGCGGGCAGTCACTGGCGCAGATGGCCCTGGCCTGGGCGCTGCGCGATCAGCGGGTCACCTCGGTGCTCATCGGAGCCAGCAGCGTCGCGCAGTTGGAGGACAGCGTCGCCGGCCTGGACCGGCTGGAGTTCACCGCCGACGAGCTGGCCGCGATCGACCGTGACGCGGTGGAGGCGGGTATCAACATCTGGGCCGCCTCCAGCAGCGGGTAACCCGTGCGAACAACCACAGCGGAGACCGACCTCGCTCAGCTCATTCGAGAGGGCGGGGTCGGTCTCCGCCGAGGAGACCGTGCTCGAGATCAGCCTGTGCAGCCCACAATGGCAGGCTCGCAGTTGACGGGAGTGTTCTTACCCACGATGGAGTTGGAGAGCGTCACGGTGCCGCCGGTGTTGTTGAGGATCCCGCCCCCAGTGGCGGTGGTGTCGGTGGCCCGGTTGAGCGCGACCAAAGTGCGGTCGAGTGTGGTCGTGCCGCTGTTGTACAGCCCACCGCCCAGAAGCGCGTGATTGCCCGAGATGGTGCTTTGCATGAGGCGTGTCGTGCGAGTCGCCGCGGTGAATATACCGCCACCGTTGCCAGCCGAGACGTTACCGGTGACCCGGCTCTGGTACACCGTCAGTGAGCCATCGTTGTAGATGCCGCCACCGTCTGTCGCCGCGACTGTAGTGGCGTTCCCCATGATGAGACTGTGGGAGACCAGCGCGGTACCGCCAACGGCGTTGTACAGGCCGCCGCCATTGGCCGCGGCCGCTGTGGTTTTGTTGCCGCTGAGCGTGACATGGTTCAGCACCAGAGTGCCCGCGTTTTGAATGCCGCCGCCGCTGGTTGCGGCGGATCCATTCAGAATGAAGATCCCCTCCACCCGGAGGTTACCGGTGGTAGCGGCAACCTGCAGAATGGGGAAGGCCGTGGTCCCCGCCGCACGTCTGAGGCTTGTGGACGGCCCGCCGAGCATGGTGACGGGAGCCGCGATCGGCGGGAGTGCGGTGGCGGTGGTGAGGCTATAGACGCAGTAGCTGGCGAGCCGGAGCGTGGTTGGGACCGTCGGTGTCGCGTTGGCGGTGGTGACAGCGTTGAACAGTGCCGTCGAGTCGCACGGCACGTTGACGACCGCTGCCTTCGCTGCGGACTGCGCCTGTGCCGCTGGTGTCGCCGCCGTCAGTGCCGCGACCGTGAGCAGGCCGGCGCCTATTCCACCAGCTGTTCTGGAAAATGAAGTCATCGGGCTCCCTCGTACAGAAATTGGACAATCCTCATTCCAGTGACGGATTGTCCTTTGCTGCGTCGCTGACCTCGTCAACGTCGCCGAATACAGAGAAACATCGCGAAGGCCCGCTAGGCGCGATTGGCATCGCATGTCACTGAGTCTTTGATCAACGTTTACAACTCCTTGCTATGACCGTTTGCGTTCTTGCCGGGAAATCAAGGGATTTCGCAGGGCCATTGCGCACGATCGTGTGGCGTCGGCCCACAATGCGGCCTGAGAACCGCTGACCGCCACACCGAGGGCGATACCGCGCCGACATGTCCCTAGGATCGGGAGAAGTTGCCGGCCGACCTCATATGGGCGTTTGGAAGGGGGTCACCGGCTCCCTCTGGACCGTGCGATCGCCAGGAGCAGACGCGAGGGAAGTTGACCCTGCCGCCGTGGACGTGCAAGTGAAGTGAAGGTGCTGCACCGGACCGTCAAGGACGGACTGGGCGCGGACGTCGCGGTCTTCGTAGGGGGCCTGGAACAGGGCTATGACGTGCTGGTCGAGATGGACAGCCGATGGGTCGCGTCAGCCGGAGAAGCTCTCTCGCCTGCTGGAGGCGCAGGAGGAGGCCGACGTGGTGATCGGTGCGTGGTGGGTGCGGGCGGCGAGATCGTGAAGGGGCCCAAGTCGTGTGAGGTGCTCTCGCGGGAAGCCGGTACGTGCGCGAAAGTGATGCTGGGAGTTCGGTTGCACGATGCGACGGCCGGTTACCGGGCGTTCCGGGCGACGGCGTCAGGCGACCATGTTCGGGTCGTCGCCCGAATGTTCACGGCGGTAGAGGCGGCAGGCCTCCCGGATGACGTGTCCCCGGTCGATGTACGTCGGCGGCGCGTCCGTCCAGCCGACGGTGTCGGACATGATGTGGATCGCGGCTCCGATCGGCACCGACAGCACGATGACGGCCGCACAAATGATCATGATGGTCCAGGCATGCAGGATGAGGGCGACACCGCCGACCAGGAAAGCCACGATCACCGTGCCGACCAGCACCCACGAGGATTTCCTGCCGTGCGGATGTCCCTGACCCGAAACCGCACGCGGCAGATCGTCATCGATGGGGCGGGCGACCTCGACGGCCGCCGGGTCCTTGCGAGCAGGCAGAAAGCCCATGGCCGGTCACTTCCTTCGCTGTCCATGCTCCCTCTGCCGCCGGCTGCGGCCCCTTCGGCGAGCGGACATGCCGTATGGATGTGCTTACTCTAGGTATACCCACCCAGCTCAGAGCAATGCCAAAAGCCCCCTTCAGGGGCGGGTGCCCGCCGAGTGGCGGCCTTCCTGGTCCACCGGTGACCATTCACCGAGCAGCCCGGGAACGTCCACTCCCACGCTCTGCAGCTGCAGGACGGCCGAGCGGGCTCTCTCCTCGAGCGACGGCTCGGGCTCACGCGGTCCCCACCGCACGAGAGCGAGCCTCGCCATCCACAGCAGCAGCGAGGACACCAGCAGAATGATCACGAACAGCGCCGAGTAGAGGACCAGGTCGTCGAGGGGCGCGTCGTTCATCCGGCCCTCCAGTCGCCCTGCTCGGCGGGGAGCCCACCGGGCTGCGGCACGTACACCCGGATTCTGTCCCCCAGATCCGTCAGGTCCGTCAGGTCCGCCATGGACGGCGGTCGGATCGGCCCGAGCATGGCATCGTGGTCGAGGGCCTCGGCCACCGAGTCGCGCATCGCGGCCAGCCCCGCGAGCAGTCGGCCATGCGTACGTACCAGCTCGTCGACCCGGGCCGCCACCTCCCGGTCGAGCGCGGCGGAGACTCTCTCCTCCAGCTCGACAGAGCGTTTCCGCGCGTCGGTCATCAGCCGGTCGGCCACCTCCCGGGCGCTCCGAAGGGTCTTCTCCGCCTGCCGCCTGGCCTCCGCGACCCGGGCGTCGGCCTCTTCCTGCGCCATCCGCAGCATCCGCGAGACCTGGCCCGGCGCCGGCTCGGGCACCATCCATCCGGGTTCCCCGGTTCGTTCGGGCCCTGGGCGCAGGGCGCCCAGCTCTCGGCGCACCTCGGCAACGAACTCGTCCACCTGGCGCCGGGAGTATCCGAGCACCCGGACCCCGAACTCCGGGTCTCGGCCCGGCTCGTCATGATCGGCCATAGCGTCCGACGTTAACGACTCGCAGGACCATCAAGCCCGCGACACGGGCCGGGCGGGAAACCTTGACCTCTTCCTTGCCGCGCGGGCCCTGACGCCCGCGATCATGGCAGGCCGTCTCCGGCCAGGTCATTGCCCCACTCGTCGAAGGCCACTCCCAGATCCAGGGTGATCTCTGGGAAGTTGTTGCTGACGACCTTGCCGGTGGTCCTGATCCCACAGTGTTCGAGAGATGGGTTCTTCGGGAAAGATCCTGGTGTTTCCTATGTTATCGGTAGGAAAGATTGACTAAGCGAGGGAACGGTGCGAACCTCGATGCTGTGAGCAGCGAACCCCTGACCATCGTGGTGGTGGGGGCCGGCCCCGGCGGCACGGTCATGGTCGATCGCCTGAGCGCCAACGCGCCCACGGGTCGTGAGCTGGAGATCCATGTGGTCGACCCGTATCCACCGGGCGGCGGGCGGACGTGGCGCCGCGAGCAGTCCGAGCTGATGTGGATGAACTCCCGGGCCTCCGAGGTGAGCCTGTTCACGGACGAGAGCGTGCAGATCGAAGGGCCGATCCGCCCGGGCCCGGCCATCTACGAATGGGCGACCGAGCACGGTCACGACATCACCCCGGCCACGTTCCCACCCCGGTACGTGCAGCATGCCTACCTCTCCTGGTGCTTCGACCACATCGTGGCCTCGGCGCCCCCGGCGGTCCAGGTCCACGTACACCAGGCCACGGCCGAGGCGCTCACCGAGACGAACGGCCGCCAGCTGGTGTGGCTGCGCGACCGCAGCGAGCCGCTCGACGCCGACGCCGTCCTGCTGGTCCAGGGCTTCCTCGACGTGGCTCCGGCGGGAGTCCACCAGGAGCTTGCGGAGTTCGCCGACGCGCATGGGCTGGTCTATCTCCCGCCGCACTACGCCGCCGACGCCGACCTGGACGTGATCCCAGCGGGCGAGCCGGTCATCCTGCGGGGCATGGGTCTCGGTTTCGTCGACACGATGGTCCTGCTCGCGCAGGGACGTGGCGGCCGGTTCGAACCCCGGGCGGGCGGCGGGTACGTGTACCACCCGTCCGGCCGGGAGCCGATCATGTACGCGGGTTCGCGGCGGGGCATCCCGTACCAAGCCAAGATCACCTATTCGGAGCAGGGCGCACCACTCCCCGCGCCGCGCTACCTCGTCGCGGACGCGACGGCGGAACTCCACGAGCGGCGCGGCCCTCTCGACCTGCACCGCGACCTGTGGCCACTGATCGCCAAGGAGTTGGGGCACTTCTATTACCACGAGCTGTTCATGGCCCACCCGCAACGGGTCACCCTCCCCTGGGCCGAATTTCTCGAACGCTACGACCCGCTCGACTGGGAGACCGACGAGCGGATCGCGCTGGCGGAGGAGGCCGTGCCGAAGACGGAGGACCGGCTGGACCTCACGAGGCTTCTGTCGCCGTTGGAGGGGCTGAGCTTCGGTGACGCCGAGGACCTCCAGCGATGGCTGCGCTCCTACATCACCGCCAACGTCGAACGGCACGCGGACCCCGCCTACAGCCCGGACCTGGCGCTGTACAACGGGATGCTGGTGATGCTGGGCCTCATCCTGGACACCGTGAACCGCGGCCGGTTGTCGGCCAGGTCCCAGGCCGAGGACCTCATGCAGTGGTTCCAGAGTGTCTTCAGCTACTACGCCTCCGGGCCACCGCCACAGCGGCTCCTGGAGCTGGAGGCCCTGTCGCGGGCCGGGATCGTACGATTCCTCGGCGCGGGTCTGACCGTGGAAGCCGACCCGCGGGCGGGGCTCTTCCGCGCCTCCAGCCCGCAGGTGACCGGCTCCATCGACGCCAGCGCGCTGGTCGAGTCACGGCTCCCCTCCGCGAGCGTCGCCCGGACCCGGGATCCGCTGCTGAGCGAGCTGTACGGCAGCGGGTCGGTCACCGAAGAGGTCCTGACCGGCCCGGACGGCGCGGTGTACCCCCTCGGCCGGCTCAGGGTCGAGAACGGACGGCTGGTCAACGGCTCCGGCCGGCCGCATCCCCGCCGGTTCGCGCTCGGGCACTGGGTCGGCCGAGGGTTCGCCATCGCCGGATTCGCCAGGCCCCGGACCAACGCGATGCCTTTCCGGATCGCCGACAACCTGGCCCGCGACATCCTGCGCGAGATCAGCTGATCCCGACGCGGCACCTGCCGTTCATGCGACCTGTACGTGGCGGTTGGCCGGTCGGGGGAGGCCGAGTCGTTCGCGCAGGGTGGTTGTGCTGTAGGCGTGGCGGTAGCGGTTTCGGTGCTGTAGTTGGGGGATGAGTCGTTGGGTGATGGTTGTCAGGTCGTGGGGAAGTGTGCCGGGGCGTAGCCGGTAGCCGTGGTAGCCGGTTTCGTGCCAGTCGAGGAGGAGGTCGGCGAGTTGGCTGGGGGTGCCGGTGAAGACCAGCGCGTCGGAGGACAGTTGTGTCCCGTCAAGGGCGTCGAGCCGGGCTTTGCGTTGTGCGGCCGTTGCGGGGTCGTCGTCGAGGAAGACGAGTAGGTCGGCGAAGATCTTCAGTGGCTGACCCTGCCTACCGACGGCCACTTCGGCGTCGTGTACTTGGCTGATGATGGTGGTGGCGTGGTCGCGGGAGTGCGGGGTGACGTAGACGAGGTCTGCGCTGCGGGCGGCGAACTGGTAGGGGATTGTGTCGTGGGCCAGGGCGGTGATGAGCGGCTGTCCTTGTGGTGGGCGGGGCGTGATCGAGGGTCCTTTGACGTTGAACCATTGGCCTGCGAAGTCGATGTAGTGCAGTTTGTCGCGGTCGATGAAGCGGCCGGTGGGAACGTCGCGGATCTCCGCGTCGTCTTGCCAGCTGTCCCATAGGCGGCGGACCACCTCAACGGCGTCGGTGGCCTCGCCGAACAGCTCCGCCACATGCGCGGCCAGGGCGGGGTCATCGCGGTCCTCGATGCGGAGCCGGGGGAACTCGCGGCGCCCGAAGTGTGCGGCGTCGCCGCTGCGGACGGAGACCTGCGGGCGCCAGCCGGCCCGCCCGTTGCTCACGAAGTCCAGGGTGGCGATGCCGGTCGAGACGTGGAAGGGCTCGGTGTGGGTCGCGCTCGTCGTGGGTACCAGCCCGATGCTGGAGGTCAGCGGGGCGAGCCGGGCGGCCAGCAAAACGGCGTCGAGGCGGCCCCGAACCTGGTCGGTGCGGCCGTCCGGGCCTTCGAAGCGGGACGATTGCAGGCCGAGGGAGTCCTCGAAGGTCACGAAGTCCAGCAGTCCGGCCTCGGCCTCGGTGACCAGATCGGCCCAGTACCCGGCGGTGAACAGGTCCCCAGGACGCGCTGCCGGGTTGCGCCAGGCCGCGGGGTGCCATCCGGCGCCGTCCAGCGCCACCGCCAGATGAAGGTCGGACGCGGTCATGATGATGCCTCTTCCTGGGTGCGGGGGGTGGGGAGGGCGAGGTGGTCGCGGAGCGTCGGCCCGGTGTAGTCGGTCCGGAAGACGCCCTTGTCCTGGAGCAAGGGGACGACCTTGTCGACGAGATCGTCGAGCCCGCCCGGGGTCAGGTGCGGCACGAAGATGAAGCCGTCCGCGGCGTCGGTTCGCACGAACTCCTCGATCTGGTCGGCGACGGTGCGCGGGGTCCCGATGAACGACTGGCGGCCGGTGACCTCGATGACGAGCTCACGGATCGTGAGCCGCTTGTGCTCGGCCAGCGCCCGCCACTGGTTCACGGTGGTGCTGCGGTCGCCTCGGAACTCTGCCCGGCCTTTGGAGACGCCCTCGACCAGATCGGGTTCGACGTCCGGGAGCGGGCCGTCGGGGTCGTAGCCGGACAGGTCCCTTCCCCACACGCCCTCCAGAAAGGCGATCGCGGTCTGCGGGCCGACCTGCGCCTTCCGGATCTGCGCGGCGTGCTCGGCCGCCTCCGCTTCGGTGTCGCCCAGGGCGTAGGTCACCGCGGGGAGGATCTTCAGCTCCGCCGGCCGGCGCCCGTACCTGGCCAGCCTGTCCTTGACGTCCTTGTAGAAGGCCCGTCCCTCTTCCAGCCTGCTGTGCCGGCTGAAGATGACGTCGGCGGCCCGGGCGGCGAACTCCCGCCCCTCCTCAGAGTCCCCGGCCTGGATGATCACCGGATGGCCCTGCGGTCCGGGGGGAATGTTGAACTGCCCCGAAATACCGAAATGCCGACCGTCATGGCGGAACGAGCCGATTCCACCCGGCCGCACGAACTCACCCGCCACCCGGTCGGCCACCACCGCATCCGAGCGCCACGAATCCCACAGCTCCCGGGCCACCTGCAAGAACTCAGCAGCGCGCGTGTAACGGTCGGCCTCGGCCAGATACCCGCCACGCCGGAAGTTCTCACCAGTGAAGGCATCAAAGCTGGTCACCACGTTCCACGCGGCCCGGCCCCCGCTCAGATGATCCAGCGACGCCAACCGCCTGGCCACCTCGTAGGGTTCATTGAACGTCGAATTGACCGTCGCGGCCAACCCGAGATGCGACGTGACCGCCGCCAGCGCAGACAGCACCGTCAGCGACTCAGGCCGACCGACCACATCCAGATCATGGATGAGCCCCTTGAGCTCACGCAGCCGCAGCCCCTCGGCCAGGAAGAAGAAATCGAACTTACCGCGCTCGGCGGTCTGCGCCAGCCGCACAAACGAACCAAAATCGATCTGACTCTCCGACCTCGGATCCGACCACACCGTCGTGTTGTTGACCCCAGGAAAATGCGCTGCGAGATGCACCTGCTTGACAGCGGACGGAGCGATGGACACGGTGTCGTCTCCTAACGGCAGGCCTGGCAATATTCCCATCTAAATAGTAGGAAAACTAGGTTTATGCGTCAACGGCGACCCCCCAACACCCTCCGCTGCGTAGTACGCACCCGGGGCAACGGGGCGCAGTGGGCGGTGCAGTGGCGCCGGCCGCCGGAGCGCCTGGAGGACGGCCGCGATCTCTCGTACCGCGCCCCACAGCGGATGCAGGTCCCGCCGGGTGGCGGGAACGTTCCATTCAGGCGGTGAGGGCCTTTGCCACCGCGTTCAACGCCCAGACCATGCGCGCCACGTAGGCTTCGGGGTGGTCGCCCGCCTCCTGGGCGACGTACGCGACGCAGGCGGCACACCCGGCGCCCAGCGAGCTGTCGATGGCGGCGCGGATCTCGCCCGGCGAGGGGTCGTCGGACTCCTGTAGCGGCGTGGTGAACAGAACCTGCGCCAACTCCGGCACGCTCAGATCGATCGACATCAGGTGTCTCCCTCTCGGACAGGGCTCGGCCGTCGCAGGTGTCCCGCGCCGTCACCGCGCCCTACCCGTCGACTCTCCCTCGCAGAAGGCCGCACCGCCATCCGGGTCATCCCCGACTTTCGCTGGGAGTACCCCCCGGAAAACCCTGAAGATCGTGCGGCAGTGACATCTACAGCCCAGTAGACGCTCCCGTATGCAGAACCGCTTTCTGCCATCGAACTTCTGTCATCGAAAGCGCCGACGAGGGAGGGCCGACCGTATGTCCTACATCATCAGCCCGGAGGGCCTGGCGCCCGCGCAGATCTTGGGCGAAGCGTGCGCCTCCTGTGCCAAGAGTTGGCCCGCGCCCAGCGTGTGCATCGGGCGGCTGCCCGGCGGCGAGACCATACGGTGCTGTCCTGAGTGCGCCCAGGCCGTGGCACCGTACCGGCCCGAAGCGGCCCCGGCGACCTAGGATATGGCGGTGGGCCGCCCCCCGGGCAGCCGACCGGTGCCGCGCACCGGGCCAGATGGCTCCTGGCCGCCGCGACGGTCGTCGCCCTTGTGCCCCGATGCCAATGGCCCGCACCCGTTTTCCCGCGATCTCGCGGATGATGCCGGGGCGCCATCCGCGAGATCGCAGCGAACCTCCCGCAGGAGAACGAGGTCACAACGGGCTCAGCTGGTCAGGGGAGCAGGGTGTCCAGGAAGGTGTTGCTGAAGACGCGGTTCGGGTCGTAGCGGTTGAGCGTGGCCCGGGCGGTATCGAAGTTGTCGTTCGACGGCTGGCCCGCGTTCACGGCGTTCTTGATGGTGGACGTCAGGATCGTCGAGTCGGTCCACGCGCCGCTGTTGGTGACCGCCCACGCCTTCGGCCACTCCGGTCGTACGGTGGCGTACGAGAGTTGTGCATTTCGGAGTCGTGCGATGACGAGTTCATACCGGGTTCCCTGCTTTCGTACAGCTGACAGGATCCGGGGGTGGCTCGCGCCTGATGCCGCCCAGGACAGGTGCTACGGACTAAGTGCTGCGGAAGGACTGCTACGACCAGTTGCTGGGGACGGAGCGCCAAGGACTTAGCGCTGCGTGAAGGCGAGAAGACGGGCGCGGGTCGCGAAACCGCGCAATGCGGAACGGTCCCGTTTGCAACCCGGGGCCACTGGCGAGGCATCGACGCCTGAGCCGGTTATATGACCTATGCCACATTTTGGTCAAGCACTTGCTTGGGGCACTAAAGCTCTGGGACGTTCGGCCACTCTGCGTACACGGAAGTGGGTAAGGTTTTCCTAGTACGTGCAGACTTCCGTACCGTTCGCATTCATGCGCGCCTGGGAGAGCCTGGATGATTAGCCCGTTTGTACGTCGCCTTCGCCTGGCCCATGAACTGCGCGTTCTGCGGGAGGACGCCGCGCTCACCCACGAGCAGCTCGCAAAGAGAATCAAAGAGTCCCGGGCGAAGATTTCCAGGCTGGAAAATGGACATATCCCGCCCGACCAGAACGACATCATCAAACTTCTGGACGCCCTCAGCGTGGACGGCGACAAGTGGGCGCAGATCCTCACCATCGCCCAGGAGGCCGCGGCGAAGGGCTGGTGGGAGTCGAACATCAAGACCATGGGCGAACGCCAGGCCTTGTACGCGAATCTCGAGGCCGGTGCCGTCACCATCCGGGAGTACCAGCAGACCTTTCTGCCAGGGTTGCTGCAGATTCCCGATTTCGTGCAATTCCGGACCGAAGCCGACGCGACCATCCAGCCTCTCACCATCACTCCGGATGGAGTGGCGAAAGGCCGGACCGGACGGCAGCGGATGATGCGCAGGCCCGGCGGCCCGACCCTGGAGGTCCTGATCGACGAGCTTGCGATCCGCCGCCTGTCCGCGCCTCCCGCGGTCATCAAGGCGCAGCTACGGCAGATGGTCGCCACCGCCACCGCCGAACCACGGATCACCGTACGCGTTCTGCCCGTAGAGGCTTTGATCGCCGGCCACACGGTGCCACGATGCTCGTTCTCGCTTTACACCTACGCCGACCCCGAGGACCCTCAGGTCGTCGCCATCGACACCGTCACATCCGATCTCGTGCTCACCGCGGAAGAGGAGGTCAACCCCTACATCGCGCTATACGGCCGATTGCGCGAAGCAGCCATGCCAGCGGCCGACAGCCTTGAACTCATCACCGAGACAGCCGAACGGCTGCCCGGCTAGAAACCGACCAGACAAAAGGAAACCTGATGAACCGTGACATATTTTCGGATTGGCGTAAGTCCAGCCGCAGCAGCGGGACGGGCAACTGCGTGGAAGTAGCCGTCGCCGAGCGCGGGGCTTCCAGCCGCCACAGCGAAGCCGGAACCCGCGCCGGCCGGACGGTCGGCGTCCGCGACTCCAAGGATCGCGACGGCGCCGTGCTGGACTTCACCTCCACCGCGTGGCGGGCGTTCGTCGCCGACGCCAGGGCCAGCATCTTCGACCTGCGGTAACCGGCGTCCCCGAATTTTCACAGAGGCCGGAGCCGACCCGTGAGCGGGTGGGCTCCGGCCTCTGCGCGCCCACTCGAGCCTGTGACGGCGAGGTCACTCAAAGTGCTTGCGAGCCCCATGTGGCAGATAGATACTGTGAGCCATCGAGAATTCTGCACTGTACAGAAGATCGGTCTGATCACCTGGCCATGGCCGCCCGATTCGCCCGACCTCGTCCGAGCGGCCGAACGCCCGCTCCGCGTGATCCCTGTGGATCACCGATCTTCAGGACGGCGATGCGCTGAAAGACGCCACCGCCCTCAACCCCGAGGAGCGGGCCGATGCCCGATCATGAAGAGATCGCCAGAGGCTTGATGGAGCGTTTCCCCGGATGGACCACGTGGCATGGCGGCACCACGGCCCGCTGGTGGGCGCTACCGCCCGTCCGTTTAGCTGCCGCCCGCCTGCTGCACGCCCTCACCCCCGACGAACTCGCCGTACAGATCGCGCAGGCCGATCCGAGTCAGCCCGCCCCCCGCGTCCTGGAGGCGCATACCGGACGGCGCCTGTCGTTCCGCATCGACGAAGAGCCCCAACCGGTCCGACTCGCGCGCCGCATCGCCCGGGACGTGCTCGCCGCGTGGGGAGCGCCGCACGATGTGGACACCGTGCTGCTCGTCGTCGCGGAACTGACGACCAACGCGGTGTCACACGGAGAGCCGCCGATCACCCTGGCTCTCGCGACGGTCTCGCACGAGGGCCGGCCCGCGCTGCTGGTCGATCTCGACGACGCCTCGCCCGCCGCGCCCGAGAGGCGCGAGCCCGGCGAGGACGGCGGCTTCGGCATGCGCGTCGTCGAAGAACTGGCCGACATGAGTGTGCACCTCCGGCCGGGCGGCAAGACCGTGCGAGCCGTCATCCCAGCGCCGGAGACCACCAGGGGCGGAACGGCGGGCGGCGCGGACGGCCCGGCGGACGGCGCCGCGGGCGACACGGCGGGGGGCGGCGGCACGGCGGACGGCGCGGCGCCGGCTGAGGCGCACCGGTCCGGAAACCCCTCATCCCCGGCGTGATCGTGCAGCGGGTGTCAATGCCACCTGCGACGCCGACTGTACGGTCACGGTGGGGATGAGGGGATCCCGCTACCGTCCACCTGCATCCGGCGGCAGACCCTGACGCCGGATGCAGGTGGTACGCGGTCGCAGCGAGGTCCTCGCAGGCGTGTCAGCCGGCCGGCGGAGGCGTGAAGACGCCGAAGTGGTTGCCCGAGGGGTCGAGCAGGTGGGCGAAGACCAGACCGTCCGGGCCGGTGGTGGGGGGTGCGAGCACCTTGCCGCCGAGTCGCTCGGTCTCGGCGACCACCGCGGCGACGTCCTCCACGATCACCAAGAAGATCGCGTGGTTCTGGGATGCCGCATCGGTGTGGGCGATACCGCCGTTCGGCTGTTCGGCACCGGCGTAACTGATCAGGTCGTACTTGCCGCCGCCGTCCGAGGTGAAGTTCCAGCCGAACAGGTCTCCATAGAACCGCTTGACGCCGTCGGGGTCATCGCTGCCCACCTGGAACCAGCTCACCGTGTTGTATGCGGGTGCCGCCATGACGTGCCTCCTGAGATGTGTCGTTCCCGGTATGGATCCACGATCTCCCAGGGTGGCGACAACCCCCTGTCGGTGTTTCCGGGGCGGTTCTCAGCGCGGGACATGCCTCGGCTTCAGAGCGCGGGGACGCGGGTGACGAGATCGGGGATGTCCTGGGCGCAGTCCTCGAAGGGCCGGATCGGCGCGGGCAGATCCGTCACCGTGGCGTCCTTGATGCGGTCGATCCGGAAGGCCCTGCCCGCCTGGCGGAGCCGGCACCAGGCGACGAGATACCAGCCGCGGGACCCGCAGAGGAAGACGACCGGCTCCACGTCCCGCTCGGTCCAGGACTCGAACCGGTCCTGGTAGGTGATCCGCAGCACCCGCCGGGAGTTGATCGCGTGCTCGACCTCGGCCGAGAACTGGGGCACGACCGGTTCCGACCGCTCGAGCAGCCGCACCCGGTCGGCCAGCTCGCGCGCGGCGGCGGCGTCACGGTCCGGCATCACAGCCATGATCTTGGTCATCGCGCTCTGGCTGGCCCGCGCGAACGGGGTGTCCGCCGCCCGGCTCAGCGCGATCGCCATCGCGACGGCCTCCTGTGGAGTGAAGTTGAGTGGAGGCAGCGTCATGTTCTTGTCCAGGGCGTAGCCGCCCCGGCGCCCCACGTCGGCGTAGATGGGCACACCCGCCTGCTGTAGCGCGCCGATGTCGCGCTCGATGGTGCGGATGCTGACCTCGTGGCGTTCGGCCAGCTCGCGGGCGCTGCGCCGGCGGGGCGCTATGGCCCGCAGCTCCTCCACGAGGGCGTACAACCGGTCCGTTCGGTTCACGACGCCTCCAGCCGGGTCAGCCGAGCTCGCCGAGGAAACCGAGCAGCGCGGCGGTGACCTCCTGCGGGCGCTCCTGCTGGGTCCAGTGGCCGCAGCCCTCCAGCCAGAGCGGCTCGCGGAGGTTCGGGATGATGCTCGGGAGGCCCGCGACCATCTCCCTGGACCCGGGCGCCGTGGCGACGACGTCGCGGTCACCGGCGATGTAGAGGGCCGGGGGCGTGATGGGTGCCCGGTGCCAGGCGGCGGTGAGCTCCCAGTTGCGATCCCAGTTGCGGTACCAGTTGAGCGGCCCGGTGAAGCCGCTCGGCTCGTACTCGGCGACGAAGGTGGAGAGGTCCTCCTCGGTCAGCCAGCCCGGCAGCGTCGCCGGATCGGGGCAGATGTCGAGGAACCCGCCGCCTTCCGGGACGATCGGCGCGAATTCCGCGGCGTCGCCAGAGGCGGCGTAGAGCATGCGGCGGAACGTGGTGCGCGGGTCCAGCGCCAACTCGGCGTCCGCGATGCCGGGTTGCTGGAAGTAGACGATGTAGAAACCGTCGCCGTACGCCTCGCGCAGCAGCGAGATCGGCGGCCGGGAGGAGCGGGGACGGTGTGGGACACTGAGCCCCGCCACTCCCCTCACCCGGTCGGGGCGTAGCTGCGCGGTGTGCCAGGCGACCGGCGCGCCCCAGTCGTGTCCGACCACGACCGCCTGTTCCTCGCCCAGCGCGTCGATGAGCCCGATCACGTCACCGACCAGATGCAGGATGGTGTAGTCCTCGATCCGGTCCGGACGATCCGTGCCGCAGTAGCCCCGCTGGTCAGGAGCGACGACGTGATATCCGGCGTCGGCCAGCGGGAGGAGCTGATGCCGCCAGGAATACCAGGACTCGGGGAAGCCGTGCAGCAGCAGCACCAGCGGCCCGGAGCCCGCTTCGGCGATGTGCATCCGGATGCCGTTGGTCTCGACGAACCGATGAGAGATCTCCGCCATGCCCCGACGCTAGCGCTCGAGGGTGACATTTCGGCGAGCGGCCGGAGTCACTTGAGGGACGGTTCCCCCGCTGCCGCGGAGTGCGGCAGCACGGTCGTCAGTGGTTCCGCCGGAGCCCTGCGCTCGGCGCCGGGCCGATGGTCGAGCAGGGAGAACAGGTGCTCCCACCGGTCGAGCACCAGCTCAGGGTCGAATCGGCGTACCGATTCGCGAGCGTGCCCGCCCAGTTCGTGACGGAAGTCCTCGTCCCTGATCAGCCGGTCGAGCGCCGCCGCGAATCCGACGGTGTCGCCGGGCCAGATGAGCAGTGCGTCGTGCCCGTCGGTGAGCAACTCGCGCACCCCGGGCGCGCAGTCGAAGGCCACGGTCGGCAGGCCGTACGCCATCGCCTCCAGTACCGACATCGGGAAGCCCTCCTCGCGGGAGGGCAACGCGAAGATCGAGCTCTCGGCCAGTGCGGTCTCGATGTCGTGGGTGGCACCATGGAACTCGACCACCTCCGAGATCTCCCAGGAGCCGGCGAGACGACGGAGCCTGTCCTCCAGAGGTCCGGATCCGTACACCCGAAGCCGCCAGTCCGGGTGCCGGGGCGACACCTGGGCCCAGGCCTCCAGTGCCAGGTCCACCCCCTTCTCGTGCGACAACCGGCCCAGGCAGGTGACCACGGGATCCTTCAACGTGGGATACCGGCCGGGTGAGACGTGCAGCGGGTTCGGCATGTCACCGGCGTTGGACATGCCCTCCCGCGCCCACGCGTCGGCGTCCTCCCGGGTGAGCGCCAGCAGCCGGTCCGCCTCCGCGAAGTGCTCCAGGACCCGCGCGTACCGCGAGGACCGGCGGGTCGCCCGGTACGACTCGTGGCTCATCCCAATGACCTTCAGCCCGGTGGTGTCGGCCGCCCGGACCCACTCCATCGCCCACACCTGAGCCGCGATCACCACCCCGCCGGGCCGGGCCGCACGGAACAGGTCCGTCAGGCGGGCCGCCCCCTGCCGCAGCGCCGCCGTACGCCACAGGTCACGCGACCGGGCCGGCAAGTTCAGCCGGCCCCACGGTGACCCGGGACGCCACTTCATGGACGGAGCCCGCCAGTGCTGGTGCAGGACCACCCGCTCGTAGCCGGGGTCGCGGCCGTGGTCGTGGCGCTCCAGCGCGTCGGTGACGCCGACCAGGGTGACGCGGTGGCCGCGGCCGCTCAGCAGCCCGGCCAGGTGGTGTGCCCAGCGCTGCAGACCGCCCATCTCCGCGATGTTGTTGCAGACGATGAAAACGTCCCGCGAATCAGCCACGACGCCCCCCTCCCTTGAAGAATCGGTCGACGACCGCCCGCGCGGCCGTGCCCCGGTCGTACTCGCCGAACCTCTCGACGAAGCTCCTGCGACTTCCCGCGTACTCCTCCCGCACCGACTCCAGATCCGCCAGGGCCGCCAGCAGCCCCGTCTCCGTGCCGACGATCGGCCCGGGAGCGTGCCGGGCCAGGTCGAAGTACGAACCTCGGACGTGCGCCACCTCCTCCTCGTCGGGCGTGAAGAACACCATCGGCCGGTCGAGCAGGGCGTAGTCGAACATGATCGAGGAATAGTCGGTCACCAGGGCGTCCGAGATCAGCATGAGCGCGGTGAGGTCGGAGACCTGGCCGACACCGCGCACCGCGTGCCGCATACCTGGCGGGAGGGCCACCGTGCACAGATAGTGCGGGCGGACGAGCAGGACCAGTGAGTCGCCGAGCTCGTCCGCGAATCTGGCCAGGTCGAAGGGCGGCTCCAGATTCCGGATGGGCTCCCCGTCCGGGCCGGTCCGGTAGGTGGGCGCGTACAGCACGACCTGGCGGCCGTCGTCCAGCCCGAGGTCCCGGCGGAGCACCTCGAGTTCGACGGCGTCCCCGCCGGTGATCAGGGCGTCGTTGCGCGGATAGCCGACGGGCAGCAGCTCCGCCTTCACCCCGAGGCCCTTCACCAGGGTGTCGACGTCGTACCCCGAGCGCACCAGAAAGCAGTCGAAGCGTTCGACCATTCGCCGGAGCCGGTCCTGCTCGGCCTGGACGTCGCTCTTGAGCCTGGGGTGGTCCAGGCCCATCCGCTTGTACGCCGACCCGTGCCAGGTCTGGAGATAGGTGGTCGCCCGCCGCTTGCGCAGCCCCTCGGGAAATCCCTGGTTGTCCACCCAGAACTCGGCCCGAGCCAGGGCGAGATAGTAGGCCCAGGAACCGCGCCGGACCAGGGTGGCGTCCTTGGGGAACCCCCGCCGGGTCGAGGCGTACGACCAGGTGGTGTCCAGCCGCGCGCCGGACCGGCGCAGCTCCTCATAGATATAGCGGGGATTGTCGGAGTACTGCTTGCCCAGCTGGCTTTCGAAGACCGCGGTGCCGGTGCGGACCGGCAGCCGGGTCAGCAGCCGGTTGTAGATCGCCACTTTGGTCTTGCGGCTGGTGATCATGCGCTGGATCGCCCGCTCCAGCTCACAGATCCGCGACCACAGCCGGCGGCCCGTCGGGGTGGCGGCGACCCGCCGCACCACCGTCCCGGCCATCCGGGTCCACCGGCTGCGCCCGTCGAGAACGAAGGCCAGATGTCCCCACTCGGTGATGTAGGAGCGCAGGTGGTCTCCGGCCAGCCTGGTCAGGCGCGGACGCACCGGCAGGGCCACTCCGCTGAAGGAGTCGTCGTCACGGGCCGGCCGGGTAACCACTTTCTCGCCGTCCACGGTCAGCGACAGCCGGGTGTCCCAGACCGGATCGACGAACCCGAGCGGGTGGAGCCGGCTACGCGGATCGAACATCGCCCGCCAGTACAGGCGTTCCCCGGTGTGGGCCACTTCGGCCGGGATCCGGAAGGCCCGGCGGCGGCGGCGCCGGTCGTAGAACTCCAGCACCCCGCTCAGCTCGGCGTCCGCGGGAATGCGGCCGAGCGGGTTGCCCACATGACCGGCCAGCAGTGCATGCCTGCCGCGCAGCTCCACCATGGTCAGCGTGTTGCCGGGCTGCAGTCCGCCGAGCGGCAGCTGGTGGATGCCGAGGTCGGTGACGTCGAGGACGCGCCGTCCCGCCTCGGCGCCGAGGTGACGGGCGCCCCAGTAGACCCGGCCCGCGCGCTCGACGAGGTCGGTGCGCAGCTCGGGCGTCTCGGTCCGGCTGTACTCCGCGGCGGCCAGCGCCCCAGCGTAGTCGCGTTCCCGGACCATGAAGGCGGCGATCGCCGGGATCGGCTGGGCCTCCTCGAACACCTGCGGGTCCAGCTCGGCGACGTACGAGCCCGCCAGCTCCAGGAACCGCTCCCGGTAGTCCTTGTCGCGGGCGCGCAGCTCACGCAGATAGAGGATGAGGTCGTGGTTGACGAACTTGGCGCCCTTGGCCAGTTCCAGTTCCCGGGTGCCGCGCCCGCGGAACAGCGCGTCGATCCGCCGGTGGACCTCGAGCCGGTCGGCGAAGTTGGCCAGCTCGGCCCGCCGGTTGGAGATGGAGAGCGAGGGTGCCTTCTCGTGCACGTACCAGGTGTAGACCCGGTGCGGGATCAGGGCGACCCGGCGTGCGGCCAGGTAGGCCTGGGCGGTGAACAGCAGGTCCTCGTAGTGCAGCCGCTCGGCGAACCGTAACCCGTGGTCAGCGAGGAAGTCGCGCCGGTAGCACTTGTTGGTGGCCAGAGTGTCGTACAGCAGGTCGGGATTCTCCAATACGGAGTCGTAGACCGCGCGCCGGTCGTAGAGCCTGGGATACCAGGGGCTCTCCCGGCGACTCCGCCGATCGAGATAGACCCGCGAGCACAGGCCCGACACCAGATCGGCCGCCGTCTCCTCGGCCGTGGCGACCAGGTTGAGGCACGCGTGCCGGTCGAGTACGTCGTCGCTGTCGAGGAACATCACGTGCGTGCCGCGGGCATGCTCGATTCCCGCGTTGCGCGGGCCGCCGCAGCCGCCGGAGTTCTCCGCGAGATGGACCGACCGCACCCGGTCGGCGTGGTCGTTGGCGAGACCGTCTGCCACCCTGCCGGTGGCGTCCGTGCTGGCATCGTCCACGATGACGACCTCGACATCGCTGAGCGACTGAGCCAGCACGGAACCGACCGCACGGGGCAGCCGCTCTGCGTCGTTGTAAGCGATGACCACGACGCTTGCATCCGGGCGCCCCGGCATAATGATGTCCCTTTCGTAGCCCCCTGTTCAGGTATTTCTTCCCGGCGAGCACCATGCACGACCCGGAAAGGGATCAAAGACAGTTAAGGATTCACATTCCGCCAGATCTGGCGTCTTTGGCCGGCTCCCAGCTCTCTCATGATGTTGAGGTGTCCCCCTCGGGAGGGGGACACCTCAACATCATGGGCGAAACGGGCTGGGGGCTTCTCCGCGTCACGTGCGAACGGGCTGCGGGCTTCTCCGCGTCACGTGCGAACGGGCTGGGGCTTCTCGGCGTCATGTGCGAACGGGGTGCGTTCGCCCCGGTGGCGGCGTACGGCCCAGAACGCGACGGCGATCGTGACACCGACCGCCACCGCGACGGCCACGCCCTGGCCGACCATGGCGACCGTCCGCCTGAAGGCCTCTCCGGCGAAGTAGCCACCGAGAGTGAAGCCAAGCCCCCACAGCAGGTTGCCCAGCGCGTTGAAGAGCAGGAACCGGCCGTACGGCATCCGTACGCTGCCGGCCAGCGCGGGCATCAGGGCCCGCATCAGCGGGAGGAAACGGCCCGCGAAGACGGCGAACGAGCCGCGTTCGCTGATCAGCCGCTGCCCGCGACAGATGTGCTTGCGGTAGGGCCTGCACGCCCGGGCGGTGATGAGCCGGCTCCCGGACCGGCGCCCGATCTCGTAACCGGCGGTGTCCCCGGCCATCGCGGCCACCACGACGACCAGGAGCAGCGGGATCAGAGGCACCTTGCCCTGCCCGGCCAGCGCCCCGGCGATGATGATCGTTGTCTTACCGGGGCAGAAGAAGCCGACGATGATCGCGGCCTCGAAGAAGACCACCGGTGCCACGATCGCGTAGACCACAGGACCGCTCAGCCCGAGCAGTGCCCCAATGATCCCGTCCACCATGCGTGTGTCCCGCCCCCCGTCGGCTCTGCCCCGGGGGATGTTATCCCCTCTCGCAGCGCGGAGGACATGATCGTGGCACGACCATAGTGACTTAGAGTGACAGTCTTTGTCGAGCATTAGAATTCGTCCGCTTTTCGGCCATTTATGTGCGGTAGGGTTCCGCAACGATCTTCGCAACTAATCCGGCTCCCTGGAGGAACGCCAGGCCAAGATGTCATCACCACGGATTCGGTCAGCGGTGCCGTGGTCATCCCCCTCTCCGCCTACTCGGCCAGGCGGACAAGGGACAGGTCACCGTGGTGACCGACGGCGGCAAACGTGAGGTCCGCACCGTCAAGCTGGGCTCCCCCGCCGGGGACGACCTCGAGCCCTGACCGGCCCGGACGAGCCGCCGGGCGCGGGGCGCCGGGTGACGGTACGGCAGGATGCTGTCATGCCTCTGAAAGCATCCATGACCGATCTCAGCGACCTCGTCGACCTTGTCGACGCACTGATCCCGCGGGCCGGAACGCTGGCGCTGCGCTGGTTCCGCGCGGACCCGGCCGAACTGGGCATGGCGGACAAGGGCGGCGCCGCGGGATTCGACCCGGTCACCGAGGCAGACCGGGCCGTAGAGGAGTTTCTCCGCGCGGAACTGGGCGGCCGTTTCCCCGGCGACCGGATCATCGGTGAGGAACAAGGCGTCACCGGCCCGCCGGAAGCCGGCCGGTGCTGGGTCATCGATCCCATCGACGGCACCAAGGCCTTCGTCACCGGCGTGCCCACCTGGGGAATCCTGCTCGGGCTGGTCATGGACGGGCGGCCGGTGGCCGGTTGGATGCACCAGCCCTACCTGGGCGAGACCTTCATGGCGGCGGGCGGGGTGGGCCGGTTCACCGGCCGTTCGGGGCAGCGCCCGCTGCGGGCCGCGCGTACGACCGAGCTGGCCGAGGCGGTCTTGTACTGCACCCACCCGAACATGTTCACCACCCCGGGAGAGCGGACGGCCTTCGACCGGGTGGCCGGCGCGGTGCGGCTGCAAAGGTACGGCGGGGACTGCTACGCCTACTGCCTGCTGGCGCTCGGCCAGATCGACCTGGTCGTCGAGGGGGGTCTGCAGCCGTACGACATCATCCCGCTGATCCCCATCATCGAGGCCGCCGGAGGAGTGGTCACCGACCGGGACGGCCACGCACCTCTCGAGGGTGGTTTCGTCGTCGCGGCGGCCACACCGGAACTCCACGCCCAGGCTCTGGCCCTGATCAACCAGATGTGATCAGGACCGGCTTGTAATCGAGCACGGGTGACCGAGCACGGGTGACCGAGCAGGCGTGATCGAGCAGGTGTGATCGAGCAAGTGTGATCGAGCACGGGCGATCAGGCACTCGCCACCGAGCAGGTGTGATCCATCAGTGGCCGAACAGCTGGGTCAGGGCGGCCTCGCAGGCCATCCGGCGGGCCGCATCATGGCCGAACCGGCGTAGACATTCGGCCCGCACCCATCCGGGGGTCGCGTGCGTGGTCGCCGGCCGATGCCGGGGTCGCGGATGATGATGGACCGGATGACCTGGGTGGACGGGCGGTGCATGGCCGGTGCCAGGGTCGGTTGGAGGGTCGGAGGCATGGCCGGTGGCAGGGTCGGGGGCATGGCCGGGGGCAGGGTCGGTGACCGCTGCCCGCGGTCGCTCCGGCCGGCGAACCTGGGCCGCGGGGCGGCCGCGAGGCCGCGTGGTCTCGCCGGTCCCGACCGGCAGCCCCTTTCCGGCGGCCGCGGACGGTAACGCCGCCTGGCCGGTGCCGAGGGCGGAGGGCCGGACGGCGACGGTGGACGAGATCGACGCGACCAGCTCCCAGACGAGCAGGATCCCCATGGCCAGCGCGGCGCACCCGCCGAGGGCCGTCCGTACCGCGGGACTCGTCCGGGCCGCCCGGCCGGCCGGCCGCGGCGGAGTGGGCGAGCTGACCAGGTGGCTCGACGGCGGGAGGCCGAAATCAGACGGGCTCACGCCTACGCACCCTAGAGCAATCGGGTAACGGAAAGAATACTTTCCGTTACCCTTCCGATGGTGGAGGCCGTGCGCCGACTCAGCCGTAGGAGCCCGAGCCTCCTCAGCGGCGAGGCCTGATCACGCCCATCAGAGGGGTGTCCCCACCCTCGTACTCGGAGTCCTCATCGTCCCAGGGGATGATCGGGAGCCTCTCGGTACGCGGGGCGTCTGCGGGATCCGGTTCCGGAGCCTCGACCTCCGGGGCGCGGGGCGGCTGGTCGACCGAACGAATGATCGGAAGCTTCTGGGTGAGCTGACCGCTCCTGGCGATCACTCCCTGGGAGAGCACCGTCTTCTCATGGCGCAGCGCGCCGTTCTCGCGGAGCAGGTCGTCGGCCTCGGCGCGCAGCCGGTTGAGCCGCCGGGCCATCCGCCAGCGGACGGTCATTCCGCCGACCAGTACACCGAGAACGAAGGCGGCGAGTGCCGGCATCCACAACGCCGCCACGGACACGACCACCAGGGCCATGATGACCGTGATCACGCGGATGTTGTCCTCTGCCCAGTCCAAGGCGTTGTTGACGCGCTTGGGGATCTTCACTCGGCTTCCTCCTCGATTCTGGGGTGGTGGTCACGGAAGGTCCCGACGTGATGACAACGACGAGGACGCGAGCGGGTGTTCCGAAAACGACTGAGTATCACATCACCAGGCCGGATCGTCGGCGCAAGTCGGCGGCGTGCTGCGGGCAAATGGCCTGATAACGTGCAGGTCGCGCGCGATCAAGCGAAGTCCGGTTGGAGTCCGGCGCTGTCCCGCAACTGTCACGCCCCGTGGATGCAAGCCGCGGGGATGAGCCAGGTCGCCTTCTCGCGCGCAGACGACATCGACCCTCGTGGGAAGGGCGATCCGATCACCCGGGTCTCCGCTTCCCAGCGACCGTGCCATCGATCGGGAGGCTCTCCTTGAGACCCGCACGCCCCCTCTACGCGGCCATGGTGCTGGGCGCCCTGATGCTGACCGGCTGCGGCCGGGCCGGCGACACCTCAGCCGCAACCCCGCGACCCGCCACCCCGTACGGCACCCCCGCGAATGCGCCGGTGACCGTCCAGGCGGGCAACGGGCCGGTCATCGTCCCAGCGAAGCCCACGCGGATAGTCGCGCTGTCCCCGACCGCGACCGAGATGCTGTTCGCCGTCGGCGCGGGCTCGCAGGTCGTCGCCGTCGACGACCAGTCCGGCTATCCCGCCAACGCGCCCCGCACCAAACTGTCGGGGTTCAAGCCGAACGCCGAAGCGGTCATCGGCTACCGGCCCGACCTGGTCGTGCTCTCCAACGACACCGACGGCATCGTGGCCGCCCTGCAGAAGGTGAAGATCCCGGTACTGCTCGAACCTTCGGCCGTGAAGCTCGACGACACCTACGACCAGATCACCGATCTCGGCACCGCGACCGGTCACACAGCCGAGGCCGCGAAGCTCACCGCCGACATGCGCCGGCAAATCGACGCCACGGTGCGCGCCACCCGGAAGGCCGCGCCCGCCACCGGAGGTCTCACCTACTATCACGAGCTGACGAACGACCTGTTCACGGTGACGTCGAAGACCTTCGTCGGCCAGGTCTACGCGCTCTTCGGGCTCCGTAACGTCGCCGACGCAGCCGACAAGACGGGCACCGGCTATCCCAAGCTGTCACAGGAGGCGCTCATCACCTCCGACCCCGCGCTGATCTTCCTGGCCGACACCGTGTGCTGCGGGCAGTCCCCGCAGACCGTGGCCGGGCGCCCCGGCTGGAAGGACCTGTCCGCGGTGAAGCACGGCCGGGTCGTCTCCTTGAACGACGACATCGCCTCCCGGTGGGGACCGCGCCTGGTCGACCTCGTCAAGGCGATCGGCGCCGCGGTCCAGAAGACCTCGTGACCAAGACCCGGCTGCGGCCCGGCGTGCTCGCCGTGGCGCTCGCGGTACTGGCGGCGGCATTGCTGATCGGGCTGCTGTCCGGAGCGGCCGATCTCGCCCCCGGCGGAGTCGTACGCGCGCTGCTGGACCGGCTGCCGTTCGTCCGCCTCGACTCGGGGCTCAGCCCGGTCGAGCAGAACGTGCTGTTCGAGTTGCGGCTGCCCCGGGTCCTGCTGGGTGCGCTGGTGGGCGGCCTGCTGGCCCTGGCCGGGGCCGGCTACCAGGGCGTGTTCCGCAATCCGCTGGCCGACCCGTACCTGCTCGGCGCGGGAGCCGGAGCCGGGCTCGGCGCCACCCTGGTGATCGTGTACGCGCCGGTGGATCCCACGGTGGCGGTGCCCCTCGCGGCGTTCTCGGGCGCCCTCACCGGGGTGGCGATGGCGTACGCGCTCGGACACACCAGCGGCCGGGCCGGCGGCTCGGCGACGCTGGTGCTCGCCGGGGTCGCGGTGGCGTCCTTCCTGACCGCGGTGCAGACCTTCGTGCAGCAGTCGAAGGTGGAGGAGCTGCAGCGGATCTACGCGTGGATCCTCGGCGGGCTGGCCGCCGCGGACTGGCACACGCTCACGATGATCGCCCCGTACTCACTGGTGTCGACCGTCGTGCTGCTGTCGCATGGACGGCTGCTCGACGTGCTCAGCGTCGGTGACGACGAGGCCGCCGCACTGGGCCTGACCGCCACCCGGGTGCGTCTCATCGTGCTCGCCGCGGCCTCGCTCGCCACCGCGTCCGCGGTGGCCGTCAGCGGGCTGATCGGCTTCGTCGGCGTCATCGTCCCGCATGTCGTACGGCGGCTGGCGGGTGGTTCCTACCGGGTGGTCCTGCCGTTGTCGCTGCTGGGCGGGGCGGTGTTCCTGGTGCTGGCCGACGTGGTGGCCCGGACGGCGCTCGCGCCCGCGGAACTGCCGCTGGGCGTCGTGACGGCGTTCGTCGGAGCCCCGTTCTTCATCGGTGTGCTTCGGGCCACCCGGCGGGTGGAGACGTGACCGTACGAGTGCGGGATCTGCACGTCATGAGGGGCGGCAGGCCGGTGCTGTCGGCGGTCTCCATGGACGTGCCGTGCGGATCGTGGCTGGCCGTCATTGGACCCAACGGGGCGGGAAAATCCACGCTGCTCCAGGCCGTCGCCGGTCTGCTGCCCTGCTCGGGCGAGGTGACGCTCGGTGACGCCCCGGCGGGCCCGCTGCGGCCGCGGCGACGGGCCCGGCTGGTCGCCTACGCCCCGCAGAACCCGGTGCTGCCGGAGGACATGACCGTCTTCGACTACATCCTGCTGGGCCGTTCCCCCTACATCCCGTACCTTGGCCGCGAGAGCGTCCACGACCGATCGATCAGCACCGACGTGCTGGAGCGGCTGGATCTGACCGCGCTGGCGGCACGGACGCTGGGTCACCTGTCCGGCGGGGAACGGCAGCGCGTCGTGCTGGCCCGCGCGCTCGCCCAGCGGACACCGGTGCTGCTGCTGGACGAGCCGACCACCGCGCTGGACCTCGGCCACCAGCAGCAGGTGCTGGAACTGCTGGATCGGCTGCGGCTGGCGGACGGGCTGACCGTGGTGACCACATTGCACGACCTGTCGCTGGCGGGGCAGTACGCCGACCGCCTGCTGCTGCTCTCCGACGGCCGGGTCGCGGCGGACGGCCCGGCCGCCTCCGTGCTGACCTCGGAGATGGTGGCGGCGCACTTCAGCGCTCACGTCCGTGTTACCCCCGGGGCCGACGGCCGGCCGCAGCTGTCACTGGTACGGCCGTGACCCCGATGCGGATATGAATCCGATGCGAACATGCAGCCGGCGCGGACCGGGTGCCGACACGAAGCCGGTACGGACACGAAGCCGGTGCGGACCGGGTGCCGACACGAAGCGGGTACGGACAGGAAGCCGGCACTGGCATGAACCTTGAGCTGGTCTGGCGTTCGGAACAGGACGTACGGCTCGCGGCGGCGATCTGGCGGGCCGGACCGGCATGGCGGATGATCTCCTCTGCCCTGATGGGCGGGGGCGTCGGCACGGCCTCCTGGGTGCTGAACGCTCAGGTGCCGAGCGACTACTCGCGGCTCGACCCGGTCGCTCATCTCCAAGAGCTGACCGGTCGCTTCGGGCTCTCCGGCCCGGGGGTGGGCATGCTCACGGCCGCCTCGGTGGACCGGCTGGTGACGCGGGCCGACGAGGGCGTCGAGGTGACCGCCACCGTGGGACTGCGGGTGCCCACCTGGGCGGCCGCTCCCCCGGACGGTACCGATCCGGAGCTCGCCCCCGTCCGAGTGGGCACCATCAACCTCATCGTCGCGGTGCCGGTGGCGTTGAGCGACGCCGCCCTGGTCAACGCCGTCATCACGGCGACGGAGGCGAAGACGCAGGCCATGCTGGAGGCCGGCTATCCGGGCACCGGCACGGCCAGCGACGCCATCTGCGTGGCGGCCCGGACCTCCGGCCGGGCGGAACCGTTCGCGGGATCCCGATCGACCTGGGGCGCGCGGATCGCCAGGGCCGCGCACGCCGCCGTCCACGCAGGCGCGCTCGACTACACCGAGTGGCTTCGCCGCAGGCTGTGACTCAGCGGGCCGAGGCGGCTTCCTGACGTCGGCGTTCGTAGTCGCGCAGGACGGTCTTGCGCGCCTTGCCGGAGAGCCGGTCGATGTAGAGCCGCCCCTCCAGATGGTCGGTCTCGTGCTGAAGGCAGCGGGCTAGCAGCCCGGACCCGTGCACCGTGACCGGGGCACCGGTGACGTCGAATCCGTGACAGACGACCTGGTCGGGACGGGCCACAGAGGCACGCGGTCCTGGCACGGACAGGCAGCCCTCTTCGTCGTCGTCCAGCCGCCGCTCCCCCACGGCCGGCAGCTCGAGCGTCGGGTTCACCACGACGCCCTTGCGACGCTGCTTGCTCTCGTCCGGGCAGTCGTAGACGAAGATCCTCAGGTCGACGCCGATCTGGTTGGCCGCCAGACCCACGCCCTCGGCGGCGTACATGCTGGCGAACATGTCCTCGGCCAGCTGCGCCAGCTCGTCGTCGAAATGCTCGACCGGACGCAACGCCCGGTGCAGCACCGGGTCACCGACCAGGGTTATCGGCCGTACACGCCCCGCCATGACCGCACCTCGTTCTTTCCGCCTCACCGGTTACTGCGACAAGTGTGCAGCATCGTCCCCCCTGACTCGAATCCTGATTCGGGGCTGGACCCGTAGTGGACTCGCCGCTGAAGCCGGCGGGAAAGGCCCGGAGCGGACTGCCTCGGACGGGCCTCGGACGGCTCTCGCATGGCTCTCTGGGTGTCCTTGGGTGTCCGTGGGGGGCTTTGAGCGGCCTCAGACGGCCTTGGCGGCCTCAGACGGGCTCGGACTGCGAAGAGATCAGACCGGATCGGCCCTTGGTGCAATGATCTGGGCGGTTCACCCCGATCCGCTCGCACAGCAGTCGGTCCGCCCGGGTAACGTCCGCGGGATGGGTCGTTCCGCATGGTGGTTGTTCATTGCAGGCTCGCTGCTGTGGGGCCTCCCCTATCTCTTCATCAAGATCGCGGTGGACGAGTTCTCCCCCTGGGCCGTCGTCTGGCTGCGCTGCCTGGTCGCGGCGCTCGTGCTTCTTCCACTCGCCCTGCACAGACGGGTGCTCGGCCAGTTGCGCGGCCGCCTGCGCCCGCTGTTCCTGCTCGCGCTCCTCGAGGTCACCGCACCCTTCACTCTCATCTCCGCCGGAGAGCAGCACATCTCCTCCTCGCTCAGTGGGCTGCTCATCGCGGCCCTGCCGCTCTTCGTCGCGGTGCTGGCGATCCGGCTCGATCCGGCGGAGCGGGCCGTTGGACTCCGGCTGCTCGGCCTGCTCATCGGTATGGCCGGCGTGGCCGCCGTGCTCGGCTTCGATGTCAGCGGCGACCGCTCGGCGCTGCTCGGGGCAGCCATGGTCCTCGTCGCCGCCCTCAGCTACGCCTTCGCCACCTTTCTCGTCAAGCGGTCATTCTCCGACACGTCGGCTCTAGCGATCTCCGCCATGGCCGTGACGATCAACGCGGTCATCCTGGCCCCGCTCGGGCTGATGGGGCTTCCCGGCCGGTCCCCGTCGGCCGCGGCCGTCAGCGGCATAGTGGTGCTGGGCCTGTTGTGCACGGCTGCGGGACTGCTGGTCTACTTCGCCCTGATCACCATCGCCGGGCCGGGCCGGGCCACAGTGATCACTTACGTGAACCCGGCCGTCGCCGTGGCCCTCGGCGTCACCATCCTGGACGAACCGCTCACGGCGGCCACCGTGGCCGGATTCCTGCTGATCATCGCCGGCTCCTGGCTCTCCACCGGCGGCCGCCCGCCGGCCCGCCTGCTCGCCCGCACAGGCCGGCCGGCGCAGCCGTTCCGCCAGGCGACGGTCCCGGCCACCCAAGGCGAGTCGAGCAGGCCACCGAACTGACGAAGGCATGGAGCAGGACATCACCGCACGGCAGGGCCGCGCGGCATGAAGCGTGGCATGAAGCGCTGCATGACCGCGTGAGATGGCCGCGTGACATGACCGCGTACACGAACTGCGGCAGGGCCGCGTGACATGATGCGTGACAGGGCCGCGTGACATGACCCGCGTGACATGACCCGCGTGACATGACCCGCGTGACATGACCGCGTGACATGACCGCGTGACATGACCGCGTGCGACGAAGCGTGGCAGGGTGGCATGGGTGACGGTCGAGGAGTGGCGGCGGGTACGCGGTCTGCTGGGCGGGCGTCGGCACGAACTCGGGCGGGTCGCCGGGCGGCTGTACCCAGAGGTCGCCCGGGTCGGATCAACCTCTCTCCTGTGTCGGCCGGAGTGGCTTCCCGCCGGGCCGCTGCCCCTCGACACGGTCGAGCTGACCTGGCGGAACGATCCGCCACCACCGGCGGTGACCGGCGCCGAGAGCGCTTCAGAGGGCGTACGACCCGTACGCCCGGACGGCCGGCGCTTCCGCACCTACGCCGAGGCGCTCGGTGAGCTGGCACCACCCGCCGTCTTCGAGAACCGGCCCTGCTACGGCCTGCTCGGCGCCGACCTCCGCGGCCCCCGAGCGGAGCTGCGAATGGGCCCGGCACGGTACTTCGACGGGCTCGACGTCGGCGAGGCGGTCGCCCATGAGCTCGCGGCGGGACACGGCACCCCATTGCGGGACCTGGTCGGTGACCCGCTGGACTTCACCCGCCGCCCGGCCCGGCCGGCGATCACCACGCTGACCCTCCGCCGGGCCGCCGGCGACCCGCGTTTCCTGCTGCACCGGCGAGACCCCGCGAAGGTCGCACACGCGGGAGGACTCTTGCAGGTCATCCCGGTCGGGGTCTTCCAGCCGTTGTCGTCGGCGAGCGAACGTGACGACCTCGACCTCTGGCGCTGCATGGTCCGCGAGTTCAACGAAGAGCTTCTCGGCGGCGACGAGGAGTACGACGACCTGGCCTTCGACCAGTGGGACTTCGCCACGGCCCTCGGTACGGCTCTGGTGTCCGGGCGCCTCCAGGTCCATGTGCTGGGGCTGGGAGTGGACCCGCTCACCCTCGCCGTCGACCTCCTCACCGTGGCGGTCTTCGACGCCGATCTGTTCGACGAGACCTTCCACGACCTGGTCAGCGTCAACGCGGAGGGACGGGTCATCCGCGACGTGCCCTTCCAGAGTGACGTCATCGAGCCCCTTGTCGACGGCACCGAATCCATGCAGCCCGCCGGAGCCGCCGTCCTCGACCTCGCCTGGCGGCACCGCCATCACCTGCTGACCCGGCCATGACAGGCCAGGGCAATTGGGCCACCGAGAATCGCAAGAACCTGATCCGTCAGACAGGAGTAACTCCTATTTCAGGTCCGCCAGGCTTCCAGGGGGATGTTGAGAGTGGCCGTGGCGGCGGTGGAATTCGGTGCGGTGATTCCGGGCCCCGTGGTTCCGGAAGGTGTTCCGGGTCCGGGAATGGCCGCCGCCCTGAACGCCCTGGAGGTGGGTGCGCTCTCCGATACGGAACTGGTGGAGGTGATGGTGGCGTGGCGGCGGCTGACCTCCTGGGCGCAGTCGTGCGAGCTGGCCGCCGTCGCGGAGCTGGTACGCCGCCGTGAGGCGCGGCATCACAGCGGGCCTGCGGTGCGGGTGGGTGAGTTCATCGCCGACGAGGATCGCCAGGGTGGTCGCCGGCAACGCCACCAGCAGCCAGGAGATCTCCGCGGGGATCCCGAAACAAGCGTGGTCACAGAGTCCATGTTGTTCACTCCGGATGAGAGAGCCGGTCACCGATATAGAACAAGCTATCGATTGGCATTGACATTTCCGGGCTGCGGATCCGGTGCCCCGCAGGCCTGCGCGCGAGTCGTACGGGCGCCGTGGTGAGATTTCCGTGGCGAGCCGGACCCACACATATGTCACTTCAGGCCCAGACGTCCAAGGGGACGAGCGGGTGCCACAGCAGATCTGTAAAGTGATCCCGGCAGACCTTTGAACTGAGCGCGACACGGAACTGACTGTCGGCCGCGCATCTCTGTGGGGTGTGGGCATGGATGGCCGTCCGAACGGTAATCCCCCGCTGATCGGGCGCCATGACGCCCTGCGCAGCGTCGGGGAGGCACTCGACGGTGCGGCGGACGGAACGTTCCGGTTCCTCGGCCTGGTCGGAGATCCGGGTGCCGGCAAGACCCGGCTGCTGGCAGAGCTGGCCGCCGAGGCCGACCGGCGGAAACTCGTCACCCTCTGGGGCCGTGCCGCGGAGTTCGAGCAGCAGATACCGTTCGGCGTCATCGTCGACGCGCTCGACGACCATCTGGAGGACAACCTCCCCGGCGACCTCGGTGAGGTGCTGATCGGACTGCTCGGGTCCGTGTTCCCCTCCCTGTCCAGCGGTCCGGCCGACGGTCCCGGCCCGGGCCTTACCGGGCTCGACCGCTACAAGCTCTACCGGGCGTTTCGCCAGTTGCTCGACCGGCTGGCCGCGCCGTCCGGGCTGGCGCTGATCCTGGACGACGTGCACTGGGCCGACGACAGCTCCATCGAACTGCTCGACCATCTGATCCGGCACCCTCCGGCCGGCCGGGTGCTGGTCGCCGCCGCCTACCGGCCCGCGCAGGCTGCGCCCCGGCTGGCCACCCTGGTGGATACCGCAGCCGCGCACGGCCGCCGGATCATGGTGAACCCGCTCAGCCAGATCGAGGTACAGCAGTTCCTCGGCCCGCAGGTGAGCCGGGCACAGTGCAAGGAACTCTACGAGGCCAGCGGCGGCAATCCCTTCTATCTGGAAGCGCTCGCCCGGATGGGCGGAGCGGCGAAGCCCGCGACGGTGGGCGAGGACGAGAGCGAGCTGCCCCCGGCCGTCCGGGCCGCCCTGCAGATGGAACTCACCGGCATGTCCTCCGCCACGTTGCTGGTCGCCCAGGCCGCGGCGGTGACCGCGGACGAGTTCGAGCCCGCGCTGGTGGCGGTGGCCGCGGAAGTGTCGGAGGACCAGGCGCTGGCGGCGCTCGACGAGATGGCTGCACGCGATGTGGTACGCGCGGCGACCGCGGGCCGGTTCAGGTTCCGGCATCCGTTGGTCCGGCATGCCGCCTACAGCTCCGCCGCGGCAGGCTGGCGGCTGGGCGTGCACGGGCGGATCGCCACGCACCTGGCCGAGGTCGGCGCCCCCGCGACCGTACGCGCCCGTCATGTGGAACAGTCGGGCCGCTTCGGTGACCGCGCGGCCATCACCACCCTGACCAACGCTGCCCGCGCCGTCGCCGCGCAGGCTCCAGCCACCGCCACGCACTGGCTGAAGGCGGCACTGCGGCTGGTGCCCGAGAGCGAAGCCGAGGCTCAGCTCGGACTGCTGCTGGAGCTGGCCCGGCTGCAGACGGTCAGCGGACTGCTGCTCGACGGGCGGGAGACCGCCCACCGGGCCCTGCGGCTGCTCCCCGCGGGTGACCATGACCGAAGGGCCCGGGCTGTACGGTTCTGCGCGATGATCGAGCGGCTGCTGGACCGACCGCAGGAGAGCCGGGCGCTGGTGCTCGCCGAGCTGCGCCAGATGCCCGATCCGCGATCGGCGGCAGCGGTGCTGCTCCGGCTGCGACTGGTCGCCGAGAGCCTCTGGCGCAACGACATCAGGGCCGCCCAGGCGGTGCTCGACATGGTGCCGGACGACGCCGAGGGCTGGGAGCCGTCACTGCCCCTCGCGGTCGCGGCCCTGCGGGTCATGCCCGCCTGGGCGGCGGGTCGCATTCCCGAGGCCGTCCGCTATTTGGAGGCGGCCGACCGGCTGTTCGACGCCGCTCCCGACGAGCACGTCGCCGACTGGATGGACGCCATCACCTTCTTGTGCTTCACCGAACTGTTCATGGGCCGCTACGACAGCGCGCTCAAGCGGTTCGACCGGGTGCTGGGGATCGCGCGGGCGACCGGCCAGAGCTACATCGTGACCTCCATGCTGTCCGGCCAGGCGAGGGCGTACGCCATGCTCGGCCGGCTCGCGGAGGCGGCGGCCACGGCCGAGGAGGCAGCGGAGCTGGCCAGGCTCCTGCACTCAGGTCAGGCGCTGGCCATGGCACTTTCGGCGCAGAGCCTGATCGCCGGATGGTCCGGTGACCACGACGCCTCCATAAGCCTGGGCGAGCAGGCCGTCCGGAGCGGTGGACTCGGCGAATGGGGCGGCGCCCAGACACGGTACGCACGGGCGGTGGCACTGATCAACGCCGGCCGGTTGGACGAGGGCACTGACGCGGCGCTGGAGGCCTGTGGCGACTTCGAGTCGTCGTTGCTCGACCCGAGCAGCCTGCTGTCGTGCTGCGAGATCATGGCGCAGGTCGAGGCCGCTCGTGGCCGGGCCGCCGACGCGGCGGTCTGGGCGGACCGCGCCGCCAAAATCGGCCACCCTGGTCTGCCGAGCAATGTGGGGCTGATGCGGATGTCCCGCGCGCATGCGCTGCGCGGCTCGGATCCGGCCACCGCCGCCAAGCACGCCCAGGCGGCCGCCGAGGCCTTCGTCACCATCGACCAGCGGCTCGACCTCGGCCGCGCCCGGCTCTGCGCGGGCATCGCCCTGGCCGAGATCGGTGACCGCGGCGGGGCACTCGACGCGTTGCGGGCGGCCGCCGAGGGCTTCCAGGAGTGCGGGGCGCACACCCTGTACGCGGTCGCGGTCCGCGAGCAGCGCCGCCTCGGGGTACGGGTCCCCGGCAAGGGCGGGCGAGGCCGGGGCAACGGTTCGCACGGGCTGTCCCGCCGGGAGCAGGAGGTGGCCACGCTCGTCGTCGAGGGCTACACCAACCAGCAGATCGCCGAGAAACTCGTGCTCAGCATCCGGACCGTGGAGACCCATCTCTCCCATGTGTTCGCCAAGCTCGGGGTCGGCTCCCGGGTCAATCTGGTGAAGGCGCTCACCGCGGACGACGTCCCCGGCGACGAGTGACCCGAGGCCGGCCAGATCACGTCCGCGCCACGACTGAGGAATGCGCCACCACTGAGGCTCGCCCTGGGGCGCCACCACTGAGGAATGTGCCACCACTGAGGAAACCGTCCGGCCTGTCACCACGGTCTAAGCGACAAGTCAGGGTTTACCCGGATGTCAGGCGGTCCCCTCAGCTCGCATAGTTGACGCACGCTCCCGAGAGGACAGACAGATGGAACGCCGGATCCCGCGCTACACGCTCGATGGCGTGCCCGATGCCGAGATGTCCGAGCGTTTGTTCGCCACCGAGGACGGCCTTGGCCTGAGCCTCACCCGGTTCCATCGCGCCGACTGCGACGACGTCGTGCTGCTAATCCACGGACTGACGCTGTCCCGGGACATGTTCATCATGCCGGAGCACACCAATCTGGTGTCGTTCCTGCTCGATCAGGGCTTCACCGACGTATGGGCGCTGGACTTCCGGATGAGCAACCGGTTCCCCTACGACATGGAGACCCACCGCTACACCATGGACGACGTCGCCCTCTTCGATCACCCGGCCGCCCTGCGGGCGCTGCGTGAGGTGATCGGTGACCGGCGGGTGCACATCATCGCGCACTGCCTGGGATCGGTGTCGTTCATGATGAGCCTGTTCGGTGGCGCCGTCGACGACATCACCAGCGTGATCTCCAACAGCGTCGCGCTGACCCCACGGCTGGCGCCCTGGGCGCGCCGCAAGCTGGTTTTCGGGCCGACGCTCTCGGAGTACGTGCTCGGGATGCCCGTCCTGGACCCGCGGTTCGGTGAGGCACCCTGGTTCACGCGCCGCAGAATGTTCGCCGGCGCGGTGTCGCTGTTCCACCGGGAGTGCCGTAACAGCGCCTGCCACATGCTGAGCTTCATGTGGGGCAGCGGCAAGCCCGCGATGTTCGCGCACGAGACGCTGGCTCCGGTGACGCACGAGCGGATGGCCGATCTGTGCGGCCCGTGCGGAGTCCATTACTACCGCCACCTGCACAAGATGGTGGAGGCCGGCCGGGTGGTGAAGTACGACACCGCCGATCCGCGGCTGCCCCGCGACTTCCTGGTCAACGCGGCCGACGTGACCACTCCGATCCTGTTCCTGACCGGTGACCGCAACCACGTCTTCACCGACTCGAACATCGTCTGCCACCAACTGCTGGAGGACGTCGCTCCCGGGCGCCACAAGCTGGAGATCCTGCCCGGATACGGGCACGTGGACCCCTTCATGGGCATCGATTCGCACCGCGACGTCTTCCCCAAGATGGTGGCCTTCCTCAACGAGCACAGCCCCAAGCGACAGGCGGCCTGAGCATGACCGACCAGACCTTCGAGCACGCCGACGTGGTGGTCATCGGCTCGGGCTTCGGCGGTTCCGTCTCCGCGTACCGGCTGGCGGACGCCGGGCTGTCGGTGGTGCTGCTGGAGCGCGGCCGGACCTACCCGCCGGGCACCTTCCCCCGCTCGCCCTCCGACATGGGCCGCGCGTTCTGGGACCCGCGCGAGCACCTGTACGGGATGTTCGACGTCTGGGGATTCCGCGGTTTCGACTCGGTGGTCTCCAGCGGCCTGGGCGGCGGCTCGCTGATCTACGCGAACGTGCTGCTCCGTAAGGACGAGCACTGGTTCGTCAACGAGCAGCGGCTCCCGGGCGGCGGGTACGAGCCGTGGCCGGTGACCCGGGACGATCTCGATCGGCACTACGACGCGGTCGAGGAAATGATCGGCGTCACGCCGTATCCGCTGGATCAGCCCGCCTACGCCGACACTCCCAAGACCCATGCCATGCAGGACGCGGCCGCCGAGCTCGGGCTGGACTGGCGGCTGCCGCCGCTCGCGGTCAGCTTCGCGCCTTCCCGCGGCGGGACCCCTGGCATCGGCCTGCCGATCGTGAACGCGGACTACCCCGATCTGCACGGGGTGCAGCGCAAGACGTGCCGGTTGTGCGGTGAGTGCGATCTCGGCTGCAACGACGGCTCAAAGAACAGCCTCGACCACACCTATCTGTCGGCCGCCAAGCACCGCGGCGCCGACCTGCGCACCCTGCACGAGGTCCAGGAGATCCGCCCACGGCCGCAGGGCGGTTACGAGGTCGACTTCGTCCGGCACGACCCCGACGACTCCGACCGCACGCCGGCGAAGCAGACGTTCACCTGTGACCGTCTGGTGCTCGCCGCGGGCACGTACGGCACCTCGTACCTTCTGCTGCGCAGTAGGGAGAACTTCCCAGGACTCAGTGAGGCGCTCGGCACCCGGTTCTCCGGCAACGGCGACCTGCTCACCTTCCTGATGCGGGCCAAGGACCGCAGCCGCACCCGCGCGCTGGACGCCAGCCGGGGGCCGGTCATCACCAGCGCGATCCGGTTGCCGGACGAGCTCGACGGGGTGCCCGGCGCGGGGCGCGGCGCCTACATCCAGGACGCGGGGTTCCCGAACTTCGTCAACTGGATGCTGGAGGGCGCCGACGTACCCAACGAGATCTCCCGGGCGACGCACTTCCTGTGGGAACGGTTCCGTGAGTTCATCACCGGAGCGCCCGACACCAATCTGTCGGCGGAGATCTCCGAAATGATCGGCGACGGAGCGCTGTCGATCAGTTCCCTGCCACTGCTCGGGATGGGCCGGGACACCCCGGACGGCGTTCTCAGCCTGCGGCACGGCAACCTCGACGTCGACTGGACCACCGAGACCAGCGACGCCTATTTCGAACGGGTGCGGGCGACGATGCGCCGGATCAGCGACGTGCTGGGCGCCGAGTACGCCGACAACCCCATGTGGTTCCGCAAGCGGGTCATCACCGTGCATCCGCTGGGCGGAGCGCCGATGGGCCGGCACCCCGGCGAGGGCGTCTGCGACCCGTACGGCGAGATCTACGGATACCCCGGGCTCTACGTCGCCGACGGTGCGGCCCTACCCGGGCCGGTGGGGGCCAACCCGTCGCTCACCATCGCGGCGCTGGCGGACCGGATGTCCACACAGCTTCTCAAGAACGAGAAGACGACCGCCACGGGGGCCGGGCCGAGAGGTGAGGGTGGGCCGGGGAGCCCGGACCAACGCCGTCTCGACCCGCCAGGCGGGGCGGTGAACGGCACGACGTGCGCTCCGGAACACGGGGCCGGCTCCTTCTCGGAGAGCGGGGGTCGGGGGAGTGCGGGGAACTCAGGGACTCCTCACCCCGCGGACCATCAGGAGCGCACGTCGTTGTCGTTCACCGAGGAGATGAAGGGGTTCTACACGGCCGGGGTGAGCAATCCGCGGGCCGGAGAGCAGGCCGTCGACCGGGAACGTCTCTCGTTCCGGCTGACGATCACCGCCGATGATATCGAACGCTTCCTGGCCGAACCCGGGCACACCGCCCGGGCCGAGGGATGGATTGACGCCGCCGGCCACGGGGGCCGGCGTCAAATCGAGCGGGGCTGTTTCAATCTGTTCGCGCCCGCGGGCGCGCCGGATCGCCGGCTGATGAAGTACCGGTTGTACTTCACTGACGCGGAACAGCCCCGCACCCTCACCGGGTGGAAGAACGTCTTCCACGGAATGCCGATCGACATCTGGCCGGACACCTCGACCCTGTTCTACCGGGTGCTGGAAGGGCACGTGGAAGAGGACCAGGACGAACACGCTCGCATCGTCGGCGCGGGGACGTTGCACATCGAGCTCGCCGACTTCGCACAGCAGCTGACCACGTTCCGCACCACCGGTCCGCACGGCATCGCCGCGCTGGCGCGGTTCGGCTCGTTCTTCCTCGGGGAGCTGTGGGACGTCTACGGGCCGGCCCAGCACTGCTCCTAGCCATCCGATCCGGGGGCGCCCATCACTCGATCGGTGGCCTCGGATACGGTGAGTGACGATCGATATCTTCGTCGGTCAATGGTCTGCAACATCGCTCCGGCAGCGAAACGATATGTCACGATCGGGCCGTTGGATCCTGACAGCCCGACGGGACGGAGGTGGCCATCATGGCCTATGCCGAATGGAGTGGTGGCCTGGCCATCCCCCAGGCCACTTTCAGCGGTGACGACGCTCATGCCCGGCTCGTCCACCACGTCTTCGTGCACTCATGGGCGCTGCACTCGGGTCACTCCGTGCCGGACAAGCCGCAGGAGACTTGGACCGCCGAGGAGCTCGTCGACTTCTGGGCCGACGACGACGTCGTCTGGCTCTGACGCCGTCCCCCAGGACGCCGTTCCCGGGCCAGGAGGTGATCATGGTCGCCGAGGGCGGCCGACCCCGGGAAACACGTAGCGGTTTGACTGCTTTGCACTACCCACACGCCTCACTGAGGTTTCCCTGGAGCCTTCCAGGGAAAGCCGGAAACCCCAGGTCGCGATCGCTCCTAACTCCATGCCTTACCGTTAGGCAAAGATCCCTACCGGTGGCGGGATGCCGCGGCACACGCGAGACCTGGATCGTTTTCAGAGAGGTGGCCTTTCGTGACGCGCGAAAGTGAGTTCGTCGTTGTCGCCAACCGGCTCCCAGTGGACCGGGTGGTCGGACCGGACGGACAGCCGTCATGGCGACGCAGCCCAGGTGGGCTGGTGAGCGCCATCGCGCCGGTGATGCGCAACAGGAAGGGCGCCTGGCTGGGCTGGTCGGGGGCGTCGGACGAGAAGCTGGACCCGTTCACCGAGGACGGGATGGAGCTGGTGCCGGTCACGCTCTCCGCCGAGGAGGTCGAGCTCTACTACGAGGGGTTCTCCAACGCGACCATCTGGCCGCTCTACCACGACGTGATCGCCGCCCCCATCTATGACCGCCACTTCTGGGAGTCCTATGTGGAGGTCAACGAGCGGTTCGCCATGGCCGCCGCCGAGACGGCCGCGCCCGGAGGACTGGTGTGGGTTCAGGACTACCAGCTGCAGCTGGTCCCGGCCATGCTGCGCAAGCTCCGGCCGGATCTGCGGATCGGTTTCTTCCTGCACATCCCGTTCCCGCCTCCGGAGTTGTTCCAGCAGCTGCCGTGGCGCAAGCAGATCATCGAGGGTCTGCTGGGCGCGGACCTGGTCGGTTTCCAGCGGCCCGGGGCGGCGGCGAACTTCCTGCGGCTGGCGCGCAGGTACTGCGACGTCAAAGTGCAGGGTCCGTCCGCGCAGGTCGGCGACCGCATGGTACGGGCCCAGGCTTTCCCGATCTCCGTGGACGTCGGAGAGCTGGCCGAGCTCACCCGCAGCCCCAAGGTGTGGCGGCGAGCCTCGGAGATCCGCGCCGATCTCGGCGCCGCGAAGATCCTGCTCGGGATCGACCGGCTCGACTACACCAAGGGCATCGGCCAGCGGCTGCAGGCATTCGGGGAGCTGTTCAGCGACGGGAAGCTCCGGCCGGGAGAGGCGGTCTTCGTCCAGCTCGCCACGCCGAGCCGCGAGCGGGTCGAGCAGTACCGGCTGCTCCGCGACGAGATCGAGCAGCAGGTGGGGCGGATCAACGGTGAGTACGCTCAGCTCGGCTCGCCGGTCATCCACTACCTGCACACCTCGTACAACCGAGAGGAACTGGTCGCGCTTTATCTAGCCGCCGACGTCATGGTGGTGACCCCGCTACGAGACGGCATGAACCTGGTGGCCAAGGAGTACGTCGCGTGCCGTCAGGATCTGCACGGTGCGCTGGTGCTCAGCGAGTTCGCCGGTGCCGCGGATGAGCTCAAGCAGTCCTTCCTGGTCAATCCGTACGACATCGACGGGATGAAGCAGGCGCTGATGACGGCCATGGGCACCGATCCGGACGAGTTGGCCCGCCGGATGCGGACCATGCGCCGGCGGGTGAGCCAGTACGACGTCAACCGGTGGGCGCGGGAATTCCTGACGGCGCTGGAGGAGTAGCGGCACTCCCCCTGCGGCACAGCCCTGCGGCTCCGGACCCGAGCTCACGGAGCTCGGTGAACCCGCTCACAGGCCATCGAGCCGGTTGATCCATGACCGACATGATGCCGGACGATCATCGGCCGATCGCGACCTTTATGACTCAGCCGGGCGATCAGGTCATCTCGGATCCTGCGAGGGTCTTGAGCTCGTCGAGCGCCTCACCCATGTAGTCGATCATCTTCCACACGTCGGGAACCATGTCGGGGCAGGCGATGATGCCGACGTCGATGTTGCCGTTGTAGGAGAACACCGTGATGTTGAGGCCGCCGGTCACATCGCTGATCACCGAGACCGGATAGTAGGCGAGGATCCGGGCGCCGCGCACGTACAGCGGGATCTGCGGGCCGGGCACGTTCGACACCATCAGATTCGAGGTCCGCAGGATCGAGTTGGGCGCGAACTGCAACGTCAGCCGGGTCGCCACCGTGGCGACCGGCGCGGGCGCCAGCGAGCTGAGCTCGTGCAGCCAGGCGCCGGAGGACGCGACGAACCGGCGCTTGACCGCGCGCATGCCGTTCCGCACCGTGTCGAAGCGCTCCCGATGGTCGGCGACATGGGTCGCCAGCGGGGCGATCATCATCGCGAGCTGGTTACCGCCTTCGCAGGTCTCGCCGTTCTGCCGCAGCGACACCGGCACGGCGGCGACGAGCGGCCCGTCCGGCAGTGCGTCGTGCTCGACCAGCCAGCGACGCAACGCCGACGCGCACAGCGCCATCACGACGTCGTTGACACTTCCCCCCAGGTGCTGCCGGACCCACTTGACCTCCTCCAGCGGCAGCGAGCCGTACGCGAACCGGCGGCGAGGGCTGATCGTGCCGTTGAACGGGGTAGGCGGTGCGTTCAGCCTCGGCACCGCGGGCCTTCCCTTGGTGTCCACCCGCATCACGGTGCGCAGTGCCTGCGACACCCGGTCCACCCCGGGGTACTGCCCGGGCCCGGGAATCTGGTCCAGGTGCGTGGCCGTACGGACGAACGCGCGGGTCGCGCGGATCGGATGCAGCACGCTCTTGACCAGCCCGGTGCCGAACATGGTCAGGGCGCCGGGCGCCTGCTGGAGCTCGTCCACCGTGTCCGGCACCGGACGCGGCTCGGGCGAGAGGTCGAGCAGCGCGGCGAGGGTCTCCGCGGCGAGGACCCCATCGATGGCGGCGTGGTGCACCTTGACGTAGATCGCGGTAAGGCCGCCGGCCAGGCCCTGCACGAGATACAGCTCCCACAGCGGGCGGCGCCGGTCGAGCGGCCTCTCGTGCAGCCGTGCGATCTCCTCGCCCAGTTGCCGCTCGTCGCCCGGGTATGGCAGCGCGACCTCGCGCACATGCCCGGACGGGTCGAAGTCCGGGTCGTCGATCCAATAGGGCCGGTCCATGCCGAAGGGCACCTCGACCAGCCGCTGGCGGATCGGTTTGGCGAGATGCGCGCGCTCCCGTACCAGCTCCACCATGTCACTGCGGGTCAGCCTGCCACCGGGGCAGGAGGTCGTATCGAGAACGCCCAGGCCTCCGATGTGCGCGACGGTGGTGCCACCCTCGATGTTGAGGAAGTTCGCGTCCATAGCGGTCAGCTGACTCATCATGTGACTCCATCTACTCGTCTGTGCGCACCCGACTCCTAATGGCTACGCATTACCGACAAGTAGGTCAATAAAGGCTGTAACTACGTAACACGGACTTAACGCGGCGTCGTCGGGCCGTTACACCAGGCTTTTCCCCCTGGTCGGCACGTTCCAATCCCACAGATTCAACCATGCTGAGGCAACTGAAGATGGCCGCCGCCTCCCACCTGCGAGATGTCTTCAATCCGGTATTGACCGCGCGTTCAGGGCATTTAGTAGCTTTTCTCATGGCAAATCATGATCGGATAAGCATGATCGGATAAGTGCGTTCAGTTCCGTCCACGGATCAGAAGCGGGTGCCACAAGACGGGAGCCAGAAGGCCGGGGATCAGAAGCGGCGGCCAGAAAGCCGGGTCAGAACGCCGTATGAGCGAGCCAGTGGTCGAGAAGCCTCTCGTCGCCGAGGACCTCCACCTTGGACGCGGGCAGGCGCCGGTAGAGGACCAGCAGGAGGTCGGCGGCCGGTCCCCGTACGGCCACGTCGCCCTTGGCATGCCCGTGCTCCCAGACGACTCCGTCCGGGGTCCGGCACACCTGCCACTCCCCTGCCGCGCCCAGACGCCTCTCGGTGGCGTGCAGGTGCAGGGTCTGCCCGTCGCCGGTCAGCTCGGCGAAGGCGGTCCTGCGCTCGCCCACCTTCGGGGAGGCGATGAAGCCGAGCAACTCCGAGATGCCGTCCGCGGCCACCTCAGGCGCCGGTTCGAAGTCTCCGTCCACCGCGAGGGACGCGTCGGCGCGGTGCACCAGGGTCTCGTGCGCCACGCGGCGCGCCCAGAAACCGGCGCTCTGTTCGTCGGCCCATGTCCACACCCGCGCCTCGGGACCCGCCTCGCGGATCGCCTGAACGACCCTTTCGGCCCCGGCGGTCAGCCACGCCGCCAGCCCCTCGGTGTCCTCGGGCGGCACCGCGTCGTCGAGCCCCTTGGGGTCGACGTACTCGGTGGCGCGCCGGGTGACGCTGGCGGCGGCCCATCGATGCACCCTGCCGACGTGCCTGATGAGCTTCGTCAGCGTCCAGCCCGGGCAGGTCGGCACCGGCAGCGCCGGGTCGGCGGACCGCAGCACTTCGACGATCCCCGCCGTCTGGGCCTCGGTCTCGGCGTAGTAGCGGTCATAGGAGAGCGGCAGCATCGCGGATCCTCCAGCCATCGGCCTCGATCATTCGACCCTACCGACCGCCCGCACCGGACGACCGCACGCGACGACCGCACTGGACGAGAAAGGCGACTTTGCGGACCGGGCCGCGGGGGCCACGTTCGTCCGCGGTTCGCCCCGCGAGCGGCCGATCGATCACTAGAGTTGCGGAACATGACGGGACGTCCGCTGAGTGAGATCGTCGAGGCCGGCTGGGCCACCGCGCTGGAGCCGGTCGCCGACCGGATCGGGGCGATGGGCGAGTTCCTGCGCACGGAGGTGGCCGCCGGCCGCCGCTATCTGCCGGCCGGTCCGCACATCCTGCGGGCCTTCCAGCAGCCGTTCCAGGACGTACAGGTGCTGATCGTGGGCCAGGATCCGTACCCGACACCCGGCCATCCGGTGGGGCTCAGCTTCTCGGTGGCGCCGGAGGTACGCCCGTTGCCCGGCAGCCTGATCAACATCTTCCGGGAGTACGGCGCCGATCTCGGCCATCCGGAACCGGCCAACGGCGACCTCACCCCGTGGACCGAACGCGGAGTACTACTGCTCAACCGGTCCCTCACCGTGGCCCCCGGCAAGCCCGCCTCGCACCGCGGCAAGGGCTGGGAAGAGGTCACCGCGCAGGCGATCCAGGCGCTGGCCGCGCGGGGCACCCCGCTGGTGGCGATCTTGTGGGGCCGAGACGCCCGCAATCTGCGCCCGCTGCTCGGCGGCGTACCCTGCCTGGAGTCGGCGCATCCCAGCCCGATGTCCGCCGACCGCGGTTTCTTCGGCTCCCGCCCCTTCAGCAAGGCCAACGCCATGCTCGAACACCAGGGCGCCCAGCCCATCGACTGGAAACTCCCCTGAGCCCCGTGTGATCCTGCGACCCACCGAGGGCGGATCGCAGGATCACCGGAGACCGGAAGGGGACGGACAGGGGTCAGGAGATGGCCATGCGGTGGCAGGCATCGAAGCCACGGCGGAAGAGCTGGAGTGACAGTCTGGTGGCCTCCTCGACCTTCTCCTGCTCCTCCTCGTTCTGGACAGTGATCTTGATGAGCTCGAGGGCCTCGCGCGGGTGCGCGTCGTCGTACTCGGCGTGCTCGGCGAGCCACAGCAGAGGGGTCCCGCCGTCACCGAAGTATTCCTTGAACGCGGGCATGACCAGTCGTGTCCACTCGCCCGTGGTGCCCTCGATGGCGTAGTTGATGGCGGCGAAGGCCTCGGCCAGGGTGCCGCGGTAGGCCATCGACCAGAGGTACTCCCGCAGCGCCGCGACCTCCGGCCCGGGCCGGTGGGAGACGATCTCGTCGTAGGTGATGCCGAGCCCGATGGCCCAGTCGATGTACCACTGGGCGTGCAGGGCCTCGGTCCGGATGTTGCCGATCAGCCAGTCCCTGGCCAGGACGTCGCCCGGCCTGCGGCCGAAGGTCGTCTTGCCGAGGGTGACGCCCATGTACTTCGGGAAGGACTCGACGACGCCGAAGAACTCGAGGAGTACGTGGCGCCACGAGCGTTCAGGGAAAGGACCTTGCACCGTGGCTTCGAACAGCGGAGACTCGAGGACCCCGGTCCACTCCGGTTTGATGTTCGCAATCATGCTTTCGACCCAGGCCGGATGAACACTTTCAGCCAGCTCGCTCTTGATCGCCCGGTGGTGATGGGTTCGCGAAGGGGGTCGTGTGCCGGTGGTCATTCCCTTGCTCCTCACGATCGTCCCGCCTGGATCTTTCGACCGTATGAGTATCCGTAAATTACGCCCGATCGGTCAATCTATACCTTTTATATGTTCTTGTCAGACTTTGTGTCAGTAGTCCGTAATCAGCTATTTGTACAGCAGCGTCCTGTTGTATTCGGCTCATCCGGTCAATAATCATGGGACCCGCCGTTCCCTCGCTCATGGAGATCATAATGACGGAGTCGCGCGAGCATGCCGTCGTCATCGGGGGCAGCCTCGCCGGGCTGCTGGCCGCCCGGGTCCTGACCGACCACTTCGACAAGGTCACCGTCATCGACCGGGATCGGTTCCCCGCGGACGCCGCGTTCAGGCCAGGGATCCCGCAGTCCCGCCACCTGCACGTGCTCTGGACCAAGGGCCTGGAGATCGTCGAAGACCTCTTCCCGGGGATCGAGGCGGAACTGCTGGCCGCCGGGGTCCCGGAGCTCGGAATCCCCAAGGACGTACTCTGGCTGACCGCCGCCGGCTGGCGCCGCCGGTTCGGAGTGACCCGCATGCTGACCTTCAGCCGCCCCCTGCTCGACTGGACGATCCGGCAGCGACTGGCGCCGCGGCTGACCGTGCTCGCGCACCATGAGGTCACCGGACTGATCCCGGCCGGTTCGGGCTCACAGCACAAGCACGTCGCCGGCGTGGAGGTCCGGGAGGCCGGCACCAACGGCACCAGCGCACCCATCCGCGCCGACCTGGTCGTCGACGCCACGGGCCGTACCTCCCGGGCGCCCGAGTGGCTGGTCCTGCTGGGCTATCCGTTTCCCAAGGAGACCAAGGTGGACCCGCTTTTGGGGTACACCAGCCGCTACTACGCCATCCCCGAGGGTTTCGACCCCGGCTGGCAGGCGCTCTACCTCCAGGCGGAGGCACCGCGCACCAAGCGCACCGGTGGGCTGTTCCCACAGGAGGGCGGCCGCTGGATCTGCAGCCTCAGCGGAGCCGGCCGTGACTATCCGCCGACCAGTGAGGACGGCTTCCTGGACTTCGCCAGGGGCCTGCGCGACCCGGTGCTGTACGACGCGATCCGTACCGCCGAGCCGCTGACACCGATCACCGCCTTCCGCCGAACGGCCAATCACCGCAGGCACTACGAGCGGCTGCCCGCCTGGCCCGACGGGTTCATAGCCGTCGGGGACTCTGTCTGTGCCTTCAACCCGATTTACGGGCAGGGCATGAGCGTGGCCGCGCTGCAGGCCGTCGTCCTCGACGAGCTGCTGTCCGGCGATCCCACTGGGGTCACCCGCGCCTTCCAGCGTCGCGCCAAGCGTTGCGGCTCCGGCGCCTGGCTGGTCGCCACCGGCGAGGACTTCCGCTATCCCGGCACGGAGGGTGCGCCGATCCGCCCGCACAACCGGATCATCAACCGGTACGTCAGCCGGGTGGTGGCCGCGGCCAACGTCGACGAACAGGTCTGCGCGGCTCTCCTGGACGTGCTGGCCCTCCAGCAGGAGCCGCCGTCGCTGTTCCGGCCCTCGGTCCTGCGACGGGTGCTGCTCAACCGGGCCCGGCCGCCGACGAGCTCAGCGGACCTGCTTCCCGAGCCCGGCGCACTGGAGGCGGCCCGCCACTGACCGGCACCGATGACCGTTGGTGAGTTACCGTTCTCCCATGACGGAGATTGTGTATCCCCCGGTGATCGCTGTTGCGAAGACGATGTTCCGTTTCCTTGGGCTCAAGTTCCGGATCGAGGGCACCGAGCACCTGCCCAAGACGGGTGGCGCGGTGCTGGTGAGCAACCACGTCAGCTATCTCGACTTCATCTTCAGCGGGCTGGGTGCCAACCCGGCGGGCCGGCTCGTCCGGTTCATGGCGAAGAAAGAGGTCTTCGACAACAAGATCTCCGGCCCGCTGATGCGCGGCATGCACCACATCCCGGTGGACCGCGAGGCGGGTGCGGGCTCGTACATGGCCGCGCTCAAGGCGCTCAAGGACGGTGAGGTCATCGGGGTGTTCGCCGAGGCCACGATCAGCCGTTCCTTCACCGTCAAGGAGATCAAGAGTGGCGCCGTGCGGATGGCGGTGGCCGCCAAGGTACCGATGATCCCGATGGCCGTGTGGGGTGGGCAGCGGATGTGGACCAAGGGACGGCCGCGCAGGCTCTTCCAGCGAAACATCCCGATCACGATCCTGGTCGGCGAGCCGATGTATCCCAAGCGGGGCGACGACTACGACAAGATCACCGAGGAGCTGCGGGCCCGGATGTCCGAGCTGGTGGAGAAGGCCCAGCACGAGTACCCGGAGACTCCCAAGCCCGGGGAGACCTGGTGGCAGCCGGCCTACCTCGGGGGCACGGCGCCGACCCCGGAGGAGGCCGCCGCGATGGATGAGAAGGACAAGGAGTCCCGGCGAGGGGACTGACCTCTCGCTCCCATGGTGATCCGGACCTACCACGGAAATTCGCTGGACGCCGGGCGGGATGGGCCTGATCATCGAGGACATGTCCACCCCCAAGGAGCCGCTGCGCCTCATCGAGCCCGTCCAGACGTCCGCCGACCCGGCCACCGGGCTGCCCTGGATCATGAACATCGACGACTCCGATTCGGCCCGGGACATCATCGACGCCCTCGCGCTGGAGCCTTTCGTCTCCGGCCGCCAGCCCTGGGCACGCTCGGCGGATCTCGAACGGGTACGGCCCGAGGCGCCACTGCGGCCCGCGGGCTCGCGGGTGCTGCGGATGACCACCGAGGACGACGGCCCGACCGCGGTGCTGGCCGACGGCGAGGGCTGGACGCTGCGAGCCGTACGGTGGCGTAGCGGCTCCGCGCAGGTCGAGGTGACCGCGACCAGCGACGACCTGGCACGGACGATCCTGGAGGAGTCGACCCGGGACGCCACCGAGCCGGCCCCCCAGGACGAGACCCAGGTGGAGATGGGCTTCTGGCACCTGAGCGGGCACGGCCCCCGGCGCCGGGAGCGGAACATCTCCGCCGCCACCTGGCCGGAGATCCGCGACAACTACTCCGCCGACGTGACCCGCGCCATGGACCGGCTCATGACCCTGCCGGCCGCCGAGGTGACCGGCCGGCTGCTGCTGTTGCACGGCCCGCCCGGCACCGGCAAGACCACCGCGCTGCGCTCGCTGGCCCGCGAATGGGCCGGCTGGTGCCAGTTCGACTGCGTACTCGACCCCGAGGTGCTCTTCGGCAACCCCGGGTATCTCATGGAGGTCGCGGTCGGCACTGACGGGGGCGACGAAGAGAAGCGCCGCTGGCGGCTGCTGATTCTCGAGGACTGTGACGAGCTGATCCGCGGCGAGGCCAAGCAGTCCACCGGCCAGGGGCTGTCCCGGCTGCTCAACCTCACCGACGGGATGCTCGGCCAGGGCCGAGACGTGCTGGTGGCGATCACCACGAACGAGGACCTCACCCACCTGCATCCCGCCGTCGTACGGCCCGGCCGCTGTCTGGCCCAGATCGAGGTGGGCCCGCTGTCCCAGGCCGAGGCGACCGGCTGGCTCAAGGAGGAGTCCGCGGCGGCGCGGATCGGGCCGGACGGGGCGACCCTCGCCGAGCTGGTGGCCATGCGGAACGGCGAACGTCAGATCGTCACGACCGAGCAGCGCCGCGCCCCCGAGGACACCGGCTTCTACCTCTGATCCCGTCCTGCCGGCGTACGCCGAGGCCACTGATGGGGATTGGCCCTGTTTCACCCTGCCGGGGAGGGTGCAGGGTAGGAGGATGAACGAGCTGCACCGCGAGACCCGCGCCGTCCACGTTCCCGTCCGGCAGCCCACCGGCAGCCGGCCCCTCGGAGTGCCCATCTACCAGGGACATCTGTTCGCCTTCGATGACGCCGACTCGATGGCCGCCGCCTTCGACGGCCCCGAAGGCGCCTACTTCTACAGCCGCCTCGGCAACCCCACGGTCCGCGCGCTGGAGGACGCGGTCGCCGATCTCGAGGGCGGAGTGGGGGCGATCGCCACCGGCTCCGGCATGGGCGCGATCACCGCCGTGCTGCTCACGCTGCTGAAGACCGGCGATCACCTCATCGCGCAGCGCTGTCTCTACGGCGGAACCTACGCCGCCGTTCGCGACCTGGCCGAGCGCTGGGGCGTCGAGGTCACCTTCGTCTCGGGCGACGACCCCGAAGAGGTGCGCGCCGCCCTCCGGCCCAACACCGGGGTGCTCTACCTGGAGACGATCGCCAACCCGACCACCCAGGTGGCCGATCTGCCCGCGCTGCTGGCCATCGCCCGGGAAGCCGGGGTGACGGGGGTGGTGGACAACACCTTCGCCACTCCGCTGCTCTGCCGGCCCATCGAGCACGGCGCCGACGTGGTCGTGCATTCGGCCACCAAGTTCCTCTGCGGTCACGGCGACGCGCTCGGCGGTATCGCGATCTTCGCCGACGCCGCGCTGCACCGGCGGGTCTGGGACCACGCGGTCGAGCTCGGAGCCTCGGCCGACCCGTTCGCGGCCTGGCTGGTGCTGCGCGGCCTGACCACGCTGGCACTGCGCATGGAACGGCACTGCTCGAACGCGCAGTTGCTGGCCGAGCGGCTGACCGCGCACCCGGCGGTGACCCGGGTGCACTACCCCGGGCTGACCGCGCACCCGGGCCACGAGCTGGCCGGCCGGCTCATGTCCGGCTACGGCGCGGTCGTCTCCTTCGAGCTCGCCGGCGGGCGCGAGGCCGGGCGCACGTTCATCGAGACCGTACGGCTCGCCTCGCTCGCCGCCTCCCTCGGCGAGGCGAAGACCCTGGTCATCCATCCGGCCAGCACCTCCCATCGGCAGCTCGACGCCGCCGCGCTGGAGGCCGCGGGAATAGGCGAGGGAACCGTACGGATCGCAGTGGGCATCGAGCACCCGGAGGATCTGTGGGCCGACCTGGAGCAGGCCCTCACCAAGGCGAGCTGAGACCACTCGCCCGCACCTGACGAAGGACCTTCCCGGCCGTGATCGCGCAGTGGGCACCGGCCCGCACCGCCCGCTCACGGCCGGCGCCGGGAACCTCGTCCCTTTTGGCCCGGCCGCGCACTGGACAGATGTCCACCCCCATCGAGTACGCTCAACCTAGCGATTGCTTGTTTTACGCGGATGGAGGCTCCGGACATGATCGAGTTTCACCCTGTCACCCGGAACATCGGGGCCGAGGTCACCGGAGTTGACCTGAGCAAGCCCCTCGAGGAAGAGCAGGTCGCCACGGTCCGGCAAGGTCTGCTGGACCACATGGTCCTGTTCTTCCGCGACCAGAACATCACCGACGACGAGCATCTGGAGTTCGCCAAGAACTTCGGCACGCTCAACCTGCCGCCGATGGACACCTCGGGCAGCGCCATCCACGTCCTCGACCAGACCGACCCGAAGGGCGAGGGCGGCGACCAGTGGCACAGCGACAACACCTTCATGAAGACTCCGCCCATGGGGTCGCTGCTGCGCGCGGTGATGCTGCCGAAGGTCGGTGGCGACACCAACTGGGCCAACATGTACATGGCCTACGACTCGCTGCACCCGTCGATCCAGCGGCTCTGTGACGAGCTGTACGCCGAGCACGACCTGACCATGTCGGTGTCGAAGGCCATCGACAAGGGGCACCGGATGGACCTGCGGGCCATGCAGGACAAGAACCCGCCGTCCGTCCACCCGGTGGTCCGCGTCCACCCGGAGACCGGCCGCAAGGCGCTGTACGCCAACCGCAGCTCGGTGACCCGCCTGATCGGCCTGTCCCGCCGGGAGAACGAGGCACTGCTGCCACTGCTGTTCGACGCCGTCCGCGACCCCCAGTTCCAGGTCCGCCTCAACTGGCGGGTCGGCACGCTGGCCTTCTGGGACAACCGGCCGACCCAGCACTACGCGGTCGCCGACTACACCCAGCGCCGCAAGATGCACCGCGTCACGGTCAACGCCCCGGCCGACCTGGACAACGGCATCCCCAAGGGACCCGGCGGTGTCACCGGCGAGGACGCTCCGGCTGAAGCCGCCGCCGCCCGCTACCTCTGAGCGCCTTCGATCCCGGCCGGTCCGCCCCCTACCCGCTGCCCTGTTCCGTCCCGGCGACCCGTCCTTGCCGCCCGTCCCTGCCGCCCGTCCTTGCCGCCGGCCGCTGCGGCTCCGGGCTTTGCCGTCCCGGTCCGCCCGTGCTCTCCGTGCGTGCGGGCCGGATCCGCGTCAGGGGTTCCCGATCACGGGCGTTCGCCATATCGTTGTATGCGCAAGGAGATCGAGGTCACACTCTGGCCTTGCGGACCCATCCCGGCGTGATCCGGCGTGATCCAGCGTGATCCAGCTTGATCCAGCTTGATCCGGCTTGATCCGGCGTGAAGGTTGAGGAGTGCGACGTGAAGTTCTTCCTGCTCGTTTCCTGCGCGGTGGTGTGCGTCACGCTGAGCTTCATGTGGAACAAGCCGTGGCTGGGCGGTCTGGGGCTGCTGTGCGGATTCGCCACGATGTGGATCGACCGGGACCCGGTGCGGGTCGAGGCCCGGGAGCGCGAGCTGGAAGGGACCATGGAGGTCCGCAAGATGCGCGCCAAGCGAGAGCCCTGATCTTCCCGCCTCACCCCGGATGCCCCGGAGGCTTTCGCCTGTGAATGGACGGCGAGCCGGTCAGGGCCGCCGGACCTTCCCCCATGGCGGTGCGGCGTGTGCCCTCCCGCCGTGCCGGTGGGAGGGCACACGCCGCATTGCCGCCTACTTCTTGGGCTTGGCGGTCGGCGTCGCACCGATCCCCGGGGTGGTTCCGCCGGTGCCGCCCGTGCCGTCGGTGCTGGTGTCGGAGGGGCTGCCGATCGGGGTCAGCTTGCTCACCTTCCAGACGCCCTTCTGCTTGACCAGGTCGACCACGAGGTAGTTGTTCGACATCGGCGCACTGCCCTGATCGGTCGTGAGCGTGATGTCGACGGCGATCAGACCCGTGGCGAACTCGCCGTTCACATCCCCGACGATCACCTGGCGGGCTTTGGACACGGTGGTGACCTTGGCCTTGGCGGGGTCGGTCAGCGTCTGCGCCTTGGCCGCGTTGGCCTGGAACACGCTGAGCGCATCCCCGACCATGTAGCTCGCGATCTTGTCCTGGGACGTCTTGACCTGGGTGGTGTCGTAGGTGCCGATCACATTGCCGAACTCGGTGAGCTTGGTCTCGACCTGCTTGCGCGCCTCCTGCTTGGCGGACAGGTCACTCGCCTGCCGCCACTCGAAGAGCCCGAAGGTCGCCAGGGCCGCGATCACCACGATGGCTGCGACGGCGCGGGCGACGGGTGAAAGGATCAGCCGTCGCAGTCCACCGGTGGCCTCCCGGTCCTCCGGTTCCGCCGACGCGGCGGCCTTCCTCGCGGCCCGGGTCCTGGCCGGCCGCGGCCCCTCGGCCTCCTGATCGGGCTCCTCCTCGGCGGCGGAGGTCTTCGCAGCCGCCCTGGCCTTGGCGGGCCGCGACTCCTCGGCCTCCTCTGGGGCCTCGTCCTCGGCCTCCTCCTCGGCGTCGAGCTGGTCCAGCACCTCGTCCAGATCCTCGTCATCAATGATCTCGACGACCCGGACCCGCCGGACCCTCTTCTTCACCGTGGCCTTGACGGCGGGCTCCTCCCGCCCTTCCTCGCCGGTCACGGCCTCCTGGGTCTCCTCGGCCTCCTCGGCCGCGTCGTGCCCCTTGGTGGTCTTGGTGCTCACTGGCGTCTCCTCGGAGGGTTGGACCCGCGTCCGCGTCCGCGTCGGCGTCCGGGCAGCAGGGGCACGGTACCGGCCATCACCTTGATCAGGACCAGCAATGCGAGCAGCGGGGGGATGTAGAGGAGCCAGCTCGGCGGTCCCCCAGCGCCCTCATGAGAAGCGTTCTTCAGCGTGACCGGCGCGGCGGTGGCGGGCGGATACTGCGGTGGATTGACCTGAGCGAGTGCCTTGGACGGGTCCGACACCTGCTTGACCTTGCCAGGTGCCCGCCCATCGGAGCAATTCGGGATCTTGGCGACGCCGGGCTGCGCCAACGGGACCTTGTACTCCAGGGTCGCCTTCGTCTTCAAGGTGAGGATGAAAAGGACCTTGAGGACGTACTGCCCTTGGTCCTTGCCGATGACGTCGCCCAGCGCCTGGGCCAGCGAGGGTGCCAGCGCCAGGCTCTCGTTGAGATTCGCCAGGCCCTTGGCGTCGGCGAACTTGGGAAGCCCGGCGCCCAGCGCGTCGAACGTACAGCCGAGATCGGGACCGCCGGCGTCGAGCAGCCTGTTGATTTTGGCGAGGAGGTCGGGTCCCCGGTCGCGGATACGGGCCAGATCCGAACGGACACTGCTCAGCGCCGCGGTGGTGGCCGCGAGATTGTCGATGCCCTGACCGAGCGCGCCCCTGTTCACGGCGACCTCATGGGTGATCTTCGTCAGGTCCTTGGTCAGGCCGTCGAGGAGATCGGAGTTGGCCGCGAACCTGGAGGTGATCTTGTCAGCGCCGTCGATGGTCTGCCGCAGTGAATCTGCCCGGCCGCTCCAGCCGACCGCGAGCTCGTGCACCAGGATCTTGGCGTCGTTGGGGTCGACCGCGCTCAGCGCCTTGTTCACCGCGCCGAAGAGCTCACCGTAGGAGGCCGGAACCGAGGTCTGGGTCACTGCGATCAGCGACCCCGGGCGCAACGGCGGCGCGTGGGCCTTCCCGGGCGCCGGAGTGAGCTGGACGAACGGCTCGCCGACCGCCGACTTGCGTCCGGCGGCGGCCGTGACCCCCTGCGGGATCTTCATGCCGCGCTTGATGCCCATCTTCACGACGACCTTGCCGGTCTTGAGCTCCACTTTCTGGATCTTCCCGACCGGGATGCCGAGATAGTCCACCTCGAAGTTGGGATGCAGGCCCGGGGATGCGGTGAACTCGGCGGTGATCGTGTACGGCCGCTGGATGAAGTCGAACGTCACGACGTTCTGCAGCGCCCACCAGATGACGACGACACTGACCGTCGCGAAGACGGCGAGGTTGATCAGGATCCGCCTGTTCATCAGTGGTGCTCCAGGAGTTGATCCAGGTTCGGCAGCAGATCCCGTAGCTTGGCGAGCGGGTCGCTTGCGGTGGCCCCCTTCTTGGTCTTCGCGGATGTGGTCCCGCCGCCGAAGTCGATCGGCTTCGTCTGTCCCGGAAGCACGATCTTGAGAATCGGGTAGAGCAGCAACTGGCCGTCGTAGGTGGCCCTGGGCAGCCTGTTGACGAACCGCTCCAGCCCGTTGACCAGGCTGGTGAGCCGGGCACGGTCGCTGCCCAGCTGTTGCAGCACCGGGTCGAGCCGGTTCAGCGTGGTCCGCAGTTCCGCCACCCGGCCCAGCAGCACCTTCTGGTTGAGCAGCCTGGCCGTTCTGGTGAGGTTGCGCACCAGGGTCAGTGCCTTGTCCTTGTTGGCCAGGATCAGGCTGGTGGTCCGCTCCAGCTCGCCCGGCGCCTGGGCGAGCTGGTCCTGCCCGTTCGCCAGCGACCTGCCCAGCCGGGCCAGCTCTTCGACCGCGGTGCCGAGCTGCTCCCGCTGCCGGCCGAAGACGTCCACGAGCTGGCTGGACTTGGCCACCAGCGCGTTGAGCTTGGGACCGTTACCGCCCAGGGAGGTCGCGCCGGCGGTGACGACCGTGCTCAGGTCGTTGCCCGCGAGCGCCTTCAACAGCTCTCCGGCCTTCGCGGTGATCGTCTCGAACTGTGGCGTCACGCTGGTCTGGGTGATCTCCGCGCCATTCGCCAGGAAGGGGCCGCCGGCCATGCTGGCGTTGGGCGGAAGCTTCAGCTTCACGTAGTTCTCACCGAGCAGGGAGGTCACCGAGATCTCGGCCGCGGTGCCGACCGGGATCTTGTACTCGTTCTTGATGGACATCGTCACCTTGACCCGGTAGCCCACCAGCTTCACGGCGGTGACCGAGCCGATCTTGACGTCGGCCAGCTGGACGCTGTGCCCGGGGACGAGGTTCTGCGCGTCATCGAACGTCGCCACCAGCTTGACGTCGCCGGTGGGCGCTCCCAGCGTGCGGATCGAGCACGCCGACAGCAGCATCGCCACCAGGGCGAGCACGAGCACGGCCGGTCCCCGCCTCACTTGGTGCCTCCCATCCAGGGGCAGTTGGAGTTGGGCGGGGGCAGCGGACAGGGCACATAGTCCTTCTTGGTCAGTCCCCGGATCCAGGTGCGCAGGAAGGCGTCGGCGGCGAACCGCAGCACCAGTGCGTGCTTCTTTGGGTCCCACCCGTGGATGAAGGTCTTCGAGACCTTGGGCAGCGACGTGAGCAGCAGGCTCAGCCGGTCGCTCTGGCCGTTGACCACCAGTGAGATGCGGGCGATGACCGACAGGTCGTACGGCAGGTTGCCCTGGTAGCGCTTGAGCAGCCCGTCACCCTGGTCGATCAGCACGGCGACGTTCTGGACCAGCTGCGTCAGGCTCTGGCGCTCGGCGGCGAGGATCTGGGTGACGGAAGAGAAGTCGTTCACCAGCTGCCCGATCACCTGCTCGCGGCCGCGTACCACTCCCGCCACCTGGTGAAGGTTGTCCGCGACCTTCAGCAGGTCGTCGGTCTGGCCGGCGATGTTGGAGGTCAGCCGGCCGCCCTGCTCCAGCGCCTGGTTGAACGCCTGGCCGTTCCCGTCGAACGCCTGGGCGGCGCCGCCGAGCGCCTTCTTGACCTTGGTGGGGTCGAGGGCGTTGGCCACGTTGGTGAAGGCCTTCAACGCCTCATCGGTCTCTACCGGCACATGGGTGTGGTCAAGCTGGATCACCTTGCCGTCGCGCGCCTTCGGCATACCCGGCTGCCAGGCCGGGCTCAGCACCAGGTTGCGCTCACCGATCAGGTTGAGCGGCACGATGGAGGCGTCCAGCTGATCGGGCAGCGGCACGTTCGCGTCGACGCTGAAGTCGACCCGGATACGGTCTCCTTCGGCCCGCACCCGGTCCACGCTGCCGACATTCAGGCCCATGACCTTGACCCGGGACTTCTCATAGAACGCGGTGGCGCGCTCGAAGTACGCGGTCAGGTGCTTGGGCCGATCCTGGGGGGCGAGAGAGCATCCGCCCAGCGGCGCCACGACCGTGAAGGTGAGTGCGATGAGGCCTGACGTACGCAGCCTGGAGATCATCCTCATCCTCCCGGCAGCCGGCTGGAAACGGGTCCGGGTGGCTGCAGCGGGCCGAGCCCGGTGAGCAGTCCCTCCACCCAGCGGCCGCCCTGGCCGTAGGTTGAGGCCGTCGTGGCGATGGTCGGGCCGAACACGGCCAGACCGGTGTTGAGCGACTCCATGTTCGGCGCCAGCCGGGTGGTCAGCAGGTGCAGGTTGGCCAGGATCTGGTCAATCTGCTTCTCGTGCTGGGTGATGGTGGCCGTCAGTGAGGCGACCACCTGGTTGCCCTGGCCCAGCGTCGCGGCCAGTTCGTTGCGGCGCGCCACCAGGGTCGCCAGCAGTGATCTGCTCGCGTCGATGATCCGCACCAGCTGGTCGTTCTTGGAGGCCAGCGTGCCCGTCACCTGCTTACTGTTGGCGATCAGCTGCTGGATCTCGGGATTGTCGTCGTTGAGCACCTTGGTGAGCTGGGTGAAGTTGGTCAGCATCGTGTGCAGCTGATCGCGTCCGGGCACTTTGATCTTCGCGGTAGCGTCCAGCAGCTTGGTGATCGACTTCTGGTCGAGCGACTGGGTGATCCGGGTGGTGTTCTGCAGGGCGTCGGTGACCGTGAAGGGCACGCCGGTGCGGTCGAGCGGTACCCGGCGCTGGGCTGCGGGCAGCGTCTGGATGTACGGCGGCGCCACCGGTCCGGTGAGCCGCAGGTACCGGCCTCCCAGCAGGGTCGAGAGCTGCACCTCGGCCCGGGTCTGCCGGCCCAGATGGATGCCGCCGTCGACGGACCAGCTGACGATCACCTTGCCGTGGTCGTAGTCCGGGCTGACCCCCGTGATCCGGCCGACCTTCACCCCGGCCACCCGGACATCGTCGCCCGCCTTGATCCCGCCGGTGTCGGTGAACACCCCGCTCATCGAGTAGCCGCTGTCGAACACGTGCAGCTGGCCGACCACGAAGGCGAAGGCACAGGCCGCGCCGATCACCAGCACCGAGATGACCGCGACGACCCGCTGGTTGACGTCGCGCAGGGACTTGAGCGCCACTACCGGCCTCCCCGCAGCATCTGGGCGAGCTTCTTGAGCTCCTCGTAGGAGTACTGCCGGCCGGTGCCCCCGGAGTTGCCGCCGGTGGCACCGGGGATCTGCATCTTGAAGGGACAGGGGCCCTGGACGATGTTGAGGCAGAGCGCGTCCGTCCGCAGGAAGTGCCCGCCGTTACCGGCCGCGAACAGCCGGCGGAGCGCCAGCGGAAGTTCCTGCACCATCAGCTCCAGCTTGTCGACGTTCAGCCGGAAGGTGCCGGTGAACCGGGCGAGGTTGTCCACCACCCGCCCGAGTTGCGCCTGCTGGCCACCGAGGACCTGGTTGAGATTGGTGGTGACGCCGGAGACCTGGACCAGGGTGTCGTTGAGCAGCTTGGAGTTCCCGTCGAGCAGTTCGGTGATGGCCGCGAGGTTGTCGACGCTCCGTGCGATCTGGCCGTCGCGCTGCCTGATGACCTCGCTGACGTCCTTGTAGTCCTTGACCATCTGGTCGATCGTCTTGCTGCGCGCCGCGAAGGTCTGCAGCAGCCCGTCGAGGTTGGTGGTCAGCAGGTTGATGTTGTTCTCGTTGCCGTCCAGCGTGGTGGCGAAGGCCTGCAGCACCTGGTTGATCTGGTTGGGGTCGAGGCTGCGGGTGAGCGGCCCCAGGCTGTTGACGATGTCACCGAGATCCACCACCGAACGGGTGTGCTGCACCCGTGCGCCGTCGCCGAGCATCGAGTGGCTCTGGCCCGGCTCGAGGTAGATCTGCCGGGTGCCGATGAGGCTGCGCCAGCGGATAGAGGCCGTGGAGTCGTCGGGCAGCTTCACCTGCTTGTCGACCTGCATGCTGACCTCGGCCCGGCCGTCCTTGACCTTGATGCCGCCGACCCGGCCGACCGGCGCCCCGGCGACCTTCACCTGATCGCCGACGAGCAGGCCGGTGACGTCGTCGAAGGTGCCGACGAGGGTGTAACGGTCACTGAAGGTGGTGCCCGTGATCTGCTGGCCGATGAAGAACGTCAGCAGAGCGGTGAAGACCGCGAACACGACGAACCGCCACAACGAGCCACGGTCAGGACCACGGCCCCGTTTCCGGGCACCGATGGCGGCCATCACTTGGCCCCCTTCTGCGGGCAGACGTCCACCAGCGTGAGGCAGAGGTCCAGCGGAAGGGTGTTGATGACCTGCGCCAGCATGGTGTCGCTCGGTCCGGGGACCCGGATGATACTGGAAATGCCACCGAAGAAACCGTTCAGGCCGTCGAGCAGCAACGGCAGGTTCCTGCGCTGCCGGTACAGGACGTTGATCAGGTTGCCGCCGGTGTCCACGACCAGGCCTGCCTGGTCGCCGTGGTTCTGCAGGCCGTCACCGGCGGTGGCAGCCGCCCGGCCGGCCCCGTCCAGCAGCTGAGTGATCTTGTCTGGGCGGTCGTTGAGCACCGGCGACAGGTTGTTGAAGTCCCTGGTGATGCCGACGATCTCGTCTCCCCGGGTGCTCAGGGTGTTCGACAGCCCTTCGATGTCCAACAGTGCCTGCCGCAGTGCCGCCTTGTTGCGGTAGGCGCCGTCCACCACCGTGGCGGCGTTGTCGATCGTCCGCCGCAGCGCGGGCCCCTTGCCGTTCAGCCCCTCGGAGAAGGTGTGCAGGATGGTGGCGATCTCCTCCGGGTTGATCGCCGTCGTCAGCCGGTAGGCGGGCCAGGCGGTGTCGGAGAGTTCCTGCGGGTCCGTGGTCTTGGCGATGTTCCCGCCGCTCGGCAGGTACGGGCCCGAGCCCTCGCCGCTGCCCAGGTCCAGGGTGAGGTCCTTGGGCCCGAACACCGAGACCGGCTCGATCCCCGCGGACGCCGTCCGCGGCACCTTGATGCCGTGGTCGACCTCGAACCGCACCACCGCGCGGCCCTTGTCGTCCAGGCCGACCCCGCTGACGCTTCCCACCGCGATGCCACGGATCTTGACTTTGGAGCGCTCGTCGAGTCCCTGTCCGGCACGCCCGAACGTCGCGCTGTAGTGCGTCGCGCCGGGATGCGTCTGCACCGCACCCGCGACCAGGGCGGCCGCGCCGCCGACCATGACCGCCATGCCGACGGCCGCGAAGGTCAACCGGGAACGCGCGGAGAGATCTGAGGTCATCATCCGGTGAGACTCACCGTTCCTCCGTTGCCCCAGAAGATGTAGGACATCACCAGGTTCATCACGATGACCGCGACGCTGGACTCCCTGATGGCCCGTCCGGCGGCGTTGCCCACCCCGACCGGACCGCCGAAGGCGTAGTAGCCGCGGTAGCAGTGGATGAAGACGACGACGAAGGCGAAGACGGCCACCTTGACGACGCTGTAGAACACGTCGATCGGCGGTAGGTACAGGTGGAAGTAGTAGTCGTAGATGCCCGGTGAGAGACCGAAGTACTGCACCGAGATCAGCCGTGTGGCGAAGAAGCTGGCGAACAGCGCCACCAGGTAGAGCGGGACCAGCGCCAGCACCGCGGCGGCGACGCGGGTGCACACCAGGAAGGCCAGCGAGTTCACGCCCATCACCTCGAGCGCGTCGATCTCCTCGGAGATCCGCATGGCGCCGATCTCGGCCGTGAACGCCGAGCCCACCTGGGCGATGAGCGCCACCCCGGCGATGATCGGGGTCACCTCCCGGACACTGGAGAAACTCGCGACCAGGCCGGTGAACGACTCGACGCCGATCCGGGCCAGGTTGGGGTAACCCTGCAACCCGACCTGGAGACCGGTGAAGAACGACATGGAGAAGATGACGAACACCATGCCGCCGCCGATCACCAGGGCGCCGACGCCGATGGTGATGTCACTCATGTTCTGGAAGATCGTCTTCCAGTACTTGCGGCGCAGGACGATGTCGAAGATCAGGTGGTAGACCACCCGCCCCAGGAAGATCGCCAGATTGGCGGATTCAGCCACGCCCGCCGCGCGGTCCTGGACCGCCCGGCCGAGCCGTCGTACGGGTTGGCTCGCGACCATCAGAACCTCGGGGGAACGAGTACGAAGTACAGCGCGGAGATCACGTAGTTGGCGGCGAACACCAGGATGGAGGTGACCACCGTCGACTTGTTGACCGCCCGGCCGACGCCGACAGGACCGTAGTCGCAGTTCATGCCCATGTAGCAGGCGACGGCTCCGGCGATGAAGCCGAAGATCCAGGCCTTGAACAGGGTGACGAGCAGGTCCGAGAGTTGCAGCAGCGAGGCGGCGCCGTCGAAGAAGGCTCCCGGGCTCACGCCCTGCTGGATGACATTGAAGTAGAAGCCGCCCGCGACGCCGGAGAGGATGACCAGCGAGCAGAGCAGCACGCCGATCGTGCTGGCCGCCCACAGCCGTGGCGTGACGAGCCGGTGGATCGGGTTGATGCCCATGACCTCCATCGCGGCGAGCTCGTCGCGGATGTTCCGTGCGCCCATGTCGGAGGCGATGGCGGATCCGCCCGCTCCGGAGATGAGCAGGGCCGCCGCCAGCGGGGCGACCTGCTGGACCATCGCGGCGACGACGGCCGCTCCGGTGCTCGACTGAGCCCCGATCTGCCGGGAGATCTCACCTACCTGCAGGGAGATCGTCGCTCCGAGCGGTATCGCGATGAGGAAGATCGGGACGCTTGTCACCCGGGCGATGAACCAGCACTGCTCGATGAACTCGCCCCACCAGCTACGGATGTCCCAGGTGCGGCGCATCCCCTCCAGAAAGGTGACGCAGAGCTCTCCGGTGACGTCCAGCGCCGAGCCGGCCCGCTTCCGGGCGATGCCTGCTCCCTTGTCGAGCAGCAGTGCCATCAGCCGAAATCCTCACCGAAAACAGCAAGACGAAGCATTCCAGCCTCCCTAGGCGTCACGGACGTCGACGCGACCATCCGGGCCCGGACATCGATCGATCTCTCGACCGCTGCCCGACGTCACACGACATGACCGTCACCCAGCGATGAGACGACAATCACGTCTGTGATCTGGAGCACTGTATTGGAAGTCGGTCTAAGAAGTTAGTAGCTAAGTCATGATTTGTCGGAAGCTACTATCAGTCCCCGCTAACTTCACGTCGACCCCGACCAGTCCCCGCCGAAGGCGCGCGGGACGGCTGGGCCTGCCGATCATCCCGTGGCCCGTACGGGGTCGTAGCGGGCTATTCGACCTCTGCCGAGAAAAAAGCCGGAAACCATACAGAGAACGACGATCTTGGGGCAATCTACGTATCCATGCGGCACGTTCCCCAAAGCCCCCCGCGACGGCCGCGTACCGCCGCGCCCCGGAAACGCCCGCCCTCAAGACGGCCGCCCTCGAGACGGCCGGTCGATACCGCACCGCTGTTCGTACGGATCCTCACCCACAACGCCACGATCATCTGCGCCGCGATCATGGCCGTGGGCGTGGGCGTCTTCTACTTCACCCCCGGCAACGCCGGTCCGCCGGCCGCCGCCGGCATGTCCGTCGAGCAACTCGGCGATCTCGTGAACCAGCAGTCCGACATGGACCCGGTCACGGCGAACGCGGTGGCCTCCGCCAAGCAGCGGGCGTACGAGAAACAGGTGGCGTCGGACCGACTGCTGGCCGAGAAGGCGAAGCGGGACGCCAAGGCCGCCGCCGCGCTGAAGGCCAGGCTGCAGGCCAGGAGGGACGCCGCCAAGAAGGCGGCGGCGCTGGCCAAGGCCAACCCGACCACGGCACAGAACAAGGCACTCGGCAAGCAGATGAACGCGCTCAAGGGCTGGAGCGGCTGCTGGCCGTCGCTGCTGACGATGTGGACCCATGAAAGCCAATGGAACGAGCGGGCCGACAACCCGGGCTCCAACGCCTACGGCATTCCGCAGGCGCTTCCAGGCTCCAAGATGGCCTCCGCCGGACCCCGCTGGCAGACCAACTCGGCCACCCAGATCTCCTGGGGGCTCAGCTACATCAAGGCTCGCTACCACGACCCCTGTGGAGCGTGGTCATTCTGGCAGGCCCACCACTGGTACTGACTGCGGCACTCACCGGCGGTACTGACCGCACGTGCTGACCACTGACTGACTGCGGCACTGATCGCTCGTAGCCGCTCGTACCCGCTGGCACTGACCTCTGGTAGTGACCGCTGGTGGTGACCGCGCATGGCCTCGGGCCGCCGGCGGCGCAACGTACGATCAGGTGGGCCGGGAGAGCCGGATGAGAATACGGCAGACCTCATCGATGATCTCATGGGCCTCGGCCTGGTCCGCGGCGGCGGCGACCTCGCGTCCGGCCTCACCCATCACGGTGGTCAGCACGAGGGCCAGGACTTGAGCGGCGCGTTCACCGCCGTGACCCCGCAGCAGCCGGGTGTTCTGGCCGATCCACTGACGGACCCGGCCACGGCGCATCAGGGCGAACCCGCTGGGGCCCTCTCCCGACTGGAAGAGCCGGGACGCCTCCCGTTGCTGCCAGCACACGTCCAGGAAAGCCCGGGCGCCCGCGATGAACAGGGCGATGGGATCGGTCTCACCGCTCTTGCGGGCCTTCGCGACGGCGAGGGCGGCCTGTCGCTCCTGCTCGGTGGTGTACTCCTCCCAGAGCGCGAGATACAGCCCAGCCTTCCCGCCGTAGTGGTGGTAGAGGCTGCCGACGCTGATGCCGGAGCGCTCGACGATCTCGGCGATGCCCGCGTCGGGGTATCCGCGGTCGGCGAAGATCTCCTGGGCCGCGTCCAGCAGCGCTCGGCGGGTCGCGTCGGCCCGGGCCCACTGCCTCCCGCCGGTCTCCGCGGAGCCGTCGCCCGGCTGGTTCGTCGTCCTCATGGCGCCATCGTGCATCCTTCCCCACCCGCGTCCACCCACGTCCACCCACGTCCCGGTTCCGCCCGGCAGCCGGGTCTTGACACGCCCCCGGCTGTGAGCCGAGGCTAAGGATATTCTAGAACGTCCTTCTAGAATTAGTCTCGAGGGTGATTGGTCGTAAAAGTGACTGGGCCTACGCTGACCGGTCCCTACGCTGACCGTTCCATACGTGAAAGGCAGGATCCCGAATGAGCCATCTGACCGGAAGAACCGCGTTCGTGACGGGAGCGGCCCAGGGCATTGGCGCGGCGTCGGCGCTCAGGCTGGCGGTCGACGGCGCGAAGGTCGCCGTGGTGGATCTGACCGAGGAGTCCGGCAAGGGCACCGCCGAGGCGATCCGCGCGGCCGGTGGCGAGGCGATCACGGTCGCCTGCGACGTCTCCAGCAAGGATCAGGTGGAGGCCGCGGTCCAGCGGACCGTCCAGGAACTGGGCTCCCTCGACGTCCTGGTAAACAACGCCGGGGTGATTCGCGACAACCTGTTGTTCAAGATGTCCGACGAGGACTGGGACACCGTCATCGACATCCACCTCAAGGGCACCTTCCTGTGCTCGCGCGCGGCGCAGCGGCACATGGTCGCCGGCGCGTGGGGCCGGATCGTCAACCTGAGTAGCACGGCGGCGCTCGGCAACCGCGGCCAGACGAACTACTCCACCGCCAAGGCCGGGCTCCAGGGCATGACCAAGACCCTCGCCATCGAACTCGGCCCCTTCGGGGTGCACGTCAACGCCGTGGCACCCGGCTTCATCGACACCGCCATGACCAAGTCGGTGGCGGAGCGGGCCGGGGCCGACGCCGACGAACGCAAGGCGGCGGCCGCGAAGGTGATCCCGCTGCGCCGGGTCGGCACCCCCGACGACATCGCCGGCGTCGTGTCGTTCCTGTGCGGCCCCGACTCCTCGTACGTCACCGGCCAGGTCATCTACGTCGCCGGTGGCCCCAGAGCCTGAGCAGCCGGCTACCTGACGAACCGGGCTACCAGCGGCCGTGCCCCGACCTCGCCTGGGCGGGGTCGGGGCGTCCCCGCGGCCCGGTCTCGCGGCTCAGCCGATGCGGTAGTCCGCGGGCTTGGCCTTGCGGGTGGCCGCCCAGTACTCGAAGGTGAATCCGGGCCACAGCGTGCGGTTGACGCCGTGCTCGTCGAGGTACCAGCTCTGGCAGCCGCCCTCGCTCCAGACGGCCTTGCGCAGCCGCCGGTGCAACCGGTCGTTGAACCGGCGCATGGCCTCCGGCCTGACCTCGATGGTGTCGGCCTTGCGGTCCGAAAGCAGCCGCAGGCAGCTCATCACATGCTCGACCTGCTGCTCGATCATGAACACGACGGAGTTGTGGCCGAGCCCGGTATTGGGGCCCAGCAACATGAAGAAGTTGGGCAGGCCGGGGATCGTGATGCCGTGGTGGGCCTCGACACCGTTCTCCCAGATCTCCTGGATCTTCACGCCGTCCCGGCCGATGATGTGCTGCTCGGCGAGGCCGTCCACCACCTTGAAGCCGGTGCCGTAGATGATCGCGTCCACCTCGAACTCCGCACCGGCGGTGGTGACGATGGAATGCTCGCGCACCTCCGCGACACCGTCGGTGACCAGGTCCACATTGGGCCGGGTGAGCGCCGGGTAGTAGTCGTTGGACAGCAGCACCCGCTTGCACCCGATGGTGTAATCCGGGGTCACCTTGGCACGCAGCCCGGGGTCGGCGATCTGCTTGGCGATGTGCCTGCGGGCCATCCAGTCCATCGGCTTGTTCAGCCGCGGATCGATGGTAAAGCCGACCGCCCGGGCCTCCAGGGTCCAGTAGATCTGGTTGCGCACCGCCCGGCCCAGCCCGGGAACCGTGGCGAAGGCGCTCCGGACCCGCGCGGGGATCTCGATGTCCGGCTTCGGCTGGATCCAGGGCGGCGTCCGCTGGAACACCTTCAGCTCCGCGACCTGCTCGGCGATCCGCGGCACGAATTGGATGGCACTGGCACCGGTGCCGATGACGGCGACTCGCTTGCCGGTCAGGTCGTAGTCGTGGTTCCAGTCGGCGGAGTGGAAGGTGGTGCCCTGGAAGTTCTCCAGACCCGGCAGTTCCGGGTAGGACGGGATGTGCAGCGCTCCGACTCCGGAGACCACCGCCCTGGGGGTGTAGATCTCACCGTTCGCCGTGGTGACATTCCAGCGGCCGGCCGCACCGTCCCACTCGAGAAGCTCTACCGTGCTGTTGCATCGCAGATGCGAATCGATTGCGTACTTCTCGGCGCAGCGCCGCATGTACTCCCAGATCTCCCCCTGCGGCGCGAACAGCCGCGTCCAGCCCGGATTGAGCTCGAAGGAGTAGGAGTACATGGGGGACGGCACGTCGCAGGCGCAACCGGGATAGGTGTTGTGGTGCCAGGTCCCACCCAGGGCGTCGCTCTTCTCCAGCACCACGAAGTCGTGGAAGCCGGCCTTCTTGAGCTGGATCGCCATTCCGAGGCCGGCGAACCCGGACCCGACGATGACGATCTGGGGCTGGTCGCTCATCATCCCTCGCTTCTCCTAATCTACTGCTAGTAAGTTACCATCAGTAGGTTACTGGCGGTAGATCCGAGGGATAGGATTCGTACGTGAGCGGCACCACACCATCCCGTGCGACCGTGGGGACTCCCCCGCGGACTCGCCGACGGCGGATGTCCCGTGCCGAGCGGGAAAGACAGATGCTCGACGTGGCCGAGGAGGTCTTCGCCGAGCTCGGTTACCGCGGCGTTTCCATGGAGGAGATCGCCGATCGCTGTGGCGTTTCCAAGCCGATGCTGTACGAATACTTCGGCTCCAAGGAAGGCCTGCTGCGCGCCGCCATCGCCCGCTCCCGGGCCGGGCTCTACCAGGCCACCCAGGCCGCCATGGCGGAGGCCACCACCCCCCGCGAGGTGTTGAGCCGGGGGATGCTGGCCTACTTCGTGTTCACCGACGAGCACAGCCGGTCGATGGCCATGGTGCTACAGGAGCCGGTGGTGCTGTCCGCGGCGGGCGAGGACATCGAGGCCACCCGCCGCCAGCAGAGCGCACTGATCACACCGATACTGGCCGCGTTCGCGCCGGACGCGCCCACCCAGGCCCTCGAGGCCTTCACCGAGATCATCATCGGCGCGTGCGAGCGGCTGACGCTGTGGCGCCTGCAGCGTCCGGAGCTGACGGCCCAGGACGCGGCCCGCTACGTCACCGACTTCTGCTGGCACGGGCTCAGCCCGTACCTCGCCCCCCGCGACGCGGCAGCTGATCCAGAGCACTGAGCATCAGGTCCAGGCCGAACTCGAAGTCGGTCTCCGGGTCGTGGCTCAGCAGCTCGTCCTGGAACGACACGACATGCGGGAACTGCCCGGGGTCGAGCCGGTCGAAGCGCTCGGCGGTCTTGTTCGGCAGGTAGTCGAGCAGCTTGGCCGCGCCGACTTCGCGCATCTGCGCACCGATCGCATAAGCCAGCAGCGCGCGCATGATGCGCACCGAAGTCTCACCGTCGAAGCCGGCGTCCGCCGCCAGGGCCAGCGCGTGCTCTACCGGGCGCATCCCGGACGGAGCGTCGATCTTGCGGGTCAGCACCAGCGTCACGCAGCGCGGATAGTCATGGGCGACCTTGCGGTAGGCCCGGATCAGTGCCCGCGCCCGCGCGGTCCAGTGCTCACGCTCCGCAAGCGGCCGGGGACGCACGCCAGCGGGAGCATCGTCGCCGACCTCCATGCCGGCCAGGATGCGTTCGGCCACCCCGTCCAGCAGGGCCGCCTTGTTGGACACGTGGTTGTAGAGCGACATGACCGCGACGCCGAGCTCGGTGGCGATCCGGCGCATCGACAGGGCCGCCTCGCCCTCGCGCTCGATCACCTCGATGGCGGCGCCGATGATCCGATCCCGGCTGAGCGCGGCGCGCACCGGCACGGTTTCCGGCCCTCGTGGCACCTGCCACACCTCTCTCATGTCCATTGACACCCGTACGACCAGCATGGCACGGTACGTACATCGTACGTTAGACGTACGTCGTACGTCACCGTGCAGTCGGCCCCGGCTCACAACGATGAGGAGCACCCATGTCGACCCACGACTTCTACAGCAAGCCCGTGGACAGGTCCACCTGGGACATACCGCTGACCGGCGACACCCGCTTCACCTGGGAGTACGACGACGGACGGCGGCACCTTCTCGATCTGTACCAGAAGGGCAAGGACAAGCAGTGGGACTCGGCCACCAGGATCGACTGGTCGCTCGAGGTCGATCCCTACAACGTGCTCGGCACACCGGACCAGGCCATGGCGATCTATGGCACGAAGTACTGGGACCGGATGAGCGAGCAGAACCTCAAGGACATCCGGCAGCACCTCGCCAGCTGGCAGTTCTCCCAGTTCCTGCACGGTGAGCAGGGTGCGATGATCGTCGCCGCCCGCATCGTGGAGTCGACCCCGGATCTCGACTCGAAGTTCTACTCGGCCACCCAGACCATGGACGAGGCCCGGCACGCCGAGACCTTCTCGCGCTTCCTGCACGAGAAGGTCGGGATGATCTACCCGATCAACGCGAAACTCCAGGGCCTGCTCAACGACACCCTCAACGACTCCCGCTGGGACATGCCCTACCTGGGTATGCAGGTGCTCATCGAAGGCCTCGCGCTGGCCGCCTTCGGCGTCGCCCGCGACATCACCAAGAAGCCGCTGCCCAGGCAGATCCTGGCGTACGTCATGCAGGACGAGGCCCGCCATGTCGCCTTCGGGCGGATGGCGCTGCGCGACCTCTACAAGCAGCTCAGCCCGGCGGAGCTCAAGGAGCGCGAGGAGTTCGTCATCGAGGGCTGCTACCTGATGCGGGACAGGATCCGCGGCCTCGAGATCTGGGAGAACTTCGGCATCGACCCTCGGGAGATGAAGAAGGTCGCCGACGAGTCGCCGTATATGAAGATGTACCAGAGCTTCCTGTTCAGCCGGATCGTGCCGTGCGTCAAGGACATCGGCCTGTGGAGCGAGCGCATCCAGCGGGCCTATGACGACATGGGTGTACTGGACATGTCCCGGCAGGACCTTGACGCCCTCATGAAGCAGGACGAGGACATCGCCGAGAAGCTGGACGCCGACCGGTTCGCCGCCGAGGAGGCCGAGCGCAAGAGAGAGGTCGACGCCGTCATCGCCGCCGAGGCCACCCTGTCCTGACCACTCCCGCCCCGGCCATGGTGACCCGGATGCCGTGATCCAGGTGCCGTGATCCAGGTGCCGTGATCCAGGTGCCGTCATTCGGGTCCCTGATCCGGGTGCCGTGACGCGTCCGTCGAGGCCGTGCTCTGTGCCGGATCACGTTCCGAGCAGGTCGGTGGCCGGGGTCTCGTACACGGCGGCGTGCGGCTGGTCGATCAGTGCCAGGCAGGCGGCGTAACCCGGACCGGGGTTGAGTGCGTGCAGCTGAAGCCGGCCGGTCAGCTCGGGGCGTCCGTACCAGGCGAGCAGCCGCGGGCTCTGATCGGGCGCCGACACGTGCAGATCGGTAAGCGGGACCCGCAGACCCTCGCCGGTCGCCTTGACGACCGCCTCCTTGCGGGTCCAGTAGGCCAGCAGCCCGGACTGCCACTCTGCCGTACCGAGCCGCTCCAGCTCGGCCATCTCGGCGGGTCCCAGCACCCGGCCGGCCACCTCCCGGTCCAGCTTTCCGCCTGTCGCCTCGACGTCCACGCCCAGCGGACCGGTGGCGCTCACCGCCAGCGCGATCCGATCCCCCGAGTGGGAGATGGAAACGTACGGCCCCGTGCCCGCAGGCAAGCGGGGCGCGCCATGCGGCCTGCCGCAGTCCGGGCACGTACGGTCCAGCGGGACCCGCTCGGGAGGCAGGCCGAGCGCCCGCCCCAGCACCAACCGGGTCAGCGCCACCCCGATCGTGAACCGATCCCGGTCCTCGACCCGCAGATAGCGATCCCGGCGGCCACGCTCCACCGCATCGAGCAGCCGGGTATGACGCGGCCGCACGTCACCGGGCGCGGCCCACCAGACCTGACTCTCCAGCACCGGTCCACGCTATCCAGGTCCGGGTTCCACCGCCCTCGCCTTCCGAGCATCCCGGGAGAAACTGGAAAGAAACCGAACAAAAAGCGGCACCGAAAAAATGAAAGGCCTTCGCATTTGGATCACGGATCTGCAACAACTCCATGCGGCGGCGCGAAGCGCTCCGGAGGGCCGAACGCGCCCGGCCCGTCTTATGACACGAACCTGCAAGGCCATTTCCTAGGGCCTCCCCACGGAGTCACCGATCCAGCGATCGCGGAAAGCTACTATTCAATTGCAAAGGGTCGCCGGATTCCTCACATCCTGCGACCCTCGCGCCTCAACCTGGTGATACGTACTCACCCCCCGAGCCGGCTAAGCCCAAGACACTCCATTTCGCGTGGCTTGCACGTCGTTCCTCCTCCACAGATGACGCGCGATCCGAGGGATGGCGCCCCGGTTTTCTTGCCCCTCGAATCAGGTAACCATGCCGATGCGTTCCGTGGCCATCGGCACTCCTCACCCCGAACTTCGAAACCACTTTACGAGCGGGCTCACAGCAAGATGTGCCGTACGGCCGATTGAGGACAGGAATTGATTAAACTGCAACCCTCAAAGTGACCAGCGGGTCGTGCTCCCGGCCTGGCCCGGACTCCTGCCGGCATCGAGTCCTGTTCCCATATCGGGCGTGCCGGTATCGGGTCCCATACCCATATCGAGGCCTATACCCGTATCGAGGCTGTACCCGTATCGGGGCCTGTACCAGGTGAGGCCGCTACACGAAAGCTCGTACGGTCTGCCGGCCCACCCCGGCGGCCTCGTCGAGAAGGCGCTTCTGGGTCGCCTGCTCGTCGGCTTTCGCGGGGCTGTCCCGGGAGTAGGACACCCGCACGACCGCGTTCCGCAAGCGGACCTCCACCTCCCCCACGACCACCGGCTCGCCTTTGTCGATCTTGTACATGTGAAACGCCTCGTCTCCGAGGCCTGGTTGCCGCTCGAGGACGATGGTCGTGGTCAGGCCGTCGTCCTTGTGCGCCTGGGCCCAGTCGGACGAGACGAATGCCTGGGCGTCCTTGACCGGGTCTCCGCCGTTCTGCGGCCGGAACAGATAGGCCTCCACGTGCAGCGATGGGCGGCTGCCGCGCGTCGAGACGACGGTGCAAGTGGTGACCGCGGTGTTACTGCTCCTCGAGGTGATGCGCGGGCTGGGGACCAGCCTGGTGGAGGTGGCGTCCGATGGGGTGCTGCAGACGGGTGGCAGCCGGACGAAGGGCCGCGCGCCTGACGGCGAAGGGGACCCGACGGTGGGCGTGGGCGACGCGGACGGCGTCTGCTCCGGGGTGGCGGAGTTGATCGGGGATTGCGTGCTGGACGGTTGCCGGGAGGCCGCATCGAACGGCCGGCCCTGGGACGGCTTGCGGCCGAAACCCGAGCTGAGATAGACGACGGCGAGGCTGGCGAGCCCGAAGGCCAGCACGGCCGTGAGGATGCCGACGAACGCGGATCTCCGCGCCGTCGAGGGCGGCTCGGGCGGCGAATAGACCCGGGGGAACGACTCCGGAGGTCGGGGCTGCCCCACGCACACTCCCTACTGCGCCGAGTTCGTCAGTAAAGCAGGTCGTCCTTCGAAAGTAGCCCGTCACACGGCGTTCAATCCAGGTCTCGCCCCCAGTCGGTGGTTTTGTCGGTGCTGGAGGCGAGAATGAGAGAGTGCTGCTCGCCGAGATCACCCGGACCTCCGAGGCGGTGACCGCAACGGCGGGCCGCCGCGCCAAGATCGAGCTGCTCGGCCAGTGCCTGCGGGATGCCGGACCGTCCGAGGTGGCGATCGCGGTCGCCTACCTCTCCGGGGAGCTGCCGCAACGGCAGATCGGGGTCGGTTACGCCGCCTTCCGCGAACAGCCGCCGCCCGCCGCGGAGACCACCCTGACCGTGGCCCAGGTCGACGCGGCCTTCACCGAAATCGGCCGGCTTTCCGGCAAGGGATCCGTGGCCGGCCGCCGTGAGCTGCTCGGTGCGCTGCTCGGCCGAGCCACCCGCTCAGAGCAGGCTTTCCTGATCCGGCTGCTCTCCGGCGAGCTGCGCCAGGGTGCGCTGGACGGGGTGATGGCCGACGCGGTGGCCGTGGCGGCCGAGGTGCCGGCCACCGAGGTGCGGAGGGCCGCGATGCTGCGCGGGGCGCTGGCGCCGGTGGCCGTCACGGCCCTGGCCGACGGCATCGCCGGGCTACGGCAGTTCGGCTTGGAGGTCGGCCGCCCGGTCAAGCCGATGCTCGCGCAGAGCGCCGCCACCCTGGAGGAGGCGCTGGCCAAGCTCGGCACCGAAGTCGCGGTGGAATGGAAACTGGACGGCATCCGGATCCAGGCGCACGTCACCGACGCCGGCGACGTGCGGCTGTTCACCCGCACCCTGGACGACATCACCGAACGGCTCCCCGAAGTCGTCGAGGCGCTGCGTGCGCTGTCGGTGCGGTCGGCGGTGTTCGACGGCGAGCTGATCGCGCTGCGGGAGGACGGACGTCCGCAGCCGTTCCAGGTGACCTCCGCACGGGCCGCCAGCAGGACCTCGGAGACCATGCCGCTGTCGTTGTTCCTGTTCGATGTGCTGCATCTGGACGGTGTGGACCTGCTCGACCGCCCGGCCACGGAGCGCCATGCCGCACTGGCCGGGGCCGTCCCTGCCGGACTGAGGATGCCCCGGCTGGTCACCGGTTCCGCCGAGTCCGCCGGCGAGTTCTTCCGCGGGGCCGTCGCGCACGGGCACGAGGGTGTGGTGGTCAAGTCGCTCGATACGCCGTACGCCGCCGGCCGCCGGGGTGCCGGCTGGATCAAGGTGAAGCCCCGCCACACCCTCGACCTGGTGGTGCTGGCCGCCGAGTGGGGCCACGGGCGCCGCAAAGGATGGCTGTCCAACCTGCATCTCGGTGCCCGGGACCCGGAGACCGGCACGTTCACGATGCTGGGCAAGACGTTCAAGGGCCTGACCGACGAGCTGCTGGGCTGGCAGACCGAACGCCTTCAGGAACTGGCCGTGAGCGACGACTCCTGGACGGTCCGGGTGCGGCCCGAGCTCGTCGTCGAAATCGCCTTCGACGGAGTGCAGCGCAGTTCCCGCTACCCCGGAGGTATGGCGCTCAGGTTCGCCCGGGTGCTGCGCTACCGTCCGGACAAGTCGGCGGCCGAGGCCGACACGATCGACACGGTGCGGGACATCGCCGCCCTCCACCTGGACTGAGCGATCGCGGCGTCATCGAAGGCCGGCGAACAACCCTCCGGCGAAGGCGGCGACGACCAGTGTCACGACGACCATCACCATCACGTTCTTGAACGGGCGGCGGTGTGGTGGCAGCACATGCGCCGCCGCCGGAATCACCCTGGGGCGATAATGCCGGCCGGCCGGCTGCCCGACCGGCGCGGACCTGGGCGGGTTTCCCGCCGGGCTTCCCGGGACACTCGCCGCCGGGACGGTCGCGGGCACGGCCGAGGCGGCCGGTTGCTGTGGCAGTGCGACCGCCGCGGCGGGAGGGGGCGAGACCGGGACCGGCTGGGCGACGACCGGCACGGGTGGGACGGTGACGGGTGCGGGCTGAACCACCACCGGTGCGGGCTGGGCGAAGATCGCCGGCCGTTGGAGTCAGGACCCCCGCACCCCGCGTGGGCACTGCCAGGCTCAGATCGCGGCTGAGGACGTCAGCCGCCTGATCTCCGCCTCACCGCAGCCGGGTGCCCGACCCGGTCTTCTCTTGATCGTCATCTCGGGTCCGGTGGCGCTGCAGACGGTCGAGCGGGATCAGGTCATGCCGGCCGGCGATGACCTCCTGGACCCAGATCTTGCCCCGGATGAGGGGTCGCCGGACCCGCTCCTCGTGCCGTACCGCCCGGCGGTACTTACGAGATCCGGGCCGGTAGCGCCAGCGCGCCCACGGTGAGCCGGGCCTGGCGAGGCGGACGGCACCGACATAGAGCAGCACCGGTATGAAGAGTCCGATCAGTCCCGTCCAGATCTTTCCTTTGAGCAGTGCCACCACGGCGGCGCCCAGGTTGAGCATCATCCATACGATGTAGACGATCGTGGCGATCAATAGCTGGGTGCCCCGTACCGCCAGCACGTCGGCGTCGCTCCAGCCCACCGGGCGGGCCCCCAGGAGCAGCATGCCGGTGAGCGCGGCGGCGATGAACACCGCGTCGACCGAGGCCCTGCCCTCTTCGGTCCAGTAGACGTCCCGCAGGTGCAGGATCAGCGCGAACTCGTCCAGGACCAGCGCGGCGCCCATCCCGAAGACCACCGCGGCCGCGATGTTGAGGCCGCTGTAGACGTCCGGGATGGCGAAGCCGCCGACTCCGCCGAGCAGCATCAGCACCACGCCGAACACGACGTGGTGAATGTGCAGGTCACCGGTCTTGACGTTCTTGAACCACCAGCGCACGTCGGCGCGGATCAAGCGCACGTTGACGCGGGTGAGGACGAAGGTGACCATGAACGCCACGAAGAAGCAGAACAGCGGCAGTCTCCCCGTCTCCACGATGCGCCGCGCGAACATGTCCTCCATGAGTCCCCCGACCTGGTTGACTACCATGATGCCCTGCCCGACGTGCGGAGACACCGTACGCGTAGGCATCCGAGCGCAGGGGGTGTCCGATCAACGGCCAGTCCATCGACCGCTGCGACCCTGGCTCGCGCGCCTGGATCGCCGAGGCCATCCGGAAGGTCGAAGCCGACGCCAACCGCAGTGCCGACACGCATCTGCACGTGTTCCCCCTCCCGCGGGAGTGGGGAGTCGACCTCTATCTCAAAGACGAGTCTGTACACCCGACAGGTTCTCTCAAGCATCGGCTCGCCAGGTCACTGTTCCTTTACGCGCTGGCGAACGGCTGGATACAAGAAGGCACACCGGTGATCGAGGCGTCAAGCGGATCCACCGCGGTGAGCGAGGCGTACTTCGCCCGCCTGCTCGGCCTGCCGTTCATCGCCGTCATCCCGAAGAGCACCAGCCTGGAGAAGATCGAGCTGATCGAGTTCCAGGGGGGCCGCTGCCATCTGGTCGAGGATCCATCGACCATGTACGCCGAGTCGCGGCGGCTGGCGGCGGAGTGCGGCGGCCACTACATGGACCAGTTCACCTTCGCCGAGCGGGCGACCGATTGGCGCGGCAACAACAACATCGCCGAGTCGATCTTCTCGCAACTGCGGCTGGAGCGTTTCCCGGAACCCACCTGGGTGGTGGTCGGTGCCGGCACCGGCGGCACCTCCTCGACCATCGGGCGCTTCGCCCGCTACCGGCGATTCCAGACCAAGATGGCGGTGGTGGATCCCGAGGGGTCGGCGTTCTTCGACGCCTACGCGTCGGGCGATCAGGAGCACACGGCGCGAGGCTCACGCATCGAGGGCATCGGACGCCCCCGGGTGGAGCCGTCGTTCACCATGTCGGTGATCGATCGGATGATCCAGGTGCCGGACGCCGCCTCCATCGGAGCGATGCGCTGGACGTCAGAGGTGAGCGGGCGCAGCGTGGGGGGCTCGACCGGCACCGCCATGTGGGGCGTGGCCATGCTGGTCTCCGAGATGCTGGCCACCGGCGAGCACGGCAGCGTGGTCACCCTGATCTGCGACGGCGGCGAGCGCTATGCCCGCACGTACGGGTCGGACGCCTGGTTGACCGCCCAGGGCATCGGCATCCGGCCCTACGAGGAGGCCTTGGCCGCCTTCCTCACCACCGGCAAGCTCACGGCGCCCTGAGCCGACCCGAGCGGGCGCGCGGTCTCTGGACTGAGGAGCGCGCGGAGCGAGGAACGAGCGAGCACGCGACGAGGGAAGAGGCCGCGTCGAAGCGGCCGCGAGGCGCCATGAACACGCGCGCGCTGAACAGCTTTAACCGCTGAAGTGGATGGGGTTGAAAACGTCGGCGTAGATCAGCAGGGCGCCCATGACCATGAACACCGCCGCCATCAGATAGGTGAGCGGCAGGGCCTTGGCCACGTCCACGTAACCCGGATCGGGCCGGCGGACGAGACGGGCGAAGGACCTCTTGACCCCTTCCCAGAGCGCCCCCGCCATGTGCCCGCCGTCCAGCGGCAGCAGCGGGACGAGGTTGAACATGCCGACCGCGAAGTTGATCCCGGCGAGCAGCATGAGGAAGGTCGCGAACTTCTCCACCACGGGGCTCTTCGAGGCGAGGATCTCGCCGCCGATGCGGCTGGCGCCCACTACCCCGATCGGGCCGTTTGGGTCACGCTTCTGGTGACCGAACGCCGCCTGGAAGACCCCGACCATCTTCTGCGGCATGTGGATCAGCGAGTCGATGGTGCGGGTGGTCATGTCGCTCATCGCGGTGACGACCATGCCGGGGCCGCCGCGCTCCCGGGCCTGCAGGGGGGTGATGCCCAGGAACCCGACCGTCACTGTCTTGTTCGGCTCGTTCAGCGAGGGCAGCTGGTTCTTGGTGACGTTGACCGTCAGCTGGACGTCCCTGCCGTCGCGCCGGACGACGATGGGCACCGTCTGACCGGCCGACCCGCGGATCAGCTTCTGCAACTGCGGGTAAGAGTCGATCTTCTTGCCGCCGTAGGAGAGGAAACGGTCACCGGGCTTCAGCCCGACCGCGGCGGCCGGAGTGAGCGGTTCACCGCCCTTGCACCGCTGGTCGACCTGGATCGACGGGATGGTGCACTTGGCCACCGAGCTGACCACGGGCTGGGTCTTCACCAGGCCGATCCCCATGATCAGTATGGCGAAGAAGATGACCGCCAGCATCAGGTTCGTGGCCGGGCCCGCGAACATGATGATGAGCTTCTGCCACCATTTCTTGGCATAGAAGACGCGGTTCTCATCGCCGGGCCGTACCTCTTCCAGCGCCCCTTCCCGGGCCGCGTCGATCAGGCCCTGAAACCGGCCGGTAGAGGATCGCCGGATATGTCCTTCGGGATCACCTTTTCGGGGAGGCAGCATGCCGATCATGCGGATATAGCCACCGAGCGGGATCCACTTGATGCCGTACTCGGTCTCACCCTTGTGCCGTGACCACATGGTGGGACCGAACCCCACCATGTACTGCGTGGTCCGTACCCCGAAAAGCTTGGCGAAGGAGAGATGGCCGAGCTCGTGCAGGGCGATGGAGAGCATGAGCAGCACGAAGAACAGCACCGCGCCACCCAGAATGATCAGCGTTTCCATTCCCCGCGTCCTCCGTGATCGCTCGGTACTCGCGGCCCAGCGTATGTGATCGGCGCTGTGATACCCGTAAACCGGTGACTATGCAAGAAAACCACGGAGCAGGGCGCCGGTTCCCTCCAGATGTTCGGCGACCGCGCGGCGGGCCGCCTCCGGATTTCCGGCCAGCACGGCGTCCACGATCGCGGCGTGCTGAACTGCGGCGTGCTCGATGTTGCGCTGGAGCACGGGAATGGCGTTGAGCAGGTCGGTCACCCGCATCCGCGCGTCGGCACACGCCTCGGCCAGCAGGGAGGACCCGGTGAGCTCGGCGATGGTGAGGTGGAAACGCACGTCCAGCCGGCGGTAGTCGTGCGGAGTGGCGAGGGTGACCTCTTCCAGACTGCGCAGCAGCCGGGCCCCCTGCTCCTCGCTCAGCCCGTTGGTGGCCAGCAGCTGCGCGGCGCCGGTGTCGATGGCGTGCCGGTACGACAGCGCGTCGGCGAGCAGGTCCCCCATGTCCGCCGCGACCCGTTCCAGGTCGCCGCGCCGGGGTGCCCGTGGCCGGTAGGTCACGAAGGTCCCGCCGAACCGGCCGCGCCGGGACTCGACGAACCCCTCTTGCTGGAGGGCCCGGATGGCCTCTCGCAGGGTGACCCTGCTGACGCCGAGCCGAGGGGCCAGCTCGCGCTCCGGCGGCAGCCGCTGTCCGTACACGATCGCGCCCAGCTTGATCACCTGCAGCAGCCGTTCGACGGTCTCCTCGAAGGCGTTGCCGGCCCGCACCGGCCGGAGAAAGGCGGGTAGTTCCGGTGCGCCCGGAGGGCCCTCCGAGACGACCGTTGCGCTGGGATCCACCCGATCCTCCCCGTCATGCGCCTGAGGCAGCCCACGTTACATGTCGGTTTCGCGTCCGCAGGGGCCCTTGACAGCGATTACCCATATATCTATCAATGGTCTGACATTAGCCCGTTGGATGCGTCTGCCTGCGAGGGCGGACGCCGCCGGGAGGTCGGCGCCCGTCCGCGCGACAATGTCCGCACCACCTTTTCGAGGAGAGGAATCCGCCCATGACGGATGGCCGGCTCACCCTGGAGCAGCTGCGTGACGAGGTGCTGACGGGCACGATCGACACCGTCCTCATCGCGATCACCGACATGGAGGGCCGGCTGCAGGGCAAGCGGCTCTCGGCCCGGTTCTTCCTCGAAGAGGTGGCTCCGCACGGCTCCGAGGGTTGCAACTACCTCCTCGCCGTGGACGTCGACATGAACACCGTCGACGGCTACGCCATGTCCTCGTGGGAGCGGGGTTACGGCGACTTCGTGATGCGCCCGGACATGGACACCCTGCGCCGGATCCCCTGGCATGAGGGCACCGCGCTGGTCTTCGCCGATCTGCTCTGGGAGGACGGCTCCGACGTCGTCGCCTCGCCCCGGCAGATCCTGCGCCGCCAGCTCGCCCGGCTCTCCGAACGTGGGCTGACCGCCTTCGCGGGCACCGAGCTGGAGTTCGTCGTCTACTCCGACTCCTACGAACAGGCCTGGTCGAAGGCGTACCGGGACCTCACCCCGGTCAACCAGTACAACGTGGACTACTCGCTGCTGGGCACCGGCCGGATCGAGCCGTTGCTCCGCCGTATCCGGCTGGGCATGGAGGGCGCCGGACTCTACGTGGAGTCGGCGAAGGGCGAGTGCAACCTCGGCCAGCACGAGATCGCCTTCCGGTACGACGAGGCCCTCGCCACCGCCGACAACCATGTGCTCTACAAGACCGGCTCCAAGGAGATCGCCGCCCAGGAGGGCGTGTCGCTCACCTTCATGGCCAAGCCCAACGAGCGGGAGGGCAACTCCTGCCACATTCACCTGTCGCTGCGCTCCGGCGACGGCGGCGCCGTGCTGGCGGGCCGCGAGCCCTACGGCCTGTCGAAGCTGGGAGAGCACTTCATCGCCGGTCAGCAGGCCTGCATGGACCACTTCACCCTGCTGTACGCGCCGAACATCAACTCCTACAAGCGCTTCCAGCCCGGCTCGTTCGCACCCACGGCGATCAAGTGGGGAGTGGACAACCGCACCTGCTCCCTCCGGCTGGTCGGGCGCGGTCACTCTCTCCGGATCGAGAACCGCGCTCCGGGCGGTGATGTCAACCCGCATCTGGCGCTGGCCGCGATGATCGCCGCCGGACTGCACGGCATCGACAACGAGCTGCCCCTCGACGAGGCCTTCAGCGGCAACGCCTACGCCTCCGACGCCCCGCAGCTGCGGACCACCCTGCGTGAGTCGCTGGCCGGCTGGCGGGAGAGCGCCCTCGCCCAAGAGGTCTTCGGTGACGAGGTGGTCGAGCACTACACCAACCGCGCCCGGGTCGAGCTGGCGGCCTACGACCGGGCCATCACCGACTGGGAACTGTTCCGCGGCTTCGAACGCCTGTGAGCAACACCCGCCGCAGCCGGCCGGAGCGGATGCCGGTGCCGGTGTGGTGCCGGTGACAGACGGAAGAAGGCCGGTGGCGGGCCGGAGAAGACCGACAGCAGCATCACGCCGGAGGGAAGGGCGATGACATCGAGGGGATTGCCGTGGGCGCGTTCAATGTGATCAATCCGGCGACCGAGGAGGTCGTCGAGACGGTGCCGATGGCGAGCGCCGTGGAGGTGGACGCGGCGGTCGACCGGGCCAAGCGGGCCTTCGGGGCCTGGCGGGCGTGCGGCCCGGGCGACCGCGCCCGGCTGCTGCGCGCCTTCGCGCAGCAGATCGACGACCACCTGGACGAACTCGCCGAGCTGGAGGTGACCAACGCCGGTCATCCGGTGAGTCAGGCCCAGTGGGAGGCGGCCAACCTACGCGATGTGGTGCTCTACTACGCGGGCGCCCCGGAGCGGCTCAGCGGCCGGCAGATCCCGGTGCCGGGCGGGCTGGACGTGACGTTCCACGAGCCGCTGGGCGTCGTAGGCGTGATCGTGCCCTGGAACTATCCGATGCCGATCATGGGCTGGGGCATGGCACCCGCGCTGGCCGCGGGCAACACCGTCATCGTCAAGCCGGCCGAACTGACCCCGCTCACCGCGCGGCGGGTCGGCGAGCTGGCGCTGGCGGCCGGGTTGCCGGAGGGCGTGCTGCAGGTGCTGCCCGGCACGGGTCCCGTGGCGGGTCGCCGGCTGGTCGAGCACGAGGACGTACGCAAGATCGTCTTCACCGGCTCGACCCGGGTCGGCAAGGAGATCATGGCCGCCTGCGCCCCCGGGGTGAAGCGGCTGACGCTGGAACTGGGCGGCAAGAGCTCGAACATCGTGTTCGCCGATGCCGACCTGGAGAAGGCCGCCGCGTCCGCACCGTACGCGGTCTTTGAGAACGCGGGCCAGGACTGCTGCGCGCGCTCGCGCATCCTCGTGCAGCGGCAGGCGTACGACCGGTTCCTGGAGCTGCTCGAGCCCGCGGTGCTGGGTGTACGGGCCGGTGACCCCTATGACGAGAAGACCGAGATCGGCCCGCTGATCAGCGCTGCGCACCGCCAGAAGGTGAGGTCGTACGTCCCGCCGGGGGAGAACGGAACGGGCGTGACGATCGCCTTCCAGGGTTCGGTCCCGGACGGCCCGGGCTACTGGTTCCCCCCGACGGTGCTGCTCGCCGGCACCGCGCCGCGATGCCCGGCCTGGGATGAGGAGATCTTCGGACCCGTCGTGACCGTGGTGCCGTTCGAGGACGAGGCGGATGCGGTGCGGCTGGCCAATGACACGCCGTACGGTCTGTCGGGCTCGATCTGGACCCGCGATGTGGGCCGCGCGCTGCGGATGTCGCGGGCCGTGGAGGCCGGCAACCTCTCGGTGAACTCCCACTCCTCGGTGCGCTACTGGACCCCGTTCGGCGGCTTCAAGCAGTCCGGATTCGGCCGCGAGCTCGGCCCGGACGCCCTGGCCGCCTTCACCGAGACGAAGAACGTCTTCATCTCGACCGACTGACCCCTTACCCGGTGATCCGCGAAAGAGCGCATGATCACGGACAGACATATCGGAGGTACATCGCCATGCAGCGTTTGGCAGGCCGGGTGGCCGTGGTGACCGGAGCGGCGAGCGGAATCGGGCTGGCCACCGTACGACGGTTCGCCGAAGAGGGCGCCAAGGTCGTCTGTGTCGACATCGACGAGGTGGCCGGCGAGGCCTCGGCGAAGATGGCGCACGAGGTCCAGGGCTCCGGGGCGGTGTTCGTGCACGCCGACGTCACCAGCGAGAGCGACGTCCAGCGGGTCTACCAGACCGCGCACGACACCTATGGCAGCGTGGACGTCGCTTTCAACAATGCCGGCATCTCCCCGCCGGACGACGACTCGATCCTGGAGACCGGGCTGGACGCCTGGCAGCGGGTGCAGCAGGTGAACCTCACCAGCGTCTACCTGTGCTGCAAGTACGCGCTCCCGTACATGCGCGAGCAGGGGAAGGGATCGATCATCAACACCGCGTCCTTCGTGGCGGTGATGGGCGCGGCGACCAGCCAGATCTCCTACACGGCCTCTAAGGGCGGCGTGCTCGCGATGAGCAGGGAACTGGGCGTGCAGTTCGCCCGCGAGGGCATCCGGGTGAATGCGCTCTGCCCGGGACCGGTGAACACCCCGTTGCTGAGGGAGTTGTTCGCCAAGGACCCCGAGCGCGCGGCCCGCAGGCTCGTCCACATCCCGGTGGGGAGGTTCGCCGAGCCCGAGGAGATCGCGGCGGCCGTGGCCTTCCTGGCCTCCGACGACTCCAGCTTCATCACCGCCTCGCAGTTCCTGGTCGACGGTGGCATCGCCGGCGCCTACGTCACCCCTGTGTGACCAGGCGGCCCGCCACCTGATGGGCCTCGCCAGGTGTGATCAAGCTGCAGTCCGCCGCCAGGCGAACCGCTGCTAGCCTGACGATTGGGTTTTCGAAACAGGGAACCTGCCCGTCGGCCACCCGGCTGGAAGGCGAGAGCTCGCAGCTCACGCCCACCGCTGGGTATGCCGTGCCGGCCGCACTGGGCCGACCGCGGTCCCGGCGGGTTGGGAGCCGACCGACAGTCCCATCGATCCGTACAACCGTGTCCCCGGCTTAAGGTCGGTTCGTACCTTCAAGCTCGCGGACCGCTGCACGGAGCGTACAGTCCAGTTACGCGGCGTGAATGGCCAGTGACGCGATTCCCCCGCGAGAGAGGTGCTGATGTCCGCGCCACCCGAGGTGAAGAGGACGCCGCTGCATGAGATCCACGAGGATCTCGGCGCGAATCTCGTCGACTTCGCCGGTTATCTGATGCCGCTGCGCTACGGCAGCGAGACCGCCGAGCATCTGGCGGTCCGCACCAGCGCCGGACTGTTCGACATCTCCCATATGGGGGAGATCTTCGTCTCCGGCCCGGAGGCCGCCCGCGCCCTCGACTACGCGCTGGTCGGCAACCTGTCCGCGCTGGCCGTCGGCCGTGCCCGGTACACGATGATCTGCGACGCGGCCGGCGGGGTCCTGGACGATCTGATCGTCTACCGGCTGGCCGCCGAGACCTTCATGGTGGTCGCCAACGCCTCCAACGTGGCCGTCGTCCGGGAGGCGCTGATCGACCGCGTCCACCGCCGCGTCGCGGTCGAGGGCGCGGAGTCGTCCGCTCTGAACGGCAGCGGATACGACGTGGTGGTCGATGACCGCTCCGAGTCGTACGCACTTCTCGCGGTACAGGGGCCGAAGGCCCAGGAGATCCTCTTCAGGGTCACGCGGGCACCGCTGGCCGAGCTGAAATACTACGCGATCCTCGCGGGCGAGGTGGCCGGGATCGACGCCCTCATCGGGCGCACCGGGTACACCGGCGAGGACGGTTTCGAGCTGTTCGTGTCCAGTGGCGACGCCGTGGCGCTGTGGCGGGCGCTCATCGAGGCGGGCGGCGACGACCTCCGGCCGGCCGGCCTGTCCGCCCGCGACACCCTGCGGCTGGAGGCGGGCATGCCGTTGTACGGAAACGAGCTGTCCATCGAGACCACGCCCTATGACGCTGGTCTGGGCCGCGTGGTGAAATTGGACAAGGCAGACGACTTCGTAGGCCGGGAGGCGCTGACGGCCCTTGCCGAGACCCCGCCCGGGCGTACCCTCGTCGGACTGATCGCGAAGGGCCGCCGGATCCCCCGGCACGGCTACTCGGTGGTCACCACAGGTGAGCAGGGCGGCACGCCGTGCGGTGTCGTGACCAGTGGCGCTCCGTCGCCGACACTGGGCAGGCCGATCGCGATGGCTTATCTCGACACCGGGGCCGGCACGGACGATCTCGCGGTCGACATCCGTGGTAAGCACGAGCCCGTCGACGTGGTTCCCCTGCCCTTCTACAAGCGCGTCTCGCCGTAGGCGCGCCCGACAAACACTTTCATCAGGAGAAGACAGTGAGCATTCCCGAGCAGCTCCGATACACAGAGGAACACGAGTGGGTGGCCGGTCTCGACGGCGAGAGCGGAGTGGTCACCGTGGGGATCACCGCCTACGCCGCCGACGCGCTGGGCGACATCGTCTATGTACAGCTGCCCGACGAGGGCGCGACCGTCGAGGCCGGTGAACCATGCGGTGAGGCGGAGTCCACAAAGTCGGTCAGCGACGTCTACGCGCCGGTCTCCGGTGAGGTCACCTCGGTCAACAGCGCCGCCACCGAGGACCCCGCCATGATCAATACGGACCCGTACGGCGAGGGCTGGCTGTTCAAGGTCCGGCTGGACGGTGACCCTGGCGACCTGCTGGACGCCACCTCTTACGCCAAGCTCATCGAGGAGTCCTGACTACCATGAGCAGCATGTTCCGGTCATTGGCCGAGGTCGACCCGGAGGTCGCCGCGGCGGTGGCGGCCGAACTGGGCCGTCAGCAGCACACCCTCGAGATGATCGCGTCAGAGAACTTCGCCCCGGTCTCGGTGCTCGAGGCGCAGGGCTCGGTGCTGACCAACAAGTACGCCGAGGGCTACCCGGGCCGCCGCTACTACGGTGGCTGCGAGTACGTCGACGTCACCGAGCAGCTGGCCATCGACCGGGCCAAGTCCCTGTTCGGGGCCGAGCACGCCAACGTGCAGCCGCACTCGGGCGCGCAGGCCAACACCGCGGTCTACTTCGCGCTCCTGCAGCACGGCGACACGATCCTGGGCCTCGACCTGGCGCACGGCGGTCACCTGACGCACGGCATGCGGCTCAACTACTCCGGCAAGACGCTCAACGTGGTGCCCTACCATGTGCGCGCGGAGGACGGCCTGGTGGACATGGACGAGGTCGCCACCCTGGCGGCCGAGCACCGGCCGAAGATGATCGTGGCGGGCTGGTCGGCCTATCCGCGGCAGCTCGACTTCGCGGCCTTCCAGGAGATCGCGGACTCGGTCGGCGCGCTGCTCATGGTCGACATGGCGCACTTCGCCGGTCTGGTCGCGGCGGGGCTGCACCCCTCGCCCGTGCCGTACGCCGACATCGTCACCACGACGACGCACAAGACGCTGGGCGGCCCGCGCGGCGGACTGATCCTGTCTCGTGAGAAGTACGCGAAGAAGATCAACTCGGCCGTCTTCCCGGGCATGCAGGGCGGTCCCCTGGAGCACGTGATCGCGGCCAAGGCCGTGGCCCTCAAGATCGCCGACTCGGAGGAGTTCCGCGAGCGGCAGGCCCGCACCATCGAGGGCGCGCGGCTCATCGCAGCCCGGCTGCTGGAGGAGGACTCCACCAAGGCCGGGGTGACGGTGCTGACCGGGGGCACGGATGTGCACCTGGTACTGGTGGACCTGGTCGACTCCGAGCTCACCGGGCGTGACGCTGAGGACCGGCTGCACGAGATCGGCATCACGGTGAACCGCAACGCGGTCCCGAACGACCCGCGTCCGCCGATGGTGACCTCGGGCCTGCGCGTGGGCACGCCCGCGCTGGCCACCCGGGGCTTCCAGGCCGCCGACTTCGTGGAGGTGGCCGACATCCTGGCCTTGGCGCTACAGCCGTCCTATGACGCGGTGGCGCTGAAGGCCAGGGTGACGGCCCTGGCCGACGCCCACCCGCTCTACCCCGACCTCTGACCCACCCTTTCCCCCACCGCCGTGATCATGTGGTCGATCATCGATCACATGATCACGGCGGTCGAGGGTCGCCGCTACAACGAGGTGGCTTCATGGCGATCAGCGTTTTCGATCTGTTCAAGGTCGGTATCGGGCCGTCGAGTTCGCACACGGGCGGGCCGATGGCGGCCGCCCACCGGTTCGCCCGGGGCCTGCACGCCGACGGCCTGCTGCCGTCCGTCACCGGCGTCCAGGTGATCTTGTACGGCTCGCTGGGGCTGACAGGGAAGGGTCACGGCAGCGACAAGGCGGTGTTCCTCGGCCTGGAAGGCGACAAGCCCGAACTCGTCGAGGTCGACTCCATCGAGCGGCGGCTGGCCACCGTACGCGAGAACGGCACGCTGCGGCTTTGGGGGCCGGACGGGCCCCAGGTGCCCTTCGTGGTCGGCGAGCACCTGATCTTCGAGCGCAAGGTGTCGCTGCCCGGCCATCCCAACGGCATGCGCTTCACCGCGAGCGGCACGGACGGCACGGAGCTGCGGTCGAGGGTCTACTACTCGGTGGGCGGCGGTTTCGTGGTCGACGAGAACGCCACCGGCGCGGACCGGATCAAGGCCGATGACACGCTGCTGCCCCATCCGTTCGGATCGGCCGCCGAACTGCTCGAACTCACCCAGAAGACCGGGCTGTCGATCTCGGCTCTGATGCTGGAGAACGAAAAGGCGTTCGGCCGGTCCGAGCAGGAGATCCGGGACGGGCTGCTGAACCTGTGGCGGGTCATGCGGGAATGCGTGAGCCGGGGCTGTGCCAGCGAGGGCCTGCTTCCCGGCGGGCTCAAAGTGCGCCGCCGGGCCCACCAGCTCTACCGCAAGCTCACCACCGAGACGGGCCAGGATCCGCTGGCCGCCATGGACTGGGTGACGCTGTTCGCGCTGGCGGTCAACGAGGAGAACGCGGCCGGTGGCCGTATCGTCACCGCGCCCACCAACGGCGCGGCCGGGATCATCCCCGCGCTGCTGCACTACTACGACAAATTCGTGCCGGGGGCCGACGACGACGGCGTCATCAGGTTCCTGCTCACCGCCGGCGCCATCGGGGTGCTGTTCAAGCAGAACGCCAGCATCTCGGGCGCCGAGGTGGGCTGCCAGGGCGAGGTCGGCTCCGCCTGCTCGATGGCGGCGGCCGGCCTCACCGAGATCATGGGCGGCACCCCGGAGCAGGTGGAGAACGCCGCCGAGATCGGCATCGAGCACAACCTGGGCCTGACCTGCGACCCGGTGGGCGGCCTGGTGCAGGTGCCCTGCATCGAACGCAACGCGGTCGGCTCGATCAAGGCGATCGGCGCGGCCCGGATCGCCCTGCGCGGCGACGGACGGCATTTCGTCTCACTCGACAAGGCGATCAAGACGATGCGCGACACCGGCCGCGACATGCTCGACAAGTACAAGGAGACCAGCCGCGGCGGCCTCGCCGTCAACGTCATCGAGTGCTGACGGCCGGTGGCGCGACGTCGCGCCACCGGCCCCCAAGCGGCCCGGCTTACTTGCCGAACATCTTCCTCATCTTGTCGACGGCGTCGCCGACCTTGTCCTTCGCGTCATCGACGGCTTCCTGGCCCTGACCGTGCGCCTGGGCCTGGGCCTGGGCCTGGGGCTGGGCCTGGCTGTGGCCCTGGGCCTCGCCGTGGGCCTGGGCCTCGCCGTGGGCCTGGCCCTGGCCCTGGGGCTGGCCCTGGCTGTGGCCCTGGGCCTGACCGTGCGCCTGGCCCTGGCCCTGGCTGTGGCCCTGACCGTGCGCCTGGGCCTGGCCCTGGGGCTGGGGCTCGTCCGCCTCGCCCGGGTGCTCGCGCCGCTTGCCGCCGCTCGTCTTGCCGGCGGCGTTCTTCGCCTTGCCCGACGTGTTTTCGGGCTTGGAGTTCAGGTTCTTCATCTGACATCCCCCCCATGGTGACCAGGTGTCACCTAATACCACTCTACGTCACCACACGGTGGAATCTCCGGCGAGACGCCCCTGAGCGAGGGAGGCCAGCAGCGCGGCGCCGTCGGTAAGGACACTGTCGTCGAAGGCGGCCTCGGCCGCATGGTTGAACGGCGCGGTGGACACATCGCGGTCAGGAGGGCAGGCGCCGAGGAAGACGAGCGCCCCCGGCACCTGGTTCAGCACAAGGGAGAAGTCCTCCGAGCTGGTCAGCGGGTTGGGCAGCGACACGAACCGGTCCGCGCCGAACAGCGAGCCGATGGTGGCCTCGGCGAAACCGGTCTCGGCCGCGTCGTTGACCGTCACCGGGTAGCTCATGAGGAACTCGGTCTCCACCGCCAGCCCGTGGGCAGCCGCGATGCCACGCACCACCCCGACCACCCCGTCCCGGATGCGCGCGTGCGACGCCTCGGAGAACGAACGCAGGGTCACCCCGAACTCGGCGGTGTCGGCGATGACGTTCTCCTTGGTGCCGGCGTGGAAGCTGCCGACGGTGAGCACGACCGGGTCGAAGACGTCGAAGTTACGGGTCACGAACGTCTGCAGCGCGAGCACCATCTCACAGGCGACCGGGACCGGATCCTTGGCCAGATGCGGCTGCGCGCCGTGCCCTCCGGCCCCGCGCACCGTCACCGCCAGCTGGTCGGCGGCCGCCATCATCGGCCCGGACCTGGCCGCGAACCAGCCGTTCGGCAGCAAAGAAGAGGCCACATGGAGTCCGTACGCCGCGACCGGCCGCTCCCCGGACGCCTCCAGCACCCCTTCGTCGATCATGTGCTCCGCCCCGCGGAGGCCCTCTTCACCCGGCTGGAACATGAACACGACGTCGCCGGCCAGCTCGGCCCGGCGCGCGGCCAGCAGCCGGGCCGCCCCGACCAGCATGGTGGTGTGCAGGTCATGGCCGCAGGCGTGCATGACCCCCTCGACGGTCGAGGCGTAGGCGACACCGGTCCGCTCGGCCACCGGCAGTGCGTCCATGTCGCCGCGCAGCAGCACCGTCGGCCCGGGGCGGCCGCCACGCAGCACACCGGTCACCGACGAGAGCCGCTTGCCCGTCGTGATCTCCAAAGGCAGTCCGTCGAGCGCGGCGAGGACCCGTTCCTGGGTGCGGGGCAGCTGCAGCCCGATCTCCGGCTCCCGATGCAGCTCGTGCCGGAGTCGTACAAGATCGTCATTGAGATCGGCAGCGTCATCGAGCATGGACATCGGGCACCTCCGCCGCCGACGCCTTCCCACGGAAGGCCGTTCCTGAATCTAACAGCCGGCTCACCCGGGTCGGCGGGGCCCGGAAGCTATCGGAACACGACCGTCTTGTCGCCGTTGAGCAGGACACGGTGTTCGGCGTGCCAACGGACCGCGCGGGCCAGGGCCAGGCACTCGGTGTCACGACCGACCGCCATGAGCTCCTCCGGCCCCTGGGCGTGGTCTACCCGGGCGACCTCCTGCTCGATGATCGGCCCCTCGTCGAGGTCCGGGGTGACGTAGTGCGCGGTCGCGCCGATGAGCTTCACGCCCCGGGCATGCGCCTGGTGGTAGGGCTTGGCGCCCTTGAAGCTCGGCAGGAAGGAGTGGTGGATGTTGATCACCCTGCCCTCCAGCTTCGCGCAGAGGTCGTCGGAGAGGATCTGCATGTAGCGGGCGAGCACCACCAGATCGGCACGGTAGTGCTGCACCAGCGTGAGGACCTCCGCCTCCTGCGCTGCCCTGCCACCGGGGGGCACCGGCAAATGGTGATAGTCGATGCCGTACGACTGGGTGAGCGGCCGCAGGTCGGGGTGGTTGGACACGACGGCGACGACGTCGATGTCCAGCAGCCCGGAGCGGACCCGGAAGAGCAGGTCGTTGAGGCAGTGCCCGCCTTTGGAGACCATGATCAGCACCCGGGGCCGGTCGGCGCGGTCGTGCAGCCGCCAGTCGAAGGCGAACTCGCGCGCCAGCGTCGCGAAGGCCCCCTTCAGCTCGTCCAGGCCGGTGCCGGCGCGCCCCGCGTACGCATCCGCGGGCGGGTGGGCGGCCGCGTCCCCCGAGTGGCCGGGGCCGGCGAACTGGACGCGCATGAAGAAGCGGGCCGTCGCCGCGTCGCCGTACTGCTGGCTCTCCAGGATGTTGCAGCCCCGCTCCGCCAGCACCGCGGAGACCGCCGCGACGATGCCGGGGCGATCCGGGCAGGACAACGTCAGGACGTACACCGTGCTCATCCGCTCGTCTCGCTCGTGGTTCGGTCAGGTCCCAACCCTCGGCACCTGCGGCTCACCGCCCTGATCGTACGGATCGGATCACTCAGCGTGAGCAACCCGAGTCTATGCCGTACGCCGGGGTGGCCACGGCTGGTCACGGACGAGTACGCAGCGCCGGCCGGGTCAGCGGGCTTCGGTCCGGCCACCGGGGACGGCGCGCAACGGACGATGCGCGGGCCAGGTGTGCACGTCGCGGAGCAGCTTGATGAACTCCTCCTCCGCCGGGCCGAGCAGCCGGTCCCGGCGGTGCGCGAAGACGATGGGCCGCGGCTCGGGGGCCATCGTCACATCGATGACGGCCAGCCGGCGCAACGCCAGCTCGCTCTCCACGCAGTGCTCGGAGACCAGTGAGATGCCGAGCCCGGCGGCGACCGACTGTTTGATCGTCTCCGGACCGTAGATCTCGGCGGTCTGGGCCTCGTCGAGCCCCCAGGCGGCGAGCGCCTCCTCCTGTACTGCGCGGGTGGAGGAACCGGGTTCACGCAGCAGGAACCGTTCTCCCGCCAGCCGCTCCGGCTCGACCCAGCCGGAACCGACGAGCGGATGATCCGGCGGGGTGATCAGCACGATCCGGTCTTGCAGGATCGGCTCGCTGACCAGCTGCGGCGCCTTCGGCAGGCCGGCGAGGACCGCCACCCCGACCTCGCCGTCCACCAGGCGCCGCTCCACCTGCTCGGCGTTGCCGACGAAGATGCCGACGTCGATGCCAGGGTGCTCGGCCTGGAAGGCCGCCAGCATGGGCGGCAACAGGTAGGTCCCGACGGTGGTGGACCCGCCGGCCACCAGCGTGCCGCTCTGCAGTCCCGAGACCTGGCGGATAGCCGCGACCGCCTCGTCCGCCAGCAGGAACACCCGCTTGGCGTACTCCAGTAGCACCTCCCCTTCAGGGGTCAACCGGATCCGGGCACCCGACCGGTCGATCAAGGTCGTGCGCAGCGCCTGCTCCAGCTGCCGGACCTGGTTCGAGACCGAGGGCTGGCTGAGATAGAGCTTGTTCGCGGCGGCGGAGAAGCCTCCCTCCTCGACCACCGTCATGAAGATCCACAACCGGTACAGGTTGAGCTGCACGCTCAGTTCTCCTTCGCTTGGCCCCGCTCACGGCTCATCGGAGCCGCCCGTCACGCCCGGGCGGCACTGATCGACTACAGCAGGGCAGGTTCCAATGCCTGGAGCCGGTGCCAGGGGATGTCGCCCATCGTGCAGATTCTGAAGAACCGCCAGGAAAGGTGCCCTTGACCGGCATATATGACATACCCCCGCGACTTGAGCTCGTCGTGGAGCTTGTCATACGACACGGCGTCCGGAAGGTGAATCATCGTCACCGAATTGGATCGAAGGTCCGGTTCGACCAGGATCTCGAGCCCCAGGCGGGCGAAGGCGCCCCGTACCAGGGCTGCGCGCTCGCGGTAGAGCCTGGTCCGGCCCGCGAAGCCGCCCTGCTCGAAGTACTCCTGCAGCGCCTCGTCGAGCGCGTAGCAGACCTGAACCGCCGGGGTGAAGGGCACATCGCCCTTGCGCTGCCCCTGGAGGTAGGTCCGCCGCGTTGAGATAGAGGCTTCGTGCGGGCACCTCCTCGAGCCGCGAGACGCCCTTGGGCGAGCAGAGGATGAACGAGATGCCCGGCTGGCCGTGCAGGCCCTTGTTGGCCGTACCGCAGACGATGTCCGCCCGCACCTCGGCGAGGTCCTGGTCCTCGTTGCCGGTGGCGCTGATCGCGTCGATGACGAAGAGGGCGTCCGTCTCCGCCACCAGGGCGCCGATCTCCCTGACCGGGTTGATCAACCCGGTGGTGGTCTCGTGATGGACACAGGCGACCGCGTCCACGTCCGGATGACCGCGCAACGCCTCCGCGACGGCGGCGGGATCGATCGGGGTGGTCCACCGGGTCAGGTCGTCGCCATCGGGCTTGACCTCGTAGGCGGTGATGCCGTTGGCTTTGGCGATCTTCAGCAGCCGCTCGCCGTAGACGCCGTTGTTGACCACCAGGACGGCCCTGTCCGCCCGGACCGAGCTGATGACCGCCATCTCCATGGCGGAGGTCCCGGAGCCGGTGATCAGCAGTGCTTCGTGATCGGGGAGGTTGAGGGCACGCGCCAGGTCGGCGCGCAGCCCGGCCAGCAACTCGCCGAACTCTGGTTCGCGATGGCAGAGGTCCCCGCGCGTCAGCGCGTCCTTGACCCGCTGCGACGTACCAGCGGGCCCGGGGTTCAAGAGGATGAGTGCGTCGTCCACGAATGCGACGCTAGTGACGCCCGCCCGTGAGCGATATGGGAGTTTCCGCATACAGGTCATAGCCCTCGCGGTTCGGCCGGGCGAGTTCGCGAGGAGCGCCATGGGCCGTCGGCAAAATTCCCGGAATGTTATTTCGGTGTTAATTCAGACGTGAGGAGAAAAGGATGTTCCAGGCACCGCAGGATCGGCCGGCGGTACGGATCGTCTGTGTGGACGGAGCCGGCCGCATACTGCTGCTGAGGTGGCGAGACCCCGTGAGCGAGCGGAGCTACTGGGAGCCCCCCGGCGGCGGGCTCGACCCGGGCGAGAGCCCACTGGCGGCCGCCCGGCGCGAACTGCACGAAGAGACAGGACTGCCCGGCGACGCCGTGCTGGACGTGTCGGTGCCGGTCGACCGGGACTTTCGCTGGTACGGCGTGCACTACAGCAAAGTGGAACCGTTCTATCTGGCCCGCTTCCAGGGAACCGTGGCCGCGGCCCCCACCGCCTTCACCGCCGAGGAGAACGAGAGCTACGTCGGCAATGGCTGGTTCACCACCGAGGAGATCTCGGGGCTGGACGATATAGAACCACCGCATCTGCTCGACGCCCTCGACGCCCTCGACGAATTGATGCGGAAACAGAGATGAAGAACTATTGGGGATCACTTCACCCGATCCTGTGGCAAGATCCTTTGGATCATGGACATGTGACAGGTTGAGGCCGGGGGCCCTGGATGTCGAAACGCGCGGCGGCGCTGTTGATCGTGAGCTCAGCGGTTCTCTCCTGGCTGGGCACTCCCGCCAGTGCTCGTACGGAGGCGGGCACCGCCCGCGGCGTGGTGCTGATCGGGATACCCGGCCTGCGCTGGGCCGATGTCAGGCAGGATCGATCCCCGCATCTGCTCGGTCTCGTCGACCGGAGCGCGACGGGCGGCATGTCGGCCCGCACCATCGGCCGCTTCACCTGCCCGGCCGACGGCTGGGTGACGATCTCCTCCGGCGCCCGCGCCGCCACCGGACCGCTGTGCGGGCGCCCGCCTCAGCTCACGCCGAGCGGCCGCGGCGTGGTGGTCGCGGACTTCCCCTCGATCCGCCGGTACAACACCGACCTGGGGTTCCCATCCCAGCTGGGCCTGCTGGGCGACACGCTGCACCGGGCCGGCCGGTGCGTCACCGCGGTGGGACCGAACGCCGCCCTCGCCGCCGCGGACGCCGCGGGCCGGGTCGATTACTACAGCGCGACGGCGGACTCCCCCCAGCGCGGGCTCTTCTCGCGCTGCCCGGTGACCATCGCCGCCCTCGACGACCTCGCCACGGTACGGGGTACGCGGCGGGCCGAGGTCGTACGCCAGATCGACACCACCGTCGGATCCATCCTGGCGCGGATCCCCGCCGGCACCACCATCCTGGTCGCCGGGGTCGGCGACGAGCGCAGGTACGCCCGGTTGCGGGTGGCCCTCGCCGCGGGTGACGGCACCGCCGGGCGGTACCTGGGTTCGGACTCCACCCGCCGGTCCGATCTGGTGATCCTGCCGGACGTCACGGCGACCATCCTGGCCACGATGGGCATCCCCGCCCCGGACGGGCTGGTGGGCACGCCCTGGCGAACCGGAGCCCACAGGCCCGGCCCCGCCGCCGCGATCCGGCATCTGGTCGGGCAGGCGCGCGCACCCGAGGTACTGCGCCCGGTGGGCCATGACTTCTACCACTGGTTCATGATCAGCCAGCTGCTGGTGTACGCGCTGGCCATGGCGGCGCTGTGGCGGCGCGGCCGGTTCCTGCTTTTGATCAAGCCGGTGGCGCTCGCGGCGGCGGCCTTCCCCGTTTCGGTCTTCCTGGTCAATCTGCTGCCGTGGCCGACGGCCGCGCATCCCGCCCGGACCGTGTTCGCCGGCATCGCCGCCTTCGATCTGCTGCTGGTCGTCATCGCCCTCAGCGGCCCCTGGCGCCGCCATCCCCTCGGACCCGGCCCGGTCGTCGCGGCCGTCTCCGCGGTCGTCCTGGCCGCCGACCAGCTCACCGGATGCACGCTCCAGGTCAACAGCTTCATGGGCTACTCCCCCATCGGCGGTTTCCGCTACTACGGGATGGGCAACATCGCGTTCGCCGTCCTCACCACCTCGACCCTGCTCGCGGCCTGCGGACTGGTCCACTGGCTGCGCGCGAACGGCCTTCCCCGCACCGGGCTGGTCTCGGTGGTGACGATCTCGTTGGTCGCCGCGGCGCTGGACGGCTGGACCGGCTGGGGCAGCGATTTCGGCGGCATGATCGCGTTCATCCCGGGGCTGGCGGTGACCATCCTGCTCGTCGCCGGGCGCCGGGTCTCAGTGATCAAGCTGGGCCTGCTGGGAACCGCCGCCGGGACCATCGTGCTCGGGGTCGCCTTCCTGGACCATCTGCGCCCGCCGGACCAGCAGTCACACCTCGGCCGGTTCTTCGGCGACCTCCTCGCCGGCCGGGGCATGCCCGTAGTCGGCCGGAAGGCGACGGCGATGCTGAACAGCTTCGGAAATCCGGAACTCACCCCTGTGGCGGTCGCCGCGCTCCTGTTCCTGGTCGTCGTGCTCGCGCAGCCCTGGAACCCACGGGCTCCGCTGCGGCTGGCCTTCCAGCAGGTCCCGTTGCTGCGGGCCGGCCTGGCAGGCGCACTGGTCACTGCGCTTCTGGGCACGGTGGTGAACGACTCCGGCGTGTCGATCCTGGCGCTGGGGCTCACCGTCACCGTGCCCATCACCCTGGCCGTCTGCGCGCACGCACTTCAGTCACGGACCGCCGCTCCCGGAGCCCACCCGGTTTTCATGGACGGGGCGTTCTCCGCGCCACAGGTTCAGAGCGTACGGTCCGCGGGACCGTCGTAGTGGTCGGGGCCCTGCATCCGCAGTGCGAGCGGCTGCACCATGTCGGAGTTCTCGGAGGCTCGCCAGCCCTTCTCCCTGGTGACCTCCTCGATGGAGTGCGCGCACAACGACAGCGAGCGGCAGACGATGAACATGGCTTTGAGCTGCAACGGCTCGTAGCCCATGTCCAGGCCGACACAGCCCATCGCCCCCGGCCCGTTGAGCCACACCCGGCGGCCGAAGACGTTCTCGGTGGCGTCCTCCATGGCCCGGGCGACGGCGACGTACCTTCCCGAGACCCCGAGCGAGTCGGAGAGTTCGAGCAAGCGGGCCGTACGCGGGTCACGGATGTGCTGGGCGTGGTGGTATCCGGGCATCCGCTCCCGGCGCTCGCGCATCTCCGCGACGGTCATGACCGCGGCCTCCTCATCGGAGAGCCCGTCCTGTCCGGCCCGGGCGGCGACGCTCAGGAACATCTCCGCGGGACGGTCGGCGGTGCCGTGCAGCCGGCCGATGGAGGCGACACCCGCGGCGACGGCCGCGTTGAGGTCGGCGCCGCCGGAGGTGGCGAACCGGACGGTCGCCGAGGACGGGGACATGGCGTGCTCGGCCATGTTCACCATGATCGCGTCGGTCATCGCCCCGACCTCGGGCGTCGGTAGCTCACCCCGCATGACCAGGTGGAAGTGCTGGGCGAACGAGATGTTGCCGGTCAGTTCGTTGACGTCGTAGCCGCGGACGACGATGTGGTCCCTGTTCTTCCAGGCGATCCCAGTCTCCCAGGCGAACGGCTTCTGGTCACTCACAACAGTGCCTCTCCATTCTCGTGATCCATCTTCGTGATCCGCCGGCGCACCCCGTGATCACGAAGAGTGGTGTTCGGGGAAGTACACGTGGTCGGGGTCCAGCTCCCCGCGGAGCAGAGCCAACTCGTCGTCGGACGGCGGCCGTACGCTGCCCGGCGAGGCGGCGACCTGCGGGGTGAAGCCCGTGTTACGGAGCACGTCGTCCAGGGAGGCGCCCGGCATCAGGGCGGTGACCCGCAGCGGCGAGTCGGACGCCTCCATGACGCACAGGTCCGTGATGACCTTGACGTCCAGCGCGCCCAGCCCCGCCGCCGTCCGGCCGCCCGGCCCGCCGAGGAAGCCGGGGCTGGTGACGTAGTCGCACCGCGCCGGGAAGCGGCGCCTCTCGTGATCGGTGAGCACGACGACCTTGCGGCAGTGGCTGGCGATGTCGTTGGCACCGCCACTGCCGGGCAGCCGTTTGCCCGCCACCCAGGTCGAGTTGAGATTGGCGTACTCGTCGATCTGGGCCCCGCCGAGGAACCCGGTGTGCACCAGGCCGCGCTGCACCATGCCGCCGAGCGCCTCGAACAGCGACCCGTGCCGCGACGCCCCGGCCATGAGCCGGGGGTCCACCACCGACACCGGGGTCGGCACGACCTTCGGGAACACCACCCCGGACTCGATGACCAGCTTGGCGTTCGGAGCGTGGGTACGCTGCGCGAGAGTGGCGGCGAGCAGTGGCAGCCCGGTACCGACGATCACGACATCTCCGTCGCGGATCTGCCGGGCCCCCTCCAGGACGAGGATCTCCCTCGGCAACGCCCTCACAGAGACCTCCTCATGGACTCGCCCAGAGCGCCGCGGAGCACGGCGTCCGGATCCCGCAGAGCCAGGTAGTCGTCGAACCCCTTCGGTTCTCGTACATGGGTACGGATCCACCCGGCGAACTCCGGGCCGCCTCGCCGGGCGACGGCCTGGTAGGCCCTGATCTCGGCCTCGGCGAAGTCGTACCTCCGGTAGGAGGAGGTCGGGAACGCGCCGTAGGGCTGGACGACGACCGCCGAGACGTACGCCTCCGAGATCGTGACCTGTTCCGGCCTTTCGGCCAGCACACCGTCGGGGACCAGTTCCTCGACCGACACGATGGTCGCCGTGGAGGCGCGCACCATGTCGACCTCGTGACTGGTCACGCCGTCGATGACGACGTTGCCGGCCGCGTCGGCGCGGTGCGCGTGGATCAGCGATACGTCGGGGGTCAGCGCCCGCATCAGCACGACCGGGCGGCCCTCGAAGGGATCGACGATGAGCCGTGCGAGGCCGTGTCCGATCAGCCCCGTCAGCACGTCGGAGCCGAGAAGACTGCGGGTGGGCAGAAACGGCAACCCGAGTGCCCCCGCGGCGAACCGGGTGGCCATCGCCAGATGGCTGTGGTCGCGAACCTCGATCTCACCGGCTTCGGCCGCCCGCCGCCAGGCGAACAGCGTGCCGTAACGCTCCAGGTTGCCCGAACCCTGCTCGGTGCGGGCGACCAGCCCCGCTGCCACCAGGATGTCCAGCGGCACCGACAGGTTGCATCCCACGACCTTGAGCGAGCCGATGCCCTGCCGGACCACTTCATGGACCAGCGCCATCGGGCAGCGGTTGATGTTCTGCCCGCCCATCCCCACTACCGCCCCCGCCCGCACGAACCCGCGCACCGCCTCCTCGGCAGTCATCACCTTGCTCACGCCCAGCCCCCCGCCCGAACTACCGGCACACCCGCGCCCACACCCGCATCCGCCATGCGAGCGAAAGGGGGCGCGACGTCGCCCGCGCGAGCAGCGCAGCCGAGCGACGAAGGAGCGACGGCGAGCAGCGCAAGCAAGGAGCGACTCCAGGAGCGCTCGGGCCAGCGAGCCGCGAACACAGCCCGGGAGGGCGCCCCGCGCCCGAGCGGGCGCGAGTGAGCCATCAGCATGCGAGCGAAAGGGGGCGCGACGTCGCCCGCGCGAGCAGCGCAAGCAAGGAGCGACTCCAGGAGCGCTCGCGCCAGCGAGCCGCGAACGCAGCCCGGGAGGGCGCCCCGCGCCCGAGCGGGCGCGAGTGAGCCATCAGTACGTGATGCACGCCGACCGCCATTCGGTGTAGAAGTCCCAGACCTGCGGCGAGCACTCCGGCGGGCCGAACTGCGACAACTTGGACCCCATGTGCGGCAGGTGGGCGTAGGCGCCGACGCCGGGCCGGTTGACGTGCAGCATGCCCGCCTCCAAGCGGTCCAGTGCCTCGAAGGCCCTGGTGATGTCGGCGGTGAAGACGGTCCCGGACATGCCGTACTTCACGGAGTTCGAGATCCGTATGGCGTCGTCGAAGCCGTCGCAGTCGATGACCGACAGGACCGGGCCGAAGATCTCCTCCTGCGCGATCTCGCTGTCCCAGGGAACGTCGGCCAGCACGGTCGGCTGGATGTAGAAGCCCTCCGGTAGCCCTTCGGTGGCCCGGAGACCGCCGACCGCGACCTTGGCTCCGGTCTCCTGAGCGGCGGCGATGGCGTTCAGGCAGGTGTTCATCCGCTGTTCGTCGACTACGGGGCAGACGTCCTCACCAGGCTTGAGCGCGGAGACCTCCGCCACGAGCCTGGCGAGAAAAGCCTCCTTGACCTTCGTGTCCACGATGACCCGGCTGGTCGCCGAGCACCGCTGGCCGGCCTGGCCGAAGGCGCCGATCACCGTCGCCCTGACCGCCTTGTCGAGGTCGGCGTCGTCCAGGACCAGCACCGCATTCTTACCGCCGAGCTCCAGCTGCGACCGCATCAGGCGGGGCGCCCCGGCCTCGTGGATCTTCAGGCCCACCGCGAGGCTGCCGGTGAAACTGACGCCGGCGACCAGGGGGTTGGCGACCAGCGCTTCCCCTGCGGCGATGTCGCCTTGCACCAGGTTGAGCACGCCCGTGGGCACCCCCGCGTCGGCGAAGACCTCGGTCAGCAGCGCCGCGGTCAGCGGTGTCAGCGGAGAGGGCTTGAAGATCGCCGTGCAGCCCGCCAGGAGCGCCGGCGCGATCTTCCACATCGGGATGGCCAGCGGGAAGTTCCATGGAGTGATCAGCCCGACCACGCCGATGGGCGCCCGGAAGGTGTACGACAGCGTCCGCAGTTCCTCGGCCGGGGTGGTGACGCCGTTGAGCCGGCGGGCCTCCCCGGCGGTGAAGTCGATGATGGCCAGGGCCCGCTTGACCTCACCGCGCGCCTCCTTGAGCAGCTTGCCCTGCTCGCGGCTGATCGTGACGGCGAGGTCCTCGGCGCGCTCCTCGACCAGCCGTTCCGCGACCCGGAGGTATTCGGCCCTTCTGATCGGGCCCAGGGCCTTCCACTCCGGCAGGGCAGCGGTGGCCTCGGCGACGGCGTTGTCGACGTCCAGACCACCGGACTCGGCGAAATCACCGAGATGATCGGAGACATCGGCCGGGTTGATATTCGGCCGGGTGCGGCCGCTCTCCGGTGGACACCACCGGCCGCCGATGAAATTCTGAGTGGAGCGCCCCCGAATGGCAGCCATGGTGATCCTCTCGCTCGACGTCCCGGTTTTATCAGCCTGACGTGTACGGCGGTGATCACACAACGGGACATTCGAGATCTCTGCGATAGGCGGCCGCTATACGGCGAGTGTGCAGGTCCCGTACACCTGGTGGACGGCCGGCGCACCACATGCGCTCAGGCTATGAGGCATATAAGAAAGCGCTATGGTCTGGTCTCTTGCCATAGGCCTAGCCGGCGAGGTCCCATTAGCCTGGGACAGAAGGTCACTTCCTCTCGGCAATGCCAGACGTTGCACGAAATAGGGCGGCGACCCTTCAGATTTAACCTGGATGTCATTTCAGCTTAACTCCGAAGCCGTCAGGAATCGAGCTACTTCTCCCGACACTCATGAAGGAGACAAGCGAAGTGAAACGTGCCATCACCCGGCTGGGCATAGGGATCGCGGTTCTCGCGGTGACCGTGACGGGTTGTAGTTCCTCGAGCACCAAGGGGCCGGACGCCAAGTCGGCGAAGGCCACCTCGGCGGCGGACTTCGGCGGGATGGACAAACTCGTCGCCGCCGCGAAGAAGGAGGGAAACCTCCACGTGATCGCCTTGCCCCGGGACTGGGCGAACTACGGGGCGATCATCGATGCCTTCACCAAGAAGTACGGCATCAAGATCGAGAGCGAGAACCCGGACGGCTCCAGCCAGGACGAGATCAACGCGATCACCAGCCGCAAGGGCCAGACCCGGGCGCCCGACGTCGTGGACGTCGGCCTGGCGTTCGCCAACCAGGGATCTCAGCAGGGCCTGTTCGCGCCGTACAAGGCCGCGACCTGGAGCACGATCCCGGACGCCCAGAAGGAGGCGAGCGGGGCGTACTACAACGACTACGGCGGCTTCATGTCGATCGGCTGCACCACCAAGAAGGTCAAGGTGTGCCCGACGAGCTTCGCCGACCTGGTCAAGCCCGAGTACAAGAAGATGGTCGGCATCCGGGGCAACCCCGGCGCGTCCAACACCGCCTTCAGCACGGTGTTCGCGGCCGCGGAGGCCAACAAGGGCAGCTTCGACAACATCCAGCCGGGCATCGACTTCTTCGGCAAGGTCAAGAAGGCCGGCAACTACGTGCCGGTGGAGGCCAAGGAGTCCACCGTCGAGAGCGGTGAGACCCCGATTCTGATCGACTGGGATTACAAGAACCTCGGCTACGCCGACACGCTCAAGACCAAGGGCATCGACTTCACCACCGCGGTGCCGAAGGACAGTTCCTATGCCGCGTTCTACGACCAGGCCATCAACAAGTGGGCGCCGCATCCTGCAGCGGCGCGGCTCTGGGAGGAGTTCCTCTTCAGCGACGAGGGCCAGAACCTCTGGCTCAAGGGTTACGCCCACCCGGTCCGGCTGGACGCCATGAAGCAGGCGGGAACGGCCGACCAGGCCGGCGTCGCCAAGCTGCCCCCGGTCGCCGGAACCGCCACCTTCCCGACGCAGGCCCAGCTCGACGCCGCACAGAAGGTCGTCATCGCCGGATGGCCCAAGGCAGTGGGCTGATCGGCTGATGACCACAGCACTTCCCACGGGTCTCGGCGCCGGCACCACCGGCGCCGAGACCCGGGTACCGCCGGTCCGGCGGCGCGCCGGATTCGCCGGGCTCGCCGTGGCCCCGTTCCTCCTCTACCTGGCCGTGTTCTTCGCGGTGCCCGTCGTGATGCTGGTCTACGGAGCGTTCCAGTCCTCCGGCCCGAATCCGTCGTTCACCGTGTCGAACATGAAGCTGGCGGGCGAAGGCTCGTTCCGCACCGCACTGATCGGCAGCGTCAAGCTCTCCGGGATCACCGCGGTGGCCGGCGCCGTGCTGGGGCTGGGGCTGGCCCAGCTCGTCGTCCGTACGAACACGCTGAAGCGGATCGTGCTGACCGCCTCCGGAGTGCTCGCCAACTTCGGCGGCGTGCCGCTGGCGTTCATGTTCATCGCCACTCTCGGCAACAACGGTTTCGTGACCGACAGGCTGCACCTGGGCGACGCGGGCTTCACCCTGTACGGGTTCTGGGGCCTGGTCCTGGTCTATCTCTACTTCCTGGTCCCGCTGATGGTCCTGGTCATCACTCCGGCACTGGAGGGGCTTCGGGTGCAGTGGCACGAGGCGGCCACCAACCTCGGCGCCTCGCGGTGGCAGTTCTGGCGGTACGTGGGCGGCCCGGTGCTGTTGCCGTCCCTGCTCGGCGGTCTCGTACTGCTGTTCGGCAGCGCGTTCTCGGCGTACGCCACCGTCCGGGCACTGATGGGTGCCAGCTCGGTACCTATCGTCACGCTGTACATCGCCAGCGCGCTGTCCGGCAACGTTCAGACCAACGCCCAGAACGTGGCCTTCGCGCTCAGCCTGGACATGATCCTCATCGCCGGTGTCGTGATGGCCGTCTATCTGCCACTCCAGCGAAGGACCACCCGATGGCTGAACAACTGACCGCGGGCACCCGGGCAGGGCGCGGCCTCGCCTGGGCCGGTTTCGCGGCGTACTTCCTCGTCCCGCTGGCCGCCTCGATCTACTTCACGTTCTCGCTCAACGGCCGGGTGAGCGTCACGCCCTACACCGGGCTGTTCAGCGCCGACGGCTTCGCGCAGAGCCTGCAGATGTCCGTCGGCATGGGCCTGCTCACCGTCGCGATCCTGCTGGCCCTGCTGCTGCCCGCGATGATCGCGATTCAGCTCTCGCTGCCCAGGCTGCGCGGCCTGGTGGAGACGCTGTGCACGCTGCCGCTGGTGATCCCGCCCATCTCCTTCGTGGCCGGGATCATCGCGCTGCAGAACAAGCTGGCCGATGACCCCTACAGCTCGCTGTTCCAGTTCATGAACCGGCTCCAGCAACCCGGCTTTCCGCTGCTGCTGGTGTTCTCCTACGTGATCCTCGCGCTGCCGTTCGCCTACCGGGCGCTGGACGCCGGGCTGCGCATGCTGGCGCTGCGCACCCTCGTCGACGCGGCCCGCGGGCTCGGCGCGTCCTGGCCGACGGTCCTGATCCGGGTGATCATGCCGAATCTGCGCACCGGGATCCTGAACGCCACCATCCTGACGTTCGCCCTGGTGCTCGGTGAGTTCACCGTCGCCAATCTGCTGGGCTTCACTCCCTTCCCGGTCTGGATCGTCAACTCCGGGGGCGGCCACGGCCAGCAGTCCACCGCGGCCTCGATCCTGAGCCTGCTGCTCACCTGGGGCGCCCTGCTCATACTGTCCGTCGTCGGCGATCGCCGTTCCAAGGCCGCCAGGAGTGCGTCATGACCTTGCCCCCTTCTACGCAGGAGACTCCCGTGGCCGCTCCGTCCGAACCCTCCGTGGCCGCTTCCGTCGAACTACGTGGGTTGCGCAAGTCGTACGGTGGCGCGACGGCGCTCGACGGGCTCGACCTGACCATCGCGCGGGGCGAGCTCATCGCCCTGCTCGGCCCGTCCGGCTGCGGCAAGACCACCGCCCTGCGCAGCCTCGCCGGGTTCGAGGACCTCGACGAAGGACAGGTCCTCGTCGACGGCAAGGACATCACCCGCCTGGCCGCCAGCCGGCGGGACATGGGCATGGTCTTCCAGGCCTACAGCCTGTTCCCGAACATGACCGTGCTGGACAACATCGGCTTCGGCCTCCGCGTCCGCAAAGCGGGCGCCAAGGAAAGGCAGAGCCGGGCCCAGGAGCTGCTGGAGCTGGTCGGCCTGCCCGAGCACGGCGGCCGCTACCCGCACCAGCTCTCCGGCGGCCAGCAGCAACGGGTGGCGCTCGCCCGTGCCCTGGCGATCCAGCCCCAGGTGCTCCTGCTGGACGAGCCGCTGTCCGCCCTGGACGCCTTGGTACGGGTGCAGCTACGCGAGGAGATCCGGCGGGTGCAGACCGAGCTGGGCATCACCACGCTGTTCGTCACGCATGACCAGTCCGAGGCGCTGTCGGTCGCCGACCGGGTCGGCGTGATGCGCGACGGACGGCTGGAGCAGCTCGCCCCGCCCGCCGAGCTGTACGCCCGCCCGGCGACCGCCTTCGTCGCCGAATTCGTCGGCACCATGAACCGGCTGCCGGGCGTAATGGGGGACGGAACCGTGTCGGTGGTCGGCCACCGGCTTCCGGTGGACGGAGAAGCTCCCGCGGCGGGGTCACGGGTGGACGTGCTGGTCCGTCCGGAGGCACTGGTGTTGCGGTCCGACGACGACGGACAGGCGCTCATCACCTCGACCACCTTCATGGGGCCGGTCACCCGGGTACGGGTGCGGCTGAACGACGGCAACGAGGCGTGTGCCGATCTGCCGAGCCACCAGGCCGGTCCGCTCACGGCGGGCTCCACCGTCACCGTGGAGCTGGAGCAGCGCCCGGTGCTGGTGGCGGACCCGAGTACGGACCCGAGTACGGCCGCGCGGGAGGAGGCCGCATGATCTCCGAGTCCGCCGTGCGGGCCCCGCGTGACATCCGTCACTGGTTTGCGTTGGTCTAGCCGGGTTAAGTTCGCTCCTATGCGACGGGCCCTGTTCCTCTTGGCGGCGATCGTCCTGGTGCTGGCCGGGGCGATCGCCGGATGCAAGAACCAGAGCGGTCAAGGCGGTCAGGGGGGCGAGAGCGCGGCTCCGGGTCGCAGCGGCCAGAAAGGCGGCGGTCGGCGCCCCACGACCGTGCAGGGGATCCCCACCGGCACCGGCACCTTCAAGCTGAACCTCGACGTGGGCACCGTCGGGCACCGCGAGTATCTGCTGCACGTGCCGGCCCAGCTCACCAAGGGCAGCTGGCGGAGCGGAAAGCCGGTCAAGCCACTTCCGCTGGTGCTGGCCATGCACGGCGGCCTCAGCAACATGCAGGGCATGCGGGAGCTCACCGGCTTCGACGGCCTGTCCGACCAGAAGGGTTTCCTGGTTGCCTATCCCGACGGTTTCATGACCACCTGGAACGCCGGCGACTGCTGCGGAGCCGCCAAGATCGGCAACGTCGACGACGTGGGGTTCCTGACCAAGCTGATCGACAAGCTCGTCGGCTCGGGGCTGGCGGACGGCAGGCGGGTCTACGCGACGGGGTTCTCCAACGGCGCGGGCATGGCCTACCGCCTGGCCTGCGACGGGCCCGGCAAGGTGGCCGCGATCGGCGTGGTGGAAGGCGCTCTCGTCATGAGCTGCCATCCGGGCCGTCCCGTGTCCGCGCTGATCTTCCACGGCACGGCGGACCGCAGCGTGCCCTACAACGGCGGTGGCAACCGGGATTTCAACGACCATCGCCCCTTCCCGCCGGTGTCGCAGGCGGTCGACTTCTGGCGCAAGGCCGACAAGCTGCCTGGTCTGCGCCAGACCAGCCTGAGCCGGGAGCTGAGCCGGGCCTCGGCTCAGTGCACGTCGACGGGCAAGGGCGGTGACGGCGCCGAGGTCTCGTTCTGCCGGATCGACGGCGGCACGCACCACTGGCCGAGCACCGCGAGCACCCAGCTGTGGGACTTCTTCGCCGCCCACCCACGACCATCGTGAAGACTTTTCATGTTTACTGTTTTATGACACTCTGACCACTATGAACATCCGGGAGCGTTACGACGCCGCCACGGCCGACCTCGAACCGCCGTTCGCGATCGTCGACATGGACGCCTTCCGTGCCAACGCCGCCGACCTCGTCCGCCGGGCCAAGGGCAAGCCGATCCGCGTGGCGAGCAAGTCCGTCCGCTGCCGCGCCCTCCTCGAAGAGGTACTGGCCATGGACGGTTTCGCGGGCGTGATGTCCTTCACACTCCCCGAAGCGCTCTGGCTGGCCCGGGGGGGCCTCAGCGACGACATCATGGTCGCCTACCCGACCACCGACCGTGCCGCCCTGGCGGAACTGGCCGCGGACGAGCACCTCGCCTCGATCGTCTCGATCATGGTGGACTCGGTCGAGCACCTGGAACTCATCGAGAAAGTTCTCGCTGAGTGCACCACCGGCCAGACCGCGCCAATCCGGGTCTGGATCGACATCGACGCCGCCTACTACGCACTGCGCGGCCGACTGCGGGTCGGCGCCCGCCGTTCCCCCATCGTCACTCCGGCGCAGGCCGCCGGCCTGGCCAGGGAGATCGTCAAGCGCCCCGCCTTCACACTGGTCGGCATCATGGCGTACGAGTCCCAGATCGCCGGCGTCGGTGACGCCCCGCCCGGCCGCCCGGCCATGGCGCGGGCCATCCGCCTGCTGCAGGCCAGATCCCGCGTCGAACTGGCCCGCCGACGAGCCGCCATCGTCAAGGCGGTACGAGCCGTGCTCACCGGCGCCGGCGGGCCCGACCTGGAACACGTCAACGGCGGGGGCACCGGCAGCGTCGAGACCACCGCGGCCGAGCGCGCCGTCACCGAGGTCGCCGCGGGCTCCGGTCTCTACCAGCCGCATCTGTTCGACTACTACACCAACTTCCGTGGCCGCCCCGCCGCGCTGTTCGCACTCTCGGCCGTACGCCGCCCGGCCCCTGACATGGTCACCGCGCTGGGGGGCGGATACCTGGCCTCCGGCACCGGCGACAAGGTCCGGCTGCCCCGGCCGTATCTGCCCGCCGGGCTGTCTCTCAGCGGCTCCGAGGGCGCCGGCGAGGTTCAGACCCCGCTCCTGGGCAAGGCCGCGAGCCTGCTGCGCATCGGAGATCGCATCTGGTTCCGGCACACCAAGGCCGGCGAACTGTGCGAACGCTTCGCCGAACTCCACCTGATCGAAGGTGACCGCGTGGTGCGGTCCGTGCCCACCTACCGCGGCGAAGGCCGGACGTTCCTCTGAGCCTCCGGGACGAAACCTCTGAGCCTCGGGACCACGTGGGTGAGCTTCCGGGAGCCGGTGACCGGGGTTTTGTCATAGCCGCATGCTGTAGTCCCAGCATGGCCTCAACCCCGGAAGCTCCCCGAGCTCTGCACTATCGTGGAGAAGTCGACCCCTTCTAAGGCGGTTCCATGTCCGATACCCCCTTGATCAGGGTGCGCGGCGAAACCGTACTGCAGGTCGAGCCGGAGATCGCCGAGCTCACCGTGCATCTGCAGGCACGCGATACGGACCGCCGCCGGACCCTGGACCGGCTCACCGCACGCAACCAGGAATGCCTCGACCTGATCAAGTCATACGGCGATGCCGTGGAGAAGGTGGAGACCGCCGGGCTGGTGGTCCAGCCGCTCATGCGGGAACGGCGCCGGGACGAAAAGATCCATCGCTACCAGGGCACCGTGCGCATCAACGCGACCATCACCGACTTCAGCGTCCTCGGTGAGCTCGTCACCCGCCTCGGCGATCAGGAGCTCACCGCCGTTCAGGGGCCCACCTGGTCGTTGCGCTACGACAGCCAGGTGTACCGCCAGGCGAGGCACCAAGCCGCCCGGGAGGCCGTCGGCCGGGCCAGGGAATACGCCGAGGCGCTCGGCTGCCGGCTCACCGGCCTGGTGGAACTCGCCGACGAGGGGCTCTCCAGCGACACCCACCCGGAGGTCTACGCGCTGTCGGCCGCCGGGGGCATGATGCGCGCCCAGTCCGCACCGGAGCCGATCGAGCTGGAGCCCGAGATACAGACCGTCCGGGCCGCAGTCGAGGCCAGCTTCACCGCGACGGCACCCGATGACCTCTGACCTTCCTCATTCCCCGAACCTCGAGGACCCCTGTGACGAGCGGGAACGCGCCGGCGAAAATCTGCACGCCGACGGGGACGAGGGCCTGGACGTCTTCCTGAGCGGCCAGATCTTCATGGACATGATCTTCACCGGACTCCCGTTCCTGCCACCACCCGGCACGGAGCTCATGACGAAGGGGCTCGGCTCGGCCCCCGGCGGCGTCGCCAACATCGCGGTGGCCATGAGCCGGCTGGGCCTGCGCGTCGGGCTGGCCGCGGCCGTCGGTGACGACCTGTTCGGGGCCTACCTCTGGCGGACCCTCTCCGAGCAGGAGGGCGTCGACCTCCGCTGGTCCCGGCAGCTCACCGGCTGGCCCACCCCGGTCACGGTCTCAATGGCGTACGACTCGGACCGAAGCATGATCACCTATGCGCCGCCACCGCCCCTCCCCACGACCGGGCTCGTCGGCGCCCCGCCACGCGCGAAGATCTGCTTCCTCGACATCGACCGGCCCGTCCCGGAGTGGGCGATATCCCTGCGCAAGCAGGGTGCGACCGTCTTCGCCGACCTCGGCTGGGACCCCACCGAAGCCTGGTCCGCCGAGGTGCTCGACCGGCTGCAGTACGTCGACGTGTTCCTGCCCAACGCGGTAGAGGCGATGGCCTACACCCGTTCCAGCAGCCCCGAACAGGCGCTCGAGGCACTCGCCGAGCGGCTGCCCGTCGTGGTCGTGAAACTCGGGCAGCGGGGCGCCATCGCGATCGACTCCACCACCGGCGAGCGCGCCTCGGCCGGCGCACTGCCGGTCAGTGCCGTGGATCCCACCGGTGCGGGTGACGTGTTCGCCGCCGGGTTCGTGTTCGGCACCCTCGCGGGGTGGCCGCTGGCCCAGCGGCTGAAATTCGCCAACCTGTGCGCCGGGCTCTCCGTCCGGCATCTCAGCGGCTCGCTCGGCGCACCCTGCTGGGGCGAGATCGCGACGTTCGGTGAAGATGCCGAGGTGCCCGCCGAGGTTCTGTCCGACTACTCGTTCATCGTGCCCTACATCCCGCAGAGTGGGCTCGACGAAGGCGCTTACGCCGTCGCCCGAGCACAGCCCACCCTGCGGCACGCCGACTGAACACACTGACTGAACACACCGTCTGAACACACCGTCTGAACACACCGTGACCGGGGGGAGAGCAGTGAAGATCGCGATCGTGGGAGCCGGCAGCGGTTACATGCCCGGGGTGATCCGGGGGCTGCTGCACCGTTCCGCCGATCTGGCCGGGGCGGAGCTGGCCTTCTACGACCTGGACGAGGGTCATCTTGCCCTGATGACCCGGCTGGCAACGTCCATGTTCGCCGCCCGCGGCGCCGCTTTCATAGTCGTGGCGCACACCGACCTGAAGTCGGCGCTGGACGGGGCGGACTTCGTCTTCACCACGTTCCGCCCCGGCGGGATGGCCGGCCGGCATCTGGACGAGTCGATCCCGCTCCGGCACGGCGTGGTGGGCCAGGAGACCGCCGGTCCCGGCGGATTCCTGATGGCCTGCCGCTCCGTGCCGGTGCTGCTGGAGATCGCGCGGCTGGCCGGCGCGGACGCCTGGATCATCAACTACACCAACCCCACCAACGTCGTCACCGACGCGGTCACCCGGTACGCCCCCGGCACCAGGATTCTCGGACTCTGCGATCAGCACGTGGGCGACACCGAGATGTGGGCGGCGCTGCTGGAACTGCCCTTCGAGCGGCTGGAAGCCGACTGGATCGGGCTCAACCACGCCACCTGGGCCTCCCGGGTCCGGCTGGACGGCCGGGAGATCGACCTGCCCGGCCGGCTCGCCTCCCTCGAGCCCCCCTCGGGCGGAGCGACGCCGTGGCGGGACCCGGCCCGGATCACCTCCCTCGCGAAGGCACTCGGCTTCCTGCCCAACTCCTACGCCAAGTACTACTTCTTCCATGACGAGGTCGTCCGCGAACTGCGCGAAAAGGACACCACCCGAGCCCAGGACATCCTGGCCATGCTGCCCTCGTACTACGAGCAGATCGCCGCCGAGGCGGGCAAAGACGACCCCGAGCCCAGCCGGGACCGGGGCGGCGGGGAGCACGGCGAGTTCGCGGTCGACGTCATCTGCGCCATCGCCCGCGACGAACGACGGCGGATCATCGTCAACACCGTCAACGACGGCGCGATCTCCTCATTGGAGGACGACGCGATCGTCGAGGTACCGGCCATCGTCGGCCGCCAGGGCGCGACACCTCTGGTCATGGGCCCGCTCCCCCGCCCGGTGCGAGGCCTCACCCAGGCCGTTCACCAGTACGAGCGGCTGGCCGCCGACGCCGCCGCCACCGGCGACCCGCGGGTGGCGCTGCAGGCCCTGATGGCGCACCCCTTCGTGCGCAGCAAGCACACCGCGGAGAAGATCCTCGACGAGGGGCTCGCCGCCCACTCGGCCCATCTCCCCCAGTTCACCCGCTCAGTGTGAGGTGAGCCCGGTCATCGCTTCGCGGTGAGCGATGGAACCGGCGGAATCAGCGACGGCTCCGGCGCCACAGGACGAGAACGGTCGCCGTCAGCGCGACACCCACGCCGACCAGCACGGCGGTGTTGCGCCGCGTGATCGCCTCGTGGTCCTCAGGGTCCGGTCGAGCGATGATCGTCCCGGCCGCGGCGGCGATATGCTCGGCCTCCTCCTTCACGCGGGCGACGCTGCGCGACGCCACCTGTTTGGGACTGACCCGCCCGGCGAGCGCATCGATGGTGCGCGCCAGCTCATCGCGAGTGCGCTCGATCTCCCGCTCCAGCGCCTCCGGGTCGCGGGCTCTGTCGGCCATTGCGGTGTCCTTATCGTTCGAGCGTCCAGCAGCACATGATTGTGATCAGAGTGTGTCAGGACCCTACCCTGTAGACGGCGCCCAGACCCCTCACACGGCCCGGCGCTCCCGCGTCCCTGGCGTCGGCACAGGTACGGTGAGAGCCGACCATGACCGGAAGGAATATCCCGTGACCGAACGCCTGCAGCCCGGTGACGTCGCCCCCGACTTCACTCTTCCCGACGCCGACGGCAAGCCCGTGGCGCTGTCGTCGCTGCGTGGCAAGCGCGTGATCCTTTACTTCTACCCGGCGGCCATGACCCCCGGGTGCACCAAGGAGTCCATCGACTTCAACGAGGCGCTGCCCGAGCTCGAGGCCGAGGGCGTCACCGTGGTCGGCATCTCCCCGGACAAGGAGGCCAAGCTGGCCAAGTTCCGGGACCGCGACGGGCTGACCTTCCCTCTGCTGTCCGACGCCGACACCAAGGTCCTCCAGGCCTACGGGGCGTACGGGGAGAAGAAGCTGTACGGCAAGGTGACCGTGGGCGTGATCCGGTCGACGTTCCTCATCGACGCCGAGGGCAAGATAGAGAAGGCCTACTACAACGTGAAGGCCACCGGCCACGTGGCCCGCCTGCGCAAGGACCTCGGCGACTGACCCGGCCCCGGTGCGCTGAACACGAGCGGACGCCAACTCAGTCGCCGTGATACCGGCTATGGCACTAGGCTGAGCGGAAGCGCTGCTCAAAGCACCTGGCGGGCGTGGCGAAAAGGCATACGCGACAGATTTAGGTTCTGTTGGTGGAGACACCGTGGGGGTTCGAATCCCCCCGCCCGCACAATTATCAGTCGGTCGGGCACGTATGCATCCCTCGATTAGACCCGGCGAAGTTTGTTGTCTGCGAATGACAGTTCGGGCAGAACAGCCGGAGATTCTCCTGTCGAAATCGATCGGATTCCCGTTGATGTGATCGACTTCAAGATTCAAGCTCTGCCCCTGCCATAGCTCACCCGTGCCGCACACCGCGCAGATGGCGGGTACTCCACATGCCTTCAGCGCACGACGAAGCACTGACCCTTGCCGGGCTACAGCCGGCGCGTGCACTAACCTGAAGGCCACATCTCTCCTACTTTCTGTTCACCATCTGAAAAGGGGCCCCTGCGGCCGACCGTTGACCGGGCGTACGTTGGTCGGACCTGCCCGGCGGGGATGGAAGGCGCATGGACGGCACAGTGAGCAAGGCAGGCGTGTCGCACGAGGTGCTGCCTTACGCATCCGAGCGCGACTTCCTGGCGGGAGCCCTGCCGTTCTTGCGCGCCGGCGTCGAGGCCGGCGACGCTGTGCTGGCCATCGGCGGCCGCGTCAACCTGCGCATGCTGCGGGAGTGCCTGGGCGCCGAGGCCGCGCAGGTGGAGTTCATCGAGGACACCGCGTTCTACCACCATCCGGCCCGGACACTGGCGCAGTGCCTGACCTTCGTCGACGAACTTGCCGCCCGGGGACGGCGGCTGTGGTTGCTCGGGGAGCCGATCTGGCACGGCCGTACACCTGTCGAGGTCGCCGACTGGCAGCGTGTCGAGGCGATCGTGAACGTCGCGTTCGCCGGCACCGGAGCGTCCATCCTGTGCCCCTACGATCTGCGGTCGCTGCCGCTGGCGATCCTGGACGGGGCCCGGCGTACGCATCCGGTGACGGTGCACGACGGGGAACATCGCGTCAACCGCGGCTACATGGATCCGTGGGCGTACACCTCCATCATCGATCGCCGGCCATTGCCGCCGCCGCCCACGTTCGCGGAGACCCTGCGGATCGACACCGAGGACCTCTACTGGCTGCGGGCCTTCGTCGCCGAGTACGGGCGTGAGGCGGCACTGATGGACTCGGCGATGCAGCACCTACTCATGTCGGTTACCGAGGTGGCCACCAATGCGATCCGGCACGGCACTCCCCCGATCATGCTGCGGCTGTGGACCGAGCCCCGCGACGTCACGGCCGATCAGCACTGGGACCCGGCCACGGGGATGCTGGTATGCGAAATCAGCGATCGCGGTGATTGGCGGCCGTCCCCGGGGCTCAGCCTCGTCCCTCCGGGGCCCTCCGCGCCGGGCCGGTTCGGGCTGTGGGCGGTAGGCCTGCTCTGCTCCAGAGTGCAGGTCCGCACCGGGCGGGCGGGCACGACCGTACGACTCCATATGCCGACCGCGGCGTAACCTTCCGCGCCGCCCTGCTCACATGACGGCAAACTTTCGCCTCCTGATCACCGTGGGACGGCGTACTCTAGGCAGATCTACCAGAACCGTAATGGACGGGTTATGGAGACCTGGTTCGCTGAACGGCCCGTTGGTGACTTGCGTCCCGGCGATCACGCATGGCTGGCCTTCGCCAATGGCGAAGAGCGGAACCGCGTGATCGGCGACTTCGTGTTCGATGGCCTGAACACCCAGGAGAAGGTCGTCTACGTCACCGACTCCCCGCCGTTGGAGCTGCCCGGCCTGCTGACTCGCTACGGAATCGATCCCACCCCTTTCACCGAGGTCGGACAACTCAGGCTGATTCCGCCGGACAAGGCCTGCCGGACGCGGGGCCGATTCGACCCCGACCGGATGTTGATGACGCTCGACCAGGAGATCTCCGTCGCTTTCGACCAGGGCTACCGGGCCGTCCGCATCACTGCGGACATGGGCTGGGCGCTGCGTGAACCCGGCGGGTCGGATCTCATGCTCGGCTGTGAGCAGGGATTCGAGGCCGCTGTCGCCCCGAGCACGATGACCATGGCGATCTGCCAGGTCGATCGGAGCAGTTGCGGCCCCGACGAGCTCACCGCCCTCAGGAACACTCACGAGGTCCTCGTGGAAGTGAACCCCGAATTCGACGACGGAATTCTGAAGATAACCCGTACGTTCACGCCGCACGGACTGCGGCTCGAAGGTGAGCTCGACGGGGCACGGCACGCCGTGTTCGCCGAGACGCTTTCCGCGGTAGCGGTGGCGATGACCAGGAGCAAGGTCCACCTCGACTTCACCCGGCTCAGCTTCATCGACCTGGGCGCGCTGAACCTGCTCGCGGTCTACGCGATGCGGATGCCCAACGGCAGCGGCCTGGTCCTGGACAATCTCCGGCCGGATGTCGAGCAGGTGATCGAGATGGTGGGCTGGCATCGGCTGCCAGGTATCTCCCGTGGACGGGGAGACGCAGCGTGAGCAGAGACGAGGGGCTTGTGCACCAGGCACTGCTGTACGGCGGGGAAGAGGAATTCCTCACCGCTACCGTTCCGTTCCTGAAGGCGGGGCTGGAGGCGGACGACGCCGTTCTCGCCGTCGTGCCCCGGCCCAGTTCCGCCGCGCTGCGTGACATGCTCGGCTCCGATGCGGGACCCGTGCAGTTCTTCGACGCGACCGCCTTCTACCGGCACCCGGTCCGCACCATCGCCAGCTACAACGACGTCGTGCACTCGGTGGCCCCGCGCCGGGTCCGGGTGCTGGCCGAGCCCTTCCTGCCAGGACGCTCCGTGCTGGAGACCATCGAGTGGTCCCGTTACGAGGCGGTGGTGAACGCCGCCTTCGCCACCACCGATGCCCAAGTGATCTGTGGATACGACACCCGCCGGGCCGCGCCTGACGTCCTGGACGCCGCCCGGCGAACACATCCGATGCTGCTCGGCTGGCATGGGACGCACCGCAACCGCAGCTATGACGAGCCCGAGCTCTTCGGCATCGACTGTGACCGGACGCCGCTGCCGGAGCCGAAGGAACCGCCGGACGCGCTGCCCTTCGAACGGCTGGAGGATCTGCGCTGTGTGCGGCGGTTCGTGGAGAGCCACGCCCGGCGGCTGGCCATGCACGAGCTGGAGATGGCCAAGTTCCGGCAGGCCGTGGACTCGGTGGTGGGCAATGCGGTGAAGCACGGCTCCCCGCCGATGGAGTTGCGGCTGTGGGGCGAGGACGACTTCGTGGTCTGCGAGGTCGTCGACTTCGGCCACTGGCGGCCCGATGGGCTGGTCGGCTTCCTGCCGCCGGATCCCGGCACCGGCTTCGAGGGACTCTGGGGTGCCCGGATGCTGGTGGACGCCGTTCATGTGCGCGCGGGCTGGTCCGGCACCGTCGTACGGCTGCGTACCCGCCTTCATCCCGAGGCACCGGGGCACTGATCGATCAGTGCCCCGGTCGCGGAGAGACCGCCGGCAGGGAGCCGACCGGGGTGGGAGTGCCCGGCCATGGCGTATGGGCCGATGACGGGATCACCGGCGCCGGGCCGTTGGGATGAGGCGAGGACCTGGGTGTCCTGACGGAAGGGGCGCTGGGTGACTGGACCACGAGGTTCAGTGTCGCGGAGCAGTTCGCCGACACCACCGAGCACACCCGGACCGCACTGGTGCCGCGCCGGGCGATGAGCTCGCCGGAGTAGCGTCCGCCGATCGGGATGATCTCGCTGACACGCTGCCAGTACCCGGTGATCCTCAGATAGACGCCGAGCCGGACGCCCGCCTCTCCCGTCAGCCGGATCGTCGCCCCGGCCGGCACGACGGCCCGGTCGAGCCGGAGGACGATCGGGAGCGCCCGCTGGGTGGTCTGGGCCGGGGGCCCGGCCGGTCGCGGGGGCGTCCCGGGCCCGGCCGTCAGAACCGTCAGCAGGGGTACGGCGAGGACCACGCCGGCGGTGGCCGCCGCGACCGCGAAGGTCCACAGCCGGCGCCGCCTGCGCGCGCTCCCGGCCGCCTGCGCCCGGTGAATGAGCCCGGGGCCGGGCTGCAGTTCCTCCGCCGCTCGCCGGTAGTGGTCGCGCAGCAGCGTCTCGAGGTCGTCGGTCACCGTTGCCCCCCATTCTCTGCCAGATGGTGCCGCAGCGCCGTCATGGCGCGGGAGGTGTGGCTCTTGACCGTCCCCCGCGAGATGCCCAGTGTGTCGGCTATCTCCTGTTCGCTGAGGTCGCACCAGTAGCGCAGTACGACCACGGCACGCTGCTTCACCGGCAACGCGGCGAGCACCTCGTCCAGCCCGCCGGGCTGACCGGCGCGGGGAGAGCCCGCGCCGGTCGCCCAGTGGGGGGCCGAGTGCCCTGCGGCCGCCATCCGCTCCAGCTCGACGGGAGATCCGATCAGCAGATCGCCCCGGCGGGCCCGGCGCTTGCGCTCGTCGATGGCCAGGTTCACCAGGATCTTCCGGGCGTACGCCTCTGGATGACCGAGCCGGCGCATCCGTGGCCAGCGCCGCGCGACCCGCTCGTAGGCCGTCTGGACCAGGTCCTCCGCGAGGTGACGGTCGTAGACGAGGAAGACGGCGGTGCGCAGCAGACGACCCGCGGTGGCGGTCACGAACTCCTCGAACGTGAGGTCGTGCGCCATTGCGAGCGTGTCGTGGTCCCCGGAAGGGAACAGGGTGCCTCCTACCGGTGCGGCCGGGACGCCGCGGGCGTCGGAACCGGGCAGGGGACGGTGGGCCTCGACGCCGTGGGAACCGGGCGCGGCGTGCCCGGCCACGTCGTGGGAACCGGGCGCGGCGTCCCCGGCCACGTCGTGGGAACCGGGCGCGGCGTCCCCGGCCACGTCGTGGGAACCGGGCGCGGCGTCCCCGGCCATGCCGGAGGAACCGGCATGGGTGTCCGGGCCGTGCCCGGCGGCAGCACGGAGCGGGGTACCGGCCGTGGGGTCACCGGAGACGGCCAGGGCTTGCGCGGTCGGCAGGGCGGGCCGCTCGCGATCGGCGACGGGACGGGGCGGGCGGGCGGGGTGAGGTCCAGTATCGGGCGCGGTGTGTGCGGACTACCGGGGACGGAGGTGGCGGCCGGGTGGGGCCCGCCGTTCGCACTGAGCGCCAGTCGCTGTGGCCCGGAGGATCCGCCGCCCAGCCAGACGCCGGCCGCCAGGGCTCCGGCGAGTCCGGCGCCACCGGCCGCTATCCATACCCGGCGGCGTGTGCCCAGGATCCGCTGACTCATATGGCTCCTCGATGACGGTAGGGGGAATTGCGCTACGCCCCTGTAAACCGTCTGGGCCTGGCCTCAGGTTGTCACGGCCCTGAGTTTCTTCAGTCCGCCTTGAGGCCGGGCAACAGCCGGGCCAGCGCGCGCAGGGCCTTGCCGCGGTGGCTGATGGCATCCTTCTCGTCCGCGGTCAGCTCGGCGCTCGTCCGGGTATCACCGTCGGCCACGAAGATCGGGTCGTAGCCGAAGCCGCCGTCGCCGCGAGGTGCTTCGATGATCCGGCCGTCCATCCGGCCCTCCACGGTGTGCTCTTCGCCCTCCGGCAGTACCAGTGCGGCCACGCAGATGAAGTGGGCGCCCCGGTCTTCGGGCGCCACATCGCTGAGCTGGTCCAGGACGAGGTGCAGATTGGCCCGGTCCTTGTCCGGCGCGCCGCTGCCGAAGCGGCCCGACCAGCGCGCGGAGAGCACACCGGGCATTCCATTCAGCGCGTCGACGCACAGCCCCGAGTCGTCGGAGATCGCGGGCAGCCCGGTGTGTGCGGCGGTCGCCCGCGCCTTGAGCAGCGCGTTGCCGGCGAAGGTCAGCGCCGTCTCCGGCACGTCCGGCGCGTTCGGGAACTCCTCCAGCCCGACCACTTCGAAGTCCGGCGGACGCCCGTCCGGAGGGACGTCCGCCCGGAACTCGTCGAGAATGCGGCGTAGTTCGACGATCTTCCCGGGATTCCGGCTGGCGAGGACGATCTTCATACTCTCTGCGTACCTTCGTGAGCTCTGCGGTGCGGAGACGCGGACGTCGGCCGGCGATGGTGTCAGGCGGACAAAGCCGTGCGCTGGAGGCGGGTGAGGTCGGCGCAGCCGCCCAGGGCGAGATCGAGCAGCGCGTCCAGCTCGGCCCGGTCGAACGGCTGTCCTTCGGCGGTGCCCTGCACCTCAACGAACTTGCCGTCACCGGTGCAGACGACGTTCATGTCGGTCTCGGCGGCGACGTCCTCCTCGTAGCACAGGTCCAGCCGGGGTTCCCCGTTGACGACGCCCACGCTGATCGCCGCGATCGAGCCGATCAGCGGGTTTCCCCTGGTCAGCTTGCGCTCGGTCATCCAGGCGACGGCGTCGGCCAGCGCGAGGTAGGCCCCGGTGATGGCGGCGGTACGGGTGCCGCCGTCGGCCTGCAGCACGTCGCAGTCCAGGACCACGGTGTTGTCGCCGAGCGCCTTGAAGTCCACACAGGCGCGGATCGACCGGCCGACGAGCCGGGAGATCTCCTGGGTGCGTCCGCCGACCTTGCCCTTCACCGACTCTCGGTCGCTGCGGGTGTTGGTGGCGCGCGGCAGCATCGCGTACTCGGCGGTCAGCCAGCCGAGGCCGCTGTCCCTACGCCAGCGCGGCACCGAGTTCTGTACCGAGGCGGCGCACAGCACGCGGGTGGCACCGAACTCGACGAGCACGGAACCCTCCGCGTTGTCGAGCCAGCCTCGCTGGAAACGGACGGGACGGAGCTGGTCGATCGCACGACCATCGGGGCGAGACATGACCTCAGCTTATCGACCGCAGCTTCTCGACCGCGTTCGTGTCACCGACGCGAGATCTCACCGGGCGACGTCACCCTCATCAGATCTCATAGACGTCGCCTTCCCGGGCCAGCGCGATGCTTCCGGAGAAGCCGCTGTCCTTGGCCTCGGCGAAGGTGCGCTCCGGGCCGTCGTCGTCCCACGGGATCAGATGGGTGAGCACGAGACTGGCCGCCCCCGCACGTGCGGCGTGCTCGCCCGCCTGCCGCCCGGTCAGATGCAGATCCGGCGACATGCTCTGGCCGGCCCACGACGCCTCACAGAGGAAGAGGTCGGCCTGATCGGCGAGCCTTACCAGCGTGTCGCATTCACCGGTATCAGAGGAGTAGGCGAACGAGCTGCCATCGTGCTCGACGCGAACACCAAATGTTTCCACCGGATGATTCATACGGGCGGTGGTCACCGCGAATGGCCCGATATCGAACGAACCCGGACACAACGTCTGAAATTCGAATGCCTCTTGCATCCCCGGTTCGGGATCAAGCCCGCACGCACGCGCCAACTGCTGTGCCGTGCCGGACGGGCCGAACACCGGGATCTTGGGCAGTGCGCCGTCCGGGTGGTATCGGCGCACCACCCAGTAGCCGCACATATCGAGGCAGTGGTCGTAGTGAAGATGGGAGACGAATACCGCGTCGATGTCGTACAGCCCGTGGTGACGCTTCAGCGGGCCGAGCGCGCCACTACCGAGATCGATCATCAGGGTGAATCCCTCGGCCTCGACCAGGTAGCACGAGGCGGCACTTTCGGGCCCGGGGAAACTGCCAGAGCAACCGATCACTGTGACACGCATATTCCACTCCTCGTTCGTTCCGACCTTATCGGCTTTCCTGGCCGGAAGAGGTCAGTGCGCTTTCCACGGCGCCTATCTCGGGCCCCAGGAAGCGGCGGCCGAACACGGCGAAGACCGCGGGGTCTCCGGTCGCACGGAATCGGTGCAGAGGCGGGGGTGACGACTCGGCACGGGCGAGGTTCTGATCGTGCAGCACTCGGTAGACATCCTTGGCCGTCTCATCGGCGCTCGAGACCAGTGTGACCCCGTTCCCGACGACATACGAGATGACGCCGGTAAGCAATGGGTAATGCGTGCAGCCGAGGATGAGGGTGTCGCAGCCCGCCTCGACGATCGGCTGGAGGTAGCCCCTGGCGACGTCGAGAAGCTCGTCGCTCATCGTCACTCCGCTTTCGACGAACTCCACGAATCGCGGGCACGCGACGCTGGTGAGCCCGATGTGCGGAGCCGCGGCGAAAGCGTCCTCGTAGGAGCGGCTGGTGACCGTGGCACGGGTCGCGATCAACCCGACCTTGCCGTTGCTCGTGGCGCGAGCGGCCCGCCTGGTGGCCGGATTGATCACTTCGACGACGGGCACGTCGTAGCGCTCCCGGGCGTCTCGCAACATCGCCGCGCTCGCACTGTTGCAGGCGATCACCAGCATCTTCACGCCCTCCTTGACCAGGTGGTCGAGGCAGTCGAGGGCGTAGGCACGGACCTCGGCGATGGGCTTGGGCCCGTAGGGCTGATGCGCGGTGTCGGCGACGTACAGGATCGGCTCGCCGGGTAGCTGATCAAGAACGGCGCGGGCGACGGTGAGCCCACCGACTCCGCTGTCGAATATCCCGATCGGCGCATTGGACATGGTCCAACAGGCTAGGCGACATCTTGCCGTAACAGTGCGTCCTGCGCTCTACATCACACAGCTTCGTGACGAGCATTGCCTGCTGAGGGGTCCGGATCGGTCATCGGCCGGTGCGGGCAGGCGCACTCAGCCGCCCTCGCGCCTGCCGCGTCCGACGCGGGCGAGCTGGCGGCTCTGCGCGACCAGCCGGCCGGTCGAGTCCCAGATCTCGGCCTCTTCGTCGAACCAGCCGTCGCTGACCAGCCGGCCGCTGCCGTGCACCGACAGCCAGCCAGGTGCCGGCACGGCGCGCATGTGCCAGGTCAGCTCGACCGTCGGGGCCCAGCCGTACGAACCGGTGTTGAACACCACCGGCGGCAGGGCGTCCACGGCGAGGGCGAGCACGAACGCGTCGGGTGCCTGCTCCTCGTGCAGGCGGAAGTAGGCGGCCTGTTCCAGCCGCCCGCTGGGCCGGCCGTCGAGCCAGCCCATCGTGGCCGGCCCGAATCGCATGTCCACCCGGTCGGCGAAGCCGCGCTCCTCCTTGTCGGAATCGAAAGTGAGGCACTCGTCCACCGAGGGCAGCTGCGGCGGCTGGCCGGACCAGACCGGCTCCGCCGCCGCGGCCAGGGTGGCCGTGGTCACCGTGGCATCCACGATCGGGTCGCCGTTCTGCATGAGGGAGACCCGGGAGGTGGCCGCGGTGCGTCCGGTCTTCCGTGATTCGACCCACACTTCGGCGGGCCCGGGCCGGGCCACCCGCAGAAAGTTCGCACTCGTCGCGACAGGGTGGTCGTGCGGCGATGCGTCCACGGCCGCGCGCAGCAGGGCGGCCATCAGATAGCCGCCGTTGAGGGCCTCAGCGATGGCGTACCCGGCATCGAGTTCTACCTGGTAACGGCCGTCTCCCGCGCGCTTCACCGCGGTGGCGTCATCGAACCTCGTCATGTGACCTTCTTCTCCAGCCCCGGCGGGAAGCCGCGCCTCACCAAGCGAATCCCGTTCGGTTCGAACTTTATCGTCCCTCCCGACTGATCTACATGCGGTAGGAATGCATACAGATCACACCCATGCGACAGATCGGTACTCTTGGGAATCCACGGACGCGGAGAAGACCTGTGACGCTGCACGAATCGAAGCACGCCGGCTACACCGACCTCAGCCGACTCCACCAGAACTTCCTCGGCGAGAACGATGCCTTCCAGCCCGGCAGCCCGCCTCCCGGCTCGCCGACCGCACCCGGCTCGGTTCCGCCGCCGGGCGTGCCGCTGCCGGGCGTGCCGCCGGTGGGGGGCTCCCCGGTGGCTCGCTCTGTGGTGCCGGTCGCGGCTCCGCCCGCGGCCCCCCAGCCGGCGTCACGCCTGTTCCAGCGCGTTCTCTACAAGCATGCCGACCTGGGCCCGTTGCGCTCCGACCCCGACCGGCGTCCCCCGGCCGGTGAAGACGACTGCTTCGACCAGTTGGCTCGGTTCGCCGAGTCCGAGTCTTGGTCCGGGCCGGTCTCGGCGCACCGTGGCCTGCCGGGCTCCGCGCAGCACGACGAGCTGTGGGTGCTTCGGGAGTACATCGAGTGGACCTTCGAACGACTGCACCAGCAACGCCAGGTCATCACCTCACCGGACGGCGCCTACAGCCTGTTCAACACCGGGTTGGCCACCTCCCAGCAGGAGACCATCTACGGACTGTTCGTGCCCAGCCGCAACCCGGACGGCGCGCCCTGGCAGCTGGCCGGCTGGTATCCGGAGAGCGAGCGCCGGCTCCCCGACCACTTCCCCGACCTGCCCGGCTTCGCCACCTACACCGAGTCACCCGCGGACTTCGTCTACGACTGGCGTCGTGAGCTGACGGTGAACCCGAAGCATCTGCTGGAGTCGCAGGAGAACCTCGGCAGTCTGCCCGACCCGCTGCGCAGCAACCCCTACCAGGCCAGCCTGGTTCTGGAGGGCGCGGTCCGGCGGGCCGAGGCCCGGGTGCGGCGCAGCTACCGCGTCGCCGTGCCCTGCTGGGACCCGGCGGCCGAGCGTGTACAGCTGCTGCTGCCCCTGGCGCTGACCACTCCGGAGACGGTGGACGTGGCGCTGATGGTGTCCCTGGAGGGCGACGCCTACCGGGGGGCCATGATCCTCGGCCTGGACGTGGCCTACGCCCGCGCCCGCCTCATCGCCCGCCCCGAGGAGTGGCTCAGCGCCAAGTGACGTCGGGGGCGCGGGACGTCAGTCGGGGTCGACGCCGTCGTCCTCGAAGGCCGACTCCTCGAGCAGCCGCATGTTGATGTCCTGCGCCCACTGCAGCGCTGCCGCGGGAGGCCGACAGCGGTGCTGAATCGTGCCGGAGGTGCGGTGAACGGCACGTGCTACGCCCAGAGCTGGCCTTCGAGGCGGGCCTCGGCCTCCTCCAGGGTGCCGCCGTAGGCCCCGGTGGACAGGTATTTCCAGCCGCCGTCGGCGACGACGAACGCGATGTCGGCGCGTTCCCCCGCCTTGACCGCCTTGGCCGCCATGCCGATCGCGGCGTGCAGTGCCCCGCCGGTCGAGATACCGGCGAAGATGCCCTCCTGTTCGAGCAGCTCACGGGTCCGCCGCAGCGCCGCCTTGGACGGAACCGAAAACCGGGTGGTGAGCACCGAGGCGTCGTAGAGCTCCGGCACGAACCCCTCGTCGATGTTGCGCAGTCCGTACACCAGCTCGCCGTACCGGGGCTCGGCGGCAACGATCTTGATGTCGGGCACCTGCTCCCGCAGGAAGCGCCCGACGCCCATCAGGGTCCCCGTGGTGCCCAGCCCCGCCACGAAATGTGTGATCGTCGGCAGGTCCGCCAGGAGTTCCGGACCGGTCGTCTCATAGTGCGCGAGCGCGTTCGCCTCGTTGCCGTACTGGTAGAGCATCACCCAGTCCGGGTGCTCGGCGGCCAGCCCCTTGGCCACGCGTACCGCCTCGTTGGAACCGCCGGCCGCGGGAGAGGAGATGATCTGCGCTCCCCACATCTCCAGCAGCTGGCGGCGTTCGGCCGAGGTGTTCTCCGGCATGACGCAGATCACGTTGTAGCCGCGCAGCTTGGCGACCATGGCCAGCGAGATGCCGGTGTTGCCCGAGGTGGGCTCCAGGATGGTGCAGCCCGGGGAGAGCCGTCCCTCCTTCTCGGCACGCTGGATCATGTAGAACGCCGCGCGGTCCTTCACCGAGCCGGTCGGGTTGCGGTCCTCGAGCTTGGCCCACAGCCGTACGTCGCCGGACGGGGACAGCCGGGGCAGCCCGATCAGCGGGGTGCCGCCGAGCGAGTCCAGCAGCGAGTCGAATCTCACCGCCGGCCGCCGGCGACCGCGGGCAGCACGGTGACGCTGTCGCCGTCGGAGAGCTCGGTGCCGAGGCCGCCGAGGAAGCGGACGTCCTCGTCGTTGAGATAGACGTTCACGAACCGGCGCAGCCCCTTGTCATCGACCAGCCGATCACGCAGGCCGGGGTGCCGGACGTCGAGATCGGTGAAGAGCTCGTCCAGCGTGCCGCCCTTGCCCTCGACCGCCTTGGCTCCGTCGGTGAGGGTGCGCAGGATCGTCGGGATCCGGATCTCGATCGCCATGGGAATGCTCACTTTCACGTTGTTCGGACCGCCCACCGGGGTCAACACGGTGACGCGCCCGGGGAATTCCAGAAATGGAGGGGTTGACCAGGAACTCGGCAGAACGCGTCAGAGACAGTCGTAGACGACTTCGACGCGCGAGTGCCCGAACAGAAAGTTCTGCACAGGCGACACGGGGAAGTCGTGTCTCGCCCTCCGCTGGATCGTCCGCATGCGACCAGTTTACCGAGTCAGGCGTACGCCGCCACGACGCGGACCTCTTCCTCGGTCACCGCACCGTCGACGATGCGGTACGAGCGGAACTCGGCGTCCTCGGGCTCCCGGGTGGACACCAGCACGTAATGCGCGTTGGGCTCCGAGGCGTAGCTGATGTCGGTGCGCGACGGGTAGGCCTCCGTGGCGGTGTGCGAGTGGTAGATCACGACGGGTTCCTCGTCCTGATCGTCCATCTCCCGCCAGACCCGGAACTGCTCCATGGAGTCGAAACGGTAGAACGTCGGCGAGCGCTCGGCGTTCTCCATCGGGATGCACCGCTCCGGCCGGTCCGAGCCGTGCGCCCCCGCGACCACGCCGCACGCCTCATCGGGATGATCCGCGCGCGCATGCGCAATGATCTTGTCAACGATGGCCCGCTCGATGGTCAGCATGCCCCAAAGCTTAGTGAAGCCTCACAGGCTGCTGACGAGGGTGTCCTGAAGCAGCGTCAGCCAGTCGTAGATCGCGAACATCGCGTAGCGCGGATCGTCCCAGTCGAGCCCGGCGAGCCGCTCGTAGGAGTCCTCGGTGATCTCCAGCCGAGTGCCGAGCGCGAGCCGCAGGTCGTTGAGCGCCCGCAGCCAGGCCTGGGCCTCCACCTCATCCAAGATGATCTTGCCGTTGGAGCCGAAGTCCCCGCTCAGGCTCTTGAGCATGGTCTCGGCGGCGGCCCGCTTGCCATCGCGCAGCGAGGCCTCGGTGTAACGGCGGAACTCCACGGCCGCCGCGGGATCTTCCTCCTGGTAGCCGTCGGGGAACAGCCGCGCCAGCACCGGATCATCGGGAACCTCGGTGTTCTCCGAGATGCCGAGCTCGGCCAGGCCCGGGTCACCGTCGGGCAGCCGGCTCATCAGTTCGAGCAGCTGCTCGGTCAGGCCGCGCAGGATCGCGGCCTCCTCCTCCACCAGTTCGAGGGTGATCCGCTTGTCGCTGTCCTGTCGGAACCCCCTGGACACTTCAGTCGTCCCGCTTGACCGTGGCCCAGAGGCCATAGGAGTGCAAAATCTCCACGTCGCGTTCCATCTCCTCGCGGGTGCCGTTCGACACGACGGCACGGCCCTTGTGGTGGACGTCGAGCATGAGCTTCTCGGCCTTGTCCTTGGCGTAGCCGAAAACCGTCTGGAAGACGTACGTCACGTACGACATCAGGTTGATCGGGTCGTTCCACACGATCGCCAGCCACGGCCGGTCGGGGCTCATCTCCTCGTCCGTCGTGGGCCGCTCGATCTCGACCGGTGATGGCGCGGTCAACTTGAGCCCCCTTCCTCCGCATGGACCTGCCCATCCATGGTGCACACAGTGAGCCCTAGTGTTCCACTCGTGAATGTCCCAAGCTCGCTGCTCACAGATCATTATGAGCTGACCATGCTGCAAGGGGCCGTCAAGAGCGGCACCGCGTCGCGCAGGTCGGTCTTCGAAGTGTTCGCCCGGCACCTGCCCGCGGGACGCCGGTACGGCGTGGTCGCCGGCACCGGACGGCTGCTCGACGCGCTGGAGTCGTTCGTCTTCGACGGGCCGACGCTGGAGTTCCTGACCTCCAGCGGGGTCGTCGACGACGACACGGCCGCCTGGCTCTCGGACTACCGGTTCTCCGGCGATATCTGGGGCTATGCCGAGGGCGACTGCTACTTCCCCGGCTCCCCGATCCTCGTCGTGGAGGGAACGTTCGCCGAGGCGGTGATCCTGGAGACGCTGGCCCTGTCGGTGCTCAACCATGACTGCGCGATCGCCGCGGCGGCCTCCCGGATGGCGCACGCGGCCGGTGACCGCCCATTGATCGAGATGGGATCCCGGCGCACCCATGAGATGGCCGCGGTGGCCGCGGCCCGCGCGGCCTACCTGGCGGGGTTCGCCACCACCTCGAACCTGGCGGCCGGCCGCCTCTACGGCGTGCCCACGGCGGGCACCAGCGCCCACGCGTTCACGCTGCTGCACGACAGCGAGCGACACGCCTTCGCGGCCCAGCTGGCCTCCTCGGGCCGCGAGACCACGCTGCTGGTCGACACCTATGACGTTGAGCGGGCGGTCCGCACGGCGGTGGAGCTGGCCGGGCCCACCTTGGGAGCCGTACGGCTGGACAGCGGTGACCTGGGGGTCGTGGCCCGGGAGGTGCGTGCTCTCCTCGACTCGCTGGGCGCCCACGAGACCAAGATCGTCGTCACCGGTGATCTCGACGAGTACGCGATCGCGGCACTGGCCGCGGCCCCCGTGGACGGGTACGGCGTCGGCACCTCGCTGGTCACCGGCTCCGGCGCGCCGACCGCCGCTCTGGTCTACAAGATGGTCGCCCGCGCCGACTCCGAGACTCCGGACGCGCCGCTTCGGCCGGTGGCCAAGCTCTCGGTGGGCAAGCCCAGCATCGGTGGGCGCAAGTGGGCGATCCGGCACCGCGACGGCACGGGCACCGCCCAGGCGGAGATCGTCTCCACCGGTCGTCCCGAACTCGGACCGAACGACCGCTCACTGCTGGTCCCCCTGGTCCGCGGCGGCGAGGTGGTGCACCGGGAACCGCTGAAGGCCGCCCGGGAGCGGCACTCCCGGGCCGTCGCGGAACTCCCGCCGCACTCCCTGCAGCTCTCCCGCGGTTACGCCGCCATCCCCACCGAATTCCGGATCTGACCCCGTTCTCTCCCGCTCCCTCCTCCACGCTCCCTCCAGGTGACTCGCCGGCACCACGCGCGAGCCACTGGAGGACCTGATTGATATGCGCGCATATAGTTGGTGCATGCCCGCATCCTCATCGTGGGAATCAAGCCCGGGGTTCCTGCTCTGGCACGCCACCCTCCGCTGGCAGCGGAGCATCACCGCCGCGCTGAAGCCGCTCGGGCTGACCCACGTCCAGTTCGTGCTGCTGGCGAGCGCCTGGTGGCTGGGCAAGAACGGGGAGCCGCCCAGCCAGCGGGAACTCGCCGATCACGCGGGGACAGACGCGATGATGACCTCCCAGGTCGTGCGGACCCTCGAAGGCAAGGGGCTGATCGACCGCACGGCCGATCCGGCGGACTCCAGGGTGAAGCGGTTGCACGTCACCCAGGCCGGGCGTACGGTCGCGCTGCGGGCCATCGAGGAGGTCGAGGCGGCGGATCGCGACTATTTCCGCCAGGCCGCCCACCCCGGCCTTCTGATCCCTCAGTTGCGTTCGCTGGCGCTGCCGGGGCTCTCGCGCTCGCCGCACCCCGGGACACCCGGCCGGTGACGGTCCGCGGGCCGGTCGGCGTGACCGGCTCAACAGTCGCGGAGCCGTGAGGTAGCGTCCGTGCAGGACGAATTCCGCGAGAACAGGCGAGGGCCGCTGCCCCACGCCTCAGGGAGCACCTGATGAACCGCGCACTGATCATCGTGGACGTACAGAACGATTTCTGCGAGGGAGGGTCGCTGCCCGTGGGCGGCGGCGCGGGGGTCGCCACGGCGATCTCGGACTACGTCGCCAAGCACCGCGACGACTACGCGCACATCGTGGCCACCCGCGACTTCCACTTCGACCCCGGTGACCATTTCTCCGCCGAGCCGGACTTCGAGCACACCTGGCCGCCGCACTGCGTGATCGGCACGCCGGGTGCGGACTTCCACCCGAACCTGGCGCTGGCCCCCATCGAGACCGTGTTCAGCAAGGGCCGTGATGCGGCCGCCTACAGCGGCTTCGAAGGATCGTCGGCCGACGAGGTGCCACTGGGCGACTGGCTGCGCGAGCGCGACGTGGACACCGTGGACGTGGTGGGCATCGCCACCGACCACTGCGTGCGCGCCACCGCGACCGACGCGGCCAGAGCCGGCTTCCGGGCCAAGGTGCTGCTGGACCTCACGGCCGGGGTGGCCGAGGAGACCACCGGCCGGGCCCTGACCGAGCTCCGCGCCGAGGGTGTCGAGCTCTCCGGTGAACCAGTGGTCCGGTCATAGAGTGATCAACACCTCAAACCGGGTATGCACTTCGCCGTGACAGATGCAGAGCGGACCACGAAGCCGACCATCATCTTGGTGATGGGCGTCTCCGGCAGCGGCAAGACCACCATCGGAGGAATGCTGGCCGGCCGCCTGGGCTGGGAGTACGCCGAGGCCGACGACTTCCACCCGGAGTCCAACCTGGAGAAGATGCGATCGGGGCAGCCCCTCACCGACGAGGACCGCTGGCCCTGGCTGCAACGGATCGCCGACTGGATCGACGAGCACCTCGCCACCGGCACGCCGGCCGTGGTGACCTGCTCGGCGCTCAAGAGGAAATACCGGGACGTGCTCCGCCGCCCCAAGGTGGCACTCGTTTATCTCGACGTCGACCGCGAGGTGCTCATCCGGCGGATGGCCGCCCGGCATGGGCACTTCTTCCCGGCCAAGCTGCTGGAGAGCCAGCTCGATGATCTCGAGCCACCCGAGCCGGACGAGCACGCCCTGTGCGTCTCCGCGTCCGAGGGCCCTCCGGCGCGAACCGTACAGAAGATCATCGAAGAGCTCGGCCTGAACGGAGACTGACCGGACCGGTCACGTTCATCCCGCTTCACCCTGGCCTGACGACGGCCGTACCATCATGCGGCGACTCGGAAAAGGGGATCACATGCATGATTACGGCGTGGGCTGGGGCGCGCTGAGCCTCATCAACGCGGGCCTGGCGCAGTCCAAGAACCGCAGCGGCCTGAGATGGTGGTTCATCTCCGTGTTGATCGGCCCCGTCGCGACCTTGCTGATCGTTGTGTGGGACAAGGTGGAGCCGGAAAAGGGCGCCTAACTCCTTTTCGCCGCCCAGTCCCGGATCTTGGCGATGCGCTTGCGGAGGTCGTCGCCCGAGGCCTGGGCGGCCGGCGGACCACCGCAAGTGCGGCGCAGCTCATTGTGGATGACCCCGTGCGGCTGGCCGGTGCGGTGGTTCCAGGCCCCGACCAAGCCGTTGAGCTCCTTGCGCAGCGCCTGCAGGTCCTCTGCGGCGGTGCGTTCCGGCTCCGGTGCGCCCCGGCCGCGCAGCTTGCGCTGAGCGGCCAGCTGCCCGGCCTGCCGCTGGCGCAGCAGCTGCGTCACCTGCTCCGGCTCGAGCAGGCCGGGAATGCCGAGAAACTCCTGCTCCTCGGCTGAGCCGGACTCGGCGTGCGTCCCGAACTCGCCCCCGTCGTAGAGCACCCGGTCGAACGTGGCGGAGGCCTCGACGGTCTCGAACTCGAGTTCCTCGCCCACGTCGGGGTTGTCGTGCTGCCGGTTGGCCTCGGCGAGCAGGTCGTCGTCGAGGCCGTCCTCGCGCCTCGGCCGGTCCAGCACGTGGTCGCGCTCGGTCTCCATCTCGGACGCGTGCCCCATGAGGGTCGGCACCGAGGGCAGGAACACCGAGGCGGTCTCCCCGCGCCGCCGGGACCGGACGAACCGGCCGATCGCCTGGGCGAAGAACAGCGGCGTGGAGGTGCTGGTGGCGTAGACGCCCACGGACAGCCGCGGGATGTCGACCCCTTCCGAGACCATGCGGACGGCCACCAGCCACCGGTCCTCGGACACGCTGAACTGCTTGATCTTCTTGCTGGCGTTCGGGTCATCCGACAGCACGACGGTGGCGCCCTGCCCGCTCACGCCGCGGATCATCTTGGCGTACGCCCGTGCCGTCTCATGGTCGGTCGCGATCACCATGCCGCCGGCGTCGGGCACCCCCCGGCGCACCTCGGTCAGCCGCTTGTCCGCCGCGGCTATCACCTGGCGGATCCAGTCTCCCTTGGGGTCGAGCGCCGCCCGCCAGGCCTGCGCGGTCTGGTCCTGGGTCAGCGGCTCCCCCAGCGTGGCGGTGATCTCGTCCCCGGCACGGGTGCGCCACCGCATCTCCCCCGCGTACGCGAGGAAGATGACGGGACGGACGACCCCGTCCGCCAGCGCCGGGCCGTAGCCGTAGGTGTAGTCGGCGCTGCTGCGCCTGATCCCGTCGGGTCCTTCCTCGTACTCCACGAACGGGATGGGGTTGATGTCGGTGCGGAACGGTGTGCCGCTCAGCCCCAGCCTGCGGACCGCCGGCTCGAAGGCCTCGCGGATCGCGTCACCCCAGGACAACCCGTCACCGGCGTGGTGCACCTCGTCAAGGATCACCAGGGTCTTGCGGGCCTCGGTGCGGTTGCGGTGCAGCATCGGCCGGGCGGCGACCGTGGCGTAGGTGACCGCGACGCCGTGGAAGTCGCGGGCGGTGCGCCCTTGCGCGTTCTGGAACTCAGGGTCGATCTTGATGCCGACCCGGGCGGCCGCCTCGGCCCACTGCCGCTTGAGGTGCTCGGTGGGGCAGACGACGGTGATCCCCGCGACGATCCGCCGCTCCAGCAGTTCCCGGGCGAGCCGCAACGCGAAGGTCGTCTTGCCCGCGCCGGGCGTGGCGACGGTGAGGAAGTCACGCGGCCCGTTGCCCTGGCCGGGACCGTCGCTCGCGTCCGGGGAGCGGCCGCTGCCAGGCTCCCGGAAATAGATCTCTAGAGCCTGCTGCTGCCAGGCGCGCAGGGACGGGGCGGTCCCCCAGGCGGCCCTCTCCGGGAAGGCTGGGGGCATGCTCGATGCGGCGAAGGTGCTCACGGTATTGGAAGGTTACCGACCCCCACCGACAGGACGTGCCGACCGCACGAAGGTCCCAGCAAACCCGTCAGTGCCGTGTTATCGGCCGATGCCCGGTCCGCGGGTGCCCGGGGCACCCGCGGAAGAGGCGGACATCACACCCGGGGCCTCACCTGTCCGTTGCCCGCGCCGCGTCGGTCCCCTGCCCGCGGTAGGCCGCCCAGACCGCGCGGATCCGGCTGCCCTGGCCGGCCGTGAACTGGTTCATGCAGGCGTCGAAGCCGTAGTCCATGAAGTTGTGCACCGGGTCGGTCCCGGGCGCCCAGCAGGTGTCCTTGACCATCGGGCAACCCTGGGTGGGCAGCCCTTCGTACGGAGTGTCGTCCACCGCGTCACCCGGGCTCACACAGCCGTTCTCGAACGTGTGCAGGAGCCCGAGCCAGTGCCCCACCTCGTGGACCGCCGTGTATCCACGGTTGAAGCGGGGATTGCTCCCACCCGGGATGCTGCGGTAGTCGATCATGACTCCGTCGAGCACCGGCCGCAGGCTGTACCACTGCGGGAACGTCGAGACGCCGAGGATGTCGCTGCCGACCGCCGCGCTGTAGAGGTTGAGTGTGCCGGGACCACCGCGGCGCAGCGCGGTCTTCAGTGGTCCCTCGTAGCGCCGGGGTGCGGCGAACCAGTCGGCGTTGTTGGTCACATCCACGGCGATCAGCCGAAAGGACACTCCGGTGTCCGCACCGCCGGTCCGCCCGGAGTACGCCGCGTTGAGTGCGGCGATCTGCCCGTCGACCTCGGCCCGCGACAGCCGCCCCTGGTCGCCCGAGGCGATCACGTGGAAGCGCACCGGCACCTCGACCGTGCCCGGCAGCCGGGCGGCCAGCCGGCGTTCGTCGGACTCGCCGAACCGGCCTAGCAGCGTGCGGCGCAGATCGTCCATGAGACCGGCCACCTGCGCGCGGGAGAGGGACTCGCGATCCCGGATGATCCCGTGCGCGAGCCTCGATGAGCGTCCCGAGGTCCGGCACGCCGGCGCGGCCGCCCGCTCAGCCGAGATATGGCGTGTTCCGGGCACCGGACCAATGATCGTCGCCGCCACCCCGAGCATGACAAAAAGACCTCGCCGCCTCATGATTCCCCCGAACTAAGACGGCTTGTATGCAGAGCAGCCGCACCGTCACCCAGTGTGACTGCCCAGGTTATTCCTTGCCGCCGCCTTGCGGCATGCCTTCGAAGATCTCTTTGCACTCCGGGCAGACGGGATACTTCTTCGGGTCACGGTTGGGTACCCAAACCTTGCCGCACAGCGCGATCACCGGGGTGCCCGTTACGGCACTCTCCGTGATCTTTGCCTTCTTGACATAGTGCGCGAACCGTTCGTGGTCCCCGTCGCCATGCGAGAGGTCGGGCCGGGTATCGCTCTCTGGGAGGATCTTGGTGCTCACGCCGACAGTTTAGTTAAGACTCGGGTCGTCGGGGAAAGTGGCGACGAAGGCGAGTTCGCCGCCCTGCCGGCGCAGCACCGTCTGCCAGAGATGCCCGGGATCTTCGATGAAGACATCGCCCGGTACGGCCGGCACCACGTACCACGCGCCCTCCTCGACCTCTGACCGAAGCTGGCCATCGCTCCAGCCCGCGTAGCCGGCGAAGACGCGGAACTGCGCCATGTCGGCCGCGACCAGATCCGGGGAAGTGTCCAGATTCACCAGCCCGACCCGCGCGACGGCCGGCGGGCCGTCCAGCGGCCGCCAGCCGACCGGCCCGGTCCCACCGTTCCCGCTCGTCATGCGGGCCAGTGCCAGTGCCGTGTCGAGCGCCACCGGGCCGCCCTGGAACACGACGGACGGCCCGGTCACCAGCCCAGACCAGGTCGGCAGCACCTGCTCGACCGGCACCTCGGTGGGACGGTTGAGCACCACGCCGATGGTGCCCTCGCGCTCGTCGTGCTCGACCAGCAGGACGACGCTGCGCCGGAAGTTCGGGTCTTCGAGCAGAGGGGTCGCTACCAGAAGGCGGCCCACCGCGATGGCGTCGTGCATGGACCCCATCATGCGGGGTGCCGCCCGTCCAGGGCCCACCGAGTTATCGCGTTAGGGACTTCTTGCCGCTGGGTAATCGGCAGAATGCGGGCGTAGGTAAAAAATGATCTAGGTTGTCCACAGGAACCCATGACGGTGGTGGGCCATCGGGAGGACGCATGCAGTTGCCGAGGGTCATCATCGCAGCGGTGTTCTTCGTGATCGGGGCGCTCATCGCGATCCCCGCGCTGACCCGCTCGGCGTCGTCCTCACGGGCGGCCAGCACCCCCGCATCGAGCAGCACCCTGACCCCGACGGCCACCACGACGGCCGGCGCGACTCCACAGGCCTCGGCGAAGGCCAGCGCCACCGCGAAGACCTCCGCCCCGACCACGGCACCGACCCATCAGCCCACCAAGACCGTGCACCCCACCCCGAGTCACGTGACCCCGACGGCCACGGTCACCCCCACGGCGCCCACCGTCATCCCGCTCAAGGCCACCGTCTCGGCGGTCCGCTGCCCCGGGCCCGAGATCACGGTGAAGGTCACCAACAGCGGCAGCGGCACTGAGGACTACACGATCGAGCAGGACGGCCAGGTCGCCCTGGCCGACCGCGTCGGCCCGCTGGGCACCCGCAGCAATCCGCTGACCCTCAAGGAGGGCCAGGTGACCAAGATCGCGGTGACCTACCGGAACAAGCCCATCCGCAGCGTCACCCGCACCGCGGACTGCACGGCCAAGACGCCGGCGCGCAAGACACCGGCCACGAAGCTGCCGCACACCGGCCCGGAGAGCGCCCAGCTCTACGCGAGGATCGCGACCGGCGTGGCGGCGATGATCACGGGTGTCATCATCTTCTGGTGGGGCGGCATCTGGCCGCGCCGCAGGGACAACATGTTCGCCGGCGGCCGCAAGTCCCCCCAGAACTCCGCCAAGAAGGGCTCCGACTAGGCGTCCCGGTCGTGCGCAGCGGGTAGGCCCCGCGGGAGAGAACGGATATTTCGGGGGGAATCCGTGCTGTTCGCGCTCGCATTGTTCTGGCTGCCGGGGCCACCGGTGATGCCGGCGGTCACGCCGTCGTCCACATCATCGGTCTCCGCCTCGGCGGTGACCGCGACGATCGGCCAGGCGCGCTGCCCGTGGCGGTACGCCGAAGTCACGGTGCACAACGGCGACACCGGGCAGGGCCGGTCCTACACGCTCTACACCGGGGGCCTCTTTCTGCGCACCGAGATCATCCCACCCGGCGCGGAGGTCCACAACGAGGTCTCACTGGCCCGGGGCGTACCGACAGCGATCAAGGTCGTCGCCGCGAATCGTACGGTCGCGGCCGCCACCCGCACGGCCGGCTGCGGGCCGGCCGCCGCGCCGGCCCCCGGCACCGGCCGGCCGCGAAAGCTGCCCCTCACGGGTTCACGAGCGGCCGGCACGGCCCTGGGCGCCACGGGTCTGGCCACAGTGGTGGCCGGCGCCCTGCTGCTCTTCTACGCCTTCCTGTGGCCCCGCAGCGGCTGTGGCGACTGGGCCTCTCCCGTCCGCAGGACGCGGTGACACCGGGTACCTCACGCCTCCGTACGCGGCCTGCCGCCCGCGGCCTCGCGTACGGCCGCGGCGACGGCCTTGGTGACGTCGGGGTGGAAGACGCTCGGCACGATGTAGTTGGGGCCGAGTTCGGCGTCGGTCACGATGGCGGACAGGGCCTGGGCCGCGGCGAGCAGCATGGCCGTGGTTATCGTCCGGCTCTGCGCGTCCAGCAACCCACGGAACACCCCGGGGAAGGCCAGCACGTTGTTGATCTGGTTGGGGTAGTCGCTGCGGCCGGTCGCGACGACGGCGGCGTACTCGCGGGCGGCGTCCGGCGACACCTCGGGCTCGGGATTGGCCAGCGCGAACACGATGGCGTCGTCGTTCATCGTGGCGATGTCGTCGCCGGACAGGATGCCCGGGGCCGATACCCCGATGAACACGTCGGCGCCCTTGACCGCGCCCTTCAGATCCCCGGCGTAGTTGTCGGCGTTGGTGTTGTCGGCGATCCAGCGCAGCGAGTCGTCCAGGTCGTCCCGGCCCCGGTGGACGGCCCCGTGGTAGTCGCAGACCACCACCTGCGACGCACCCGCGTGCAGCAGCAGTTTGAGGATGGCGCTGCCGGCCGCACCCGCGCCCGCCATGGCGATGCGCACCGAGCCGAGGTCCTTGCCGACGACCCGCAGCGCGTTGGTGAGCGCGGCGCTGACGCAGATGGCGGTGCCGTGCTGGTCGTCGTGGAAGACCGGGATGTCCAGCAGTTCGCGCAGCCGGGCCTCGACCTCGAAACAACGCGGCGCGGAGATGTCCTCCAGGTTGATGCCGCCGAAGCCGGGAGCAATGATCTGTACGGTCCGTACGATCTCGTCGGTGTCCTGGGTGTCCAGGCAGATCGGCCAGGCGTCGATGTCGGCGAAGCGCTTGAACAGGGCCGCCTTGCCCTCCATGACCGGAAGCGCCGCCTCCGGGCCGATGTTGCCGAGGCCGAGCACCGCGGAGCCGTCGGTCACCACCGCGACGCTGTTGCGCTTGATGGTCAGCCGCCTGACGTCCTCGGGATTGCGCGCGATCGCCAGGGACACCCGGGCGACTCCGGGGGTGTAGGCCATGGAGAGCTCGTCGCGGGTCCGCAACGGCACCTTCGACCGCATTTCGATCTTGCCGCCCAGGTGCATGAGGAAGGTCCGGTCGCTGACCTTGTGGATCTTGAGGTCCTCGATCATCTCCAGCGCGCCGACGATGGACTCGGCGTGCTCGGTGTCACGGGTGGCGATGGTCACGTCGATCCGCAGCGACTCATGTGCGGCGGTCGTGACGTCGAGCGCCGTGACGATCCCACCCGCGTTCTCCACGACTTGGGTGATCTGACTCACGGCTCTGCCGCCGGCCGGCACCTCGAGCCGGACCGTGATCGAATACGACACGCTGGGCAGGCTGGCCACGTCAACTGCTCCCTGGGACGTCGTTGTCAGGTCGGATCGGCTGCGCTCACCCACTGCCCCAGCGGGCCGCCGAGACGATCAGGTCGACGCAGGCGCGTTCCGGGAGCCTCGTACTGTCGATGACGAGGTGGTACAGCCGCGGACTGGCGGGGTCGACCCGGTAGAAGTGCTTGACGTATGCGGCGCGGGCACGATCGTTGTCATCGAGCATACGCTGCGCGGCCTTTTGCTCGACGCCGAACTCGGTCACGACCCGCTCGAGCCGTCGCTCGCGCGGCCCGTCCAGGCGAACGTGCAGGGCTCGTGGACGGTCCGCCAGCACCCGGGCGGCCGCTCTGCCCAGGATCACCCCGCCACGCTCGCGTGCGATCTCCTTGATGAACCGCTCGGTGCAGGCGACGAAGTCCCCCTCCGGTACGAGCGCGCGATGCGGCAGGTAGACGTCCATGCCGCCGAGGGTGATGTTGGGCAGGTAGGCGGCGCCGGCCAGCAGGCGCCCGAGCCCGCTCTCGGACCGGTCGTCATGGACGAGCGCCTCCTCGACCGAGCAGCCGATCTCTGCCGCGACCGCGCCCGGGATGATCCGATCCACCAGCGGCAGCCCGAGCCGCTGGGCGACGGCGTGCCCGATCTGCACACCGCCCGTGCCGAACGTCGCCGAGATGGTCACCGTGAGCGCCGTCACACTGCAATGATGCCCGCCCGGCAGTGGCATGGGCAGGGGAACGGTCCGCATCGGACGACGGCGGGCGCGGCCGGGCGGTGGCGCCCGCCCCGCCGGTCCGGATGAGCCCGGACGAACCCGATCAGAACAGCGCGGACTGCAGGGCGCGCCGCCCCTTGGCGATCCGCGGGTCTTCGGGCGGCAGCACGTCGAAGAGGCTCAGCAGGTGGGCGCGGGCGGTGTCCTGGTCGTCACCGGCGGTCCGGCGCACGGTCGAGACCAGCCGCTCGAAGGCCTTGTCGATGGCGCCGGAGACCATCTCGATGTCGGCGGCCCGGGTCTGCGCCGCGGCGTCGTCCGGCTGGTCGGCGGCGTCGCGCAGGACCTGCTCGGCGTCGTAGTCCCGGACCCGGCGGCTCAGCTCGACCAGGGCGAGACCGCGCTTGGCGTAGTCGTCCTGGGGTGCCTTCTCGAGGATCTGGCGGAAGGCGTCCGCGGCGGCGTCCAGGTCGCCTCGCTGCAGCGCCGTCTCGGCGGCCTCGTAGATCGGGTCCGCCTCGACAGGGGCCGGCTCGGCGCCCTCCATCCCCTCCGCGTCGGCGCCGTCCGGCAGGATGCCCTCCTGGCGCAGCGCGTCGAAGAGCTGGTCGATGGCCTGGCGGACCTGGGCCTCGGGGGCCGCGCCGTTGAGGAACGGCATCAGCTGCCCGGAGACCACCGCCGCCACGAACGGGATGCCCCGCACGCCCATCTGCTGCATGTACGCGCCCAGCTGGGGGTTCGCCTCGATGTCGACCTTGGCGAGGATCCAGCGCCCGCCGGCCTCCGCCGCCAGCTTCTCCAGGATGGGGCTGAGCTGCTTGCAGGGCCCGCACCATTCGGCCCAGAAGTCCACCAGCACCGGGACCGTGCGCGACTTCTGGACGACCTCGGTGTTGAAGGTCTCGTCGGTGATGTCCAGTACATAGGCGTTGCCGCCGTCGGCGGGGGACGCCTGGCGTTGCTGCTGCTTCTTGGCGGCGGCCTGCCGAGCCCCGAGGTCGATGGCGCCGTGCAGCGAGAAGTCCGGTGAAGGCATGTCTCCATCCTGCCCCATGGGCGGCGGGTTCCGTGCGCCTGTACGCCACCTACGGCGGGCGGCCCCACGGGCCCGACGGCCGGCGGGGGCGGAACGCCTCACCCGTGACAAAGCGTGGCGTACCGAAGCCGTGCCGCCGAATTGTCACCAGCCCGTTTCGCCGAAAATACGCATTGACCCCTCATAGCCCCTTGCTCACACCACACCGTACATAAAGCCACCCCGACCTCGGGCCGAGCGCAAAAGAGAGCTGACAGCCAACGCCAAGCCCGGTTATAGTTAAGAAGTCGATGCGTGTAGCGACGGCAAAAGTGGGTAGGCGATCCGCACTCCGGGGGGAGCAGCGGGTAATGCGTCCAAAACCCTCTGCTCGTCACGGCCGCATGACGATAACGGGGGGATTATAAATGATCGCGGATATTTCCACGATCGTGGCCAGAGAAATGGGTGTCCGCCGCGGGGGGCGGTGGCTCTTGCGTCCGGCGACCTTCGGCATCGCCGGAGGTGTGATCGGTTTGACCGGTTCGCCAGGTGCGGGAAAGTCAACCCTGCTCGCCACGTTCGCAACCATGCGCCGTCCATATGTCGGCGCGCTCGATATTCTCGGATACGCGACCGGCAGCTCTGCCGATCTGCGACGTTTGCGGGCGAGGATCGGATATCTGCCCGCTGATTTCAGCTGGGCCGCCGGTCTTCGCGTTCGCGACTTCGTCGCTTACTCGGCCTCTTACAAACGCATATCCATGCCGGCCGTGCAGGCAATCCTGGAACGGCTGGAGCTCGGTGACGTCGCGGCGATGAAACTGGGGATGCTGCCGGCCGATGTGCGGCTGCGGGCGGCGCTGGCCGCCACCTGTGTCCACGACCCGGATCTGGTGCTCCTGGATGAGCCACTGACCGGGGTGAGCGAGCAGGCCGCCGACGAACTCATCCCGCTGCTGAGATCGCTGGCTCCGACGGTGCTCGTCACCGGGCCGTCCGCCGGGCACGTGGCCGGGTGGTGCGACCAGGTCTTCGCACTCGCCCGTGGCCGGCTCACCGAGCTCGCCACCCGGCCGCGGCCGGTCGGCACCGGCGGCCGCGGATCGCACCTTCCGGTCGGCGGGCAGGCGGCGATCTTCGCGGCGGGGGACCGGACCACCGGGAACCGCACCGCGCGAGCCGTCGCCGTACCGGAGACCCACTCCCGGCTGGACCGGCTGCCGGTCGGCAGCGGCGCCGGTGTCTGAGCTGGCACGGGTCCTGCGGGTGGACGCCCGCAGGACGATGGTGCTGATCGCGGTGCCGGTGCTCGCCGTACTGGGTCTGGCCCTCGCCTGGCAGGCCCTCATCCCGGGCGTCGCCTACTGGGACAACACCGTCGTGGCCGTCAGCGCCTCGGTCCGGCTGCTGGGGCCGGCCACGGCCACGCTCGCCGCGTGGGGGGCGGTGCGCGAGCATCGCTTGGACCATCTGCGCATCCTCACCTCACGTTCGGCCGCCACGGGACCGCTGCTGGACCTGCTGCTGCTCACATTGGTGTCGCTGCTGGCCTACGGGGTGGTCGCGGGGGTCGTCGTCGCGGAGACCCTGCTGCGGGCGGGCACCTGGGATCTGCGGCCGGCCGGGCTGCTCGCGGGCGCGGCGGCCCTGGTGCTGCACGTCGTGCTCGGCTGTCTGGCCGGCCGGCTGTTCGCCAGCCCGCTGGTGGTGGTCGCGGTGGCGGTGACGACCTTGCTCTGGGCGACACTGCGCACCGACGGCTCCTCCTGGCTGAGCCTGCTCCCTCCCGCGGCCATCGGCCAGGTCCAGGTGTTCGACGGACTCCGTCCCGGGCTGTTCACCGATCAGCTGCTCTGGTCGCTCGGCTTCGGCGCGACGCTTCTCCTGGGCTATATGTGGACCGTGTCCCGGCGGGCGGTGATCGTGCTGCCGATCGCGGCGGCGCTGGGGGTCACGGCGGTGAGCACCGTGCGCCTGCACGGCTACGGCGGGGCGGCGCTCACCCCGGCACCGACCGGCTACGCCTGCGGGCGATGGCCGCTGACGGTGTGCGTCCATCCGGCGTTGCGGTCGGCCCTGCCCTCCCTCGAGGCCGCTGTGACCCCGCTCGCCGCCCGGCTGGCCGGCACGCCGGGGGCCTTCACCCGGGTGGAACAGCTACCGGGCGGCGGTGAGGTGGGCGAGGTGACGGTACGCGGCGGCGTGGCGCGAGTGCATCTGACGGATCTGGCGCCCGGTTACTGGCACCGGGCGGCCCAGGAGATCGGGCTCGGCCTGATCGACGCGCGCGTCTGCGCCGCTCCGGACCACATGCGCGGCGTGCTCTACAGCAGTATGGTCAGTGCCTGGCTGCTCGACGAGCACCCGTCGGCGGCGCCCGATCCGGCGACCGCCCGGCGGTTCGGGCGCTGGAGTGAGCAGGCCCGCCGCAGTTGGCTGCGCACGCACTACGCCGGCTACCGCCACTGTTCGCTCAGGCCGTACGACTTCACGGGCTGAGCGTGGCGAGGCCCACTCCCCCCTCGGCCTGAGCCCCGCCACCGCTCAACCCTGCTCGGGGACCACCGGCCGGAGCCAGGCACGCTCCACGTAGAACGGCGCGAACGGCAGGACTCCCGCGACGAGCGCCAGCAGTGTCCGGCGGCCGTCCCAGCCGGTCCGCCCCCGGGCCAGGATCACCAGCGCGCAGTAGGCGATGAACAGGGTCCCGTGCACCGGGCCCAGGATCTGCACGCCCTGCGGCGACTCCGCTCCGTACTTCACCGCGGTGGCGATGAGCAGCAGCAGGAACGAGGTGGCCTCTGCCAGGGAGACGAGCCGGAGGGTACGAACTATGTCCACGCGGGGTCAACGGGAGGGAGCAGGCGGTGGTTCCGCGTCGCGCTATGGCCCTGATCACATGGACCGGCTCGCAGCGGTCATAAGGAGCCGGTCATGGGGAGCGGGCCCCCGGGAGCCGGAAGTCCCGGTCCGGACAGGACCGCGAACCCAGGCGCGGCGGTGGCTGTTGACCTTAGGCTTGCCCCCGTGGACTGGAGCCTGCTGACGTGTGCGCGTAAGGGTCACATCACCTACGCGCCGGACGAGACCCGACTACGCGAGAAGCTGCATGTGCCGACGCCCTCGGGCGACGCATGGCGATGCCTGCGCTGCGGGACCTATGTACACGGCGCGCCGCACGGCGGCGGGCCCGCCGACGAGGCGCCGCTGGTGCCGCGCGGGCGAGCGCTCCGGGACGCCTTCATCATGCGGTTCTTCGCGTTCGAGCGCGCGGTCCGCGGGGTGATCGTGGTGCTCGCGGCGTGGGGCGTATGGCAGTTCTCGCGCAGCCGGGATTCGATACAGCAGATCTTCGAGCGCGAGATCCCCATCCTCAAGCCCGTCGCCAAGCAGATCGGCGTGGACCTCGACAACTCAAAGATCGTCACGTCGATCCGGCATGTCTTCGAGCTGAAGTCCACCACCCTGGTCTGGGTGGCGGTCGCACTGCTCGTGTACGCCGCCATCGAGATCGTCGAGGCGGTGGGCCTGTGGATGCTCAAGCGGTGGGGTGAGTACTTCGCCGTCGTCGCGACGTGCTTCGGGCTGCCGATCGAGATCTTCGAGCTGACCGAGAAGATCTCACCGCTCCGCGTCGGCGCGTTCGTCGTCAACGTCGGGCTGATCGTCTACATCGTGGTCAGCAAGCGGTTGTTCGGGGTACGCGGCGGCAAGGCGGCGCACGAGGCCCACCTGCGCAGCGAGTCCCTGCTCGAGGTCGAACAGGCGGCCCATGAGCCGGATCTGCACGGCCGGGCCCTGGCGAAGTCGAGAGCCACGGCGGAGCCGGCAGCCCCCGCTCCACAACAGTCACCCGCACCGTAGGTGAATCGTCGATTTCTGGGGGAATGCCCCACTCATGGCACGCTCGAAAGCGAACAGCGAAGAGCGGATCGAGACTGAGCAAGCGGTGAAGGTCAACCGGAAGCGCGGGCTGCGGACGTCCCTGCTGCTCGCCGCGGTGGTCGTGGTGATCGCCCTGGCGGCACAGGTACTGCATCTCGTACCGGGCTGGCTCAACCCGTTCGCCGAGCAGACCAAGGACCGCAGCAGCCCGGTCGTGCTCAAGTCGATCCGTGACCTCTCTCGATACGAGGCCGCCGCCGGGGAATACCAGGTGGTGGTCGACCTGGAGAAGGACGCCAAGTTCCTGCCCAGCGCGATCAGGGGGCAACGCACTCTGTTCGTGGGGAACGGCAACGTCAACGCCTACGTGGACTTCTCCAAACTGGCCTCCGGTGCGGTGACGATCGACAAGAACCGCACCACCGCGACCGTCAAGCTGCCGCGCGCGCAGCTGGAACCGACCAATCTCGATCCCAAGAAGAGCTATGTCTTCGCGACGCAGCGGGGCCTCTTCGACCGGATCGGCCAGTTCTTCAGTGGTAACCCCAACGATCAGCAACAGCTGTACGTCCTGGCCACCCAGAAGATCCAGACCGCGGCACAGCAGAGCGGACTGCTTCAGCGGGCCGACCAGAACACCAGGCGGATGCTCGAGAACCTGCTCAAGGCCCTCGGCTTCAAGACCGTCACCGTGACAATCACCGACAGTCCCTGATCTGCCCTCACCGACCCAAGGCGGTTGACCACGGTCAACCGCCGTCCGGGGGGTGCCCGGACCGGCTCAGATCAGGATCCGGGAACGCGGATGATGAGGGCGTCCCCCTGGCCGCCACCACCGCACAGGGCCGCCGCGCCGGTGCCACCGCCGCGCCGCTTCAGCTCGTACGCCAGGTGCAGCAGGATCCGGGCCCCGGACATGCCGATCGGGTGCCCCAGCGCGATGCCGCCACCGTTGACGTTGACCTTTTCCGGGCCGACGCCCAGATCCTTCATCGACTGGATGCCGACCGCGGCGAACGCTTCGTTGATCTCGATGAGATCCAGCGCGTCCACGGACAGCCCTTCCTTGCCGAGTGCGTGCCGCAGGGCGTTGGACGGCTGCGACTGCAGGGAGTTGTCCGGGCCCGCCACGTTGCCGTGCGCGCCGATCTCGGCCAGCCAGGTCAGCCCTAGCTCCTCGGCCTTGGCCTTGGCCATGACCACGACCGCGCAGGCTCCGTCGGAGATCTGCGAGGACGAGCCGGCCGTGATGGTGCCGTCCTTGGCGAACGCCGGCCGCAGCCTCCCGAGCGACTCGGCCGTCGTGTCCGCCCGTACGCCCTCGTCGACCGAGAAGACGACCGGCTCGCCGCGCCGCTGCGGGATCTCGACCGGAACGATCTCGTCCTCGAACAGGCCGTTCTTGATGGCTGCCGCGGCGCGCTGGTGCGAGCGGGCGGAGAACTCGTCCTGCTCCTGCCGGCCGAGGCCGAGCTTCGCGTTGAAGCGCTCGGTCGACTCCCCCATCGAACAGGCGTCGTAGACGTCGGTGAGCCCGTCGTGGGCCATGTGGTCGAGCACCTCGACCGAGCCGTACTTGTATCCGCCGCGTGACTTGGGCAGCAGATGCGGGGCGTTGGTCATCGACTCCATGCCGCCGGCGACGACGACGTCGAACTCGCCGGCCCGGATGAGCTGGTCGGCCAGTGCGATGGCGTCCAGACCGGAGAGGCAGACCTTGTTGATGGTGATCGACGGGACGTTCATCGGTATGCCCGCCTTGACCGCCGCCTGACGTGACGGGATCTGGCCGGCGCCCGCCTGCAGCACCTGGCCCAGGATGACGTACTCGACCTGGTCTCCGGCGATTCCGGCTCGTTCCAGTGCCGCCCTGATGGCGATCCCGCCCAGGTCGACGGCGCTGAAGTCCTTGAGTGAACCGAGCAGGCGCCCGATGGGCGTACGCGCTCCGGCGACGATCACTGAGGTCATGAGGGGGCTCCAGGGAGGTGCGGCGGCGATGTTTGCCACGATACTCATCAACGGAGATGGGGCCGCTCGCGGCCGGGTCACACCGCCCGCGAGCCCAGGGAGCGGAGCAAGCCGTGCTGACACGTATCGACCACATCGGGATCGCCTGCCATGACCTCGACGCGACCGTCGAGTTCTACCGCCGTACCTACGGCTTCGGAGGCGACGGCACCGACGTCCACTTCGAGGTCAACGAGGAGCAGGGCGTCCGGGAGGCCATGCTGAAGATCAACGAGGCTGGGGACGGAGGCGCGACCTATCTCCAGCTGATCGAGCCGATCCGCGACGACTCCCCGATCGCGAAGTTCCTGGCCAAGAACGGGGAGGGCGTTCACCACATCGCCTTCGGCACCGACGGCGATGTGCAGGAGGAGGCCGACGGGATCGGCGAACACGGCGTGCGCGTGCTGTACGACGCCCCGCGCCGGGGCTCGATGGGCTCGCGGATCACCTTCCTCCATCCCAAGGACTGCGGCGGGGTGCTGACCGAGCTCGTCCAGGCGGCGACGGGACGCTGAGTCTCCCCCGTTGCCGCCTGCGCGGGTAGTCCGTTTCGTGACGTGATCGAAATCACTTGGTCACTCAGCGGAATTTCCAGAGACTCAGTGGGGGGTTTAGGCCTGCTTTGGGGCTTTTTCCAGGCACCTTCCCCGATCAACCCCCCAGCCCCTGGAAGCATCACAAACAAGACAAAACACGCAGTGCGTTCAGATGAGCCCCCAACACGGCAGCAGCCGGAGTACGCTGCTTTCGCCGGGAGAGGTCCGAGGCCGTACGACACGTCCGCAAGCCAGGAGATCGGCCAGTCCCGGAACTACCCGTAGCCGTCCCGTCACAGCAGGATTGAGCCTCATGCAGTCCGACATCGACGCCCAGCTCAGTAACTTCTTCGAAGACACGCCCCCACGCGAGTTCGACGTGGTGCTTCGCGGCTACGACCGGCACCAAGTCGACGAGCACATCAAACAGCTCGACAACGAGGTCCGGCAGTCACGCGAGCAGACCGGAGCTCTGCAGCGTGAGCTCGTCGACTCCCACCGGCAGCTCCAGGAGCAGGAGAGGCCGACCTACTCGGGCCTCGGTGCTCGCATCGAGCAGCTTCTCCGCCTCGCGGAGGAGCAGGCCACCGAGCTCGTTCAGGCAGCCCGATCCGAGGCCAACGAGATCAAGGCCGCCGCGAAGGTCGACGCCGCCGAACACCGCGCCACCGCGGAGAACGACGCCTCGGAGCTCCGTGCCAACGCCCAGCGCGAGGGCGATGACATGCGCAACGCGGCCGAGCGCGAGGCGGACGAGGTCCGCACCAGCGCCCGCCGCGAGGCCGAGGAGCTGACCTCCACGACCGAGCGCGAGGTGGCCAAGCTGCGCGCCACCGCCGACCACGAGGTCGCCGAGAAGCGTGCCAGCGCGGAGCGGGAGATCGCCAAGCTCCGCACCACCACCGAGCGCGAGGTGGCCCAGCTCCGGGCGTCCACCAAGCGTGAGCGCGACGAGATCCTCACCACTGCCAAGCGGCAGGCCGACGAGATGCGGGCCCAGGCCCAGCGCATCCTGGAGGAGAGTGAGGCTCAGCGGGCTCAGGCCGAGGCGGAGTTCGAGATCCAGCTGGCGGCCCGCCGCGAGGAGGCCGACCGGCAGGACGCCGAGCGGCACGCCGCGGCCCAGGCGGCCACCCAGAAGCTGGTGGCCGAGGCCGAGCAGCGGGCGGCTTCCGCCGAGCAGCGGGCGGCCAAGGCGACCCAGCAGGCGGAGCAGACCCGCCGCGAGGCGGACTCGCACGCCAAGCAGCTCATGGCGAACGCCAGGAAGAACTCCGACCAGGTCATCGCCGAGGCGAAGAGCCAGGCGGAGCAGCTCCTGACGGAGACCAAGTCCGAGGCCGAGCGCATCCGTACGGCCGCGCAGCGCCAGGTGGACGAGCTCACCCGTCAGCGGGACAGCATCACCAGCCACCTCAACCAGCTGCGGCAGCTCATCGGCGGCATGCAGCCGACGATGCCCGCCGTCGAGGAGATCTCGGCTCCGGCCCAGAAGCCGGCGCTGGCCTCGCCGGAGCCCAAGGCGGCCCCCGCCGCCAAGCAGGCGGCCCCGGCTGGGGCTCCCGCCGCGGCCAAGGCCAAGCCGGCCAAGGAAGAGGACGAGGACTGGTGGCAGGAGTAAGTTCCACCTGACTCACCACAAGTAGACGAAAAGCCTAGAGGCGCCATACTGCCTCTAGGCTTTTCGGCATCTAACTCGACATCCCCCCGAACAGAGGAGACCGGCGTGCCTGAGGACACTCCCCTGCATGACCGGGCGGAGACGTTCGCCGAACTCCCCGACGCCCCCGTCGACCCGAGCCGGTCGTCCCCCGACCAGACCGCCACCGATCACATCTCCGCCGATCGGACATCCGCCGATCAGCTGCCTGTCGGCAAGCAGTCCACCGACGGGGCATCGGCCGACAAGGCGATCGCGGCCGCGGCCGCCGCTTCGGCCGCCGGTGCGACAGCGGCCGCGGCCACCGAGAAGGTCGTCATCCCGGACCCGCTCGTCGACATCGCGCAGCGCAAGCGCGAAGCCGGCGTCGATGACGAGTTCCCCTTCGGCCGGCCGGGTCGTCCGCTGGGCAAGGCCCACCCGTTCATGTTCGGATTCACCGGCGCCCTCGGGGTCTTCGTCGCCTACGCCCTGATCCAGGCGATCTCGGACATCAGCCAGGTGCTCATCCTGATCACCGTGGCGCTCTTCCTGGCGGTGGGCCTCAACCCCGCGGTGGAGCGGCTGACCCGGCTGGGGATCTCCCGCCGCTGGGGGGTCGCACTGGTGTTCCTCGGCCTGGTGCTGTTCTTCGTGGGCTTCGGGTTCGCCATCGTGCCGCCGCTCACCGAGCAGATCACCGCGTTCGTGAACGAGACCACCAGCCCGAACGGCTACGTGCAGCAGCTCCTGCAGAACCCCCGCGTGCACGAGCTGGACCAGCGCTACCAGCTGCTGACCAAACTCAAGAGCACGCTGGCCAGCAAGGACCTCGGCTCGCAGGTCGCGGGCGGCCTCGTGGGTGTCGGCAAGGTCGTGGTGAGCGGGATCTTCAGCACCCTGACGATCCTGATCCTGACGCTGTACTTCCTCGGTTCACTGCCCAGCATCACGACCTTTTTCTACCGGCTCGCCCCCCGTTCCCGGCGCGCCCGGGTCTCGTTGATCGGTGACGAGATCCTCGGCCGGATCGGCGGCTACGTCGGTGGCAACATCCTGATCTCGATCATCGCTGGAGCGACGACGTACGTGTTCCTGCTGATCGCCGGCGTGCCCTATCCGATCGCCCTCGCCCTCATCATCGCCATCACCGACCTGATCCCGCTGGTCGGCGCCACGCTCGGCGCGGTGCTGGTGACCGCCGTCGCGTTCTTCGCCGGCCTGTGGATCGGCATCGCGACGCTGATCTTCTGCCTCGTCTACCAGCAGGTCGAGAACTACGTCATCGCACCACGTGTGATGAAGCGGTCCGTCGACGTGCAACCCGCGGTCACCGTCATCGCGGCTCTCATCGGCGGCGCACTGCTCGGCATGGTCGGTGCGCTGCTGGCCATCCCGGCCGCCGCCGCGGTGGCCCTGATCCTGCGCGAGGTCGTCGTGCCCCGCCAGGAGCGGCTCTGACGCCTACCCGGCGAGATCAGCGCCCCCCGCGAGATCAGCCCCTGCGAGATCAGCCCCTGCGAGATCAGCGACTCCGGCGAGATCAGGGCATGGAGGTGCGGGCCAGCGCCGAGACGAACTCGGCGACGGCCTGGTTGAACAGGTCCGGCTGCTCCATCGCGGACAGATGGCCCGCTCGCGGGATGACCAGGAGCTCGGCGTTGGGCAGCGCGTCCGCCATCGCCCGCGCGTCCTCCTCGGTGGCCAGCGTGTCCTCGGCGCCCACGACCACCAGCGCCGGAGCCCGGGTCTGGCGGAGGGTCTCGAACGAGTCCGGCCGCCCCGCCATCGCCCGCTGCGCCCAGGCCGCCGCCGCGGGTGGAGTCGCCTGGACGAGCCCGCGCACCCGGCCATAGATCATCGCCCGCTGCCGGTGCGTAGTGGGCCCGACCAGACCCGGCAGCACGTCCTCCAGCAGCGGCTTGGCCGTGCCCTCCTCCTCCAGCCGGTCGGCCATCCGCTGCCGCCTGTGCCGGGCCTCCTCGAGGTCCGCGGCGGCCTTGGTGTCCGCGAGCAGGAGGCCGAGCACTCGTTCCGGATGGTGCCGGCACAGCGCCATTGCGACGTAGCCACCCAACGACAGCCCGCCGATCACCGCCCGTTCGAGGCCTTTCGAGCGCAGCATCTGGTCCACGTCATCGGCCATCGCCTCGATGGAGGGCGTGTCCTCGCCGAGCACCGAGCCACCGAAACCGCGCAGATCAGGGGTGATCACGCGGAACCGTTTCGCGAGAGTCTCCCGCTGAGCCAGCCACATCGCCGAGGACAGGGGAAACGCGTGCAGCAGCACGAGCGGAGTTCCCTGGCCTACATCTCTGGAGTACAGAGTCACGCTCATGATGGAGTTCGTTCTCCCCGCTCAGACTCCGGCAATCGGCACGCCTTGTGGTGATTAGGCAATGTTCGCCTAGACGTGCGTGGCTGCGGTGCCCATGGCCGCGATCGGCCGAAGGGGTTTAGCCGGGCTCAGAGTCCGCCCACTCGGCGGGCAACGGGTACGCGGCCGGTGCCACCCGCCGCACGATTTCGTTGAGCACGATCCGCACATAGGGCTCGCCCACCCACAGGTGCTTGGCACCGTCGACCGCGACGACCTCGGCCTGCGGGATCCGCTTGAACCGCTCGTAGGCCTCCGGCGGGCGGAGGTAGTCGTCCAGCTCGGGCACCAGTGCGACGACCGGCCGGCCGTCGGCACCCCAGGCGTCCAGATCGGCGTCGGTGGCCCGGTGCAGCGGCGGCGACAGCAGGATGGCGCCTTCGACCAACGGGTCCCGCCCCCACCTCAGCGCCAGCTCGGTGCCGAACGACCAGCCCAGCAGCCAGGGGTGCGGAAGATCGTGGTACTCGGTGTACTCGAGCGCGGCGGCGACGTCGTACCGCTCGGTCTCGCCCTCGCCGAACGAACCCTGGCTGGTGCCGCGTTCCGAGCTCGTACCGCGGGTGTTGAAGCGCAGCACGGCGATCCCCGCCAGCGCGGGCAGCCGGTAGGAGGCCTTGCGCAGCACATGGCTGTCCATCATGCCCTCGGCGGTCGGCAGCGGGTGCAGACAGACCAGCGTGGCGACGGGCGGACGATCCGCCGGCAGCGCCAGTTCACCGACCAGTTCCAGCCCGTCGGTCGTGTGCAACGTGATCGGCGTCCGCTCCGCGGGCAACACCGTGCTCGCCCGGATCTCTCCCATGGCCCCACCCTCCCTGCCGGCCAACCCGGCCAACCCTGTCAGCCGACCCTGCCGCCTGCTCTGTATGCGAATGCGGCTCCTCCGGAGCCGGACGCCTTGCCCGCACGGGCCGTCAGTGTCGTGGGGCGTTCCGCGATCTCTTGGTCCGAGGCGCCCGCCGCAGCCGCGCCTGCCAGCACGGCTTGTGCCAGTGCCGGCGGTCGTCCGCGCCGCGGGAGTCCGCCGGCCATGCGACCAGATGGCCGATGCCCGGCGGAATCTCCTGGTCGCACCCGGGGCAGCGGTACGCCTTGGTGGCGTTCGTCCCGGCGACCTGACGAACGATCCAGTCCCCGTCGGTTGCCTCCTCGGTGTCCTGGAACCCGCCGAACCAACCGGATGCCGGGGGGTCTTCCGTCCCGCCGCGATCACCTGCTGACGGGCCGCCGAGCTGACGGCGGTTCTTCCGGGGGCTCATGCCCATAAGGGTACGGATCCGCCGCACTGACCGGGTTCCATGCACGTCAGCGGAGGGTGCGGCCGGCGGTCGCGTACTCCTCGAGCAGCGGGGCCGGGGCGAGCGCGGGCTCACGGGACTCGGCGTGAAGGGCGCGCAGCACGCCGGTGGCCACGTCCGGTCCCAGCCGGTCCAGTTCGGCGATCGGGCCGGCCGGATACCCGCAGCCCAGTGTCATCGCGGCGTCGATCGAGTCGGCGTCCGCGTAGCCCGCCTCCAGCATGCGGGCCGCGTCGTTGAGGTACGGGAAGCGCAGCGCGTCGATGATGAACCCGGCCCGGTCGCGGCAGCGTACCGGCACCAGGCCCAGCAGCCCCGCCAGCGCGGCGGCCCTGTCTGCCACCTCGGCGGACGAGACGGCCGTGCACACGACCTCGACCACGTTCCCTGGTTTGTTCCCTGGTTTCCCGGCGTCGCCCGGCAGAGCCGCGAAGTGCAGGCCGATGACGGATGCCGGGCGGCCGATGGCCATCGCCCGCTCGATCACGGAGGTGGTGGACGACGTCGTCGCGAGGATCGCGTCCGGCTTGGCGAGTTCGCCGATGGCGGCGAGCGCCGATCGCTGGCCTGGTGTGTCTTCGGCGACCGCCTCGATGATCAGATCGCACTCGGCCAGCCGACTCGGCTCGGGGCCGCCGGTGACCCGTTCCAGCGCGGCCTTCTTGGTCGGCTCGTCGAGCGTGCCGTCCGTGAGGGACCGGTCGAGCGACTCCTCCAGTGTCAGCCACGCTCGCTTGACCTCGGCGTCGTCGCTCGCGACGAACCGGACGTCGGCGCCGGCCCGTGCACAGGTCTCGATGATCCGCACTGCCAGGCGGCCCGAACCGGCCACCCCGACCAGCGGGCGCTCGACGACGGGAGCCGGCGTCGCAGCCGGGGTGTCGACCACGACCGCCGAGCCGGGCTTTTCATAGGTGTAGAGGCCGCGGCCGTTCTTACGCCCGAGCAGGCCCGCCGTGACGAGCTCACGCAGGATCGGGGCGGGGGCGTGACGGTGGTCGCGCGACTCGCGGTAGATCGCCTCCAGCACCTCCAGCGAGGTGTCGAGGCCGATCAGGTCGAGCAGGGTCAGCGGCCCCATCGGCACCCCGGTGCCGAGCCTCATCGCCGTGTCGATGTCCTCACGGCTCGCGTGCCCGGAGTCGTACATGGTCACGGCCTGGTTCAGGTAGCCGAACAACAGCCGGTTGGCCACGAACCCGGCCCGGTCGCCGATGGTGACGGGCACCTTGCCGAGTCCGCGTACCAGTTCGGTGACGCCGGTGAGCGCCGCCGGCTCGGTGAGGACCGTACCGATGACTTCGACCAGCTTCATCACCGGCGCCGGGTTGAAGAAGTGCACGCCGACGATGGCGGTCGGGCGGTCGGTGGTGACCGCGATGTCGGTGACCGACAGCGAGGAGGTATTGGTGGCCAGTACGGCGTCAGGGCGGCAGACCTTGTCCAGCTCGGCGAATACCCGGCGCTTGAGCTCGAGCCGCTCCGGAACCGCCTCGATGACCAGATCCCGGTCGGACAGATCGGCGAAGGCGGTGGACAGCGTGATCCGGTCGAGGATCTCCGCCTGGGCCTCCTGGGTGAGCCTGCCCCGCTTGACCGCGCGCCCGGTCGAGCTCTCCAGGTGCGCCCGGCCACGCGCCAGCGCATCATCGTCGATCTCGATGCCGACCACGTCCAGGCCGCCGCGGGCGAGCACCTCGGCGATCCCGGCGCCCATCGTGCCCAGCCCCACCACTCCGACCTTGACGAACGTGCTCATCGACGCTGTCTCCCTGTTGTTGCGATGTTGGCCATGTTGTCGGCTGTGATGGCCGCCTGTTCGTCCGAGTGTCGCAAAGGGGTGCGGGCCGTCCCTCCCGGGGGTAGGACGTGGCCGTGCGCTTCGGCATCTTCCTGCCCTCC
>JAOPYK010000096.1 GCA_025964695.1 Streptosporangiaceae bacterium | reverse complement strand
GCTGGCTCGCGGTCCTTGGCGTCCACCAGCCGGGCCAGGTAGTCCTTGAGCTCGTCGGCAGCCGTGATCGCCTGCTCCGGCGTGGACAGGTTGGAGATGAGCGCGCGGCTGCACCGCTGGAAGAATGCATGGTCGGCGTAGGGAACGCCGAGCAGCTCGCAGATCACCAGTGAGGGGACCGGCAGCGCGAACGCCGCGACCAGATCGATCGGCGGGGTGCCGCCGAGCATGTCGTCGATCAGGTCGTCGACGATCTGCTGCACCCTCGGCCGCAGCGCCTCGACCCGCTTGACCATGAAGTTCCCGGTCAGCATCCTGCGGTACACGTCGTGCTCGGGATTGTCCATCGAGATGAACGCCCGGGAGTGCTTGCGCCGCGCCGCGGTGGCGGCGGTGGTGTGCGGGTAGCCGGGCCGGGTGACGTCGGCACTGAACCGGGGGTCCGACAGCACGGCGCGCTGGTCGTCGTAGCCGGCGATCAGCCATGCGGTGCTGCCGTCCCAGAGCCGCACTTTGGAGACCGGGGACTCGGCCCGCAGCCGGCTCAGCTCGGGTGGTGGATCGAATGGGCAGCCGCGCTTCATTGGGAAGGCAGGCACGTTCCAGAGAGTGTCCGTCATCAGAACCCCCTACCACGGACAGTTGCCGAACGATCGTTCGGTAACCTGTTAAATCACATGTTAGGCGACATTTCGGACACTGAAGAATCGTGAGACGCAGATCACTTTCGCTCTAGTCGAAGACGAGCGAGATCAACTCGTCCACGAACGGCAGGATGCGGTCGGCTCCGCCGCCGGCCTCCGGGTCGGAGTGATACAGGGCGACTCGACCGTGGGTGCCGACGAACACCATGATCGCGGCCCGCTCGCTGGGCACCCGCAGCCGCTTTCCGGCCTGCTCACAGCGCTCGAAGGCGGCAATGACGGCGCCGACGATCGAAACCAGCGGCCCCTGAGGACGCTGCCCGGCCTCTTCCTGCCCAACCGGGCGGCGGTTGCCCAGCATCAACCGATAGTGTCCGGGATTTTCTATGGCGAACCAGCAGTACGCGTGCATCTGCGCCCGGACCCGGCCCACCACGTCGTCGCCGGCGACGCTTTCGTCCGCTTCCCGCATGACAGCCGACAGCCGCTCGTAGTCGTGTTCGATGACCCCACGCACGAGTGCCGCCTTGTCCGCGAAGTGCTGGGAGATGCTCGCCGGCGCGATGCCCACCGCCCTCGCGACGCCACGAATCGTCAGCGCCTCCTCGCCGCCCAGCTCGGAGAACAGCCGTCCGGCCGCGTCCAGAATCTCAGTGCGCAGCCGCTCGCCCTGCCCCCACGGGTTGCGGATGCGCTGCGCCTCTACCTCGTCAGGCACCGGTCCATCATCCCCTGCCGGTGCCGCACCACCACGCACTGGGGCACCCACGCCCCAGCCCGTCACCCGGGCCGGCGTAGCCCGGATCCCCATGTCCCGGCCAATGATCAGACGGCATGAGGTGAGCTGCTCACGGTCGTCGTCATCGTTGAGTTCGTCTTCGAGGGCTGCGGCGGTCGCCGCGGCGCTCTCGGCGTTGGCGCGCAGTCGTTGAGTTCGATGTCTTCGGCGGAGCTGACGCGGCAGAGGGTCGCGTCGATCCGACCGCGAATGGAGTCCCGGCCGTGGGCGGCGGTGAGGTCAGTGACGGGGTCGGCGGTCTGCAGAGCATTGAGCGCCGCCTCCACGCTGGCGACTTCCTCGCGGAGGGTTGCGGCCAGATGAGGGACCCGCGGGTCGGTGAACGTCAGGCCGGACGCGCCATGGAGATCGGCGCCAGGGACCAGATCACGCAGATGTCAGGCGCGCTGCCAGCGCCACCGGCCGTTGCCGTACTTCGCGCATTGTAGTGGCGGCCCGTCTTGCAGGCGTGCGACCGGTACGGCAAGGAGCAGATCCCCGTGATCGGCGGGGGAGACCTCAACGCCACCGCCAGCCGAGACCACCTGCCGCAGCGTGCCTGGCCGGCCGCCAACTATCTCGCTCGCAGCCACAAGGGCAAGCACGTCGACGACGGCACCGCCGAGGGCACCTTGGGGCCGGACACGGACGCGGTCGACCACCTCATCGGCCGATAATGGAGCGGTTGAGCGCGTTCCTCGCCGAGTCTGCGGCAGGGGCGCGGGAGCGGTTCGGAGGGCGGATCACCTACGCCTCCCGGCCGTGGGAGTTCGTCGACTGATCCGCCGGTTCCACCTCACGATCCGGGGAGGCTGTCAAGGCCGCTCCCGTGTTCCGGCGCTGTGGATGCGGCAGGGCACACAGTCAGATCAGTGGTGCTGACCACTCCCGCGGCTGTCAATTGTGGGGACGCACAGAACGCGGACCACACGGAGGAACTCCTCAGGAGGATCGCACGACGGCCGGCCCCAAACCGGGTTCCGGGCGGCCGACGAAACAATGACGTAACAGTTCGGAAAACCCGGCGTAGCCGCAGGCGGCGAGCATCCCAGCAGGTCAAGGTCATAGTGATACCGCATGTGGAGTGCTTGTGC
>JAOPYK010000077.1 GCA_025964695.1 Streptosporangiaceae bacterium | reverse complement strand
CCAGGCCGAGAATGATCCAGGCGATGATGCCCATGACCGAACTCCTTGCGAGCAGTGAATCGATGGCTGCGAGAGGTCGGTCTTCCAGGCCGGTCGACGCAGAACCCGATCACCGCAGGGCGCGGGTCTCCGATCGCAGACGGTCGGGGGCGCAAGGTGCTCGGTCCGTCAGCGGCGCGCCCCATGGGGTCCAGAGCGGACGGTCCCGCAGGCCATACGATCCCCAGGACCAGCGAGCGGACTCAGCGGGGGATTCGAGCGGCCCTGGGTCTGTGCGTCGGCCGGCCGCCGGGCCACGGCGGGAGGACTTCGGCGACAGGCTCATCCAGGCGGGGTTTGAGCTGCCGGTACCGTTTCTCGGCTTCCTCGACGCTGAGGCCGAGGATCGCGGCGATCTGTTCCCAGCCCATGGCCGCCGCCTGCGCGGCGTTCAGCAGACGGGCCTCGGTCTGATCCATCTCCAGGCGGGCCGCTCCCAGGACCACCAGTGCCGCGGCCACGTCCATCGGCTGGGGTTGATCGCCGGCGCCTGCCTGGGCTCGATCAGAGGCGGCGACGACCGCGTCGATGGCGTCGAGGTCGGGCAGCGGATGCTCCATGGCCTCCCACAGAAACCCGTCCACGCCGACGGCGTAGGGCGGCGTCAGGTAGGCCCGGGCGGCGCGCACCATCTCCGGCGCCGGGGCGGGCAAACACACCTGCGTGCCATCACCCATCGCGATGCCTGCGTGCTCGAACAGCACCGGCCACCCATCGCGGTGCTCACAGCGTTGCACCGACTCGTTCGGATTGGACGCGCGGGCATCCACCGCGATGTTCTGGTCGGAGACCATGGCAAGGCCCCTCTCACCTGGATGGAAGCGCCGGCGCACGGGGCCCAGCTGATCACTGTGCAGTCAACTCCAGTAGCACCTCGACGGAAAGAAGCAACCTGAGCAGGGCCCATCACCAGAGCCGATCACCTTGGTATTTCGTAACGCTGATGAATCGCCGGGAACCGAACGGCTCCGTGACGCTGTGGACGAGCTGCCCTCCTTGGGCGCGCCGGTCGTCCAGCTGAGGCGTTCGAAGATGCGGATGCGCAAAGTCGGCCCTTTGCGAACCGAATCGACCAGGTCAGACCGGACGCTGGTGGACGTAGCACCATCTCCCGGCCGATCCTGGCTCCGCCCCGGCGGTGAGAGGGTGGTCGGTCTCCTCGTAGTGCGCCTTGGCGTGCCGGTTCGGTGAGTCGTCGGAACAGGCCACCCAGCCGCAGGTCAGGCAGACCACAAGGGTCGACCAGCCGTCCCCGCGAGCTCGGCATTGCCTGCAGTCGTTCGATTGCGGGGTGACCGGTCCAAGCGCGTCGAGGTGCTCACAGCGCGGCGCCGACCCGTTCGGGCTGATGGCGGGTGTGTCTAAGGCCATGCTTTGGTCGGGGATCATGGCAGCCCCCTTTGCCGTGATGGAAACGCCGGACATCGCCCGGCTGATCACTTTCAGTCAACCTCAGTGGCACCACGGCGGAAACGAGCAACCTGAGCAGGGCTTATCACCCCAGCCGATCACCTGTCGATCGCCCCGGGACAGGTCATGTGAACATTCCTACGGTTCGGGCGCAGAAGGAGGCTTACGGGCAGATTCTCCTCTCCTTGGCTGGGCTCGGAGGATTTCGTCTCTGGATGACCTTGGCGACTTTCAGGGTCCGTAATGGAGTGTGGCGTCCCAAGGAGGAGAGGGAATGGACCGGACACGTCGTGGTGCGGGCAGCAGTGTCGCCGGCAGGGGGTGGCGAGGCGTGGAGTTGCGCCAGTTTCGCTACTTCGTGACGCTGGCCGAGGAACTGCACTTCGGCCGTGCGGCGGCCCGCGAGCACATCGTGCAGTCGGCGTTGAGTCAGCAGGTTCAGCGGCTGGAGCGTGAGCTGGGGGTCCGGCTGCTGGACCGCAGCACCCACCCCGTCGCTTTGACCGCGGCCGGGGCGGTGTTCCTGGCCGAGGTCCGGCAGATCCTCGCCCATATGGACCGGGCGGCCGGGGCCGCCCGCAGCGCGGTCGGCGTGTCTCCCACACTCCGGGTCGGCATCATCGACTCCAGCTACGACTCGATGCCGCAGATCCTGCACGAGGTCCAGGCCCGCTACCCCGACCTGGTCATCCACCAGGTCGAGGCCAGCGTGCCCGAGCAGTACCAGCAGCTCGTCGACGGGCGCCTGGACGTCGGTATCGGCCGGCAGCGCTGGCCCCGCCCCAGGTGGGTTCGCACTTGTTCCGCCGAGACCCACTCGGGGTCCTGGTCCCCCGCGGTCACCGGTTCGCCGATCTGGACGCCATACCGGTCGCCACCCTCGCCCAGGAGCCGTTGCTGCTCGCCGAAGAGATGCAGGCACCGGAGTTCAACCAGTTCACCGTGGAGATGTGCCGAGGCGCCGGTTTCACGCCGACCGTGTACGAGGGAACCGTCGAGAGCATCCGCGCGGCCGCCGATCTGGTCGCCCAGGGACGCTGCCTGTACTGCGTGCCGTCCTCCTGCATCTCCGCGCTGCCCGCAACGATCTGGCGACCGCTCACCGAACCGGCCTGCTGACCTCCCCTTGAGCCGCGCCGGGCTCCGGACGGCGCACCCGCTACACTGCGCACAGAACACGTATGAACATCCGGTCATAGCGTTATGCCAGCGCCCACAACGGCGCGGTGTGCGTTCGGCCGGACCCGGCTGCTCCAGACCCCGGCGGCATCCTGATCGCTCACGCATCCACGAGGTCGTAGGAGGGGGCGCCGGGTTCTCAGAACCACGGCCCCGCAGCAGTGACGCTGCGGCCCACCTGCCCCCGGGCAGGAGTCGTCATGAATTCACCGATGTATTCACCGGCGGTGCTGCGGTTCAGCACGGCCACAGTGCCGTCGCGGTGGTCGGGGACCTCGACATGGCCACCGCGACGCATCTGCACACCCACCCGCGCGACGCCGTCGACGCGGGCATCGGCAACCCGGCAGGTTGGTGGTAGTGGACCTGTCGGAGGCACGACGGCGGCCTGACCGCCCTCCTCCGCTCCCAAAGCCCCCTCCCGGGGCGCCCCCCGCCAGGTCGTGGCCCGCCGGCTGCGGTTCAGCCCGGAGAACCGATGACAGACCGGGCCGGGAGCTTCCGTGTTCGGGAAGGAGCAAGAACGTGGAAGAGAGAGCGGACATGTCACAGGAACAGCAACTTGCACGGGTGTTCGTCGAACTCGCCGACACCCTGGTGGCCGACTTCGATGTCATCGACTTCCTGCACCTGCTCACCCAACGGTGCGTAGACCTGCTGGAGGTCGACTCGGCCGGGATCCTGCTCACCGACCAGCAAGGCCAGCTGCGGCTGGTCGCGGCCTCCACCGAGCAGACCAGGCTGCTGGAACTGTTCCAGCTGGAGTCCCAGCAGGGCCCCTGTGTGGAATGCTTCGTCACCGGGGAGCCGGTGCTCAGCACCGACCTGGCCGCTGACATCCAGCGATGGCCGGTGTTCGCCACCGCGGCCCGCCGGTCCGGGTTCGCTGCCGTGCACGCGCTGCCGATGCGGCTACGCGACCACACCATCGGCACGTTGAACCTGTTCAGCGCCACCACCGGATACCTGGACGAGGCCACCACCGCGCTGGGCCAGGCCCTCGCTGATGTCGCGACCATCGGCATCCTGTCCGAACGAGCCGCCCGCGAGAGGAACCTGCTCTCCCAGCAACTCCAGATCGCGCTGAACACCCGGGTCATCATCGAACAGGCCAAGGGGATACTCGCCGAACGCCGAGGCCTATCGACGGACCAGGCCTTCACCATCCTGCGCGACTACGCACGCAACAACAGCCGTAAACTCGCCGAGGTCGCACTGGCCGTCATCGACGAGACCCCGACATCGCTGAACTCTCCCATCCACACCGCACCCCGGAACAACCGGTAGCAGCAGACGCGCCGCCATCTGATCCATATCCAGGTGGGCCGCCCCCAGGACCACCAGCGCTGCGCCACCTCCATCGGCCGGGGCGCTCAGCTGATCCGCTGGCAATGGCTGAGAGTTTCCGGTGGCGATCCGGGTCCAAAAGTAGCGGGACCTGGCCTGGCCCGCGCCGGCGATGCCGAGGGTTGCAGGCGCGACGAGATCGCCGCCATGGGCCCTGCGCCGTGGATGTGACAGGGACGTGCCGGTTTCGGCCGTAGACCGTCCCACCGATATTCCGGCCGCATTCCAGGTGGGATCGGGTGATCAAGTCGGGCCGGACACTGATGTGAGGGGTGAATGAGCTGTCCCCTCTCATATCAAGGACCTCGACCAGGTACAAGGCCGGCACGGGGATGCGATGCTGTGGGCGACAGCACGTGAGGCTTGGCCTGTTCGAGGCGGTGGATGGTGATGCCGTCGATGGGCGAGCACAGCCGGACCGCGCGGGTCTGGGCGTTGATCGCTGAGCGTGCCGGCGGCGGTGTGGTGTCGGTCGCGCATGTGTGTGCGGCGTACGTGACGGCGGTGGGGGTGGACGGGGCCGCATTGTGGGTGGCCACCGATCTGGACCGGCGGGCGCTGCTGCACGCCACCGACCACGTCGCACGTGACCTGGACGACGCCCATTTCACCCTGGGTGAGGGACCGTGTGTGCAGGCCTGGGCCGAACGTGGGATGGTGCTGGCCGCCGATCTGGCCTCGCCTGTCAGCGCTGCCCGCTGGCCGATGTTCACTCCCGCGGCGATCTCGGCGGGGGCTGCGGCGATCTTCGCGTTCCCGCTGCAGGTCGGAGCGATCCGGATCGGGGTGCTGGGCCTGTACCGGGCGCGGCCGGGCCCGTTGTCGGACGACCAGCTGGCCGACGCGCTGGCCTTCTCCTTCGCGGCCTTCACGATCGTGCTGAACCAGATGCCGCCGGCAGCGCCTACCGGTACTGGCAGCGGGCCTTCGCGGTCAGAGCAGGCGGCGTGGCCCGTTGAAGGGCTGGGTGAGGGCAGGGCCGAGGTCTATCAGGCCACCGGGATGGTCGCCGTCCAGTTGGGTGCCCGGCTGGATGACGCGCTGTTGCGGTTACGCGCCCACGCGTTCGCCCACGGGATGGGCGTCACCGAGGTCGCCCGCCAGGTCGTGGCCCGCCGGTTGCGGTTCAGCGCCGAGGACGAATGACAGGCCGGGCCGGGAGCTTCTCGCGTTCGGAAAGGAGCATGGATGTGGAAGAGAGAGCGGACATGTCACAGGAACAGCAACTGGCACGGGTGTTCGTCGAGCTCGCCGATACCCTGGTGAACGATTTTGATCTCATGGACTTCCTGCACCTGCTGAGCGAACGGTGCGTGGACCTGCTCGGGGTGGACGCGGCCGGGATCCTGCTTACCGACCAGCAGGACCGCCTGCAACTGGTCGCCGCCTCCACTGTGCAAGCCCAGGACCTGGAGTTGTTCCAGCTGCAGTCCGAGCAGGGCCCCTGTCTGGACTGCTTCGCCACCGGAGAGCCGGTGGTGTGCGCCGACCTGGGCGCGCAGCCGCAACAGTGGCCGATCTTCGCCACCGCCGCAGCGCAGGCGGGCTTCGTCGCGGTGCACGCGCTGCCGATGCGGCTACGCGACCACATCATCGGCGCGTTGAACCTGTTCAGCGCCACCGCCGGACAACTGAACGAGGGCACCACGGCGCTAAGCCAGGCCTTCGCCGATGTCGCGACCATCGGCATCCTGTCCGAGCGAGCCGCCCGCGAGAAGGACCTGCTCTCCCAGCAACTCCAGATCGCGCTGAACACCCGGGTCATCATCGAACAGGCCAAGGGAATACTCGCCGAACGCCGCGGCCTCTCGATGGACCAAGCGTTCGTCAGGATGCGCGGCTGGGCCCGCAGCAACAACCGTAAACTCGCCGAGGTCGCCCTGGCCGTCATCGACAACGACCACAGCGTCACCGAACTCGCCCACCCGCACCACACCGCAGAGCACCAGTAGCCGGGTTCGGCCCGACCAGCGGCCCCGCACGCCCCCGGGGCCCTGGTTCAACCACCTCCGCTGGCGCCCGAGCATGACGGCTGCTCCATTTCCTCCCACGGGAACACCTCCACACCGACGGCATAACGCGGCGTCAGGTACGCCCGGGCAGCGCAACCATCTCCGGCGACGGCGCAGGCAGGCACACCTGCTTGCCGTCATCCATGGCGACACGGCCCCGACGAGGACGGCTCAGGGTCGCCGGTCACGAGCGCGGCCGCCCCGTACAACATGGCGAAGGGCCGGACCAACCCACGGCCCGCCCGGTGGCAGCGCCGGCCTCTTGCACCACACTGCCCCCCGGCGTGCACCGAACCCGCTACACTACGTACAGTACACGTTCGGATGTTCTTGGTCATGACCGCACGTCACCGCCCCCCCGTGGCCCTGGTGTGCGGCCCGGCCAGACCCTGCTGCCCCGGACCCCGGCGGCTTCCATTGCCAACGCGCCTACGGTGCGGGAGCGGCCGGGTTCTCACAGACCCAAGCCTTGCAGGCAGACCGCCGAACACACGGCGGTGCGGCCACCCGGACCCATGGGCTGGAGAGGCCGCCATGGAACCGCAACCCGCCGATCTACAGCTCACCACCCGATGCCTGCACGGTCACCAGGTCGTCGTAGTGGCCGGGGAGATCGATATCTCTACCACACCGGTCTTGAACGCCTATCTGCTGAACGCCGCCTACACCACCTCCGGCAAGGGCGGCATCGATCTGGTGGTGGACTTGAGCGCCGTGACGTTCATGGACGCCAGCGGGCTGACGGTCCTGCTTCGGGCCGACCACCGTGCCCGGCGGGCCGGCGGGCGCCTGCGACTGGCCGCCCCGACCGCGCGGATCGCCCGGCTCCTGGCGATCACTCACCTGGACCTGTACTTCGATCTCTACCCCACCAGCGAGGCTGCTACCCACCGTCTCCGCCTCGGCGGGCAGCCGGTGGCCGGTGAGGCCGAGCCGGTGGTCGACGCCGCGGCCAGCCCTCCGATCGTTCCGGGCGGCCAGGCCGTCGGCGACAGGAGAGGGTCATCATGACCGCGAAACGTAGGCGAGTACGGCCGCGGCGAGGCTGGCGAGCATGCCGCGGACCAGCAGCTGACGCACGTCCACCTGATCCGTACGGCTCAGGCACTCAGCTAGTGTCCTGCGCCTGAAATTTTCAGGGGTAAGTTACACCCCTGTTGGCATGTCACATCCTGGCCCTTCTGCCGTGGAGATCGCGTTGTCCGCGGCTACTCACTGATCTCGGTCAGAGGCCGAAGAGGCGTTTTGCGTTGTCCCCGCCGATCTTGGCGCGGTCGTTGTGACTGAGTGGGCACGTGGTGAACCAGTCGACGGCCTCGTTCATCGACTCGTAGGGGTAGTCCACAGAAAACATCACCCGGTCGGCGCCGATCGCGCTGATGGTGTTGTCCAGGCTGCGGGTGTGGAAGTGTCCGCTGGTGGTGACCCAAAAGTTGTCGTTGAAGTACTCGCTGACCCGCCGTTGCGCAGCCCCGAGTCCGATGCCCTCGCGTTGCTTGTACAGCCGATCCTCCAGGCGTGGCAACAGGAACGGCAATCCCTCGCCGAGGTGTCCCAGAATGATGTTCAGGTCCGGGCGTGTGTCGAACAGTCCTGAGAGCATCAATCGGACCGCGTGGGTGGCCGTCTCGTGCCCGAACCCCCAGGCGGAGCCCACCAACGACTCGTAGCCCTCGTACAGGCGGCGTTGGCTTGGCAACGGTTCGCGCGGGTGCAAGTAAACCGGAACGTCGAGCTCGGCGACCTTCGTCCAGAACGGGGCGTTGTCCGGGTGGTCGAGGTACCGGCCGGTGTCCTGGTCACCGATGTTGGTGTAGCCGTTCACCAGCGCGCCCTTCGCGCCGAGCTCGCGCACCGCCCGCTCGAGTTC
>JAOPYK010000070.1 GCA_025964695.1 Streptosporangiaceae bacterium | reverse complement strand
GCGCACCCACCGTCAAGCAACTCATCCTGCGCCTGGCCCGGGAGAACAGCAGCTGGGACCAACGCCGGATTCAGGGCGAACTCGCCCGCCTCGGCTACCCGATCGCGCCGTCCTGTCCTTGCGGATGTCTCATCCGCACAGGTCAGACGGCATGCTGGTATTCGTGGAGGATTCCGCCTACTCAGCCCGGCACAAGCCGACGACCTCTACGAACTCATCAGCGAACGGGCCGGACGGTCGATGATCCTCACCTCCATGCATGACTGAGACTGGTACCCGGCTTCGCCGGAAGGATCCCCAACAATGCACGTCACACACGATGGATGAGGTTCTCACCCACACCTACAGGGCTGCTATTCAGCGCCGAGGATCCGCAGGCCGTGGTAGGTCTTGAAATCCTCATAGTCCTTGAAGTTCAACGTGGCCAGCGGCAGATCGTAGGGTCAGGCAGCAGGCCTCGACCCACATGTCGTTGACCGGACGAGGCCGTCCACGTTGAACGGCGGCGGCCGAGAGCCGACCCCAAGCCGCGGCCACCGGCTCATCACCAGGCAGGACAGGGATGCCCGAGAGCCAGTCGGCCAATGCCTGACGGCTCCGGGTACCCCAATGGGGATCTCCACCCACTTGGCCAATTCACCGTACGTCACAAACGTGATCAACGGCTTCCGGCCGATCAGACGACCGGCCAGCGGACCGGCGAGCTTGCCCTTATGAATGAGCGAGGTGACGTCGGTGTCAAGAACAACCGGTTGCACGGCAGCGACTCAGGCCACGTCGCGATGACGCTCGGCATGGGTGAAGGCGCGACGACAGGGACGTTTCGGGACAGCGGTAGGGGATGGTGCACCGACCGCCGCGTCGGGCGTTTCGCCTGCGGCTTACGTGCGGATATCGGCAACCTCGTTGTTGGGTGCCTTGGGGGGCAGGGGTGCTCAGGAACGGAGTCTGGCGATGCCAGCGCACGACCGCATCAGCTCGCTTGCCGCCCAACGGATGCTGCGCACCGGTGAACCCCTCGCTCACGCATTGCATGACCTACAGGCCCATCCGCGCCGTCTTCTGCCCGCCATCTCTGACGAGCGCGCTGCCTTCGATGCCCGCGTCCTGCAGGAACTCGTCCGTGCCGGAGGCTTCTACTGGGCGCATCCTTTCGGGGTCAAGGGAGTGTGGCATGAGCCGGGCAAGACCGTCGCCGCCGGCCGTCCCCGATCGTCCGGCGTCCCCGACCCTCGTGCAACGAGTAGGTTGCACGACGATCGGCCGACGTGCAACCATGTGGTTGCACTCAATGCTGGCACTTGAAGGAGTTTCCATGAACGAAGACTGGATCGAGCGCGACACCCTGATCGACGCCTCGGTCGAGCGCGTCTGGTCGCTGGTGTCCGCACCCGGCTTCTGGGTGGCCGACCCGGAGAGCATCAAGGGCACCACCGCCGTCGAGGGCGAGTCGACGGTGGCCAAGAACCCGGAGCACGGCGACTTCCATGTGCGCGTGGTGAAGGTCGAGCCGCAGTCGTACGTCGCGTACCGCTGGGCCCCCGCCTCCCCCGGCCAGGAGCTGACCGAGGGCAACAGCACCCTCGTGGAGTTCACGCTGTCCGCCGAGGGTGACAAGACCCGCCTCACCGTGGTCGAGAGCGGCTTCGCCGCGCTGGCCGTGTCCGAGGAGGTGCGCGCCAGGACGATCAAGGACCTTTCCAGCGGCTGGCCGCAGGTCCTCAACGCGGCGAAGAAGCGCGTCGAAGAGTCGACTGTGTGAGGGCAGAACCCGACGGCGCGGTCGAGGAGGTCGTCAGCGTTCTCGTCGCGCTCGCCGACCCCACCCGTCGCCGACTGCTCGACCTCCTCGCCGCGCAGGACGCGGCCACCGCGACGACGCTCGCCGGGCGGCTCCCCGTCTCCCGACAGGCGATCGTCAAGCACCTCGCCGTCCTGGACGCCGCCGGACTCGTCGTCGGCAGCCGGGTCGGACGCGAGGTGAGGTACTCGCTGCGGCCCGCCGGCCTGGACGCCACCACGCGGTGGATGTCCTCGCTCGCGGCCGACTGGGACCGTCGGCTGGCGGCCATCAAGCGCGCCGCCGAGGCAGCGGAACGCGATTTCAAGTAGCACCGGGGCGCGTGGTGTGGCGATAGCCACTGCCGCGACCTGTGATCACACAACGAGGAGATTCGACATGACGACGCTGAAGCCCGGAAGCATGCTGCTCGGCACGACCCGTCCCGCCGAGCTGCGGGCCTGGTACATCAAGGCGCTGGCGCCGGAGTTCACCGGCGAAGGCGCGATCGACCTGGGCGGCTTCCTGCTGGTCATCGACGGGCGCGACGACGTCGAGGCGAAGAACAACGAACCGGGTCGCACGATCATCAACTTCCACGTCGACGACTTCGACGCCGTGGAGGCCCAGCTGAATGCGGCCGGCGTGGAGTGGATCTCGGTCGCGGACCGGGCGAAGGGCAAGTTCGGCACGTTCGCCGACCCCGACGGGAACTACCTCCAGATCATCGAGTGGAAGAAGGACGCCTGAGACCAGACTTCCTCTAGCCCCGTGACAGGACCGTGGCCATCCTCGGTCGCGCCAGGCACACGTCGACCCGTTCGTTGAGACGACTCCACGCAACACGACAAGAAGGAGGAGTGCACATGAGTACCCAGCAAACGGCGCTGAGCCCAGGCAGGGTCAACCTGGCCCTGGCCACGCTGTTCTCAGGAATGTTCGTAATGGGCAGTGGCGAACTGCTCGTGGTCGGCGTGCTGGACCGGATCGCCGCCGACTTCCACGTGACCATCCCCGCGGCCGGCACCCTGGTGACCGTGTACGCGCTGGGCCTTGCCATCGGTGGTCCGATCCTGACCGCGCTGACGATCAAGCTGGAAAAGAAGATCGTCCTCATCGGCACGCTCGCGCTGTTCATCGCGTGCAACCTGGTCGCGGTGCTGACCGCCGACTACGGCGTGTTCCTCGTGCTGCGCTTCCTCATCGGTGCCGGTGGTGGCCTGTTCATCGCGAGTGCGTTCATTGCGGGCATGTCGGTCGTCTCGCCGGAGCGCATGGGCCAGGCGATCGGGATCGTCGTCTCCGGTGTCTCGGTGGCGACGGCGCTCGGCGTGCCGCTGGGCACCCTGGTCGGTCAGACCCTCGGCTGGCGCGGCTCGTTCATGGCGATCGTGGCGATCACCGTGGTCACACTGATCGCCACGGTGGCACTGATCCCGTCCGTGCCGCCCGCCGGCGCCAGTGCCGGCCACCAGGCCAAGTACGCGTTCGCCCCCAGGGTGCTCGCCGTGCTGTTCCTGAACTTCATCGTGTTCGCGACGACGTTCGCGGCGCTGACCTACATCGTGCCGTTCCTGCAAAGCGTCACCGGCATCTCCGGAGCCCTGCTGAGCGTGTTCCTCCTGGCCTACGGCGTGGCCACGGCGGTCGGCTCGTTCAGCGGCGGCAAGTTCGCCGACCGGAACGCCGGGCGCACCCTGATCATCGGGTCCATCGGCATCGCGGTCTCCCTGCTGGTGCTCTACTTCGTCGGCTCGATCGCGTGGCTCGTGGCGCTCGTGCTGCTCGCCTGGGGCCTGTCCCACTACAGCATCGTGCCCTCGCTACAGGTTCGGGTGATCACCCTGGCCGGCCCCGGTGGCCAGCTCGCGCAGTCGTTGCCTGTCTCCGCGGCCAACGTCGGTATCGCGTTCGGCGCGTTCGCCGGCGGTGTCGCGATCGACAACTACAGCGCTTCAGCCACCGTGATCACCGGTCTGATCCTCTCCGTGGTCACCATCGCGGTCGCCTGGTGGACCAGCTTCCTGAAGCCGCCAGTGGTCGAGGAGTCGTCGCCGGCAACCGCCCAAGCCGTACCCGAACCCGCATAACACAACCCGTCAGACCACTTCTCGCACCCCTCAGGTGGCACGGTGGTGGCGGCCCCCGATCCCGTCACCACCGTGCTTCCGAATCGAATCGCACTCCGAGCCCGGCGGCGTCGAGCACGGCGAGGTGCTTGACCACCGCCTGCCGTGAAACGGGCAGCCGTTCGGCGAACGTCGTCGCGGTGACCTCGCCTGGGCGCCGGCCGGCGTCGACAACCCGCTCTCGACCACGCACAGCGGCGTCTTGTCGCCTTCCGACGTCAACGTGAACTTCACGAGGGTGCTGTTGTCCTCACGCAGCTCCTCGCCCCGGGATCGTGGCAGTTCGTACGACGAACTTCGCCGATTACCCGCCGGCAAATGCCCGCTCGTTCACCCGATGACCGACCCGGGTCACGCCCTCCACCGCGAGCGGCCACGCCAAGTTGTCGCAGGCGGCGCCGTCCTCGTGCCGCTTGCGCAGGACGCCGCCGATCCGCCGTTCAGCGGCGGCCACAGCTGACGGATAGGCCGGCCAATGTGGGCAAAGAAGGAGTGGTAGCGGACGCAACCGCGGTGAGAGGGTTTGGTAAAACCCGATGCGGCGCCGTGTGCGGCCAGCAGGCGGGACAGGTACTCCACGACCTGGCGCGGGACGTCGAGCGTGGCAGCATAGGTGACCAACCTGAAGCCTCTGGTGGTTACGGACATGATCTTGTGGTGAGACCTGTCCTACCGGGGCCTTCACATCTGTCTCCACCCGGGTGCGCCCTGTCCCGTCTGCCGCACATGGGGTGGTCCATATCGCTTTGCGTAGACGAGTCCCGTTACGGCGAAGGGCGGCGCCCCCACGAGCCGCCGATCAGGTAGCTGCTGGAGGAATCCGAGCGCAGACGACATGGTCCGCGGCCGCAGGAAGGCCCGTGGCGCGCGCCCTGTGATTAACACCTAGACAGGTAGACAGCCTCAGGTTCGGACAGATCTGGGCAGACGGACCTCCGTGCTCTCTCAGCTGGCGTGGAGGATCCGAAAGCGATCGGGCTCCGCCGGATCTCGATCCACGACTTGGATTGGCGTCCAAGCCCATTGCCAAACGCTGATGCCTGGCGTGCGGGAGA
>JAOPYK010000060.1 GCA_025964695.1 Streptosporangiaceae bacterium | reverse complement strand
GCGAGCGCGCATCTCTGGAGACCTATCTGGACTTCCACCGCACTACCCTGCTGCTCAACTGCAGTGGGCTGAATGGTGAGCAACTCGCGTCGAAGCCGCTGCCGAGCACGACCCTGACCCTTCTCGGCCTTGTGCGCCATCTCGCCGAGGTCGAGCGGTGGTGGTTCCCCCGCAGGTTTGACCACAACGACGCACTCGGCGACCTCTACTGCACCGAGGAGTACCCCGACGGTGATTTCGATCTCGGCGACGCGGACAGCGCCGAGGCCGACTTCGCCGCCTACGCCCGGGAGGTCGAACTGGCCCGCCAGACGGCGGCGGGACGGTCCCTGGATGAGGAGTTCCCCGGGAAGACGGGCAACCTGACATTGCGCTGGGTCTACCTCCACATGATCGAGGAGTACGCGCGCCACAACGGTCACGCGGACCTCCTGCGGGAAGCCATCGACGGCGTCACCGGCGAATGAGAAGGTCCGGTCAACACCGCGACTCACCCGAACAGGGTCGCCAACGTCCCCGTACCAAAGCCACACTCTGCACGTCGACGTGTATGCGACATTGCAGATGAGGCTGTACGCCGACAACGAGCTTCGGCAGTGCGTCGGCGTGATGGAGGACGACGACGAATCCGGTGGTTCCTGGGAGCCGACCGCATGGACCCGATACCCCCCCGAGATGGACCTCACCGATCCACATGGTTATGTGCACGCCAGCGACCAGTTTGGAAGGTCTGTCCCATGACATCCACGCCCGTTGAGCAGCTCGCCAAGGTTCTCGATGCCACCGAGCAGTTGATCGCGGCAGTGCGAGCCGAGCAATGGGCTGCTCCCACTCCGTGTACCGAGTGGAACGTCCGCGACCTGGTCAACCACCTGGTCGCCGGCAACCGCATGTTCGCCGGCATCCTGCACGGCGACGCGGCGACGCCTGCCGACATACCGCGCCTCCAGGCCGTTGACGTGCTCGGTGACGAGCCAGTAGCCGCCTATCGCGACGCCGCTGACGCGGTGCTTACGGCGTTCAGCCAACCAGGCGTGTTGGAGAAGGTGTTCACGGTGCCTGTCGGAACGGTCCCCGGCATCGTGGCATTGCATCTACGCATCACCGAAGTACTCGTTCACGGCTGGGACCTCGCGCGCGACCCGCCAAGTCGTCCAGTTCCCCGCCGACATCGTCGAGCAGGAGCTGGAGTTCACCCGCGGCAAGCTCGCCGACGTCCCCTCCACCCGACATCCGTTCGCACCACCACAGCCAGTGCCCGACGACGCTCCGGCGATAGACCGGCTCGCCGCCTGTCTCGGCCGTCCCGTCACCGCCGCAGCAGAGCAGCAGCAGAGCAGCAGCAGCAGCAGCAGCAGCAGCAGACTAAAACGAGCTGTTCAGGAAGATGACTGCATTCGATAATCGAGTTCGTCGAGAAAACGGTCCACAGTGCCGCGCTCGTGAGCTTCGGCGGCCAGAGACCGACCGACGATGCGCTCGGCCAGCTCCACCGCGATCGGGCCGATATGCCGTGCGTCGGCCAGCGCCGTCCTGTAGTCCTTTTGCACCTGCTCATCCTCGGCGTGGGCCTCCAGCGCGCGTTTGAGTCCTCCCTCGACCGCGTCGTCACGCTCTTGAAGCGTGCGCTGAATCCGCGGGACGAGGTGCCTGCCGACAACCATGAAAACAAGGAAGAAGGCCGCCGCGCCAACTACCGCCTGGATGCCGCTGGGACCCAGCTGCCGAAGCCAGCCCCGTTGTCTGACCAGCCACTTGGAGTGGCACGGCCGGCAGGTGCGTTCCAATGGCTGGCCGCCTCGCCCCCTTTCCGTTCGTCATCGTCAGTCGACGTCGGCGACGATTGATCCGACCCGGTCGGCGAGCGTACGGTCCCGGGCGTTGAGCACTAGGGCGTAGACGACCGCCACCACGATGATCGCGAGACTGATCCACGGAAAGATATTGAACGGTTTCGGCTGGCCGGGCTTCACCAGTTCGTACAGGGGGAAGCCGATCGCCGCGACTCCGAGCAGCGGAAGGAGCAGGTGGCGCACCGGATGGAACAGGTCCGGGTGATTGCGGCGGTAATAGACCGGCAGCGCGAGGTTCGCCACCAGCCAGGTCACGATGATGAGAATGGTACCGAGAGTGGCGGCATCGCCGAAGAAGGCGATCGGGTCGAGTTTCCAGCCCCATCCCAGCGCCAGACCAAGGGCGATGACCAGATAGACGATGAGGCTCACCCACGGTGTCCGGGACCGCGGCGTGACCCTGCCCAGGACCGCCGGAAGCAACCCCTCGCGGCCGGAGTTGAAAATCAGGCGTGCCTGGGAGTTCGCAGCCGCGATCAGTGATCCCATGATCGATGTGAAGGCGGCGATGTAGGCGAGGATGGCCGCTCCGCCGAGAACGCCCTGCGCTACCGAGACGAACGGGACGGCCGCGTCCCCCAGTGCCTTCGTGTCGTAGCGGAAGCCGACAACCGTGACATAAGAGAAGAGTATGTAGCTCGCGGCCATCGCGGCGACGGACAGGTAGATCGCCTTGGGCACGGCCTTCCGGGGCTCGGCGGTCTCCTCGGCAAGCGCGGCGGAGTTCTCCCACCCGACGAAAAGATAGACGGCGAGCGGAAATCCGAGACCGAGCCCCTTGAAACCACCAGAAAGATGGGACGGTTCGAACGGCGCGAGCGTGAGGTGGCCAGACTGTTTAATGAGAACCCAGACGCTCACCACCAGCAGCAGACCGATTTCGAACGCGAAAAGAGCACCCGCCCATTTGGTCGAGATCGAGACGCCTTTGACGCACAGCCCCAAGGCCACCAGGGTGAGCAGCACAGTCAACCACTGCCAGGCGATATGGGCGTGGAAATAATGCGCGATGATGATCGACGTCCAGCCTCCGGAAATCCCGACGACCGACGCCACGGCGATGATGTAACCGGCCGAGACCACGATCGCCATGGTGAGGGCCATGATCGGCCCGAATGCCCTCCCGACGAACGTGATGAACGACCCAGTAGACGGGATGGAACGGGAGAACTCGGCGAGCGTGTTCCCGAGCAGCGCGACGGCAATGGCGGCGGCCACGATCGTCAGCGGTGATGCGACACCTGCCGTGCTTGCCAGGAGCGCGAACCCGAAGAAGAAGCTCATCGCCGGGCCGATGTTGGCCATCGTCGAGGCCGTGATGTCGGCGAGGCCGAGGATCCCCCGACTGAGGCGTTCCCGCTGCCGGCCGGTTGCGGGTACTGACGTCGTCGACGGTAGTTCACTTGATGCTGCGTCGGATCCCATCGAGCGCTGCCTCCTGCACTTCGCTCCGGGCCATCAGGCCCAGTGCCACGTGCGGCGCCTGGCAACCGGCTTGCGCGAGCCGGTAGGCGCCCCCGATTCCCGCTCGCACCGCGATGAGCGAGATCACGGTTGAGGGTAACGGCGGATTGGCACGACGTAAATCCCTGCGATCATGCTTGAGAAGCGGGTTATGTGGTGTATTCCGAATGGGCGACCGGGATGGGCCGGGCGGCCCATCCCGGTCCGGCCGTTATCCGCCGGTGGTGACGGCGAAGACGTGCATCGCGTTCGTGCCGCTCGACACGCCCTGGCTGATGTTCGGCACGGTCACGAGCTGCACCTTCTTGCCCGGCTGCAGCTTCACCGTGGCCATGTAGAGGTGGGCGGTGTGGTTCTGCCTCCCGGTCGCGGTGTTGATGTAGGGGAACGTGGCGACGGTGTCGCCGCCGCCGGCCCACCAGTCCGGGAAGGTGATCGTGTACGGCTGGGTGGTGCCGTCGGTGTAGGTGATCAGGCCACTGCCCGAGGTGGTGCCGTTGTTGGCCAGGCCCAGGAAGCCGAGCTGTGCGCCCGACCCGGAGAACTCGAACCCCTGCCCGCCCGCGACGGCGTTGTCCGGCTTGCCTACCGCGACGTCCGGCCAGGTGAAGGTGAGCCCGCCGTGCGTGACCGTGCCTCCCGGCGTGATGCCCGCCCCGGCCAGTGCCTGCGCCGACAGGCTCCGGCCGCCGCCGTCCAGGTTGCCCGCGGAGGGCCGGGCGTCGTCGCTGATCGCGGTGTTGCCGTACGCGTCGGACAGCGACGCGAACGGGATCGCCAGCAGGGTCGTCGCGTCGCCGCTGCCTTGCCGGCCGCCGTGGCCGGTGTAGGTGACCCCGGCGTGGAGCTCATAACCGGCCCGTGCCGCGTCCGCCGGGACGCTGATCGACCAGGTCGTGTGCACGGACTGGCCGCCGGGCACGCTCGCGAACGAGGCGGGGGAGGTCGGCTGGGCGGCCCAGCCGGCCGGGGTGGTGAGTGACATCTTCACGTTGCTCAGCGCCGCCGGACCCGAGTTGGTGAACGTGGTCGTCGCGGTCGCGGTGGAGCCGGGCTCGACGGTCGAGGGCCCGGTGACGGTGAACGGATACTTGGCGGTGATGACGGCCGAACCGGTGACGCCGTTCACGGTCGCCTTGAGGGTCGTGACGCCGGAGCCGACCACCTTCACCTGCCCGGCGCTGTCCACGGTAGCCACGCGAGGGTCGGTGCTCTGGTACCGGACGGCGGCGTGCTTGAGGTCGACGAACGACTGGTCGTCGTTGACGGCCTCGACGACGTTGTCGGCGGTGACATCGAGATTCCGCTGCTCCCGCGAGTGGTCGGTGTCGTCCTTGATCCATCGGTTCTTGCCGGTCAGGTCGATGGTGTCGCCGACCTTGTAGGAGACCGCCTCGGGCTGCACGGTGACGTACCGCGTCTTCGGGGTCAGCTGCCCGATGACCCGTACGGCCGGCGAGGCGGCCGTGGTGGCCGAATCCGCCCCGACCTGGAACTGGTACGTGCCGTTCGGCACGAACGACCGCATGTTCTTGGCGTCCCACACGCCGAGGTCGGCCAGCTTGACGGTGAGGGAGGCGTGCTCGGTGGCGCCGGGCTGGAGCACCGCGGTCTTGTGGAAGCCCGCGAGCCGTTTCTTCGGCATCTCGACGCCCGGCACGCTGAAGGGCGTGGCCGCGTACAACTGCGCGACCGTGGCGCCCGCCGTGTGGCCGGTGTTGGTGACGTCGAAGCGTACGGTTACGTCGCCGTTCGCGGTCACCGACGTCCGGTCGGCCCGTACGTGGGAGTAGGCGAAGTCGGTGTAGCTGAGCCCGTAGCCGAAGGGGTAGGTGGGGGTGCCGGTGAAGTACTGGTACGTACGGCCGATGCCGCCGGTGCCGCCCGGCGTGAGGTTGTAGTCGGACATCGGCGGCAGCTGCGAGTCGTCCTTGAACCAGGTGAAATTGAGGTGCCCGCTCGGGTTCTGCGCACCCAGCAGCACATCGGCCAGCGCGGTGCCCTGGCTCTCGCCGTTGTAGCCGCTGAACACGATCGAGGACACCTTGTCCTGGACGTCGTCGATCTTGACCGGCCCGTCGGACTGGACGACGAGTGCCAGCTTGCGGTTGCCCAGCGCGGCGGTCTTGTCGATCAGGGAGTCGTAGTTGCCGGGCATGGCCAGGCTCGCGCGGTCCATTCCCTCGTGCGCGACGGCGGCGTCGGTGCCGACGAAGACGATCACCAGGTCGGCGGCCTTGATGTCGGCCTGGGTGGCGTCGCTCAGCTGCGCGTCGCCCTTGGCGGTCGTGGACGTGCCGGCGGCGTCGTACACCACCGAGGCGGACGGGTTGGCCGCCTTGACCGCGGAGGTGATGCCCTGGACGGCGCTGACCTGCTTGGCCGGGTTGCCGGAGTAGCCGCCCAGCGTGACTTTGTTCGCCAGGTCGCCGAGGATGACCACCTTGTTCAGCTTCGTGCCGTCGGCGGGCAGCAGCCTTCCGTCGTTCTTGAGCAGGACGAGGGAGTTGGCGGCGACCTTCTCGGCCAGGGCCTGGTGCTCGGGGCTCTGGATCACATCCTTGCTGATCTTGGTGTACTTGACCCGGTTCGGCGGGTCGAACTCCCCCGTCCGCATCCGGATCGTGAACAGCCGGACCAGCGCGGTGTCCAGGACGCCCTCGCTGAGCGCGCCGGCGTCGATGGCGTCCCGTACGTTCTGCGCGGTGGCATCGGCGCCGGTGCAGTTGGCGTCGGTGCCGGCCCGCAGCGCGTACGCTTGGCCGCCCGCCTGGCCGGGCAGCGTCGCGCCGGTGGCGGTGTTGGTCCAGGTCGGGCTGGACTTATGGTCGGTGGTCCAGCCGGGGGGCGCCCAGTCGTGGCCGCCTGGCGGGAGCTGCCACGTGGTGCCGACCGCGCCACAGTCGGAGGTGATGTAGCCGCCGAAGCCGTACGTCCGCTGGGCGAGCTGGTTCACGGTGTACGTGTCGGCGACCGCCGGGGTTCCGTTGATGGCGTTGTAGGAGGTCATCAGGCCGGACACGTGGGCGTTCTCGATGAGGTCGCGGAACTGGGCGGTGTAGTACTCCCGCAGCGTACGGTCGCCGGTGTCGGAGCTGATCCCGGTGCGGTCGTTGTCGGTGTTGTTCAGCGCGTAGTGCTTGGCGGTGGCGGCGACCTTCAGGTAACCGGTGGTGGACTTCCCGCTCCGCGTCTGACCCTGGTAGCCGTTGACGAACGCACCGGCCATCTGCCCGACGAAGTACGGGTCCTCCCCGAACGCCTCGTCCGTACGGCCCCAGCGCGGGTCGCGGTCCAGGTTGACGGTCGGCGCCCAGTAGGTCAGCGAGCCGTAGTTGTTCTTGTCCGGGCCGATGTTGTTCGCGCCGACGCCCCAGAGGGACTTGTCGAGGAAGCCGCGCGCCTCGTCGGAGATCGCGGTCGTCTCGTCGTACATGAGATCGCGGTCCCACGACATGGACGAGGCGAAGTTGGTCGGGAAGCTCGTGGCCGGCACCCCGCCCGAGGTCGAGCCGTGGTCGGTGTTGGCGCCGAGGGTGTTGATGCCGTGCTGGCCCTCGCTCCAGTAGGTGTACTGCTGGACGCCGAGTCGCGGGATGGCCGGTGCGCTGTTGGTGTGGAGCTGGGCCACCTTCTCGTCCAGCGTCATGCGCGAGACCAGGTCCGCGGCGCGTTCCTCGAACGAGTAGCGGGTGTCCTGGTAGATCGGTTTGGTGTCCGCGCGCGCCGCCGGCGTCGAGACGCCGGCCAGGCCGATCGCACAGGCGACAGAGCATGCGGCGGCCAGGAGGCGACGCCACCGCGGGGACTTGCGTTGTGCCATCAGTTGACTCCGTGATCACAGATCCAGCGACAATCGTGCGCCGTGGCGGCGGCGCCCCGTACCGTCCTCCTTCGCGTGTCGAGCCCCCGATGGCTGACCGCGCACCTTGTTGCGCGCCGAAGATGTGACAGTTTTAGGTGGGTTGCTAGAAAGATCACCGCGATCTAGGCCATAGTTATGCCGAAGTCGCACATAAGTCAATGACCGGTTACGGCATCGAGGGCGGCTTAAGCCTGGTCCCGAACTAAGCGGTGATAAGTCGGTGATAGACACACCCCTCAACCTGCGCGAGGTGGGCCGGCTCCGGGTGCTGCAGGCGCTGCACGACGCCGAAAGCACGAGCCGCTCCGAGCTCGCCCAGGTCACCGGCCTGTCCCGGGCCACCGTATCCTCGCTCGTCACCGACCTGCTGGCGGCCGGTCTGGTCGAGGAGAACGAACCGGACGCCCAGTCCCGGCCGACCGGCCGGCCGGCGTTGCCCCTCACTCTGCGGGCCTCGGCCGCGTACGCCGTGGGGACCGATATCGGCCACCAGCACGTCCGGGTGGCGCTGTGCGACCTGCGCGGCACGCCGATCTGGAACACCGCCGTGGCGACGGAGGTGGACCGGGCGCCCGGTGAGACGCTCGACCTGGCCGCCGACCTGATCGGGCGGGCGCTGCGCGAGAAGAACACGGACCGCAAGCGGGTGCTCGGCCTCGGCGTGGACATCGCCGCCCCGGTGCGCGAGCCCGGCGGGGTGCTAGAGGCGCACGGGATCATGCCCGGCTGGGTCGGCGTCCAGCCCGGCGCCGAGCTCGAACGGCGCACCGGCCTGACCACCCGGCTGGCCAACGACGCCGACGCCGGCGCCCTCGCCGAGCGCAGGTACGGCGCGGGCCGCAGCGCCGACGACATGATCTACGTACGGTTGTCGGCCGGCATCGGCGCCGGGATCATCACCGGCGGCCGGCGCCTGAACGGCTCCGGGGGCCTGGCCGGCGAGATCGGCCACATCCAGGCGACGCCGCGTGGGCGGATCTGCCGCTGTGGGAACCGCGGCTGCCTGGAGACCGTGGCCAGTCCGGTCTCCATCGCGCGGCTGCTGCAGAGCAGCTGGGGGCATCCGGTGGCGGTCGCGGACCTGCTCCGTCTCGTCGAGGCCGGCAACCGGGGCGCGGTCCGCGCGCTGGAGGACGCCGCCGAGGAGATCGGCCGGGTCCTCGCGCACCTCGTCACGTTGCTCAACCCCGAGCTCATAGTGATCGGCGGCGACCTCGCGGCCGCGGGGGAACGGCTGTTCGAGCCGATCGGCCGGAGCATCCGCCACTACGCGCTGGCCCCGTCCGGTGAGTGCGTCCGCATCGTCGGCGGAGAGCTCGGCGACCACGCCGAGGTCCTCGGCGCGGCCGGCATGGTCCTGACCGAGGCGCCCCGCCTGCTCGCCGCCGCTCGCTGAAGCAGCGGTCATACCCGAGCAGGACGAGCGTTCTGTATAACGACGGAGACCGGTAATCGTCATCGGACCGAACACCGGCCCACCGTCGGAGAAACGCGGAGAGGGCCTCGCCCCGGCCACGATCGTCCGCGGCGACTAGCGCGTACTGAGCGGTCGGCGTGCGTCGGCCGCGATCCTCGAGTCCGGCGCCACCACCGTCCTGGCAGCCAACGACCTGATGGCCATCGGCTTGATCCAGACCTGCCTCCAGGCGGGGGTACGCGTCCCCGGCGACCTCAGCGTGGTCGGCTTCGACGACATCCCGGCCGCCTCCTACCTGGCCCCGCAGCTCAGCACCGTGCGCCAGCCCGGCCGGGAGATCGGCCGCGCCGCCATGGCCGCCCTGCTCACCCAGCTGGAGGGACGCACCCCCGACAAGCAACTCCTGCTGCCCACCGAACTCGTGGTCCGCGACACCCTTGGGACACCGTCATGACAGAAACCAAGCTCACCATCGACAGCGTCGAGGTCAGGTTCGGCGAAACGCTGGCCCTTGCCGAGACCAGCCTCGAGGTCAAGAACGGGGAGTTCATCACCCTCGTCGGCCCGTCCGGCTGCGGCAAGACCACCCTGATGAACGTGATCGCGGGCCTGCAGCAGCCGACCTCCGGCCAGGTCGTGATGGACGGCGCGAACATCGCCGGCCGTCCCGGCCATGTCGGCTACATGTTCCAGAAGGACCTGCTGATCCCCTGGCGCACGGTCACCGGCAACATCGTGCTGGGCGCCGCGCTGACCGGCCGCGCCACTAAGGCGGACCGGGCCGGCGCACGGGAACTGGCCGCCAGGTACGGCCTGGGCGACTTCGTCGACCACTACCCACACGCCCTGTCCGGCGGTATGCGGCAGCGCGTCGCGTTGATGCGCACGCTCGCCTTCCACAAGGACGTGCTGCTGCTGGACGAGCCGTTCGGCGCCCTGGACGCGCAGACCCGCCTGGAGATGCAGCAGTGGCTCCTGGAGGTCTGGGCCGACTCAGGGCGTACGGTCCTGTTCATCACGCACGACGTGGACGAGGCGGTCTTCTTGGCCGACCGGGTGATGGTCATGTCGGCGCGGCCAGGCCGTATCCAGGCCGTACACGAGGTCGCCCTGCCAAAGCCGCGGACCGTGGACACCCTGATGACCCCGGCCTTCATGGAGCTCAAAAGCCAGGTGCTGTCCGGGCTCTACCACAAGGAGGCCAAATGAGGACCGTCCGCTTGGCCTCACCGCTGCTCGCCATCCTGCTGGTGCTGGCGCTCTGGCAACTGGCCGTGAGTGTCTTCCACGTCCAGCACTACGTACTGCCCAGCCCGCATGAGACGTGGCAGGCCCTGGTGGATGACTGGGCGAACATCCGCACTCTTTCCGGCCAGACCCTGTACGAGTCGGTGGTCGGCTTCATCACCGGTACCGGGGTGGGCTTCCTGCTCGCCGTCCTCATGGCGCACGTCACGATCGTGCACCGTATTCTGTACCCGATCCTCATCGCCACCCAGGCCGTCCCCATCGTGGCCATCGCGGCGCCGCTGGTGATCATCCTCGGCTACGGGCTGGCCCCCAAGCTGGTGATCGTCGGCCTGATCGTCTTCTTCCCGGTGGTCGTCAACGTACTGGACGGGCTGAGCAGCATCGACGACGGCATGGTCAACCTGGCCCGCTCCATGGGCGCGGGACCAGCCAAGATCTTTCTACTGGTGCGCCTCCCAGCCACCCTCACCCCGCTGTTCTCCGCGCTGAAGCTAGGTGCCGCGTACGCCGTCACCGGTGCGGTGATCGGCGAGTGGACCGCCTCCATCACCCCCGGCCTCGGCAAGGACCTGCTGCTGAAGAACTCGCGGCTGGACACCGCCGGTGTTTATGCCGACGTCCTGCTGCTCACTGCGATCGGCCTCGGCGGCTTCCTGCTGATGACGGTCCTCGAACGCCTCTCCACTCCCTGGCGGACCCGGGGCACAGCCCGCCGCTGGTTCCGCCGTAGTGCACCCGCAGAAACGAAAGGCTGATCAATGAAGCTCTCCAAGTGGTTCGTCGCAAGCGCCCTGCTGCCGCTCTCGCTGGCTGCGGCCTGCGGCGGTTCCAGCTCGGGGGCCAAGGCCGCCGGCGGCCTCACCAAGGTGAACGTGGCCCCCGACTGGATCGCCCCGGACATCACCTGGATCCCCTACACCGTCGGCATCAGCAACGGGTTCTACAAGGCCGCGGGCCTTCAGGTCTCACTGGTCCCGCCGCCCGACAACTCCTCGTCGGTCAAGCTCGTCGCCAGCGGCCAGGCTGACATCGCCGAGACCACGCTGACCGACCAGATGTTCGCGGGCAAGGAGGGCCTGCCCGTCATCTCCATCGCGAATCTGTCGCAGACCAACAACTGGGGTTTCTTCACCGTCCCCGGCAAGAAGATCACTGGTGCCTCGCTCAAGGGCATGAGAGTGGGCGTCTTCGACGACGCGTGGACCAAGGCGATGCTGGGCGTGGTGCTCAAGACCGCCGGTCTGACCACCAAGGACATCCAGCAGGTCACCGCTACCGACAGCGACGTCCCGCTGCTCATCGCGAACAAGATCGACGTCGCCACCAACACCACCAACTTCGCCCCGCCCGCATACGTCCAGGAGACCGGCAAGCAGCCGGAGACGCTGCTCGCCACCGCCGCCGGGGCCCCCGACATCCCCATCTGGAACTATGCAGCCAACAAGCAGTGGCTGCAGAAGAACCCCGAGCTGGCCCGCAAGTGGCTGGCCGCCACCGCGAAAGCCACCGAATGGGCGATCGCGAACCCGGAGGCCGCCGTCAAGGCCTACGAGACCTTCCACAAGCTCAAGACCACCGGCTACGCCAGCGACCTGGCGCAGTGGAAGGCCACGATCCCGCTGCTGAAGGGTTCCAGCGGCCTGTTCACCGCCACTGACGCGCAGTGGACCCAGCTCGGCCAGGCGCTGAAGGACGCCGGCCAGCTCGACAAGGTGCTCCCGCCCTCGGACTACTACACCAACAAGTACGTGGGCAATTGAGCCACCGACCCGACATCGCGGTCGTAGGCAGCCTGAACGTCGATCTGACCCTGCGCTGTGACCGTCTCCCGCATCCCGGGGAGACGGTCACGGGCCGGGACTTCACCCAGGGTCCGGGCGGCAAAGGAGGCAACCAGGCCCTGGCCGCCGCCCGGCTCGGGGCCGACGTCCGCATGATCGGCCGGACCGGCGCGGACGCCTACGCCGAGGTGGCGCTCCATAACCTGCGCGCAGCCGGGGTGGACCTGGCCCTGGTCACCCAGGCCGACTCTCCCACCGGCATCGCGATGATCCTGGTGGACGACGCCGGCGAGAACCAGATCGCGGTCCACCCGGGCGCCAACGCCCTGCTGGACCTGGACGACCTCGACGTCGGCGACGCCGACGCCGTGATCTGCCAGTTGGAGATTCCCAGCGGCGCCGTCGCCCAGGCGGCGCAGGCCACCCATGGTCTGTTCTGCCTCAACGCGGCCCCGGCCCTACCCGTACCATCCGAAGCGCTCGCCCGAGCCGACGTGATCATCGTCAACGAGACCGAGTACGCCGCCCTGCGACCCACGAGCGCCCTGATAGCCCTCACCCTGGGCGCCGCCGGCGCCGTGCTCCTGAAAGACGGCGAGCAACTGGCCCGCGCGGCAGCACCCACCGTGACCGCCGTGGACAGCGTGGGCGCCGGCGACACCTTCGTCGCCGCGTTCGTGGTCGGCCTGGTCGAGGGCAGACAACCCGGCGAAGCCCTACAACGGGCGTGTCTGGCCGCAGCCCTCACGGTAACCCGCGAAGGCGCACAGACCGCCATGCCCACGGCAGCCCAAGTAGACGACTGGAGAAGTTAAGTGACCATCCCCGTCATCATCGACACCGACCCCGGCCTGGACGATGCCCTGGCGCTGCTCCTCGCCCTGGGCAGCCCCGAGGTCGATCTGATCGGTGTCACTAGCGTCGCCGGCAACACCACCCTGGCCAACACCACCGCCAACGCGCTACGCATCCTGGAACTGGCAGGCCGCAGCGACGTTCCGGTGGCCGCAGGTGCCGCGCGGGGGCTGATCCGCGAGGCCCCCAGGACAGCTGAGTACGTCCACGGCAGCGACGGCCTGGGCGGCCTCCCGCTGCCGCTGCCCAGCACCCACCCCGTGGACGCACATGCCGTCGACTTCATCGCCGGACGTCTGCTGGCTTCCGCGGAGCCGGTGACCATCGTCGCGATCGGCCCGCTGACCAACATCGCGCTGCTTGTCGCCACCCACCCGGCGGCCGCCGCCCGTATCGGCAGGCTCGTGGTGATGGGCGGCGTGGCCCGTGGCGGCAACTCGACGCCCACCAGCGAGTTCAACGTCTGGAGCGACCCGGAGGCCGCGCATCGCGTCTTCGCCGCCGGTCTTCCGCTGACCATGGTCGGCCTGGACGTGACAGACCGCTCGGTGGTGACGCCCCAGGATGTGGACGTACTGCGGACCGGCGGCCGCATCGCCCGCTTCGTCGCGGAAGCAGTGGACTTCTACAGCCGCTTCCACCAGGACCGCTACGGCACCACGGACACCTATCAGCACGACGCGCTGGCGGTGGCCGAGGTGATCGCACCCGGCATCGTGCACACCAGCCACCTCTACGTGGAGGTCGAGTACGGCCAGGGCCTGACCCGTGGCACCACTGTCGTAGACCTACACGGCGTCACGGGCCACGCCCCCAACACCCACGTGGGCCTCGAGTTCGACCACCCCAGGTTCGTGGACCTCCTGGTGAGCCGTCTCAGGGCCCTGGACGGCCGTTCCGCGGGTTGAAGGTCTCCCATCAAAGAACCGAGGAGCGGGATGGCTGAGTTCACGCTGGTTCAGGTGCGCTACTTCGTGGCCGCCGCGGAGCTGGGGGGCATGACGGCGGCCGCACGGGAGCTGGTCGTGGCGCAGTCGGCGATCTCCTCGGCCGTCGCCAACCTGGAGAAGGACCTCGGCGTGCAGCTCTTCCTGCGCCACCATGCCAGAGGCCTGTCGCTCACCCCGGCCGGGGCCCGGTTCCTCGCCGAGGCGCGGGAGTTCCTCGCGCACGCCGGCCGGCTGGCCGAGTCCGCCCACGAGCTGGGCGCCGGGCTGACCGGTGAGCTGACGGTCGGTTGCTTCGTCACGCTCGCGCCTTTCTATGTCCCCGGGCTGCTGGCCGCCTTCGCCGGCAAGCATCCGGCTGTGCGCGTGTCGGTCGCCGAGGGGGAACTGGCCGGGCTCCAGCAGGCGCTGCTCGTCGGCGGCTGTGAGCTGGCGCTGATGTACGCCATCGAGCCGGCCGCCGAGCTGGAGGTCGAGCCGCTGGCCCGGGTCGAGCCGTACGCCGTGCTGCCGCCCGGCCATCCGCTCGCGGACGCCGGGGATCGGACATCGCTCGAAGCGCTGGCCGGAGAGCCGATGATCTTGCTCGACCTGCCGCACAGCCGCGACTATTTCCGGTCCTTGTTCACCCAGTCCGGCGTGGAGCCGCGGATCAGGTTCCGGACGACCAGCTACGAGACCGTACGGTCGATGGTCGCTGCCGGGCACGGGTACTCGATCCTCAACCAGCGGCCGTCCACCGACCACACCTACGGCGGCGGCCGGGTGGCCGCCGTGCCGCTCGATGACGAACTGCCCGCGCTCGACCTGGTCCTCGCTCGCCGGAAGGACGCCCGCCCAACGGCCCGGGCCTCGGCCTTCGCCGAGGTGTGCCGCAACTACATCCGAGAAGCAGATTCAATAGAACGGAAAGATCTGTTGGACGGATGATCGTCCTCGCCCGCACAGTGGTACCAGCCGCCGTGAAGGGAGCCGAAGTGACGATCACCGTGGAGGCCCGCCCGCATCGTGAGGCCTATCTCGCGGCCATGAGCAATGCCCCGACGGCCGTCACGATCATCGCCGTCGGCGGCCGGCACGGCCCTGTCGCGCAGACGGTCAGCGCGATCAGCTCGGTGTCGGCCGACCCGCCCACCCTGCTGGCCTGCGTCAACCGCCGCAGCCCGCTGTTCCAGGCGGCGGCGAGCGTGGGCTACTTCAGCGTCAGTGTCCTGGCCGCCCGGCAGACAGGCGTCTCAGACACCTTCGCGGGCCGCGCGGACCGGCCGTACGACTTCGGCGCGGCGAGCTGGCGGGTCGGCACCACCGGGGCGCCGCTGCTCCAGGGCGCGGTCGCCACGTTCGAGTGCGTCCTGGCCGAGAGCATCGAGGCCGCCACCCACACCATCCTGCTTGGCCGGGTGCTCACCAGCGCGTCCGAGGACGGCGATCCCCTCGTTTACCACGGCCGTACCTACGGAACCTTTACCCGGACTGAGAGGAACGCCCGATGATCCGCACCGGCGACGAATACCGCGAGTCCATCCGCGACGGCCGCGAGGTCTGGATCAACGGCGAGCGGGTCACCGACGTCACGACCCACCCGATGTTCAAGCCGATCGTGGACGTCCGCGCGCGAATCTACGACCTGCAACACGAGAACGACCTGCTCACCTACGAGGAGAACGGCGAGCGCAACGCCATCTCCTACAAGCCGCCGCGCACCCAGGCCGACTGGCAGGCCAAGCGTGCCGCTACCGACATCGTCCTTGACGACGCCGGCGGGGTGGTGACCCGGGTCGGCGACGAGACCATCGGCGAGATGTGGTCGCTGTTGGACGGCCAGGACGTGCTGAACCAGATCGACCCGACCTACGCCGAGAACGTCAGGCGGCACATCGAGCGTGCCTGCTACGCCGACCCGTTCCACGTGAGCGCCAACACCGACCCCAAGGGCGACCGGTCCAAACGCCCCCAGGATCAGGACCCCGACATGCTGCTCCACGTCGTACGAGAGACCGACCACGGGATCGTCGTGCGGGGTGCGAAGTACGAGACCGCCGCCGCCTACTCCAACCAGGCGTTCGTGAAGCCGACCATCGCCAACTGGGGCGACGACAAGCTCTCGGACTACGCCCTCGGCTTCATCGTGGAGATGGGGCAGCGGGGCCTGAAGTACATTTGCCGGACCGGCTTCGCGGGCCGCGCGAGCGCCGAGGACTACCCGCTGTCCAACCGGTTCGACGAGGTCGACACCCTGGTGATCTTCGACGATGTGGAGATCCCATGGGAGAACGTGCTGTTCTACAGGCACACGGCGGCCGCCACGTTCATCCGGGCCACCTTGCACCGCTACAGCGCGTTCGCCTTCGTCCAGCGCATGCAGAAGTACGCCGACATGATGATCGGCACGGCCCTTTGGAATGTGAGGCAGACCGGGCTGGAGCGGCAGCAGGCGGTGCAGGAGAAGCTCGCGCAGCTCGCGTGTTATCGGGAGGGGATCAACGCTCACCTCACCGCTTCGATCGCCGCCGCCAAGGAGTCCCCAGGCGGCCTGCTCATGCCCGACCCCTCGCTCCTGTACACCGGCCGGGTGCTGGCCTGCACGCAACTGCCCGCGATGATGCACATCGCCCGCGAGCTGTGCGGCGGCCAGATCTGCATCACCCCGGACGTCGCATCCTTCCGCGAGCCGGAGACCGGCAAGTGGCTCGAGAAGTACTACTCGATCAACGACAACTGGGCGGCGGAGGACCGGCGCAGGCTCCTGGCGTACGGCCGGGACCTGCTCAACTCCGACTACGCCGGCCACCGGCTGACCTTCCAGCTCTTCGCACAGTCCCCACCGTTCGCCCACCTCGGGGCGGTCTACCGCAACTTCGACTGGGACCAGGCGCTGAGCTTCGTCAAGGACTCGGCGGGGCTGTCCGACGAGGTGCTCGGCTGATGGTCCACGAGCGGATCCGGCCCTTCAACACCGCCGACACCTATCCCGAGCAGGACCTGTCCAACGACCTCGCCCAGGCCGTGGTCGCGCGCGACACCGTCTACCTGCGCGGCCAGGTCGGCCAGGACCTCGACACCCGCGCGAACGTCGGCGTCGGGGACGTGGCCGTTCAGGCCGAGCGGGCGATGGCCAACATCGACCTGCTGCTGCGCGAGTGCGGCTCGAAACTGGACGAGATCGTCAAAATCACGGTCTACCTCACCGATATCCGCTTCCGGGAGCCGGTCTACCGGGTGATGGGCCGCTGGCTGAAGGGCCTGCACTACGTCTCGACCGGGCTGGTGGTCAGCGCGCTGGCCCGGCCGGAGTGGCTGGTGGAGATCGACGCCATGGCCGTGATCCCCGCCGAGCGCTCGGCGGAGGCCGCCGCTGTACGGGAGGCGGCGCGATGACGTTCTCCATCGCGGGCCGCTGCGCGCGTACAGGGTGGTGCGGCGTGGCGATCGCATCCTCGTCGCCGGCCGTAGCGGCCCGTTGCGCGTGGGTGCGCGCGGGCGTCGGGGCGGCCTGCACGCAGAACATCACCGATCCCCGGCTCGGTCCCGCGCTGCTGGACCTCATGCGAGATGGCACAGACGCTCGTACGGCCCTGTCCGCACTGACCGGTGAAGCCCGCGTCCGGAGCGGCACCGCGGCGCAACTCGGTGCCCCGGACATCTCGCCGTATGTGGAGTATCGCCAGCTCACGGCCATCGGGTTTACCGGCGGCCCGGCGGCTTACACCGGTTCGGAGGCGCTCGGCATCCATGCGACGGCCCAGGCGGGGGACGCCGTCGCCGCCGGGAACCTGCTGGCCACCCGTGATGTGCCCGACGCCATGGTCGCGGCGTTCTCCCGGCTCGGTTTCGGCCTCCCGGAGCGCCTGCTGGGGGCTCTGGAGGCCGGGCTGACGGCGGGCGGCGAGGCGGGTCCGGTCCGCTCGGCAGGCCTGCTGGTCGCTGGCGAGGTCCCGTGGCCGGTCGTGGACCTGCGGGTGGATTGGCACGACGATCCCATCGGTGAGCTGCGCACTCTCTGGCAGGTCTATGAGCCCCAGCTCACCGACTACGTGACCCGGGCGCTGGATCCGACCGCCGCCCCCGCCTACGGCGTCCCCGGGGATCCCTGACCGGTGGCGAGCACAACGTACGACGTCAGCAGGAGAAGGACGCCGCCCGACCGGGGCGCCGCCGGGGTCTTCACGTGGTACGCCGAGGCGATCGACGAACTCAACGACGAGGTCGCCCCGACCGGGCCCGGGGCGCTCGCCATCGTCCGGCGGGAGCCACTCGGCGCCGTCGGGGCCGTGGTGCCGTGGGCCCTTCCGCTGGACGTGGCCGCGTGGAAGCTCGCCGCCGTGAACAGCGTGGTGCTCGAGGGCGGCCTCGAGTGGTTCCCCGCCGGCACCATGGTAGTGCTGGTGGGCCTGGGCTCGGCCTGTCATCTGGTGGGACGGTGCCGGGCGTGACCACCGCGAAGGACGCGTGCCGGTCGGCCGTCGCCTCGGCGTCCGACCGGCTGCTCGCGCTCAGCCACCGCATCCACGCCCACCCGGAGATCGCCTGGGAGGAGGAGCGTGCTGCCTCGTGGGTGGGCGCCGAACTGGCCGCTGCGGGCTTCGCGGTGGAGGCGGGGATCTGTGGTCTGCCCACCGCGCTGCGGGCGACGTACGGCTCGGGACCGCTGAACATCGGGCTCTGCGCGGAATACGACGCGCTGCCGGGGATGGGCCACGCCTGCGGGCACAACGTCATCGCGGCCGCTTCGACAGGGGCGGCGATGGCTCTGGCGAGGGTGGCCGATGACCTGGGGCTCACCGTGACGCTGCTCGGGACTCCGGCCGAGGAAGGCGGTGGTGGGAAGATCCTCATGCTGGAGCGCGGCGGGTTCGAAGGGCTGTCCTGCGCGATGATGGTGCATCCGGGACCGGTCGACGTCGCCCGCGCCGAGCCCTACGCGGTGGCGCACTGGAGGGTCGGCTACACCGGCCGTACGGCACACGCGGCCGCCTATCCGGAGCTGGGCGTCAATGCCGCCGACGCCTTCACCGTCGCCCAGGTCGCGATCGGTCTTCTCCGCCAGCAGCTACCGTCCTCGGCTCGCGTCCACGGGGTGGTCACCGAGGCCGGCTCGGCACCGAACGCCATCCCGGGTACCGCGTCGGGACGCTGGTATGTCCGCGGCTCATCGCTGGCCGAGCTCGATGGCCTGGAGGACCGGGTCCGTCGCTGTTTCGAGGCGGGAGCGCTGGCGACCGGCTGTGACCTCTCGATCGAACCGGAGAGCCCAAGGTACGCCGAGTTCCGCACCGACGAGATAATGCTGGCGGCGTATGAGCGCAATGCCCGGGACCTGGGCCGGGTCTCCGAGAACGGGCCGTCGGGCCGGATGAACCGGGCCTCCACCGACATGGGCAATGTGTCGCTCGCACTGCCCGCGATCCACCCGTACATCGGAATCGGCTCGCTGCCCGCCGTCAACCACCAGCCCGAGTTCGCCGCGCACTGCGCCGGAGCGGAGGCCGACCGCGCGCTCCTCGACGCCGCCACCGCCCTGGCCTGGACCGCCACGGACCTCGCCGGCGTCAGCCGGCGCTGGATCGCCGGGCCCACGCCACAGACTTCCACTGGCATCCACCGCTAGGCCTGAATGACGCATGAACAGGACCTCAGCAAGGAAACGTCACATAGAGCGGCGTCCGGCGTGTACCCGATGCGCTGCCCTGCCGCCGCGAGGGGCCTGGACGACGGTGATGACAGGGACATACGGGGAGCGCGGAAGTGAGGATCCGAGAACCGCTGGATCTTTGCCACATCGTGGGATTGGTCTGACCTGGTTTCGGCCCATGCTTTGAAGTGGTGATCACTTCACCTTCGGGGGGTCGAGTGCTCGGCTTGGATCGATCTTCTCTGCGGGCCCGGATCACGCTGGTGGCTGGCGGCTTCGCCGCCCTGGTCTGCATCGTCGTCGGTGCGCTCGTGATGGTTGACGTGCGTGACAAGGACGCCCGCTACGGGCAGGAGCAGATCACCGAGTCCATCGACCGGATGCAGAACCACATCAAGCAACGCGCGTTCCCCCGCCCACTGGCGCCGAGTGGGGATGAGGCGATCCAGGTCTTGAACCCGCTCGGGCAGGTTGTCACGGCGACCCGGCAGGTCGCCGGAAAGCCGCCGATGGCCACCTTCCAGCCGGCCGAAGACCGGCTACGCGCCAAGCGGAAGCTGTGCCCTCCCGCGGGTCTCGAGGGCTGTATGACCGTCATGGCCTACAAGGTCTTCCAGCAGGACGGGGTCTGGATGGTCTATACCGCGGTTCCCGTGATCCCCTGGTATGCCAATTCCACCCTGGCGATCTTCTTGGCCGCCGTGGCCTTGCTGATCATCGCAATGATGACCATTGGGGTCTTTCGTGCGGTCGGCAGGGCCCTGGCGCCGGTGGAGGCCATCCGGGCCGAGATGGACGAGATCACGGCCACCGGTCTCGACCGGCGAGTCCCCGCGCCCAAGAACCAGGACGAGATCGGGACGCTGGCAACAAGCGTGAACAGCACGCTGGACCGACTCCAGGCCGCCCACGCGCAACTACGGCGCTTCACCGCCGACGCCTCACACGAGGTTCGCAGCCCGGTCACCGCCATCCGCGCCGAGGTGGAAGAGGCGCTGATGTACCCCGATGACACGGACTGGCCGGAAGTGGGAGGGGCGGTGCTCGCCGCGACCGAGCGCCTGCAGGCGCTCATGACCGACCTGCTCGTCCTCGCCCGCCTGGACGCGGGCGCCTCCCTCCCCTGCGACCCAACCGACCTGACCCAGGTGGTGGAGACCGAGTTGGACCGCCGCACCTGCGCGGTGAAGGTCGTCACAGATCTAGGTGTGCGCGTGTTCGCCCGGTGCGACCCGGCGCGGATCACCCGCCTCCTGGCCAACCTCATGGACAACGCCGAACATCATGCCACCTCACAGATCACGGTCACCGTGCGAGGCGATGAGCGCGCAGCGGTCATGGAGGTGGCCGACGACGGCGCCGGAATCCCCTCCGACGCACGGGAGATGGTCTTCGAACGCTTCACCCGCCTCGACACCGCCCGCAACCGGGACGCCGGCGGCACCGGGCTGGGACTGGCGATCGCCCGCCAGATCGCCGAAGTGCACGGCGGAACCCTGACCATAGAGGACAGTGAACGCGGAGCCCGCTTCGTCCTGCGACTGCCCCGAGGCGACCCACCCC
>JAOPYK010000003.1 GCA_025964695.1 Streptosporangiaceae bacterium | reverse complement strand
CGGAATCGAGCCGAGGCTGCTGCAGCGGCTTTCCTTCGACACCGCGCACACCCCCGTGGCGCACGGCGAGGCCGTCTCCGTCGTCGGGGAGTCGGCGGTGCCCGGCCTACCGGCCGGGCTGGTGTGGCGGCCCCTGACCCCGGCCGCAACCACCGAGATCCATCTGATGACCCGAGGCCAGCCCGGGCGGCCCGCCGTCGCGCGGCTGCTGCGGGGTCGTATCCGACACAGCCCGCGCCAGCGGTTGGCTCCGCTCACCCGGCACGGCCACGTGCGACCCCCAGCTATAGATGGGAGACGCGCGGCATGAGAGTGTGTGTCTCCTTGGACAGGGATCGGGTTACACCGAGGCCAAATCCCGATCCCTTGAGCACAGGTCGGGTAACGTCCAGCAGTCTGCTTCGGCGTGGTCGGACTCCACATCGGGATGGTCGATTAAGCCACCATGTCCGGAGGGGAACAGCCAGGTTGACCGGCCCAGGCCGCCAGCAATCCGGGCGCCGGGCTCATCGGGCCGATCCTGGCCGGCGGTGCGCTCCCCTGGCTACAGGCCTGTATGGCCGAGTGATATCCATACTCTGGTGGAGCGCCCCTGGAGGTGTCCTCGCATGCCCGATGACAGCCCGGACGGAGATCCGCCACTACCCGTTGTTTGGGCCGTCATCAGCGACGTGAACAGGCTCAGGCAGCACGGCTACCACGACGTCGCAGAGAACCAGAAACCGGCGGAGCCCGGGCAGTACCGCGTCATTGGCCAGGACGTCGCGCCCGGATGGGGCGAGTACATGTACGAGCTCGAGATCTACGAACTCCCCGAGCACCCGCTCCGCACCCTCGGCTGGGCGGTCTGAAATCGGCACCGCCAACTGGGATCACAAGAGCCATCAGGCATCGTTGACACATCCGGCCGATCACACCAGCGACAGCCATGACTGCCCACCGCCTTGCAGCACAGTCCGAGGACCGAGTGGCCTCCCAGCGGCAGAAGAGTACGTTTCTCAAGCAGCGCAGCGGCGGCAGGCCAGCACCAAGCCAGATCTCTTCAGGAAACAGTCCCATGATGTTCCTGCGGGGACGCCCGGCTGGGCGTGAAAATCGGGGGTGGTTGCTCGCCGACGTCGTAGGTCTTTGGTGCCGGGTGAGGCCGTGAAACAGTGAGCCGCCCGGAGTTTGTTGGAGGCTCGATCAGAAGGGAAGATCGAGTCCATGTCACGTAAGTCCCCCTACTCCCCGGAGCTGCGCCGGCGTGCGGTTCGCATGGTCGGTGAGGTCCGCCCCCAGTACCAGACCGTGGTGCGCCCAGAGATTATGGAGGTGGTCGTCCAGCGGCCATGACCTGATCACAAGCTCGTCGTCGCCTGCCGGTGTGAGTCCGGTCCTTCTCCACGCTCATGGCAGACGAGAGCTGGTGACGCAGCACCACGATCTCGATGTCCTTGGACTGATCGGAGTACCAAGCAGGATCAGTCCGCCCAGGAGCCGATGAACGCCAGGTAGAGCAGTCGAAGAGCCACAGGACCGATGCTGAACGGCCGACCGTGACCGTGTCCGGCGAACGAGAAACACCAGTTCACAGGCTATGGCCGAGTTTCCGGCACCCGACAGGCTCGTAGCGGTGCAGCGCATCGACCAGATCTTGTGGACGGGCAGCCAGGCAGACTTGAAGCTGGCTCGATGCCGTAGATGTCCACGTGATCCCGATGGGCCAGTAGGCAGTCCTATGCGCGGACCGCCACCACGACTCAACTCATTTTAGGGAGCCGTGTCGGCGAGGACGGCGTGGGCGGCGTTGCGGCCGTTGAGGGCGATGACGCTGCCACCGGGATGGGTGGCCGCTCCGCACAGGTAGAGGCCCTGCACGGGGGTGCGCGGGGTCAGCCGGTGCCGCCACATCTGGTCGGGGGTGACCTCCCCCTGGAAGATGTTGCCGCCGGTCAGGCCGATCCGGGCCTCGATGTCCGGGGGGCCGAGCACCTCGCAGGCCTCGATCAGGTTCTCAAAGCCCGGGGCGAACCGGCCGATGAGGTCGATGAACTGCCGTTTCACCTCGCCCCGCCGGGTCTCCCAGGTCCCCTTGGCAAGGTCGTAGGGGGCGTACTGGCCGAACACGCTGAGCAGGTGGTGACCGTCAGGGGCGGATGAGGGGTCGTATCCGGTCTGCAGATAGATCTCTCCGAAGGCCACCGCGGGCTCACCGCGCTCGCAGGACTCGAAGGCGCGCTGGGCCGCGTCCAGCCCGCCGGTCACGTCGATGGTCGCATGCGCCGGCCACCTCTCGCCGGGCGCCGCGGTCCACTCGGGCAGCCCGCGCAGCGCCGCGTTGAACTTCACCACCGGGCTGCGGATCTTCCAGGCCTCCAGCGTGTCGCGGTAGTCCGCGGGGACGTCTTGCCCGGCCAGCAGCCGGAGCATGACCTTGGGGTCGGCGTTGCACACCACCGTGCGGGAGCGGATGAGGGTGCCGTCGTCCAGTCGGACGCCCTCACCGGGCAGGATCTGCGCGACCGGCACCCCGCAGGCGAGCACCGCACCCGCCTCCCGGGCGGCGTCGGCGATGGCGAAGCTGACCATCCCCATACCGCCCTTGACATAGCCCCAGACGGGCCCCTGGCCCTCCAGGTCGCCCTGGTAGTGCATCAGCTTGATCGACGCGGTGCCCTTGTCGCGGGGCCCGCCGTACGCCGCGATCACGCCCTGCCCGAACAGCGCGTCCTTGAGCCGCTGGTCGCCCAGGTACTCGTCCAGCACCTCGGCGATCGAGGCTTCGAAGACGATGTCGAGCATCATCTGCTCGCCGTGCAGCAGTTCCTCGATCTCGGCGCGGCTCGGCGACTCCCCGATCCAGGTGTCGCGGGCGCCGGTCCGCAGCCTCCGGCGGATCTCGTCGAAGATCTCCTCATATGCCCAGTAGCCTGCGATGTCCTTCTCTGACACCCCGAGGGCCTCCAGACCGGCCTGGGTCCTGGCGTCGTCCAGCCACTGGCCGAAGGAGGTGCCGTCCTCGAACGGGACCCACAGATTGGGGTCCGCGACGTAGCACTCGTAGCCGCGGCGGCGCAGTTCCAGCTCCCGGATCACCACCTCGTCCAGCAGCCCGACCACGTAGGCGCAGGGGCTCACCTGGAAGCGCTGGTCGGCGAAGGGCCGCTCAAGCGTGCAGGCGCCGCCGAGCCGCTCGCGGCGTTCCAACACGAGCACCCGCCACCCGGCCCTGGCGAGATAGGCGGCTGAGGTCAAACCGTTGTGGCCGCCGCCTACGATGACGGCGTCCCAAGTTCCGGCGGCCAGCTCGCCGACCGGTGCGGGCAGGCCGACCTCACCGAGCCGTGCGGCGATCTCGTTCATTCGATCTCCCTTAGACGAGGGGCCGGGCGCCGCGCTTGGCCAGCTGCCGGGCGATGATCGACCGCTGTACCTTGCTGGTGCCAGCCATCAGCCCTTCGGATCGGTAGAGCTTGCTGCGACGCCCGCGCCAAAACCTTCGATCTCTGCGCCAGAACCAATTCCAAGTGGCCGCCGGCAGTCAATCACTACCCCATGGTCTTCGAGCCGTCCAGGGATTCACGGATGATGTCTGCGTGGTACGGCTGTTGCCGATGAGTGATCGTGAGAAGGAGGTCGAGATCCTGGTGCCGCGGCACCAGTTGACGGTCTTGCAGCGGCAGTTGGCCGAGCCGGCGTTCACGCCGGCCGACCGGTTCCTGCTTGCCGGACTGCTTCATCACCTGCCGATGGACAAACTCCGCCAACTGCAGTTGCTGGTCCGTCCGGACACCTGTCGGTGCCGAAAACTCGGTCACCCTATGCGACCTGGGAGTATTCGTGCAGGAGACCGCCGAGCCGGTATCGTCGTGTGACCTCGATGTCGGCATCGATGGGGCCGGGGAGCGCCCGCAGTGGGCAGGCCTGATGCAGCGCGCGATGCGGGCGGTGCCCGTTGAAATGGCTCTCGTATTCGACGCGTGGCGTGCTCGACCACGTGGTGCGGGCGGGTACGAGGCAGGAGCCGCGCCAGTCCCAGGTCCCATGACGTAGACGAGGCTTTCGGCACAGGCGCATACCGGGTGACGTCTTTTCGATGTGCTGTCAGCAATGTTCTTACGGGCCGTTCCCGGCTGGGCGGTTGTGGGCTGGGCGGTGTGGCTGACAGATTCCTGAGAGGTGTCTTCGTCCAAACCACTTTTTACTTGGCAGGGGCCGCAGCAAGGTGTTCACCCCCCGTGGGGTTCCCCGATGCGATGGCGTTCGAGGGCGAGGAGTCGTCAACGGTAACGACCAGGGTCTGGATCCTCGGCGGGTTCTCCGGGTTGAGCCGGATCTCGCAGCGCAGCATGCCTCGAACTCCAGGAATGCCCCACACCACATGCGCCGGGGAGTCCGAACGGATCAGTTCGTCCGGGGAGGTCGGGTCGGGCAGTGGCTCTACAGTGTCGACCAGATTCCGGATCTGGGACCGGCGATGAGAGACATCGAGGTCCATCTCGACATTGTCCGCGAACCAGGTATCGGCCAGGGTGGTGTCCCACTCCCGCAGTAGCCGTTCGACGGCGGCCCGCGCGCGGATCGTCTCTGGCCAGAGCGTCACCCGCCCCGAGGGGGCCTTCGCGTCCGAGAGCAGGGCCTGCAAGGCCGCTGAAGCCTTTGCCTCGCACGGCGCATATCTCCCATTGGCCAGCGCGATGACGCCGAGACCCGTCCCGGGGTGCCAGCGCATGTGTGATCCGAAACCGGGGTATCCGCCGCTGTGCGAGACCACGTCGCCCCATCGCAGGTCGTGGTCGATCACGAGACCATATCCATAGCCCGATGCGATCACCGCAGGGTCATTGCCCCCGCCACCCGTTCGGTGAGTGGGCGGGATGGCCCGGTGAGCCTGCTGCATTTCGCGGCGCAACGCCCGGCACAGTAGCCCGGCGTCCTCGCTGTCACGGGCAGGGAAGGCGTCGGCGAACCAACGCACCCACAGGCAGAGGTCCTCGACGGTACTGAACAACCCGCCGATGGCGGAGAACACCCCTGGGCTTGAGAACGGCACCGCATGCCAGCGCTCGTCCAGTCTGACGTGGCCGGTCGCGATACCACCTGGCGCCGCCACTGACGTGTCGAAACCCGTCGAGGTCATCCCCAGCGGGGAGATCAGGTGCTGTTCCACGAAATCGTGGTACGGGAGTTCTGACGCGGCCTCCACGACGCAACCCAGGACGGCGTACCCCAGGTTGGAGTACTCGTAGGTGGTTCCCGGGGCGGCGACGAACCTGATGCCGTCGTTCAGGAGACGTCCGAACGCGCCTCGGCTCATCGACTCCTGCCGGTCTGCCCACGCATCATCCGTGGGCAGCCCGCCTGACATGGACAGCAGCATGCCGACAGTGACTTCCGGCGAATCAGACGTGGGACGCCGTACCGCACGGAACTCGGGGACGAACCGACTGACCGGGTCCATGAGGCTCAACGCACCACGCTGGACCAGGAGCATGATCGAAGCTGCGGTGAAGCTCTTGGATATCGACGCGATGCGGAACGCGGTTGTCGCTTCCGGGCGTGGGCCTCGCTCGCGTACGACGCCATGCCCGGCTGCGTGAACGAGACCCTCGCGGCTGACCACGCCGTAGGAGACCCCGGGCACGCCCCCTTCGTCCACCCACGAGCGGAACATCG
>JAOPYK010000276.1 GCA_025964695.1 Streptosporangiaceae bacterium | reverse complement strand
CGGTCAGTGTGTCGAAGGGCCCTGTGTGTCGATCGATCGCGGCATGGTGATCATCACTGGCGGGCATGAAACGCCTCCGATTTGTCCCCGGCTGCACGCGGACGGCGCAATCGTCGTCGCAATTATTCCCCGTCAAGGCCCATGTCGGCCACGGCCTTCGCGACCTGCGCGTCGGAGAGTTCCGCTACCTCCACCCGCCGCGCGCGCAGGCCGTCGGTAAGAGCGCGGATGCGGTGATCGTGGTCGGCATCGAATTTGCGACAGGTGAGCACAACCCGCATCTCCGGAAAGGCCGACGCCTCGTGGACCAGGTCGGCGATCGCATCGAAGCTCTTCGGCATCCGGCCTGACACCAGGCTGACCGCGTCGATCTGGTCGACGATCAGGACGCACGGTGCGTTGCCCGCCACTGCGGCGAGCGCGCTCACCGGAGAGGTCCCGAGCTCCAGGAGCGTCCCCAGGTCGGTCGTGGAAGTGAAGGCGTCGAGACGGTCCAGCCGGAAGCCGAGCACCGGTGCGCCCGGTTTCGAGGCCACCTCATGCAGCACCGAACTCTTCCCACCTCCCGCCGGGCCCGTCAGCAGGAAGAGCCGGCCCGGCCCGGCGAGGAGTTCCACCAGCTCACCGGCCTCCGCCCTGGGAATGAACGGCCGCACGAGCTGGCGCCTGATGCCGTCGAGCCATCCCGCAGTGAGAGCGCGTACCCGCGCACCCTGGCCGTCCTCAAGCCCCGTGAGGGCCCGCTGCAGGCCATACGCGCCCAGACGCGCCCCGATCGCGGCGGCGTCGAATCGGACGCCCAGATTCTGAACGACCAGGTCCCCGAGGCCCACTGCAGCGAGTGCGCCGGGAGCCCCCTGTAGGAGCAGGCCCGCCAGCGCGGCGTTCGTCCGAACGAGGTTCTGCTCGTCATACAACTCGACCCACAGCAGCCGTAGCGTCTTCCAGGCCGTCTCCACCGAACCGAAGACGGTATCCGACGCGAGCTCGTCGAACGGCACGCGGAGGCCGTCGGAGAGCCAGTGCTCCAGAAACTCGGCCGGGCTCGCTGAACGCCTGGCCCGGTCACTCAGCTCCTGCATGGGCCGGGCCGGGACCGTCGACACAAAATGGAAGTGCCGCCCGGCCTCCGCGTGTCGCGCAGCCGCAGCCCAGATTCCCTTGGCCCGCATCGACGCCACCGTCCACGCGTTGGCGTTCCCCTGCTGGCGCTTCACCTGGTGAACCTCGATCGCCCCAGACCGGCGGAGGGTGAACTCGGAGCCCTCACCTCGCTCGCCGACGTCCTCGACCGTGATCGATTCGGCACCGCCTTGCAGCACATACAGGACGTGCTGCACGATCCAGGCACTCTCGTACCGATTGCCGACCTTGTCGGCCTCACCTGCCGGCCGAGGGCTCATCATCACTCCGGTGGGGTCGACTCCAGCCCCCATTCTCGCGTAGCAGCATCAGTCCGTGGACCGCTCGGTGGCCAGCCGTTGTTTCAAACCCGAGAAGCGTGCCAGGGATGAGGAAACTCTATGAAAGCTGGCTGAAGTGCCCTCTTCTCGGCATGAGCGAGTGTCGGGTCATTTAGAAAGGGTGGGAGCTTCGCTCAGGTGGATGGTGGTGGCGAGGTGGGCGACGGTGGCGCGGAGGCGTTCGATCTCGGTCTTGGCGGAGGCGAGCTCGTCGACCGGTTTCCCCTGACGGTACTTGTCGAGGGCTTCGATGGCGGTCTCGTCTGTGTCGGGGAGGGTGTGGAGGTACTTCTCGGTGGTGGCGATCGTGGAGTGGCCGAGGCGTTCCTTGACGACCTGGAGGTCGGCGCCGCCGGAGAGTAGCCAGGAGGCGTGGGCGTGCCGGAGGTCGTGGACGCGGGGCCGGAAGCCGAGCTTGGCCGTGTCGCGGGCGGGGTCCCAGATCGTACGGCGGAACCAGTCGCGAGGGAGATGGCCGTCGGTGTCGCGGACTCGGGGGAGGCGCGGTGAGTCCTTCCCGTTGGAGCGTCGTTTCGCGCGGTACGTGGCGTACGAGCCCTTGCAGTGCTCGCAGCGGCACTTGGCCAGGTTGTAGGCGGTCATCGTGCCGTGCTTGTACCGCCGCCCGTGCTCGTTCTCGTCGGTGTAGCCCAGCTCGTCCGGGTCGACCTCGACCCGGGGCCGGGCATGGGGCCGACCGTCGTCCCGGTAGGCGAAGAAGAGGTCACCGTCACCCAGCCGCTCGGCGTCGGCGTGGGCCTTGAGCTTGTCGACGATCTGCCGGCTCAGCTTCAGCCGGCGGTACTCCTTGTCCTTCGGGTACTCCTTCACCAGGAACCGTCCGCCGGTCGGGTGGTACTTGCGGCTCAGCTCCATCACGGTGCGGCTGACGGTCAGGATGCGGGTCTCGAAGTCGAGGTCCTTGACGCGCAGCTCGGTCAGCTCGCCCCAGCGCAGGCCGGTCTCGATGTCGGTCTCGACCAGGAGCTGGGCGTCGGCGGAGGGGAGCGCGTTGTAGAGCGTCTCGAACTGCTTCCCACTGATGATCTTCCGGGGCCTCTTCGGTACGGTCGGCGTCTTCACCCCGCGCGAGGGGTGGGTGACGATCACCTGGTCGTCGAAGGCAGTGGTGAAGATGGCGTTGAGGATCGACGCCTTGCAGTACTGGATCGTGCGCGCCGACACGCTTTGCCTCTGCAGCTTCATGGACCAGGCTCGGACGTGCTCGGGCAGGATGTCGCGCATCTTCATGGGCCCGAACTCCGGCATGATGTGCTTGTTGATCTGCCGGGTGTAGCTCTCCCGCGTCGAGGGCTCCATCTCGTGGTTCGGTAACCACTTCTCCTCCACGTAGGTCTTGAAGGTCTGCCGGCCCCGGCGCGGATCACCCAGCTTGCCCTCCGCGAGCTTGGCCTCGGCCCGCTGCCACGCCTTGTCCGCCTCCCGCTCCGTCAGGAACGTTCCGGCGCTCTGCCGTACCCCCTTGGCGTCGTCGTACAGCGCCTGGAATCGCACCGCTCCGTTGCGGCCGATGCGGCTCCGAGTGAAGCCCATTTGATCACCCCGATGCTTGATCATTTGTCACTCATTTGTCACTGGATCTTGTGTGATCCAGTGACACGCGAAAGAATCGTTCAAGAGAATTCTAGGGCTCTGACCTGCGGCGGAGCCAACAAATCGGTACGTATGTTCGAAGTTTATTGAATGGAATTAATGCTTTGGGTGCACGAGGCCGTGGGTTCGAATCCCGCCACCCCGACGTTAAGACGCAGGTCAGAGCCCTGATCACCACGAAGGTGATCAGGGCTCTGATCATCTGACCGTCATTTGACCGTGGGATCT
>JAOPYK010000242.1 GCA_025964695.1 Streptosporangiaceae bacterium | reverse complement strand
CTCTTCCGATCTGCGCCGCCGCCGCCCGGGTACGGCGTCTGATCGCCGGGCACCGCCCGGTCGCCCGCGCCCGCAGGGTGCTGGGTTCCTTGGCCATCGCCGGGCTGCTGACCGTGCCGGTTCTGCTCCTGGCGGCGCCGGCGGCCATGGCGCTCGGTTCTCACTACTGCCCGAAGACCAGTGCCGTGGTCATCTCTGCGGACTGCCCGGTGGCCGACTGCGGCTCCGTGCATCACTCAACCCGCCGTGACGATCTTCCCAGCCGCACCATCCGTGACAGCTCCTAAATGACTTAGTTGCACGCGGAGGTCACCCGGCTCCGCGACCAGCAGATACCGGGTGCCGCCGAGCAGACACACGGCTGTGATCTGCGCCGACGACGGGGGAAAGCCCGCCTGCACCGGGGCACGCACCTGCGCGGCTGATCACTGCCGCGGCCGGCGACGAGTTGGAGATCAATCAGCAGACGCACGTCACCACGCTCCGCTCGCCGCACGAGCGTTCGGCCTGCGGCCTGCCATCGGCGCGGCCTTGACAACCGTGAGCGGCATCGCCACCGCTACCTACTCGGCGGTGAACAGCCGCAGGCTCCGGCCGCCGGAGCGCTGACCCGGTCCGCGGCTATCGTGAAGCCATGACCGACATCTCCGCCGCCAGCCACGAGCGAGGCGGCGACTGGGATGCCGCCTACCTGGACCGAGGCTCAAATGTGAGCTGGTTCCAGGCAGAGCCGCAGATGTCTCTGCAGCTCATTGAGCACCTGGCCAATGCGGACACGGCGATCATCGATGTGGGAGGAGGAACTTCGTTCCTGGTCGACCGGCTCATCGGCCGGGGTTTCAGCGACCTGTCGGTGCTGGACGTTTCCCAGACCGCTCTGGAGACCGTCAGGCGACGAGTCTCCGCCGATGCGCCCGTCACCTGGCTCTGCGCGGACCTGCTCACCTGGAGGCCGCAACGCCACTACGGACTCTGGCACGACCGGGCGGTATTCCACTTCCTCACCGACCCCAGCGACCGCGACGCCTACCTGGCCGCTCTCCGAACCGCCCTCGAGCCTGGCGGCAGCGTCGTCCTGGCCACCTTCGCCGCCGACGGGCCGGAATACTGCTCCGGTCTCCCCGTGGCCCGCTACAGCGCGGGCGAGCTCACCTGTCTGCTCGGCGAGGGCTTCACCATCGTTGAAACCCGTAGCGAGCATCACACCACGCCCTCTGGGGGAGATCAGCCCTTCACCTGGATCACCGCACGGACCACTCCCAGGCGATGACCGCGGCAGCTCAGAAACCGGCGCATGATGCGGCGGCGAGTTGACCGGGCCGACCACCTGAGGCGGTATCCCTCCTGGCCAGGGGCACAGTCACAATCTGTGCAGGCCTGGATGGATCGGTCTCCACCCTCTGGCATACTCCTAAGCATCTTAGTTGATTGGTGTTAGTTGTTCTGGAGGGTCGATGGCGACGCGGCAGGATCCACCGAGGAGCGGGCGGCCGACCAAGGCCGCGACCCGGCAGAGTGCGCGCGAGCGCATGGCGGCACAGCAGGCCGCCGAGCGTCGACGCGAACGCATGCGCCGGATCACCATGTGGACCATCACCGGTGTACTGGTCGCTGTCCTATTGGGCTTCGGCGTTTGGGCCTTCATGGGTCAGCACAGCAAGGCAAGCCGGCCCGCCGCCCTCCCGACCCAGGCGCAACAAGGCAGCGAGACCGCACTGCCGCCCTGGCCGCTGCCGGCTGACCCCCTCTCCGGCGCCCGCGCCGCTGGGCTGAACGTGGCGCCCATGGAGGGAACCGCCCGGCACTTCCACGCCCACCTGGACATCCTCGTGAACGGCCAGGCCGTCCCTGTCGCCGCCGACCTCGGCGTCTCCGCCGCACAGCAGGCCATGTCCGAACTGCACACCCACGACACGCGCGGGGTCATCCACATCGAATCCCCGGCCGCCAACAAGCGCTACACCCTCGGCCAGCTCTTCGACGAATGGCAGGTCAAGCTCACCGCCACCGGGATCGGCGGACTCAAGACCGACGCCACCCACACCCTCACCGCCTACGTGAACGGAAAACAGTGGACCGGCGACCCCGCCGCGATCGAACTGACCCCGCACCGCGAGATCGCCCTGGTCTACGGCCCGGCCGGCGCCAAGGTTGACGTGCCGAAGTCGTACAAATTCCAGCCCAGCGAATAGCCGTCACTGGAGACATCTCCGCGTTTCTCAGCTTGGTCAGCCCACGCGCCGCCTGACTGCGTACCGTCCCCGCCGAACAGCCCAGCAACTCCGCGACCTCCGCCGGATCGACTCACGGCGATGGTGCGAACGGCGCCGCCCATCAGCGGCCACGGCGCTCCGGATCGGTGGCGATCCGCCGCCACCACAAATACGTCCGCACCAGAGCGGTCTGAACCAGATCCTCCGCGCCACTGCGATCAGTGGCCAGCAGGTACGCCAAGCGCAGCAACGCTGGAGACCTGTCGGCGACGAATCGCCGGAACTCGGCATCGCGCTCACTGTCGGGTACGCCCACCTCCTGCTACTAAGACGGACGTGAGGACACCGTGCGTTGCACGACTGAACCGATCAGGCCAAGAATCTCGACAGGGCAACGGGAACCAACTGCGCGGCGACAGCCACCGTGAATTCCTCGGACTGCTGGTAACCACCCGGCAGCATCTCGACGATGTCTGCGTGCTGGACCAACGGATTCGCACTGCGCGAGGACGGAGACGTGCGCTGGATCAGCATCGGTCTGCGCTGCCTGGACGACCACGCTCTGGGGGTCTACGGACCCCGGGCACATCGTGGGGCCGGAATCAGCGCCAATGGCGGACTGTCGCAGCGGCGGCCACACAGAGTCTCAGAGGAGGTGTCGACCAAACTTCGAAACCTCCCCAGTGCTGGACCCGGCCCCCTGACCGAAGTCACGTGCAACCCATCGAACGCGTACGGGCCGCGTGCCGGCTCTGGGCCGCCGCTGCTGTACGCCACTCCAACTAGCCGTGCGGCGCCGCTTCCAACGCCGCATCGTTGACCGCTGCCGCCTCCCGATTCCGATCCCGTTCCCTTTCATCTGGTCGGCTGTCGCCTCTGCCAGGCCAGAAGTCTGCGACAACCGCGGGGGTTTTGCAGTGGCCCGCCGCGCTGGCCTGATCCCCGGTCCGTTGCAGCCAGGCCGTCCCGATGTAGTTGCCTAAGCAATGATGACAGGTGGGGTTGTTGGGGCATTTCGCTACTTGAGTGGCATAACACCTCACGATCTCCTACGCTCTGTAGGAACTTGCCCGAGACCGGCGACCGGAACAGTTGAGGAGCCCCCGTGCAGCGAATCCCGCAGTCCACCTCGCCGTGGTCTGGTCGCCTGGCCAGTTGGTGCGCTGCGGTCGTGGCTGTGCCGGTGGTGGTCGCCAGCGTTTTCACCGGTCCTGCGGTGTCCGCTCAGCCCAAGCCATCCAAGCAGGAGTTGACCACTCAGCTGGAGAAGCTGACCGAGAAGTACAACGGGCTGCGGGTGCAGCTCAAGCAGGCGCGGCGGGCCGCCGCTGCGACTGCGGCGAGCGCCCGCAGTCAGCAGCAGAACTACGACGCGATGCGGGAAAAGGTCGGGCAGTTGGCCGCTCAGTCCTACAAGAATGGAGGACTGGACCCGGCCGTGGGTCTGGCGTCGGCCAAGGATCCGCAGGCGTTGCTGGATCAGTCAGCGACCCTGGACTACATCACCAGCCAGGGAAGCGCCCAGGCACGGACTGTGTTGCTGACACTGCAGCAGACAGTGCGGACCCGCAAGGCGGCCCAGGACCGGCTGGCCGCGGTCCAGCAGCTCACCGGCCAGCTCGACCAGCAGCGCAAACACATCCAGTCCTTGCTCGCCAAGGCGGGCGTCGCAACAGCTAAGGGGCAATCGGGCGGCAAGGGGCCGGCCGTCTCTCCCGGCGGGGCCTCCGCCAAAGCGCTCGGCGCTGTGAAGGCTGCGCTCGCCAAACTGGGCCGCCCGTATGTGTGGGGTGCGGCGGGGCCGAGCACTTTCGACTGCTCGGGTCTGACCATGTGGGCGTACGGGCAGGTCGGCGTTTCGCTCCCGCATTACACCGGCAGTCAGTTCAGCGTCGGCACGCACGTCTCTCAAAGCCAGCTGCGCCCGGGCGACCTGGTCTTCTTCTATTCCGACCTGCACCACATGGGCATGTACATCGGCAACGGCCAGATGGTGCACGCCCCGCACACCGGTGATGTCGTCAAGATCGCCCCGATCGCGGGCCGCCCGTTCGCCGGAGCCGTCAGAGTGGCTTGACCCGCCGCTGGCACCGCTCGGGTAGCTGAGACGCGAGGACGATCGTCTGGAGGTTGACGCGTACCCAGCCGATGGCTGCGCCTCGCAACCTCCCGGAACGCCATCCCCCGAACCCCCACGTCGTCCAACGACCTGGAGGAAACCAAAACCGGAAGTGATCAAGACCAGCCGCGCGACACACCGGGTGGTCCCATCACTGGCAACCGGGTGGTCCCATCCCCGTGGCAGAAAACCCGTCAGCCTGGTCCCATACCTCTGGCAGGCGACACCTGTCAGGAACCGGCCACGCACGTCACGGCGGGGACAGGTCGAACACAGACCCGTAGCTACGCCTCCCGCATAATCCGATCTCCTCGACAAGCTCACTCACTACGTGCGACCTCGTGTCGAAATAAAAGAATACTCCCAGGTCGCATACGGGTAGCTGAGTTACGGGCACCCACAATCTAGACATAAGGCACAGTCCCGACGTGCCGGCGCTAATTACGGCAGCGAGAGATCTCTTGCGTCTGGTGACCTGATCGATTCACTATGACGTGTGACCGCAGAAGTGGACGAATAGGAAGGAGGTTCGCGTGGTGACTCATTTCACACGAAACTGATGCGAGCGTGCCTTGACCGTCGGAATCTGACGGTTTCTTCCCCAACTGACATGCCGACCCGTGAGAACGGACACCATGACGAACGATCTTCTGTCCCTGTCGACGAACGAGTTCATCGCAGGCATTGAGGCGGTCGCTCCCCGATTCGATTCCGCAACCTACCCGCAGCAGAACCTCCCCTCCGACGACTGGACGCTCCTGACAAGGGCCGGCGTGCTGCTTCCGGCGCTGCCCAGGGAGTACGGAGGCCGTGACAGCCACGTCGAGATGTGCCGGGTCGTCGAGATCCTGTCCGAATGGAACCTGGCTGTCGGCACGTACGCGACGATCGTCACGGGGCTGGCCTTGCGGCCAATCGTGCTTTGGGCCAGCGAGGAGGCCAAGCAGGAGGTGCTTCCGATGTTCGCTGGCGGAGAGCCGATGATCGCAGGCTTCGCCTCCACCGAGCCCGGCTGTGGCTCGGCCATGTCCGGCATGACCACCACGTTCGAGGAGGTCGATGGCGGCTACCAGATCCGCGGCCGCAAGCATTGGCAGGCATTGAGCGCCACCGCGCACTGGTGGGTGGTGAGCGCGAAGAACGACGACCACGGTCGCCGCGAGTACGGCTACTTCATCGTCAACCGCAGCGAGGGATTCCGCACCGCGGAACGCTACGAGCCGTTGGGCCTGAAGGTGATCGACTACGGGGTCAACGACATCGACACGGTCGTCCCGCGGCACCGGCGGATCCATGCCGAAGCCGGGAAGCTGAGCGCGGTGGTGGACATTTTCCTGTCGGGGCGGGCGATGATAGCGGCGGTGGCGTGCGGCTTCCTGCGCCGCATCAGCCGTGAAGCACATGCGTACGCGGATGCCCGCCGAATCGGGCCGGCGCCCCTGTCGGCGATCCGGTTCGCCCGCTACCGGCTCGCGGCCATCGACAGCTCCTACACTATCTGCGAGGCGCTCAACCACCGCCTTCAGACGAGGCTGGACCTCAAGGCCGACCTGACCCGCGCGTTTCCCGCCATACAGGCCATCAAGACCGTTGCCACCGAACGGATGGTCAGTTCGGCGAACCATTACCAACAGCTGACCGGCGGTGAAGGGTACCGATGCGGTTCACCCACCAACATCGCCGGCCAGGCGTTCCTGGACACCCGGGTCTTCACCATATTCGACGGCACCAACGATCTGCTCAGCCAGCAGCTCACCGAATACTGTCTGGCCAGACTGGCCGGGCAGTCTCTGAGCGGCTTCCTGGCGAGTTGGCCGCTAACGGCGCCCGCCGTCAGCACCCACCACCTGAACCTCAGCTTTCTCGACCCGGAGCTTGGACAGGAACACATGGTCCTGGCCGGCCGCGCCATCGCCTACGCGTTCGCCATCGCCCAGGTCATGCGGTGGGCGACCGAAACCGACGCTGACGTCGGCAGGGCCCGGGCGGCAATCGAGTTCCTCAAGGCCGACATCGCCTGCGTCGCCGTGGAGTTCGGCCTGCTAGCCGCGGGCGTACTCGACGCCGCGTCGACGACTACATCACCCGAGCACGCCTCAAGTCCCCGGCTTGAAAACACGACTCCATCTTCAGGATCCCGGTCCCAAAGCGCTAGCCCAGCCGTTCCTCCCGGCGGTGTATTTGCTGCATCAGGGCGGCGGCTCTCTCCTTGATGAAGTTCAGTCCATGATGACCCCACGGGCGCGGCTCACGGTCCACGACGCAGATCGTGCCGAGAGTCGTGCCCGTGCGGTCGATCAGCGGGGCTCCGAGGTACGTTCGGATGCCAAGCTGGTCGACAATCGGATTGCCGACGAAGCGCGGATAGTCGCACACATCGTCCAGGACCAGTGCCTTGCGCCGGACGACGACATGCGGGCAGAAGCCGAAATCGAGAGGCCCTTCCCGGAGGTCCATGGCGCTGGCGGATACGGTTGCTGGCCCGGAGCCCTGCCCGCCAACGTACAGACCGGTGATGTGCTGACGATCCGTAATGAGGTTCACAAACGCGAACGGGATATCGCGCGTCCCGATGAGGCCACCTGCGTCCTCGGCGACGTGACGCGCGAATGCATCGAATTCCTCATCAGGTCCTAGTCCCAGACCGATCTCACGGAGTCGCATGGCCCGCCGAGACACCTCTTGGTCGACGGGTTGAAGGGGACGGACGGTGGGATCACTTACGTCGTAGGTCACGGAGGGCTCCATGTGTGTGGTGGGTCGGCGGATGGACTACACGGAATGAGAAGGTACGCGGTGCGGAAGTCTCCAAGGGTGGCATGTCTGCGTCAGATGGAAGGGGCAGGAACGGCGGCGAGAAGATACAGGATCAGGGCCCTCAGCACCGACGTAGCGGATTGGCGGTCCCGTGCGTCGCACAGCACGATCGGCAGGCGCCGGTCGAGTTCGAGGGCGGCTCGCACCTCGTCGGGTTCGTAGCGGAACGCACCGTCGAAATCATTCACCGCGACGAGAAAGGGGATTCCCCGGTGCTCGAAGAAGTCGACGGCGTCGAAGCAATCCTCCAGACGACGCGTGTCGGCGAGCACGACCGCGCCCAGCGCCCCGGCGGACAGTTCGTCCCACATGAACCAGAAACGCTTCTGCCCGGGCGTCCCGAACAGGTACAGCACGATCCCGTGCTGCTCGATCGTGATTCTGCCGAAGTCGAGCGCCACGGTCGTCATGGACTTGCCCTCCACACCGCCGAGGTCGTCGATGCCGACGCTGGCCGCGGTGATGAGCTCCTCGGTGCTCAGCGGTTCGATCTCGCTCGCCGCGCCGACGAACGTCGTCTTCCCCGCGCCGAAGCCGCCCGCTATCAGAATCTTGACCTGGGTGGGAAACACCTCAGATGTGTTGTAGGCCATCGAGCAGCTTCTCCAATAGGGCTCGGTCGGTGCGATCCGCTGCGGTACGCGGCGCTCGGGTGGTCATCGCCCGGCAGTCCACTAGATCGGCCAGGAGGACCTTGGTGACCACCAGGGGAAGCCGCAGATGCGCCGCGACCTCGGCGACTGAGGTCGGCGTGCGACACCGTCCGAGCGCCTTGGCATGCTCCGGCTCCATGGCTGGGGGAGAATGGCCGGTCGCCACCACCAGAGACAGCATGTCCAGTTCGACGGTCGGGCGGGTCCGGCCGGCGCTCACCGTGTACGGGCGTACGAGCGGCCCGGCCGCATCGTCAAGCCAGATCTCATCGTCACCGACTGTCATATCGTTTGATTTCAATCGGTACTAGTAGCCGGACGCCGTGCCGCGGTGTCCAGGAAGGGCCGGACGGCCTTGATCAGCCGGGCCATTTCGAAACCGACCACGGCCGGGTCGGCCTCCCCTTTTGCCAGCACCGCGAGCACGGAATTGAAACCGGCCCGTGAGATGAACAGCTGGCTGGACTTTAGCTCCGTCACCACCTGGCGGACCTCGTTGCTGTTGTCGAACCTCGTTCCTGCGCTGCGCGCTAGGGAAAAGAGCCCGGAGGCGAGCGCCGCGAGCTGTTCCGCACTGACGCGGTCGAACCCATGGGCGGCTTTCAACATTCCATCAGCGGACAGCAGCACGCTGCCACGTATGACCGGAACCTCCTCGCCCAGCCCCCGCAATAGCCAAGCAAGATCCTGAGCCTGGTTCGGGGAGACAGCACTCAATGGACGCTCCTTATTGTTTCCTGATACTTCGTCAGTTCGTGCTATCGGTGCCATCCGCAACGTCGCCGTTCTCCTGGCCGCTGCGCATGCCCCTCTGGAATGCCGCCATCAGTCCGGAATTGTGCTCGAGCTCCTGGTCGTCCTGCTGGGGTGCTGGAGCGTTGACCAGTTCGGGTGCCAGGTTCGCCTGGGCCCGGCGTCGCGGCAATGACGGCCGCTCACCGCCCCCCGCCCGGTCGGAGGGGGCGGACCCGGTGGCAGAAGCCGACGGGGCCGGCATGCCGGCCCCCTGTCCGAAGTCCGGCACGCCGGACTGCGGATAGGACGGCCGCGGGGACGCGGCCGGACGCTGGGCGTCCCAGGCCGCGGCGGCCGGTTGGGGGGCCACGTCGGCACCGGCGGTGGCAACGTCCCGCAGCGGGTTGAGGCCCGCATCGATTCGCTGCGCGGAGCTGGAGAGGGGGGCCGACGGCTGAAGCGGAGCCGAGACGAGCGTCGGTGCGCTCTGGGCCAGCGCCGGTTGCGGCTCGGCGTATGCCGGTTGCGCCTGGGGCTGAAGCTCGGCCTCCTCCGTTTCCGTGCTGACCAGCTGCTTCGGTAGGACAACGACGGCCTGGGTGCCGCCGTAGAGATTGGCCTGGAGCTGGACGCGGACGTTGTGACGGCGGGCTAGCGTGGAGGCCACAAGGAGCCCGATTCGCCCGTCTTGCAACACTTCGTCGGTGTCGACCCGCCGGTGGTCGGCGAGCAGGTCGTTCAGCCGTCGCTGGTTCTCCCTCGGGATACCTAGGCCGCGATCTTCGACCTCGATGACCAGGCCCGCGGTGACGCTCTCGACGCGGACGAGCACCTGCGTGTGCGGCGGGGCGAACTTGGTGGCGTTCTCGATGAGCTCGGCGAGCAGATGGATGACGTCCGCGACCGCGCTGCCGTGCAGAGTCCCGTCGACGGGCGGCACCACCTTGACCCGGTTGTAGTGCTCGACCTCGGCGATGGCCGAGCGCAGCACCTCATACAGGGTCACCGGCCTGCTCCACTGGCGGCGCGACGCGACGCCGCCGATCACGGCGAGGCTCTCGGCCTGACGACGCATCCGGGTGCTGAGGTGGTCGACCCTGAACAGCCCTTTGAGGAGATCCGGATCCTCGACCTGGTTCTCCAACTCATCGAGTCCCTGGATGGCCCGATGGCACAGTGACTGCATCCGCCGGGCGAGGTTGACGAAAACGTCGACCCGCCGGTCGGCGCCGTCGGGGGCCTTGCGGTTCGCGGCGGCGAGCACGGCGTTCCACGCTTCGCTCTGCGCCTTCCGCAGCTCGTACGCGAGCTGCATGAACGGGTCGCCGGTGTCGGGAGCCGGGTAGTCCTCCGCATGCGGCGCGGCGGTTTGGCCGGCACTGAGTCGCTCCACCAACTCCTGCAGGTCCTGCCGGCCGCGGGCGATCCAGAGCCCGAGATCGCCGAGCTGCCGCTGCACGTCCCAGTGGTCACGGACGGCCGGCTGGGCATGCTGCCGGTGCACTCGGCGGGTCGCCTCTTCCGCCGCCAAGACGGCAGCTCCTAGGGTGATTGCGGCTCCCACGGCAGCTACGACCAGCACCAGACGCGTCTTTTGCGTCCCGGGGCCGCCGGTATACGACACCACCACGGCGGCAAGTCCGAGGAGCCCCACAACGGCTGCGGGAAGGACCGAAATGCACAGGTAAAACGTCCGTATACTGCCCTTGCGACGCTTACCCCTGGTCGGGGACCTGCCGTTTCCTTGGACAACCTGGCGCTCAGCGCCAGTAGCAGGTTGGGGGGAGTCAGACATCGGCGTCCTCAGTGCGGTAGACAACGGGGGCCACAATACTGATTAACGCGTACTCGTATGCGTACGGCCCGTACTCAGGCTGACACAACACTTTATCTAGGAAGCGCGGATTACGGAGATTCCGGGGATCGAGTTGCGCTATCGGGCCTTATCTCCCGAAATATCCCGTTTCGTCTTAGAGACTGTTGGGTAGCCGGGTGACCGCGTAGCGTGTGGGTTGCGGGTGCCGAATAATCATCCGGCCAGCTCAGGCGGCGTGCTTGTACTCGTGGAGGGTGCCGCCGAGTCGGTCTCGTCGGCGGACGTCGCCAGTCCAAACTGTTGAATCGTCAGCGAACGCCCGCCTGGACTCCTAGGCGTGTTCGCCGGCGGCGAGCTCGGTGGCAGCGCAGCTGGCCGCGCAGGTCGCTGATTTGGTCGCCGAGATCGGTGCGCAGGACCTGCAGGTCGGCATGGGGCGTGCTCGGCGGCCGCGACTGCGGCGGGCCCGGGCGGGCGGCGCCCTCGGCGCGGGCGCCG
>JAOPYK010000191.1 GCA_025964695.1 Streptosporangiaceae bacterium | reverse complement strand
CCCCGGATCCCGAAGGCGCCGACGCCATAAGCAACCTCCGGTACCTGTTGCACGACAGGCGACCCATCTGGGGCCTCGGCGACAGAGGTGCCGCTCTCGGCGAGGCGATGAGAGCAGCGATGTCGGGACAAGGTCCGGAATCGGAGAAACTCACATTTCAGGCGGGCGACATCATCGCAGACGATGCCCGCAAGCTCTTCACCGTTGAGCCCGGCGGGAAGATAAAGATCAGCGATGGGGACCATATCGACAACCTAAGCGCCCTTCGTCCGATAATGGGGGAGATTTTCGCCGCGCACATAGACAAGATGAAGCAGATATTCAGCGCGGGAGCGGGTGGCGATGGACGATTTAGCACGCCAATGAACGCTGCGGACCTCGACTATCTACTGCTCGACTTGAGCCGGGATGGCAGTGCCTTCACTGCATTGCTAAACGCGCAGGTCGGGCACGCCAGGAGCGCGATCGACAACGCCGTGGCCAAAGATCCAAGTCATTTGGGCGACGTCCTGAGCGACGAGGTTGACGTGTTCGGCCACCTGTTGGAAGCCCGAGGTCAGACAGTACTCGCAGAGACACGCCGGGTCGAAGGGATCAACGCGGAGTTCGCGAGCATGGTGGCCGAGGGCATCGGCTACGTCCCGATCCCCTACAGCGGAAAGATCGGCAGCCTTGCCAAAGGAGCTTTGGGTGAGTTGATCGGCAGCGGTGCGAGTAGCGCCTACCATGACTTCACCAAAGGGCAGTACGATAAGTTTGGAAATTGGCTTACCAAGTCAGCCGAAGCTAAGCCGATTAGCGGAATAACCATCCCAACGACAGACGCCGAGTCAGTCCAGAGGCTGGTCAATCAAATGATCATCTCATCAACACTTACCCATGGCAGATACGAATCGTCCGACCTAGCCGGTAAGTCGTTCGCAACCAATGAGCATCCTCCTCAGCTCCGTCCATTGAACTCACTCACTGGTCAACAGTACGAAAACTTTATGGACTGGACGACACATCATTCACATATCCGTTTCGAGGAGACGTGGTCCAACCAGATCCTGCTTAACTCAATGGAGACTACTGCGCTGCACTATGCCAGTTCAGACGGCCAACACCGCGCATCACCGACCATCCAACAGTAATGGCCAAAAGAGGACGCGGTACTACAGTAATTGCCATGGCAATAAGCCTCCCTCTGCTCGGATGCCAGCACGAGAGGGAAACGCCCCCCAGACATACCCCAACTGCGGTCGATACCGCAGCGATCAGCAGCAGTGGCCCCTACCTGTGCGACCTCATACCCGAGACCGCACTCCGGCAGATCACTGGATTTAGTGGCGAACTCTTAACAGGCTGGGATGGTCCGCAGACCGACAACGGACTATGTCTTGTACGCTCCCCCGGCGTTCAACCCTCGCCACTAGGGCTGGACTGGTCCTACCATGAGGGGCGGCGCATCCTCCAAGAACAGCGGTACAACTACCAAATCGACCTCCTTAAACCCCTGCCCCAGGATCTAGGCGACGGTTTCGCCGCTTCAGGGGGGACGGACAGCATTACTGGCCGCCCGAACCACGTCATAGCACTGTTCCGGTGCGGTACCCGCGAACCGTGGCTTGGGATCGAACTCAGACAGGTCTCCCACGGGCGGGATGCCATCAAAGATCTCACCCAGCTCATGCGGATCGCAGAGCACCGGTTCGGGAAGTTGCACCACTGCACCCCAATGCCGACCTGACATCAAAAAAGATCAAACGTCTCGGCCTTCGCGTCGGCGCGGAACACAGACGGTGCGATCAGGCCGGGGACAGCCCGCCCCATAGGGATAGAGAGCGCGACGTCAAGGCGCCCTAGCCCTGAGCAAATTTGGTCAGATCGGGGCGGGCCAGTGGACGGGTGAAGCCGACCATGTCCGGGCGGTGGTAGGGGAAGACCCCGATGGCCGGTCGGCACAGGGTGCAGCGGGCCACGACCATCTTGCCGTTGCCGATGACCATGCCGACATGACCGGGATGGCCCGGGCCGGTGTTCGGACCGGAGTTGAAGAACACCAGGTCGCCAGGCTGTTCCTTGCCGTTCGCGATCTTGACACCGAACGGCCACTGATCGAACGTCGTGCGCGGAATGTTGATGCCGGCCGCCCGGTAGGCGGCCTGCACCAGGCTGGAACAGTCGAAGGCGTCGGGGCCGGCGGCACCGAAGGTGTAGGGCTTGCCGCGCTGGGCCATCGCGAATTGGATGGCCTTGGCGACGACCGCGTTGGCGACCGGGCCCAGCGCCGAGTTGTCCGAGCAGATCGCCCCGTCCGCCTGTACGACGGTGAAGTCCCCTCCGCCGTACCGCTTCGCCCAGGCCAGTACACCGTTCACGTATTCCCAGGCGTGGTTGTACATGAAGATGGCGGTCCGCATCCGGGTCGGTGCGCCGTTGTGCTTGAGGTACGCCGCGGCGGTGGGGATCGCGTCCGCCGGGTCGTAGCGGTTCTTCTTCCCGTCCTTGTTGCCGTCGACGGCGAAGGCGTCCCACGTTCCTTTGAGGAACTGCATAGGGCCGCCGGCCCCGGCCGAGTTCTCTCCGCTGAGGGTGCCCGGCTGTGTCGACCTCCCGTGGTCGGTCTCCATATGGCCGATGCCCGCCAGCACGTTCCACGGGATGCCGTAGTCCTTGCCGGCCTTCTGATAGAGCGCCAGGTAGTTGGCCGGGATCGCCTTGGCGTCGGTGGCCGCCGCCGGCTGGGCACCGGCCGCGGACGTGTCTGTACAACCGCCACCGAGGCCGCCGCCACCGCCGCCGAAGAGGAACTGGCTGGCGCCGAAGAAGATCGGTACCACCAGCAAAGAGAGGAACAGCACGGAGCCACAGCCCAGCCCCCCGGCTGCGAGGACGCGGCGGTTGTTCATCCCGTATCCCCAGCCTGGCCCGTGCTGGCGGGTTCCACCGCGAAGACCTGCCAGGAGGCGGCGTTCTTCGAGACCGTCACGGCATACTGCACGCTGTCGGTACTCGCCGCTCCGCCGCCCTTGGTGACCTGCTGCCTGCCTGTCACCAGGAAGATGATGGAGTTCGGCTCGAATGTGCGGATGCTGTCGATCGAGGCGCTGCCCTGCGCGACGACCTGATCCTGCTTGCGCTGGTCGATCACCCCTGGGGTGGCCGAGGCCTTCTCCAGCTGGGTGCGCAGGTCATCGGTTACCAGCCCCTGCAGCCGGGCGATGTAGGCCTTGGGGTCCTCGTCGAAGCGGTACGTCCCGTACATGGTGGTGAAGCGCTGGGCGACGTCCGCGGCGGCGGCGAAGTCGCTCTGGGAGAACGGAAGCAGCCGGTAGATGTCGAAGTTCTGCGGTGAGATCGAGGCGCTGATGCCGGGCGGCGACGTGATCGGGCCGGCCGGAGCGGTGACGGCGGGCGACCGCTGCACTTTCTGATCGCCGGCACCGCCCGTCGAGGGCAGCGTCAGATAGACGCCCACCACGGCGAGTACGACGACGATGCCGGCGAAGGCGAACTTGCGCTGCCGATCCGTCAGATCAGTCATCCCGCTCCACAGGCCGCAACCAGAACGGGATCGACGGGCTCTCCTCCTGCCCGGTCTTGCCCCACAGTGGAGGCGGGCTCTGCCTGGCACCACCGTTCTCACCCGGCGCTGAGCCGGACGAGGAGGACGCAGGCCGCGACGAACCAGCGGGCCGTGGCCTCGGCACTCCGGAGGAGCGGTCGGCGGGCGAGCCCTTGCCGGGGGGCTTGCGGGAGCCTCCAGAAGAGCCGGAGCCGCCACCGGACCGGCCGCGACCCGTCGAGGATGCACCCCCGTCGTTCGAGGGACCACCACCGCCGCCACCGAACCAGCCGCGGCCGCCGGAACCGGAGCCGGAACCTGAGCCCGAACCACCGGACGACGAACCACCGGACGACGAGCCACCGGACGAGGAACCACCCGACGACGAGCCACCGCCAGAAGTGGCGCGCTCGCCACCACCGGCCCACGAAGCAGGCCGGCCCACGCCGCCGCGCGAACCACCGGGGGGCCCCGAACCGGAACCGCCCCCCGGAGCCGGGCCGCCCGGGCCGCGGGAGGACGTGAGCGGCTTGCCGGAAACCTTCCCGCCGGAGGGCGTCGCCGGAGCGCCGCCTCCCTTCGAGGGCAGGTTGAGCGGTGGAGCACCGGCCCGTGAACGGGAGCCACCGGAGGCGGTCTCCCCCGCGGTGGCGGCGCGGTTCTTACCGAGCAGCACACCGGTCGGGTCACTGCCGGCCACGCTACTCGAGACCCCGCCGGCGCCAGCGGCGGCCGCCGTCTCGGATTCGGCGTCTCGCTTGGCCCAGCGGGCGATGCGATAGCCGGAGGCTCCGGCCGCCCCCGCGGTGGCCACCGCCGCGGTGTTCTTACGCACCTCGGTGATCGACTTCTGCAGATGCTCGTCGCTCTTGGCCCGGGAGCCGACCGCGGAGTAGCCGACCGCGGCGAACAGGTGCTGGAAGGGCTTGCGGTAGATGAAGGCCGCGAACGTCACCAGCGAGATGAGGATGATCTGCAGGCCCCAGGGCAGTCCCTCCGCGAGGATCAGTCCGTACGCCCACAGCAGCAACGCGAGCACACCTATCAGTGCGGCCTGCTTGAGCAGCATGGACAGCAGCAGTTCCATCCAGCGCACGGCGATGACCCGGCCGACGCCCGGATGGATGCCGATGCCCAGGAAGATCGGCCCGGCCACGAGCAGCAGCAGGAAGGCGATCTTCACCACGATCAGGGCCAGTGAGATGACCATGATGAGCAGCCCCGCGACCAGCGCGGCGAAGAGCCCGCCAAACGCGACGGCCAGCCTGCTGGTCCACTGTTTGCCCTGGAACACCGGGTAGGCACCGGGGTAATTGTCCTTGACGTCCTTGGTGACGCTCTTGTAGTCGTCGCTCTTCTTGCCGAGATCGACCTTCTGGCCGCCGTACGATTCCGACAAGTCGATGGCCTGAGCGCCCAGCAACTTGTCAGCGTTGTCCTTGACGATCTTGCTGTTGGGGTCGTTGGTGCCGAACTCCCCCATCAGCCAGGGCTTGCAGACCAGGGCGACCCATAGCCCGTTGGCGTTGCGGGTGGTGGCGTCCAACTGGGGGGCGCTCTGCGGATTCTGGCCACTGGGCGAGGGCACGCAGATCGTGCCCTTTGTGTCGCTCTGTGGCAGTGCGGCGTTGAACGCGGCGCTGGTCGCCCCGGAGACCTTGGTGCCGAGGGTGGTGAAATCGGCCGGTCTGGCGATCAGCCAGATCAGCGCGACCATCGCGGCGACCATCCAGACCGCGCCCTCGGTCGCCTTGCTGGCCCGTTTGCGGATCAGGCCCCACCAGGCCATCCAGATCGCGCCCAGGATGACTACCCACGACCAGTACTTGGCGTTGAACGTCTTGCCGATCCCGGTGATGACTCCGTCGACGGTCTTCTTCAGCCAGCCCAGCAACGACTCCGACGCCGCCGACTGGTAGACGGTGATGGTGGTCCGGTCGATCGCCCGGACCAGGGTGAACACGGTGTTCGCCACCGAGTTGCCCATCAGGGCCATGGCATCCGAGCATCCCATGTCCACCGCGTACCAGTTCTGGCCGGCGGTGCCGTAGCGGTCGTAGTAGGTGAGCTGCTGAGGCTGGGTGGTCTTGAGCTTGTCGCTGGGGTAGTCCGGGGGCTTGATCATGCCGTCGGTACCGGAGCCGTACGCCTCCGGGGCGGGGCTGTCGGCGGGGCGGCAGGCATCGTTCGCACTAGGGAGCGGGATGGCGTTGGCCGGGGAGAGGGGGCTCAGCATGAACACGCCCATCACCAGCAGCATGACCAGTGACCGTCTGCTGCCTCGCAGCCGGCGGCGCCGAGCGGGTCGTGACGGCTCGAAGCGGACGCCCCTGGCGGGGTCACGCTGCAAGCCCGGAGAACCTGGGAAGCCGGAAAGGCGACCAGGAAGTCCAGGGAGCCTCATCGAGCGACCTCCTCGCTCTCAGCCCCCGATTGTGACAGTTCTCCCTGGGTCTGCGCCAGAGCTCCGGGCCTGGCCCGGGTCGGATTGGTGTCCAGCCAGCGCAGTAGTTCGTCCGAGACCAGGTCGACCCCGACCCGACCCGCCCTGCCGTCCAGATCGCGGAAGATGCACTCGCCGTTGCCGAGGTTGCGCAGCACCGCCATGTGCTCCTCCGACGACTCGACCCCCAGCAACGCCATCACGTGCTCGACCTCGATCCGCTCCGAAGAACGGAACGAGAACACCGACGACAGGCAGTTCGTGACCTGCTCATTCAACAGGTCTCCGGCGTTCTGTGACACCAAGATCAACGCAGTATTGCGAGAACGCCCCATTCGCGATACTTCCGGCACCAATTTGGCACCTTCGGGTGTCGATGTGATGGCCCACGCCTCGTCGAGGAAGATGGCCTTGGGAGCTCGCCGGTCCAGCCCGTGCATCAAGCGCCGGGCGAACTGCGAGACCAGGTACATCAGGGCCACCGAGAGGCGTTGCTCGTACGAGTAGTCCTCGCGCGAGATCGCCGAGTCCGGCAGGCTCAGCCCGCCGAGGGTGAAGACCGTGGTCCATCCGGCGGTGTCGATCCGCTCGCCGCCGGACGGGTCGAAGCAGAGCCGGGCCAGCCGCATCTCCGACATCGACCGCAGCACCGCGCCCAGGTTCTTGGAGGCGGGGTCCGTGGCGGCCTCCAGGTGGTCCACGACCTTGCCCAGGCACGGCTGCGGGGCGTTGGCGATGTGGCCGACCGCCTGGATCATCGCGGACTCGCGCTCCTCGGACATCCGTGGGAGCAGCAATCGCAATGTCTCGGTGGCCATGGTCTTCTTAGCCGCAAGATCGTCGCCGAAGGAGAACGGGTCCAGCAGGCCGGGCGCGGCCGAGCCCAGCGGCAGGATCCTGGCCCGGCGCCCGCGCGCCTGCAGCAGCTGGACGAGCGACTCCGCGTCGCCCTTGGGGTCGATCGCCGCGATCGTCACCCCGCGCAGGGCCATCTGGTAGAGCAGCAGCAGTGCCAGCGTGGTCTTGCCGCCGCCCGGCTCGCCGGTGATCGCCACCGCGGTCGGCCGGTTGCGGGCCGCCGCGACCAGCGGGTCGAAGTGCACGATCGAGCGGGCGCGGCCCAGGGTCTCTCCGATGTACGGCCCGATCCAGCCTCCGCCGGACTCGTCCACCCGGTCGCCCAGCCCGACGGTCGCGATCGGCATCCCGCCGGCGATCGTCCGTAGTGGCTGGCGCTGCGCGTAGGCGTTGAGCCGCAACCGGTCTCCGGGCAGGGACTCACAGAACAGCGAGAACTGGTCGCCGGTGGAGTTGACGACGTCGATGCCGATGTCGCGGTAGTGCTCGACGACGGCGTCCACCCGCTGTAGGAGGAGCTCCTCGGTGTGCGCGGAGACGATCAACCGGTTCCAGCCGTACACGAACGGCAGCCGCTCCTTGGTGATGCCGTGCTCCAGCATCCGGGCGGCGTCGATCTGCTCGGCCAGCGCGATGGGCGCCTCCGCCCCGGCCTCCCGGATGTGCTGGTCCATGTCGCGGGCGTGGGCCAGCCGGCGGGAGACGTCCCGAGACGCCGTCGCGGCCGGGACCAGCTTCATCCGGGAGCTGATCTCCACCGGGAACGGCAGCGCGTCGGCGTAGTGCAGCCACGGTTCACCGTCCGGGAACGGCATCAGGTCCGGGAACCGCGCGAACGACAGATAGGCGACATGCGATGCCCCGCCGGGCTGCTCCATCCGCAGGTTGGAGCGGCCGTTGTGGATGGCTCCCTCGATCAGGGCCTCGATCTCCCCGGCTCCCCAGGTACGGCGCGGGACCGCCGAGGGAGGCGGGTCGGCCAGCGATCCCGTCACCGCGTGCTGGAACAGCCAGGCCACCTGATCCGAGGAGGCGTGCCGGGCGTACAGCGCGCTGCCGCCCAGCGACCGTCCGACCCGCTCGGCCGCCTCGGTCCACCGGGCGATCTCCTTGTCGTCGATCGCGTCGTCGTCGAGGCCGAGCGTCTGCTCGCTGCGCCGGTAGAGCCCGAGGAGCTGGCTCAGGGACCCGCCGGACAACTGCGCGCCCATACCGCGCTTACCTAGCCGTACGCCGAGATATACCTCCTTGGCCCAGAAGTCCTTCGCCCAGACGTGGGCGTACATCTCCTCCAGGTACTCCCGCCAGCCGGTGCCGCCGTCCGAGCTGCGGTCCAGGCTGAGTGCCCACTCCGCCGCCGGATACGTCCGATGCGCGATCCGCAGATGGATCTCGGCGTCCTGCATGCGGATGCCGGCGAGCGCGATGGTGATGTTGGTGGCGAGCGCCTCGCGCTCCTCACCGGTGGTGAATTCGTACGACACCGTCGGCAGCCGGAAGTATCCCCAGGCCGCCTGGTCGGTGAGCAGGATCCGGTCGTCGAAGTACCGCACCGCGAGCCGGCTCGCCTTTGACGCTCTGCTCACTTCGCCTCGCTCCGCTCGGCTCCTCGCAGCCGTTCGCAGGAGTGGTGGCCCCTCGGCGCACGTTCCTCGGTCCGGGGACCGCCCGCCCGTTCCAGACTCATCGGCCGACCTCCTGCTCGTGCTCCTGATAACGCTCCGGCAGTGTGGCGAACCCGCCCGCGACCACTCCTGCCAGCGCCAGATACGCACGCCGGGTCGGCGCACGCAGCGCCTTGAGCTCGTTGCGGGGGGATCGATCCAAGCTGAGGTGATCGTCCCATGGGATGCGCACCAGGGCGCGGCACTGTCCACGGGCCACTGCTTCGGCCTGCTCGACATCGTCCATGCTGCGCCGGCTGACCCCGTTGATGACCGTGACCGCCCGGGAGCGCAGTCCGTCGTAGCCGTGGCCGTCGAGCCACTCGAACGTCATCCCAACCGCGCGCGGCGCGTCCGCGCTGGCCGGCGCGACGAGCACGATCTGGTCGGCGTGCGGCAGCACTCGTGCCACGACGGCGGCAGCCGCGTCCAGCATGGTGACCGAGTAGAACCGATCGAGCGTACGGATCGCCAGCGCGTAGTCGCGGTCGTCCAGCGCCTGCAGCGGGTTCTTGCCCGCGGCGATCACGTCCAGCCCGGACTTGGCCTGCGAGGTGTACCGGCGCATCGCGGTCAGGCTGTGCACCTGGTCGGCGCGGGAGATGAGGCCGGTCAGAGTCTCGGGAGTCTCACTGCGGGTACGGCGTGCCAGCGCGCCCGGCCCGGGGTTGACGTCGATCGCCACGATCGGCTCACCGCAGTGCTGGGCGAAGGTGTGTCCTAGCATGAGCGCGGTGACGGTCTGGCCGGCACCGCCCGTGCAGCCGAGCACGACGATATGCCGGGTGCCCTGGAAAGGCCGTTGCAGTCGTTCCTCATACTCGGCGTCCAGTTCGTTGTGGCCGCCGCCGACGGCCTGGATGAGCCGCCGCAGTCCACCGACCGTGCCCTCCTGCTCCAGGTCCGGTGGCGTGATGGTCGCGGCCGGCGGAGGCGGCGGCGTGGGCGGCACGAGCGGACGCGGGCGCGGGCGGACCGGTGACGCCGGGCCCGACCGTGTCTCCGGCTCCCAGCTCACCGGCTGCGGCTCGGACGGAGGCACCGCGCGCGGCAGCGGTGCCTGCTGCGGCCGCAGATCCTGCCGGGCTTCCTCCGGCACGATGTTGGGCGCCGGTGGCTTGAGCGGGGTGCCCTGCGGGCGTGGCGGGATGCCGCGTACGGGTGGCTGGGCCGGCCAGGTCCGACGATCCTTCGCCGGGGGGGCCTTGGTCCCCGCCGGCCCCTGCTCGGACGCGGCTGCGGGCTGTACGGGTGGCAGTGGCCGGCCGACCGGCCGGGGCGGCACGGCAGGCGGCACGGCAGGCGGTGAGGCCTGCGGTGAGACCGCCGGCGGCTTCGCCTCGACCGGGGTCACCTCGGCAGGAGTTCCTTGAGCAGGCGGCACCTGAGCAGGCGGCACCTGAGCGGGCGGCGCGCCCGGAGTCGTATCGGCGAGCGTGGCGGCCGCGGCGGGGGTCTCGGGCGGGACGGCCTGCGGAGACTGCGCCGCCGGAGCTTCAGGGGTGGCCCTGCGGTGCTTGGGCGCCCTGATCCTGCGCTTGTGGCCAGGCGGTGGCCACACCAGCGCGTCGGTCTGCCCTTCCTGCATCGGCCGCCCGAGGCTCTTCGACCAGGGCGGCGGCCCGTCCTCGGCGGGCTGCGACGGCCCCTCGCCGGCCGCCGGCTGGGGCTCGGGATGAACTTCCGAATCGGTACCCGGAGCCGCCGGCTCCTGGACCGGTGTTTGCTGGGCCACGGGTTCCTGGACCGGTGTTCGCTGAGCCGCCGGCTCCTCGGCCGCCGGGCGCTGCGGCTCCGATACGGACGTCTGCTGCTCCGACACGGGAGACGGCCCGACCGGCTGCTCCCCCGGAGACTGTCCGTCCGGAGACTGCTCGGCGACGGGGTGCTCCTCGGGCTGCGAGGTGCCAGGCCGTGCCGGGGCGGCACCGCGGCCGCCCGCGCCGAAGGCTCCCGGCACCATGGGGATGTCGGGCCTGGTGGCCGCGGGAACCTGGGGAATGTCGGGTCGCGTGGTCGGCACCTTCGGGACGGGACGCTCCTCGGAGGATTCGTCGGCATCTGGCATGACGGCCGCGGGCCCGGCGACCTGCGGAACAGCCGATTGCGGCTCGGCTCGCCGGGTCGGGTCCGGGCTCTGCCCGACGACCGGCTCCACCGGCTCCACCGGCTCAGGCTGCTCGCGATCCAGCGAGGCAGGATCCTGTGAAGCCGGAGACTGGGAAGCCGGAGACTGGGAGGCCGGATCCTGCGAGGCCGGGTTCTGCGAGGCCGGGTTCTGCGAGGCGGGATCCGGTACCGCACCGCTCTCGGGGGGCGCGATCGCCTTCCAGAACTCCTCGGGGGCACCCGGACGCCGTACTCCGGAGGCGAGGGCGCGTTTGCCCGACCCCGGTGCCTCGGCGGTCTCCGAGGGCTCCTCCTGGTTCGTGGTCGCGGGCGGTTCCGGCACGGGCACCGGTGGGGTGACCCGCGTGGTGACCGGCTCCGCCGGGACCCCGGACGAGGTCGCCCGCTCCCGGATCCGGGAACCGGAGCCTGGGTCGGCCGGGACGGGTCGCCCTTCGAACGCCGACATGGCGGGAGGCTGCTCCAGCATGGGGGTGACGGGCGGATGCTCCACGTGCGCCGCGGGCACCGGGGCCTGCCCGGTCCGCCCGGGCGCCGACGGACGCGACTCGGGGGCGAGGTCTCGCGGGTCCGGCGGCGCCCACCGGTGCGTCATCTGGCCGCGCACCGGCACGGGCGCCGGCTCCCGCTCGGCGGGGCGGGCGCCGGGCACCGGCAGCTGCGGTTCCGGAAGCTGCCATTCCGGGCGGGACATCGGCACGGAGGTGACCGCGGCCGTGGTCGCGTCGAGCGCGGCCGGTTGCGCCGACAGCGGCTGCGGGGCGGGCGCGTAGGCGGGTCCCAGTCCGGCCCCGGGCATGGCCGCGGCATGCTGGGTGACCCTGACCTGTGCGGGACGACGGCCGCGCTCCTGCTTGCGCGCCTTGCGGGCCTTGCGGTCCGATCGGACGGCGGCCGCGACCGACGAGGTGGCATCGCCCGGACGGCGCCAGACCTGGACGACCACCACGACCTCGCGCGGCTCGCGGATCGGCGTGAGCCGGCACCAGGTGCGCGGCTCGACCAGATAGCGCGACTGTGACAGCAGCAACTCGGTCAGCCGTTTGCCCTCGATGACCGGACGGGTCGCCATCCAGGTCAAGATGCCCGGCGGCACGATGTAGAGGGGCAGGATCCAGCCGCCCCGGAACGGTATGCCGATCACCTTGAGCAGAACGATCCACGGTACGAACACCCCGAGGAACACGCCGATCTGAACGAGCGGCAACGGCATCGGCAGCCGCAGGTCGTACAGCTTGTACAGCCGCTTCTCGATGCGCCATATGTTCGTATACGTGGGTAGATCCACGCCCCACTCCCCTTACCGTTTCCGGCTTAGAACAGCTCAGCCGCCGGGTCAGGTCATGCTCACCCCGAGGGCCTTGGCGATCGCCTTGGCCGTTGTCTCGATCACGTTGGGAACGTAGAAGACGATTCCGATTCCGATGGCCAAGACGATGAACTGAACGAAGCGCGTGATCTCCCTGGTGAACAGAAAGAAGATCGCGACAATGGACACGATGACCAGAAACAGCGGACCGAAAACCTCACGCAGCCACTTGGCGAGATCACCGGTCTTGAGGTCAGTCTGACCCGCAAGAACGAGATGGGAATGGCTCCCCGCCAGGGGGCCGGTATCCAACGCGTGCGGAATCGAGGCGATGACTTGGTGCAGCATCGGCCTAACTGCCTTCCTGGAACAGTGGGTTGATCATGCGGTTGCCCCCCTGATGTCCTTCACGTACCAGTTGCCATCATCCTTCTTCACCACGGTGAGCTGGTAGGTCTGCTCGAGTTTGGCAGCCGCCGCCTTGTTCTGCGCCGTGGGGATCTGCCAGCTCACGGTCGCGGTGACCGTACGCTCCCCGGCCGCGCCGCGCGGCGCGACAACGTCTCCGAGCTGGGCAAAGTTGACCGCTCCGTTGAGCCCGGTGATCGGGCCGCCGGAGAACAGCAGGCCCAGGATCGACTGATCGCTGCTGGCGTAGGCCTTGAAGAAAGTTTCCAACCGGGGCTTCAGCTGTCCCTCGAGGTCACTGTCGCGGTCCTTGGCGGCGGGCTGGGGCAGGGCCGCGCGGGGCGGCGCGGGGAGCAGGGCGGGCTCGCCGGAGATCACCATCGCGCCGTCCTTGGCGTAGACCGGGACCGCGAGCTGCAGCCACTTGTCATTGGCCTTGACGAGCAATGTGACGATGGCGTTGTTGGAGTCGCGGGCATCGACACCGGCGACCTGCAACTGCTGGACCGCCATTTGGCCATTGCCGTCCCACCCGAGCTGCTGGTCCGCGCCATCGGGCAGGAAGTAGCTCAGCTGGGTTTCACGAGCGGCCGGATTCTTCTGGTCATAGCTCAGATAGACACCGGCGAACTGCAGCGCGTACGCCGAGGCGGCACCCTCGGGGAACTGGGTCTTCTGAGCGTTCTGCCCGGCAGTGGGAGCGGTTGAGGGCTTGGCGGTGAAACGCTCGAAGGGAGCCCGGATGCCGTTCACGATGACGACCAGGATGAAGGCCCACAGGACCAGCCTGCCGATCCAGATCCACCATCGTCCGCCGGAGCCGCCCCAGCGACCGCCCCCGCCACGGCCCCCACGACCGCGCTTACCGTCAAGGGGGCCCAGTGCGCCCTTGTCCGACGGCCCCCACGGATCCGCCAGGGCAGAACCGAGCGCATCCTGAGCAGCCGTCTGAGGGCCGTGTTCCACGGCCGGCCTGCGAGCCATTACGCCTCCGCTCGCGCCTAGCCCCCGGTCGGCGCGTTCTGCCTCTACGTGTCGGTCATGTCGTTTGTAGCGTCGGCCTGTCAACCTGGTTACAGGCCCAGCCTAACCACGCGCGTCAATTGTTCCAGCGTCTTCGGTAGATGCCCACCCTCGGCACGCGGTTGCCCACAATGCGATCCACCTCACGTCGGAACGGAGATGGTCGGCAAACGGTGACGTTTCCCTCGCCAATGGCACGATTCAGACGTTGAATCGGAACTCGACGACGTCACCATCTCGCATGACGTAGTCCTTGCCCTCCATGCGCGCCTTGCCCGCCGCCCGTGCCGCGGCGACCGAGCCCTCGGCGACGAGGTCCTCGTAGGACACGATCTCGGCTTTGATGAAGCCACGCTGGAAGTCGGTGTGGATGATCCCGGCGGCCTCTGGAGCGGTCGTGCCCTTGGCGATGGTCCAGGCCCGGGTCTCCTTGGGCCCCGCCGTCAGGTAGGTCTGCAGGCCCAGGGTGTCGAACCCGATGCGGACGAGCTGCGACAGCCCGGACTCCTCCTGCCCCATGCCCTGGAGCAGTTCCAGCGCCTCGTCGTCGGGCAGTTCGATCAGCTCGGCCTCGATCTTGGCGTCCAGGAAGATCGCCTCGGCCGGGGCCACCAGCTCGCGCAGCCTGGCCCGCAGCGCCTCGTCCCCGAGCTCCGTCTCGTCCAGGTTGAACACGTACAGGAATGGTTTGGCGGTGAGCAGGTGCAACTCGCGCAGCAGGTCGAGGTCGATGCCGGCCGGGGCGGCGCCGGCGAAGAGCGTGGTGCCCCCGTTGAGCACCTTCTCGGCCTCCTTGACGGCCTCCACGACCGCCAGGCCGTCCTTGTCCTTCTTGGTCCGTGCCTCTTTGTCCAGCCGGGGCAGAGCCTTCTCGATGGTCTGGAGATCGGCCAGGATCAGCTCGGTGTTGATGGTCTCGATATCCCGGGAGGGCTCGACATCACCGTCGACGTGGGTCACATCCGGGTCTTCGAAAGCCCGGATGACCTGGCAGATCGCCTGGGTCTCCCGGATGTTGGCCAGGAACTTGTTGCCGAGTCCCTGCCCCTCGGAGGCGCCCTTCACGATCCCGGCGATGTCGACGAACTCCATCGTCGCGGGAAGGATCTTGGCCGAGCCGAAGATCTTCGCCAGGGCGACGAGGCGCGGATCGGGCACCCCGACCACGCCGACATTGGGTTCGATGGTGGCGAACGGATAGTTTGCGGCCAGCGCGTCGTTCTTGGTCAGGGCGTTGAAGAGCGTGGACTTGCCGACGTTGGGCAGACCGACGATTCCAATGGACAGGCTCACGTCGGGCGAGTCTACGGCCAATCCCGGCCCGGGCCCGTACTCAGGTCGGCGGGTGACCTCAGGCGCCGACCGAGCCCAGGAACCCGGCGATGTGCCGGAAGGCCGCTTTACCCTCCGGGATGAAGTCGGCGAACATCGGGAAGACGTGCACCAGCCCGTCCCACTCCTGGTGAACGACCCGTACCCCGGCCGCCCGGGCCCGGGTGGCCACCCGCCGCGCGTCGTCGCGGAGGATCTCCGAGCCACTGGAGATCAGCAGCAGCGGTGGCAGGCCGGCATAGTCCCCGCGCACGGGCGAGAACAGCGGGTCGGTCTCCTGCAGTCCCTCGCAGAGGTAGGAGCCGACCCAGGCCAGCCGGGCCGCCGGGATGAGGTGGTCCGTCCGCTCGTTGAGCGTGTGCGAGTCCGCCCCGCAGGTGACGTCCGCCCACGGCGACAGCGCGATGGCGGCCGCCGGCAGTGGACGCCCGGTCTCCTTCAGCGCCAGCAGCAGGGCCAGCGTGAGGTGGCCGCCCGCAGAGTCACCGCCGAGCACGATGTCCGGCCCGGCGTACCCCTTGGCCAGCAGCGAGTCGTAGGCCGTCACCGCGTCCTCGAGCGCGTCCGCCGGGGTGTGCTCCGGTGCCAGCCGGTAGTCGAGCGCCAGCACGGGCCGCGCGGTCGCGGCCGACATCCGCCAGGTCAGCCCGCGGTAGAGCACCGCGTTGCCGAAGAAGTAGCCGCCGCCGTGCAGGTAGAGCAGGACCTTCTTCTCATCCGGCCGTCCGGCCCGTACCCACTCGCCGGTGCAGCCGCCGAAGTCCTCCGGAGTGATCTCGACGCCGCGCGGCAGGGGTGAGGCGGGCACCGCACCGGTCATCGCGCGGACGAAGAGCAACCCCGCCTGGCCCGGCGGCCCGTAGGCCCAGATCGACTTGACCAGGGTGCGGATGACCTGGCCGGCGGCGCGTGCGCGCAGCGTGGGCGGGCCGCCGGGCTCCAGGGCGATGGCCTCGGCGACGCGGCGCCCTGCCGGGGTGGTAGGCGGCATCTGCTCTCCTCGGGGGACTCCGCGGTGCGAGCTGGGGCTCGATGGAGTGTCCTGATTGTGAGGGTTCGCAGGGCGGGTGACAACGTCCGGACGGCGGTGACCACAGTCACATGAGTTGGTCAACACCCGGCGCGTCGAGCCGACACGCCGAGATCACGGTGTCACGATGCGGATCATGGATGTCGCGCTGCTCGTGGGTCTGGCGGTCGGCGTCGTGGTCGGCCTGGCGCTCGGGTTCGCACTCGCCACCACCCGCCAGGCGGGGTTCATCGCGCGCGCCAGGGCCGCTGAGGAGAAGCTGGCCTATGCCGAGGACCGGATGGCCGAGCACTTCGAGTCGCTGTCGGCCAAGGCGCTCGACGCCAGCAACCAGCGCTTCCTGGAGCTGGCCGACATCCGGCTGAAGGCGGCCAACGCCGAGGCCGCAGGCGAGCTGGAGCAGCGCAAGCAGGCGGTCGAGCACCTCGTCGGCCCGCTGCGCGCCACCCTCGGCAAGGTCGAGGAACAGCTGCGCGAGGTCGAGACGGGGCGCCGCGAATCCCACGCGATGCTGGCCCGGCAGGTCGAGTTCGTCCGGCAGAGCTCGGACCAGCTGCGCCGGGAGACCCAGACGCTGGTACGGGCCCTGCAGCGGCCCGAGGCCCGCGGGCGCTGGGGCGAACTGCAGCTGCGGCGGGTGGTGGAGCTGGCCGGCATGGCCCACCACTGTGACTTCGAGGAGCAGGCCTCCGTGATCACCGAGAACGGAACCGTACGGCCGGACATGGTGGTACGGCTGGCCGGCGACAAGCACATCGTCGTTGATTCGAAGGTCTCGCTGGCGGCATATCTGGAGGCCGCCGAGACGGGCAACCCGGCCCGGATGGAGGCCCATGCCCGGCATCTGCGCGAACACGTCGACCGGCTGGCGGCTAAGGCCTACTGGCAGTCTTTCAGCCCCTCGCCCGAGTTCGTGGTGCTCTTCATCCCCGGGGAGGCGTTCCTCGCCCCCGCTCTGGAGCACTCCCCCGAGTTGCTGGAATACGCGATGAGCCGCCGGGTGCACATCGCCACCCCCACCACCCTGATCACGATGCTCCGTACGGCGTCGTACGCCTGGCAGCAGGCGGCGTTGTCACGCAACGCGCGGGCCGTCTTCGAACTGGGTAAGGAGCTGTACGAAAGACTCGGCACGATGGGCCAGCACGTGGACGAACTGGGCAAGTCCCTGTCCGCTGCGATCAAGTCCTACAACCGTACGGTCGGGTCGCTGGAGAGCCGGGTGCTGGTCAGCGCCCGCAAGCTCAACGAGCTCGGTGTGGTCGAAGGATCCCTGGAGGGTCCGCGGCCGGTCGAGGAGACCGCCCGCGCGCTCTCCGCGGCGGAGCTGCTCGAGGACCCTGAACCGGGCGTCCAGGAACCGGTAGGTTTCGTCCAGCGAGCCATCCCCGACCAGAAGCACACCGAGGGGGTCTGGTGAGCATTACCACGAGAGCACGCGGAGTGCCGAGCGGCGCTTCGCCTACCCTGGGGGGCCGATTGCCACGTCAGCCCAGCCGGTCCCCGTCGTCGATCAGCCTCACCGGACGCGGTGCCATCGTCGTGATGTTCACCTTCGGGCTGCTCGGCGCGCTGCTCGCCCCCAAGCTCGGGCTCGGGCTCGTGGCCGGTGCGCTGTTCGTGGTCGGCTGCGTGCTGGCGGCCGTCGCCACCCGCCGCGCCGACCTCCTCACCCTCGCGGTCAGCCCGCCGATGGTCTTCCTGGCGGCCGACGCGGTCGCCCAGTGCGCGTACGCGATGGGCGACGCGTCCTTCCTGCAGAGCCTCTTCGCGGGCCTGGTGCTGACGCTCGCCGCCGGCGCCCCCTGGCTGTTCCTGGGTACCGCCCTGGTCCTGGCGATCGCGTTCTGGCGCGGCCTGATGGACGATCTGCGGGACCTGCGCGCCCGGTTGGCCGCCGGCGCCGCCTTCGCCCCCGGGGCCGAGCCCGACGAAGACCCTGTCCGCTGGGACACGTGACCTTGCCGTCCGCTCCGCCCGTACGGCTCGCAGGCCGACGCGTCCTCTCCCCCGGCCGCCGCCGGGGGCGCGAGGATGCCCAGGACCGCCCGCTCGCGGGATCAGCCCGCCCTGAGGTCCTTGCGCAGCTCGTGCGGAAGAGAGAAGCGCACGCGCTCCTCCACCGAAACGACCTCTTCGATCTGGCCGAAGCCGCGTTCGCTCAGGTAGGCCACGACGCCTTGCACCAGCTCGTCGGGTACCGAGGCGCCGCTGGTGACGCCGACGGTGGTGACGCCCTCGAGCCAGGCCGGGTCGATGTGCTCGGCGTAGTCCACCAGATGGGCGGCCGCGGCCCCGTGCTCCTTGGCGACCTCCACCAGCCGCACGGAGTTGGAGGAGTTCGTCGAGCCGACCACGATGACCAGCTCGGACTCCGCCGCGATCTCCTTGACCGCCACCTGCCGGTTCTGCGTGGCGTAGCAGATGTCGTCCGACGGCGGGTCCATCAGCAGCGGAAAGCGTTCACGCAGCTTGTCGACGGTGGCGGTGGTCTCGTCGACCGACAGCGTGGTCTGCGACAGCCAGGCGACCTTGCTCTCGTCCCGGACCTTGATCTTCGCCACGTCGTCCGGCCCGTCGACCAGGTGGATGTGCTCGGGCGCCTCGCCGGTGGTGCCGACGACCTCCTCATGGCCCTCGTGCCCGATCAGCAAGATGTCGTAGTCGTCGGCGGCGAACCGGACCGCCTCCTTGTGGACCTTGGTCACCAGCGGGCAGGTCGCGTCGATCGTCCTGAGCCTGAGGCCGGCCGCCTCGTGATGGACCTCGGGGGCGACACCGTGCGCGGAGAACACGACGATGGAGCCCTCTGGCACCTCGTCCGTCTCCTCGACGAAGATCGCCCCACGCTCCTCCAGCGTCTTGACCACGTGGACGTTGTGCACGATCTGCTTACGGACGTAAATGGGGGCGCCGTACTTGTCGAGCGCGATCTCGACGGCCTGGACCGCCCGGTCGACGCCCGCGCAGTAACCGCGCGGCTTGGCCAGAAGAACGCGGCGCTGGACTGCGGGGCGCGACGGATCCCGGGGGTCGTTCCCCCGTGGGCGGTTCACCGAGCCGGTCGTGGAGGAGGTCATGCCTCAATGCTACGTGTGATCCAATCCACCCCATTCAGAAAGCGAAATACGCTAACCCGAGATGACCAACGCCGCACCGTGCGGCACAGTAGACATAACACCCGGTAGGACAAATCCATCCGTCCGTTTGTGAGGACAACAGGGAGCTGACAGACGATGCCGAAATCGCCACGCCAGGTGCGGAAAGACGTCCAGGAAGCAGTGACCGAGCAAGTGCGCGACCTGCCGATCAACGCTGTCCGGCTGGCGATGTTCGGGGTCGGGCGCGCACTGCTGCTGAGCGACCGACTCACCAAGGACTACAAGGAGATCAGGGCATCGGGCGTGGGACCGGTCCTGGAGCGCTGGCGGAACGACGCCGAGCAGGCCGCGGTCAAGGTCATCGACCGGGTCGTCGACAAGGTGACCGGCCAGGAGGAGCTCGCACCCGAGGCGGAGACGCCGGTGGCCCGCCCGCCCCGCAGGGTCAACAACTCCCTTGCGGCCGAGCCCGAGTTCGCCCTCGGCAAGCCCGCGCCGAGCCCGAACAACGTGACGAACATCGCGCCTGAGCCGTTCATCGAGGCCGAGCCCGTGGTGATCGCCATTGTCGAGCCCGTGCCCGAGGCCGAACCCGTCCCCGCACCCATGCCTGAGCCTGCCGCTGAGCCCGCGCCGGAGCCGGCGGCCACCGCGAAGCCGGCCGCCAAGGCGCCGAAGCCCGAGCCGGTGGCCGCGGACGCGCTTCCGGTCCCGAGTTACGACGAGCTCACGCTCGCCTCGATGCGGGCCAGGCTGCGCGGCCTGAACACCGAGCAGGTGAGCCTGCTGCGCGACTACGAGCAGGCCAATGCCGCACGTGCCGACTTCATCCGCATGTTCGTGAACCGCCTCGCCAAGCTCGAGGAACAGGGCTGATCCCTGCGTGATCAGGCGTGATCGGGCGGTGGCCGTGGCGTCCATCGCCTGATCGCGAACGACCGCCCGGGCCGCGGCGCCCCGGGCGGGCGCCCGCCGCTGGGCAGGCGGTCGGAGCGTTCGCTGCCCGCGGCCCGTACGCTTCCGGCATGGCCATGGAGACCTCACCCGAGTCGCCCGTCCCGGTCCGCACCGTGCTGCAGGCGGTCGGCGGATGGATCGGCAAACTCGGCAGAATCTGGGTCGAGGGCCAGATCACCGAGCTCAACCGGCGCGGCGGCACGGCCTATCTCACACTGCGCGATCCGGTGGCCAACATGTCCGTACGGGTCGTGGGCCCGCGCGCGGTCTTCGACGGCCCGGCGGTGGTCGACGGCGCCCGGGTGGTCATCCATGCCAAGCCGGACTTCTGGGTCAACCGGGGATCGTTCTCGCTGTCCGCGCTCGAGGTCAAGCCGGTCGGGGTCGGCGAGCTGCTGGCCCGGCTGGAGATCCTCAAGCAGCTTCTCCATGCCGAGGGACTGTTCCGGCCCGAGCGCAAGCGTCCGCTGCCGTTCCTTCCGCACCGGATCGGGCTGATCTGCGGACGCGATTCGGCCGCCGAGCGCGACGTGCTGGAGAACGCCCGCCGCCGCTGGCCCGCCGTGGCCTTCCAGGTCGAGAACACCGCCGTCCAGGGCTCGTACGCCGTCGGTGAGGTCGTCGAGGCGTTGCACAAGCTCGACACCGACCCGGACATCGATGTGATCATTATTACCCGGGGCGGCGGGTCGCTGGAGGACCTGCTGCCGTTCTCCGACGAGACGCTGGTCCGGTCGGTCGCGGCGGCCCGGACCCCGGTGGTGTCGGCGATCGGTCACGAGCAGGACTCCCCCATTCTCGATCTGGTCGCGGATCTGCGCGCCTCGACCCCCACGGACGCCGCCAAGAAGGTCGTACCGGACGTACGCGAGCAACTCCAGCTGGTCCGGCAGTTGCGGGACCGCGGCCGGCGGTGCGTCACCGGCAGGGTCGAACGTGAGCAGGCCTGGCTGGCCGGGGTGCTGTCCCGCCCGGCGCTGGCGGATCCGGTACGCGAGGTGGAGCGCAAGGACGAGCAGATCCTCGCCCTGCGCGACCGCGCCCGCCGCTGCCTGTCCGGTGCACTGGATCGCGCCGCCGACGAGCTCTCCCACACCCGCGCCCGGCTGGTCGCGCTGTCTCCCGCGGCGACCCTGCAGCGCGGCTACGCGATCGTGCAGCACCCCGACGAGTCGGTCGTACGGTCGGCGGCGGAGGTCGGCAAGGGGGACGAGTTGCTGATCCGGCTGGCCGACGGCAGGCTGACCGCCGTGGCGGGCGGCCGCTCCGAGCCATGAAGGCGAAAGGGTGGCGAAAGAGGCGCATTTCCCGACAGACGATGTGATCCCGTCTTGTGGGCCGCCGCACTTGCCCTGCCGGTGACCGGGTCAGCAGGATCGATCTCATGAGATCTTTCGCCGGCCTCGCCGACTTCGCGGCGGTCAAGGGCCAGCACCTCGGCTATAGCCCCTGGCACGAGGTGACGCAGCCGCAGATCGACATGTTCGCCGAAGCGACCGGTGACCACCAGTGGATCCACGTGGATCCGCAGCGGGCCGCCGAGAGCCCGTTCGGCGGCACGATCGCCCATGGCTATCTGACCCTGTCGCTGGTGAACGCCTTCATGCCCGAGATCTTCTGGATCGACGGTCTCACCATGGGCGTCAACGTCGGCCTCAACAAGGTCCGCTTTCCCGGCCCGGTCAAGGTCCGGTCAAGGTCGGTTCCCGGGTACGGGGCGGCGCCGAGCTCATCGATCTCAAGAACTCCCCGGCGGGAAAGCCCTCCACGGTCCGGGTGACCGTCGAGGTCGAAGGCCAGAAAACGCCCGCCTGCGTCGCCGACACGCTGTCCCTCTACGTCGAGTGACTCTCACCCGGGTCGCCGGCGCATCGGGAGGACCGGGGCCGGCGGGCATGCCCCAGCCCCTAAAGTGGAGACGTGGCGGAGCAGCAGCAGTCGTATGAGCAGGCCCGGGACGAACTCGCGGACGTCGTGAGACGGCTCGAGGCGGGCGGGCTCACCCTGGAGGAGTCGCTCAGCCTCTGGGAACGCGGCGAACAGCTGGCCAAGGTCTGCGAGCAGTGGCTGGAAGGCGCCCGGGCCCGGCTCGCGGCGGCCATGGCGGAACGCACCGACAAGCCCGCCGAGGCCGACGCCCCGTTCTGACCGCTGCCGCGGCCTTCAGGGCGTGGTGGCCGTCCTGGGCTGGGGCTTCAGGGACGCGGCGAGCACGGCCAGTTCGTCGTAGGACGCCGTACCGGTCACCACGAGTGTCACCGTCGGCAGCTCCCGGACCAGCGAGTTCTGTCTCTTGTCCTTGCGGAAGTACTCGTTCCAGGCCCCGCCCGCGATCTGGCGGGTGCCGACCAGGCTCTTCGGATCGAGCGGGTCCACGTTGGTCATCCGCTTGACGAACGCGTCGGCCGGCCGCTCGTTGCTCTCCTCGAGCGCGGCGTACTGGTCGCTGGAGGTGAGAAAGCCCAGATGCCAGGCCACCGGGCCCTCGGCACCGCTCAGCCGGGAACTGGTCGCCCGCCAGCCCGCGGGCAGCCCTTGGGGGGCGTAGGAGACGTACGGCGCCGTCAGCCGCATGGCTTCCGCCGCCGAACTCGCGTCGACGTGCGGCAGGGTCTGCTTGTTGGTCCGCGGCGTCAGCAGCATGATCACGCCGACCAGGGCGAGGCAGGCGCCGATGGCCAGCGCGAACTGGCCGACGCCGCTGGTAAGCCGCTTGTAGGTCCCGTCGCTGACCCGCTGAACAGAAACCTGGTGCGGTGCGCTCGCCTGCGGCGGACTGGGCTGCGGCACGCTCGGCTGCGGCGGACTGGGCTGCGATAGGCGGGGCGACTGCGGGCTGGGCTCTTGCGGGTTCTGCGGAGGCTCGCCGCTCACACGCGCTCCGTGCTCTCGGCGTTCGAAGCGCGAGGGTTGTTGATCGTCCCCACGATGGCCATGATCTCGTCGGCCAGGCGCCGTGACACGGACTCGTCGTCGCGCAATGAGATCTCGGACACCGCTCCGGCCATGGCTCCGGTGAGCACGATCACCAGCGCCTCGTCCACGCCGCCGTCAGCGGTGTGGAACAGCCCGGCGTTGCGCCGGGCCCAGCGGTTCAGCCGCTGCCGCATCACCCGGTCGAAACCGGGCGGCCCGTCGCCGGAGATGAACAGCCGGGCCACGTCGCGCTCCGCCAGGCACCCGTCGAGGTAGGCGCGGGCCCCGGCGACGAACAGCCGCATCGGGTCGGCCGGGCCGGCGTCGCGGATGGCGTGAATTGCGTCACGTGTGCGTTCCTGCTGGCGGACCTGGAATTCCTCGAACAGCGTCAAGTAGAGGTCGGCCTTGCCGTTGAAATGGTGATACAGGCTGCCGACGCTGGCACCGGCCTTGGCGACGATGTCGGTCACCGCGGCCTGCGCGAAGCCGGCCTCCACGAAAACATCCCGCGCCGCGGCCAGCAGGGCGCCACGAGTGGCCGCCCCCCGGTCGGAGATCCGCACCGGCTCGTCGATGTCGCTGCTCATGGACGCAAAGGTTACGCCCTCATGGAGGAGAATCACGATCCCTTCACCCAGTGCTACCCCGGGCTGGGGTTTCCGGCCACGAGCCCGGGTAGGACCACACCAAGCCCACATGGTCTGGTCCAATTTGTGAGACGGGGCGCGTCACACGGACAATTCGACCAACCTGACGAACGAAGGGGCGCCTCGCCATGTCTGACGAACCCACCGTGTCCTCCCCGCTGGCCACGGCTCAGGACGCTCCCGACCGCAACCTCGCCATGGAACTGGTCCGGGTCACCGAGGCCGCCGCCATGGCCGCCGCCCGATGGGTGGGCCGGGGCGACAAGAACGGCGCCGATGGAGCCGCGGTCAACGCGATGCGCCAGCTGATCAACACCGTCTCCATGTCGGGGAGGGTGGTCATCGGCGAGGGCGAGAAGGACAAGGCGCCCATGCTCTACAACGGGGAACAGGTCGGCGACGGCAGCGGCGCGGAATGCGACGTGGCGGTCGACCCGATCGACGGCACCCGGCTGGCCGCCCTGGGCATGCCCAACGCCATCGCGGTCATCGCGGTCGGCGCGCGCGGCTCGATGTACGACCCGTCGGCGGTGTTCTACATGGAGAAGCTCGTCACCGGGCCGGAGGCCGCCGACGCGGTCGACATCGAGCGCCCGGTCGGTGACAACATCCGGGCCGTGGCCCGGGCCAAGGGCTCCTCCGTCGAGGACGTCACGGTCGTCATCCTGGACCGGCCCCGGCACGAGGGCATCGTCAAGGAGATCCGGGAGGCCGGCGCCCGCATCAAGTTCATCACCGACGGTGACGTGGCCGGCGCGATCATGGCAGCCCGGGAGGGCACCGGCGTCGACCTGCTGCTGGGCATCGGCGGTACCCCTGAGGGCATCATCACCGCCTGCGCGATCAAGGCCCTCGGCGGCGTGATCCAGGGCAAGCTGTGGCCACTGGACGAAGCCGAGCGGCAGAAGGCCCTCGACGCCGGGCACGACCTCTCGCGGGTGCTGACCACCGACGACCTCGTGACCTCCGACGACGTGTTCTTCGCCGCCACCGGGATCACCGACGGCGAACTCGTGAACGGCGTCCGTTACCGCAAGGGGACCGCCTCCACGCATTCGCTCGTCATGCGCGCCCGCAGCGGCACCATCCGCCGGGTCGAGAGCGAGCACCAGCTCGGCAAGCTGAGGGCCTACAGCGCCATCGACTTCGACAGGGCTTCGTGACCCGGTCCCGCCGGACCCGTCACCCGACGGCACGGCCTGACAGCCGCGACCTGACCTGACCCGACCTGACCGATGCGATCCGGCCGTACGGACCCGGCCGGATCAGGGCAGGGCGATCATCCAGGGCCGTTCTCACCGCGGCGGATGCGGCCCTTGACGCGCTGGCGCCAGGTCCGTTTGGGCGCGGCGGCCTTGATGGCGCTGAGGATCAGGTTGCCGCTGATCTCGATGACGGGTCCGTCCGGGACGGGCCGGAGCCTCAGGTCGCGGGTGGCGAGCATCGTCCGGCCGGTGACGTTGACGTGGACCCCGTCCGGCACGAGCAGCGTGATGCTCCCGGCGAGCAGGGCTGCCTCGACCACGATGTGCTTGCGCTGCAGGATCGCCTCCCGCAGATCCAGCTCCACCGAGCCGAACACCGCCAGCACCGGAAGCCGGACCGGCACGACCCACCGGCCGGTTCGCCGGACCGAGCCGAAGATCGCGTGCAGCGATCCGGAGTCGACCCGGATCGGCTGCGCCTCGGCCGGGGTGAGGTCGATGGTCAGCCCCGTCAGCTCACCCAGGGTGCGGGCGGCGCAGGCCCGTTCCATCCGTTCGGAGTGCTCGGTGATGGTGAGTCTACCGTCCGCCAGTGCGTCTGCCAGTAGAGTGATCACGCGTTCCCGGTCCGCATCGGAGGCCCGCAGGTCTCGGGTCGGGACATGCCGCTCACCGGGAGCCGGGCGCCGGGGGTCTTCCACGATTCAGACGATAGCGGCGAAACTCTAGTCTTGACCCGGCCTGCGCCGATGCCTAGCCTGACGCGAACATTCTTCACGTTAACTTCCCCCATCCAGACCTGTCGAGCGGACGATCCGCAGGCGCGCGAGAGAGAGATGCCAATGACCTCCGGCATCACCACACAAGATCGTCAGGCGCGGATCTCTGCCTATGCCGCCTTCGCCGTACAGGGCCTTTGTTTCGCCTCGGTGGTGACGCGGGTGCCCCAGATCCAGGACGCGCATCACCTCAGCGACAGCGACATCGGGCTCGTGCTGCTCCTGGTCCCCGTGATCGCGGGGGTGGGCAGCGTACTGTCCGGCCTGGTCTTCCCACGGTTCGGCAGCGCGATCGTCCTGCGCGTCTCCCAGCCGGCCGTGTGCGTCACCATCGCCCTGATCGGCCTCACCGGCGATAACGTCCCCGCGCTCTACGCCGCCACCGCGCTCTTCGGCCTGTTCGTCGGCGCGGTCGACGCGTCGATGAACGCCCAGGCCGTCGCGGTCGAACGCCGGTACGGCCAGAGCCTGCTCACCGGCTTCTACGCCGTCTGGAGCGTGGCCGGCATCCTGGGCGGACTCTGGGCCTCGCTGGCGAACAAAGTGAACATGTCGCTGCTCATCGGCTTCGCGATCCCCGCCATCGCCGGTATCGCGGTCTCCCTGCTCACCGGCCACCGGCTCTTCCCCAAGGAGGACGAAGGCTCGGCGCCCTCCTCGGCGGCCCTCAAGGCCGCGGCCAAGCGGGTGCCGTGGCGGCCGATCCTCATCGTCGGGACCGCGATGGCCTGCTTCTACATCGCCGACGCCGCGGTCTCGCTCTACAGCACCAAATACCTCACCGATGACCTGAAGAGCAGCACCGCCGTGGCCCCGCTCGCCTACGTCGTCTACCAGGTGGCCATGGTGCTGAGCCGGGGCATCGCCGACTTCGGCGTGCGTAGGTTCGGCGCCACCCAGGTCGTACGGCTCGGAAGTGCGGTCGGGCTGCTCGGCATGATCGGGGTACTGGCCGCGCCCAACGCCATCCTGGCCATCGTCGCGTTCAGCATCATGGGCCTCGGGCTCTGCGTGGTCGCTCCGGTGTCGTTCTCGGCCGTGGCCCGGGTCGACCCGACCGGGCTCGGCGTCGCGGTGGCCCGCGTGAACATCTTCAACTACGTCGGCTTCGTGCTCGGCGCCGCGATCCTGGGAGCCATCACGCCGGTCCGCAGCGCCTTCATCGTACCGACGATCCTCATCCTGGTGATCCTGGCGCTGGCTAAGGGCTTCGAGCCCACCCCTGTCGAAGGCGCACTCGAGAACCCCGTCGTCATGGAGCGCCCCGTCGTCTGACCGGACCTCTGCCCGCCCGACTGCGAACCTCCCCCATTGTGATCTTGTAGCCGATACGGCCACCGGCACCGGCTACAAGATCAAGACTTGGCGGGCGGTCAGGAGCCTTCGGTGGCGACGATGGCCCGTTCGCCCTCGGTGGCGGCCTCTTCGGGGGACATCCGGGCAAGCGCCTCCTGCAGGGCCGCCTCCGCGGCGTCGGCCGCGGCCCGAGCCGTGATCACGTGAATGTGGGCACGTTCGAGGTCCCCCAGTCCTAGGCAGTCGAAAGCCACCTGGGCGTCGTGCACGGTGGAACGTAGTTGCCGGGCGGCTTCATCGAGACTCATGGACGAGTCGCCTCCTTGTGTCGGGGACGCGAGTACTACCCACTGTCACCTCGGGTAATCACCTCCCCCGCCGGCTCCGCCGGCAACCACATGAGCCGGGGACCCTGCGGCGGCGCATCGCCGTGGTGGCGTCCGCCGAGCCCGCCGGCGTGCCTGGTCGCGGCCGGTGCGGTGGTCGGCCTCCACCCTGGCCGGGAGCGCCGCGCCCGGCTCGGCGCGAGATCGTCTGAGGCAGGGCCGTACTCTGGGGGGCGGTCAGAGACGCTGAAAGAAACAGGAAACGTGATGCCCGAGTTCGCCTACACCGATCTACTGCCGCTCGGCCAGGACGACACCGAGTACCGTCTGCTCACCACCGAGGGGGTCAGCACCCTCGAGGCCGGCGGACGCACGTTCCTGCAGGTGGAGCCAGAGGCGCTCCGGCTGCTCACCGAGACGGCGATCCACGACATCTCGCATCTGTTGCGCCCGGCCCATCTGGCCCAGCTGCGCAGGATCCTCGACGATCCGGAGGCCAGCCCCAACGACCGGTTCGTGGCGCTCGACCTGCTCAAGAACGCGAGCATCGCCTCGGGCGGAGTGCTGCCGATGTGCCAGGACACCGGCACTGCGATCGTGATGGGCAAGCGCGGCCAGCATGTGCTGACCGACGGAAGCGACGAGGAGCACCTGTCCCGCGGGGTCTACGACGCCTACACCCGGCTCAACCTGCGCTACTCCCAGATGGCGCCGGTCACCATGTGGGACGAGCGGAACACCGGAACCAACCTGCCGGCCCAGATCGAGCTGTACGCCACCCCCGGCGGCGCGTACAAGTTCCTGTTCATGGCCAAGGGCGGCGGCAGCGCCAACAAGTCGTTCCTCTATCAGGAGACCAAGGCGGTCCTGAACCCTAAGCGGATGCTGACCTTCCTGGAGGAGAAGATCCGCTCCCTGGGCACCGCGGCCTGCCCGCCCTACCACCTGGCGATCGTGGTCGGCGGCACCAGCGCCGAGTACGCGCTGAAGACCGCCAAGTACGCCTCCGCACACTACCTGGACACCCTGCCCACCGAGGGCGGCCCGCTCGGCAACGGGTTCCGGGACGTCGAACTGGAGCAGCAGGTCTTCGAGCTCACCCAGCGGCTGGGCATCGGGGCCCAGTTCGGCGGCAAGTACTTCTGCCACGACGTGCGGGTGATCCGGCTCCCCCGGCACGGCGCGTCCTGCCCGGTGGCGATCGCGGTCTCGTGCAGTGCGGACCGGCAGGCCCTGGCCAAGATCACGGCCGAGGGCGTGTTCCTGGAGCGGCTGGAGACCGACCCGGCGCAGTATCTGCCCGAGACCACCGACGAGCACCTGGACGACAACGTGGTGCGGATCGATCTGAACCGCCCGATGGACGAGATCCGGGCGGAACTGTCGAAGTACCCGGTCAAGACCCGGCTGGCGCTGAGCGGACCGCTGGTGGTGGCGCGCGACATCGCGCACGCAAAGATCAAGGAGCGGCTGGACGCGGGTGAGTCGATGCCGCGGTACCTGCGTGACCACGCGGTGTACTACGCGGGCCCGGCCAAGACGCCGGAGGGGTACGCGAGCGGCTCGTTCGGCCCGACGACGGCCGGGCGCATGGACTCCTACGTCGAGCAGTTCCAGGCGGCCGGCGGGTCGCACGTCATGCTGGCCAAGGGCAACCGCTCCAAGCAGGTCACCGAGGCCTGTCACCGGCACGGCGGCTTCTATCTCGGCTCGATCGGCGGCCCCGCGGCCCGGCTGGCTCAGGACTGCATCAAGAAGGTAGAAGTGCTGGAGTACGCCGAACTCGGCATGGAGGCCGTCTGGAAGATCGAAGTGGAGAACTTCCCCGCCTTCGTCGTGGTCGACGACAAGGGAAACGACTTCTTCGCGGAGACCACGGGCCCGCTGCTGAGCATCGGTCGGCGGTGACTCGCCAGTAACCGAAAGACGAAACTACCTGCGGGATTTCGTGAGGCTATGCGGGCTTTCACATACGCCTAAACGATCTAATCTGAATTCCGCTGCGTTCATGGCATCTGCCCGGCAGCAACCCGCTTCGGTCCGGTATGTTTTGCGCCATGACCCAGCAGAGTGACGTCTTGATAGCAGGTCGCTATCGACTGGTTACAGAGCTGGGCAGCGGTGCCATGGGCACGGTCTGGCGGGCGCACGACGAGCGTCTCGACCGCACCGTCGCGATCAAAGAACTGCGGCCACCACCGGACCTCAACGACGAAGAACGCGCGGTCTTCTACCGGCGGACCCTGCGCGAGGCACGCACTCCCGCGCAGCTGAGCCATGCGTCGATCATCGACGTCTACGACGTCGTCGTCGAACGCGGCTGCCCCTGGATCGTCATGGAACTGGTGGAGGCTCCCAATCTCGATCAGCTGATCGCGAAAGAGGGCCCACTGCCCCCGGCCAAGGTCGCCGATATCGCCCGTCAGCTGCTCGACGCTCTCTCCACCGCGCACAACGCCGGCATATTGCACCGGGATATCAAGCCCAGCAATGTGCTGCTGTCCGACAACGGCAGGGTGGTGCTCACCGACTTCGGCCTGGCCATCACCGACCGGTCGGCACGCATCACGCGGTCGGACAGTTTCATGGGCTCACCCGCCTACGTCGCCCCCGAGGTCGCCCGCGGCGAGAAGGCGACCCCGCAGTCCGACCTGTGGTCGCTCGGCGCCACCCTCTACACCGCGGTCGAGGGCCGGCCGCCGTACGACCACCCCAACGTGATGGCGACGCTCTCGGCGGTGCTCACCGAGGATCCGGCTCCGCTGCAGCGGGCCGGCGAGCTGGCGCCGGTGATCAACGGGCTGCTGCAGAAGAACCCGCTCCGCCGGATGACCCACGCCCGGGTGCTCGACCGGCTGGATCGGGCGGTGGCCGGGCCCCGGACCCAGCGCCAACGCCAGCGGGACGGCAATCCGCGCCGGCGGCTGATGGTCGCCCTCGCCCTCATCGCCGCCACCTGCGCGACCTGCGGCATCGGTGCCGGCGCGATGGCCGTGGGAATGACACATGATTCGCCCAAGCAACCGGCCGGCGCCTCCCCCTCCGAGTCGTCCCACTCCGCCAAGGGGCCGCCCTCCGGCGCGGCCGCCAACGCGCTGGTCGTCCAGGCCACCGGTGACAACTGCAAGGTCTACCTCGGGATCCCCGGCAACGCGGAGGTGCTCTACAACGGGGTACTGCCCAAGGGACAGGGCCTGCAGTACGACCTGAACACCCTCACGGCGGTCTTTGAGGACCCCTCGTCCTGCCGGGTCTGGATCAACGGCAAGGAGCAGGCGGCCGGCCGGCCCAACGTGCGCCAGGAATACACCGTCCAGAAGGGCGGCTGAAGGCCTCGTAGGGTGAGGGAAGGCGGAGGGCATGTCCTCCCCGGCGCGAGGAACTCGAGGTCCGTGATGGGCGAGCAGCAATTCCGGATCGAGCACGACTCCATGGGCGAGGTCCGGGTGCCGTCCGACGCCAGGTGGCGGGCGCAGACCCAGCGGGCCGTGCAGAACTTCCCGATCTCGGGGGCGCGGCTGGAGCGGGCGCACATCGCGGCACTGGCCCAGATCAAGGCGGCCGCCGCCACGGTCAACGCCGAGCTCGGAGTGATCGACAGGGAGCTGGGCGACGCGATCACGGACGCGGCGCTGGAGGTGGCGGGCGGAGCCTGGGACGAGCACTTCCCGATAGACGTCTTCCAGACGGGGTCGGGCACGTCCTCCAACATGAACGCCAACGAGGTCATCGCCTCGCTCGCCCAGGAGCGGCTGAGCAGGGACGTCCACCCCAACGACCACGTGAACGCGTCCCAGTCCTCCAATGACGTCTTCCCCTCCTCCATCCACCTCGCGGCCACCGGGCTCGTACTCGGGGAGCTCATCCCCGCCCTGCGGCACCTGGCGGACTCCCTGGGCCGTAAGGCCGGGCAGTTCGCCACGGTCGTGAAGTCCGGCCGCACCCATCTGATGGACGCCACCCCGGTCACGCTGGGCCAGGAGTTCGGCGGCTACGCGGCCCAGGTACGGCTCGGAGTGGAGCGGCTGGAGGGCGTGCTCCCCCGGCTCGGGGAGCTGCCCCTCGGCGGCACCGCCGTGGGCACCGGCATCAACACGCCACCGGGTTTCGCGGTCCGGGTGATCGAGGAGCTCTCCAGGGCCACCGGGCTGCCGCTCAGGGAGGCTCGCGACCATTTCGAGGCTCAGGGTGCCCGGGACGCGCTCGTGGAGGCCAGCGGCGCTCTCCGGACGATCGCGGTGAGCCTCAACAAGATCGCCAATGATCTGCGGTGGATGGGTTCCGGGCCGCGGGCGGGATTGGCCGAGATCCGGCTGCCCGATCTGCAGCCGGGCTCGTCGATCATGCCGGGCAAGGTGAACCCGGTGATCCCCGAGGCGGTCTGCCAGGTCGCCGCCCAGGTGATCGGTAACGACGCGGCGATCGCGTTCGGCGGGGCGGCCGGCAACTTCGAGCTCAATGTCATGCTGCCCGTGCTCGCCCGCAACCTGCTGGAATCGATCCGGCTGCTCGCCAACGTGTCCCGGCTGCTGGCGGACCGCTGCGTCGACGGCATCGAGGCCGACGTCGACCGCTGCCGGGAGTACGCCGAGTCCTCACCGTCGATCGTGACCCCGCTCAACCGCTACCTCGGGTATGAGGAGGCGGCGATCGTGGCCAAGCAGTCGCTCAAGGAGCGCAAGACCATCCGCCAGGTGGTCCTGGAGCGCGGTTACGTCGACCTGGGCCTGCTGACCCTGGAGCAGCTCGACGCCGCCCTCGACGTGCTCGGCATGACCAGACCGCCGCGTTCCTGACCGTACGGGCAGGCCCCGTACGGTCAGGCCTGGATCAGTACCAGCCGACCGACTGGGAGTGGCCCCATGCGCCACAGGGAGTGCTGTAGCGGTTCTTGATGTAGCCGAGACCCCACTTGATCTGGGTCGTGGCGTTGTCCTGCCAGTTGGGACCGGCGCTGGCCATCTTGCTGCCGGGCAGGGCCTGCGGGATGCCGTAAGCGCCGGACGGGTTGGCCGCGTGGCTGTTCCAGTGGCTCTCCCGGTTCCAGAGATTCACCAGGCAGCCGAACTGGCCCGAGCCGCTGAAGCCGAAGCCGGGAAGCAGCCCCTTGGCGATCTGCTGGGCCGCCCCGGCGGGCACGGGATCGCCGCTACCTGTACTGCCACCGCCTCCGCCTTTGGAGCTGGAGCTGGCGCTCGGCAGCGGTGAGCCCTTCACGGCGAGCGCCGGGTGCTTGCCCGAGTCCTTGCGGGCGGCCCGGGATGCGCGGTCGAGGAGCTGCCTGCGCGTCGCGGCCTCCACGGCCTGCCGGGCGGCGGGGTCGTTGGCCGGATCGGCCTGGGCCGGTGCCTGCTTGGAGGGGACCACCGCGGCGGCGTTGGTCTTACCGCCGCTGGAACCGCCGGTGAACGCGAATGCCGCGACGGCGCCGCCGCCCACCACCACGGCGGCCGCGGCCGCCACCACAGCGACCTTGGGAAGTGCCAGGCGGCCCGGCAAGGAGCCCGACCGGCGGCGAGCCGGACGGAACCCGTCCTCATCGGCGACCTCGTCGCGGGCCCACTCGTCACGCGGCGGGGCGGCGGACAGCAGTGCCGTGCTCGCCGCCTCCGGAACGCCCGCCACCTTCACGTCGGTGGACGGTATGCCGAAATCCGGGGTTCGGGGGGTGTCCCAGCCGGTGCCCTGCTCGCTCTCTTCGCCGAACATGAACGGTGTCGGCTGTACTGGCGCGCCGTGGGGGGACCCGTTCCGGTCTCCGTTCAAGGCGATCCTTCCGACGGTCGGACGCGCAGGGGGCACGCGCTCGATAGGCGATCACCTCCTGGGCCTTATCACGCGCCACCGGAAAGGCGGCGAACGGTACGCCCGTCAGATCGTCCAACCGGGGGGTCACGGACCTGGGAGGTGCTTACGGCGCCCCACACTGCCGGAGATCAGGGGGTACCTCGCAACCGAAACGTGATGAATGGTGCCAGTGAGCCCATTGTCAACTTGACCAGAAAATGGCGCAATCCATAGCTGGACCAGGGATTCTTTGCGATCGCATGGTAGATGTGACGTTAATCACACCATGACGGGGCGGACTGGGACGACCGCGAAGAGTGATCATATTGGAGCGCTCTAACCTCCGTGATCATGCGATCCGCGTGGATCGCATGATCACGGAGGGAGGCGGTCAGGCGCCGATGTCCCCGAGGAGATCGGTGACCAGAGCGGCGATCGGCGAGCGCTCGGACCGGGTCAGGGTCACATGAGCGAACAGCGGATGACCCTTGAGCCGCTCCACGACGGCGGCGACGCCGTCGTGCCGGCCCACCCGGAGGTTGTCACGCTGCGCCACGTCGTGCGTGAGCACTACCCGCGACCCCGAGCCGATCCGGGACAGCACCGTGAGCAGCACGCCGCGCTCCAGCGACTGGGCCTCGTCCACGATCACGAAGGCGTCGTGCAGCGAGCGCCCCCGGATGTGGGTCAGCGGCAGCACCTCGAGCATGCCCCGGTCGAGGACCTCGTCGATGACCTCGGGGGTCGTCACCGCCGACAGGGTGTCGTAGACGGCCTGGGCCCAGGGCGACATCTTCTCGTTCTCGGATCCGGGGAGGTACCCGAGGTCCTGCCCGCCGACGGCGTACAGGGGCCGGAAGACCAGGACCTTGCGGTGCTTGCGCCGCTCCAGCACGGCGTCCAGCCCCGCGCACAGCGCGAGCGCCGACTTGCCGGTGCCCGCCCGGCCGCCGAGGGACACGATGCCCACGTCCTCGTCCATGAGCAGGTCGAGGGCGATCCGCTGCTCGGCCGAGCGTCCACGCAGCCCGAAGACCTCACGGTCGCCGCGGACGAGCCGTACGGACTTGTCGGGCAGCACCCGGCCGAGGGCCGAGCCGTTGGCCGACAGCAGCCGCAGGCCGGTGTGGCAGGGCAGTTCGCGGACGTCCAGCGGGGTTTCGCAACCCGTGCCGTCGGCCATCACCGTTTCGAGTTCGAGCCGGCCGTATTCGTACAGCTCCTCGACCTTGTCGGTCGTCACTTCAAGCTCGCGCATGCCGGTCCAGCCGGACTCGACGACCGCCAGCTCCGCGCGGTACTCCTCCGCGGCCAGCCCGACACTCGCCGCCTTCACCCGCAGCGGCAGGTCCTTGGACACGAGCACGACGTCCCGGCCCTCGATGGACAGCCATCGGGCCACCGACAGGATCCGGGTGTCGTTGTCACCGAGCCGGAATCCGTCTGGCAGCACGCTCGCGTCGGAGTGGTTGAGCTCGACCCGCAGTGTCCCGCCCTGGTCGCCGAGAGCGATCGGTTCGTCGAGACGGCCGTGGTCGACCCTGAGGTCGTCGAGGGTGTGCAGCGCCTGCCGGGCGAAGTAGCCGAGCTCCGGGTGGTGGCGCTTGGCCTCGAGTTCGGTGATGACGACTATGGGTAGTACGACCTCGTGCTCCGCGAACCGGGTCATCGCCCCCGGGTCGGCGAGCAGGACGCTGGTGTCGAGGACGTACGTGCGCCGGTCCGTACCAGCGGCCGCGGGTGCGGGCTGGGCGGAACCACGGCGCGGGGAGGAAGTGGCCACTCGCTCTCCTTCGGGCGCCACCAGGCTGTCCGCCTGGTGGACGATGCCCTTACCTCGGGGAAACCTGCTGCCACGCTACGGCTCAATGCCGAAATTGGGGTAGTGACGCCCGTCACAGCCCTGACCAGGGGTTTAAGAGCCGTAGCGCCGATGTCGCGCGGCGTAAGAACGGAGTGCGCGCAGGAAGTCGACCTTGCGGAAGTCCGGCCAGTGGACTTCGCAGAAGTAGAATTCCGAATGGGCGCTCTGCCAGAGCATGAAGCCGGAGAGGCGTTGCTCTCCCGACGTCCGAATGACCAGATCGGGATCGGGCTGACCGCGCGTGTAGAGATGCTCAGCGATGTGCTCGACATCGAGGGTCTCAGCGAGCTCCTCAATGCTGGTGCCTTGACTCGCCTGCTCGTAGAGCAGAGAGCGCACCGCATCAGCGATCTCACGTCTACCTCCATACCCAACGGCGACGTTCACAATCAACCCAGCGACGCCAGATGTAGCTTCACCGGCATCTTTGAGGACACGCGCTGTTTTGTCGGGCAGCAGGTCGAGAGCTCCCACCGGCTTGACGTGCCAGCCGTCGGCGGCGAGCTGCCGGACCGTGTTCTCGATGATCTCCAGTAGCGGATCTAGTTCCTTGGCCGGACGGGTCAGGTTGTCGGTGGACAGCAGCCACAGCGTGACGACCTCGACGCCGGTCTCGGTGGACCATTGCAGCAGCTCGGAGATCTTGTCGGCACCGCGCTGGTGCCCGGTGTTGACGTCGGCCATCCCCATGGAGCGGGCCCAGCGGCGGTTTCCGTCCAGGATCACACCCACATGCCGCGGCACGATGTCGGTCGGCAGCGAGTCCTCGACCCGGCGCTCATACCACCTGTAGACGAGGTCGCGGAAGCGCGTGTACGGCTTGCTCCGGCGAATCGCCGAACTCATCCGAGCCGAACCACGCATGTGGGCAACTCCTCCAAGCAACGGTCAAGCGATGGTCTGGGTGGCAACGAGGGCCAATTATCGCCTGATCTGCCCCGTTGGTACCTCAACCGTTAGATCTCTGTAACTTGCCCCCGAGTTCGCCGCCTCGTCGAGAATCTCGGTGAGGAAGCGATGGAGCTGGGCGGAGGTCACCACCGCACGCACTCCCCGGCCACCTGCACCCCACGCCTCGACGACCGCGCGGCGGGCGATCCGCCAGCCGCCGTGGGGGGCGGCGGCCATGGTCTGGCCGCCTGCCCAGAACGACGAGGTGCGCAGCGCACAGCGCAGCTCACCCGTGCTGGCGAGGTCTCCCCGATCACGGTAGCGGAAGGAGAACAGCTCCGGTTCCCGGGGCAGCTGGGCCGCGACCGTGGGGAACGCCTGAACTGCCTGCTCGAGCGGTGGATCGGGAAACCGGTCGTCGGGGTCGTGCCACCGGACGGCCTGCGGTGATTCGTCGGCACGGGCCGCGGCGACCCTCCGGGTGAGCCGGGCCAGATGGAAACCGCAGCGCTCGCCCACCGAGCCGAACGGTTCTCCGTCCCGTACGAGTTCGAGCGTGACCTCGAACGGCCTGCCGCCGCGATCGTGCGACGGCACGGGGATCACCGCGAGGAACGACCCATCGACACAGCGAAGTCCACCCACAATCGCACCATAAGCCAGTTCAGGCCCATGATCGGAACCTGCCGCCCAACCTTTGCCGACTCATGCCGCGCGCGGGTCCTGAGGCCGCTTGGAGGCCCCTACACCGCGGGGCCGGAGGCGCGGGCCCGTTCAACGTGCTGCAGGGCCTCACGCAGCTCACCCAGCCACTCGTCGGCGTTCTTGCCCACCAGCCGGACACACCAGGCGAGTGCGTCGCTGCGGCTGCGCGCGACCCCGGCGTCGACCAGCGTGTCCAGGACGCGCCGCTCCGGCTGGCGCAGCCGCGTCATCACCGGAACCGACAGCGTCGTGAACATCTCCCGCTGGCCGCCGCACTCCACCCCCCACGACACCTTGCGGCCGAACCGGTGCTCGGCCTCGCTGGCGATGGCGATGCGCTGATCCCGGGTGTCCTCACGGAATCGCTGAAGGTGCCCGGCGACGATGCCCGCCCACTCCCCGTCCGAGAGGCCCTCCGCAACCGCGGGCTCGGGTAGCCGGCCGACCACCGTGATCTCCTCGCGGTCCAGCACGACCTCGGGCGCCGCCTCGAACCATGCCTCGGGCAGCCGCCCGGAGAACCAGCCCCGCAAGTTTTCAGTAGTTGTCATGTAATAAAAATTACACCCTGATCCCGGCAAAGCCAAGGTGCGGAGAAGCCGCTCGCACTGCGCGAACGTGCCCTGGACTACCTGTCGCGCGGGCTGCCCGCTCTGAGCCCCAGCGCGCTCTGAGCCCAGCCCGCTCTGCCGGCCCCGCAGGCCGGGCCCCACAGGCCGGGTCCCGCAGAGCGGGTTAGGTGCGGGGTCGGCCGGGTCAGGCCCGGGTCAGCCGCCCACCTGGGCGGCGAGCTGGGGGTTCACGCGGACGGCGCCCCTGAAGTTCCGCAGATACACTTTCTGGATCTTGACGACGTCGCCGGTGTGCGGCGCCACCAGCATCTTGTTGCCGCCGAGGTAGATGGCGATGTGCGAGATGTAGCCGGGCGCGGTCGGGTCGTTGGCCCAGATCAGCAGGTCCCCGGGCCGGGCCTGGTCGTAGGGCACGACGGGACCGGTGCGAGCCTGGTCGGCGGCCACTCTCGGCATCTTGATGCCGGCCTGGCGGAACGCCCACTGGACGAGACCGGAGCAGTCATATCCGCCCTCGGCGTCCGACTCGCCGCCCCACACGTAGGGCATGCCGAGTTTCGTGTAGCCCGCGTTGATCGCGACGGAGATCTGCGTCCCGGTCATGAACTGACCGTTGGACTGCGGCAGCTGACCGGCCCCGGCACTGCCGACATAGTCGAGTTTGGTGTTGAGCAGCACCGACTTGGCGCCCTTGGGGAGCGCCTTCTTGGTCAGCCAGTTGTTCAGCTTGTCGAGCTTGGCCTTGGGCGCGCTGATCAGCAGGGCGTTGCCGGACGGCATCCCCAGCGACTGGGCCACGGTGTGCGAGACCACGGCGTCGACCTGGCCGATGCCCATGGTGGCGTAGGCGCCGATGCGGGTCTGCACCTGCCTGGTCTTGCCGCCGATGGGCACATGGCTGTCGAGCTGCAGGCCGCCGTCCTTGCCCAGCGTGAAGGAGACCGCGACATCGCCCGCGGCGACGTTGCGCCACAGCGCGTCGGACTCGGCCGTCGGCCTGGGGGTGTAGGCGCGGAAGGTCGAGGGGTCGACGCCAAGCAGCCCGACGCGCTTGCCCCCGACCAGTGCCTGCACCGCGTCGACCACCTCAACGCCCTGGACGCCCTTGTATCTGCGGATCTGCGCGATCGTGGCGGCGGCCAGCGTGGCTCCCCCGGCGACGAGGATCTGCGCAGACAGCCGCTGCTGCAGCGGCGCGACGGCGGAGTAGGGGGAGGAGGCCGCGCTGGCGACGAAGGCCTGCTTCTTGGCGACCTGGGTGCGGGGCTTGGCCGGCGTCTGCGCCACTACCACCGAGATGTTGGCGGCGAGCGTGGTCAGCAGAGATACGCCGATGACCGTCGGTAGAACTCGCCGGCTCGGCCTCCGCACAGCAACACTCCCTCGGCTCCCCGTCCCGGTGTATCCGGGGTCACACGACTATGGACCACTGAGACGACAAACGTCCAGATACTCCACGACCATCGGGGCCAGCCGCGCCGTGGTGACCACAATCAGTCATCCAGATTCTGCTACTCACTGGTAGCACTACACCCTGGCACAATCGCGGCCCCGTCACCACAGAGCTGGACTGGAAATCCAATGAGCTGGAAGTCCCATGAGCTGGAAGTCCCATGAGCTGGACGTCCCGTGAGCTGGACGTCGCGTGGGCTCGAAATGCAAGGAGAGCGCGTCAGATGGTCTCGAGCTGGCCGCGCAGCTGATCCGGATCGGTGACCGGGAGCCGGCAGGCGAAGTCCCGGCACACATAGGCCGCCGGGGCGCCGCCCACCAGACCGCGCTCCGCCAGCAGCGGAACCCCGAGTCCGTCCGGCTCGCCGGACAGGGGCTCTCCCACGCTCACCACTGTCCCAGGCGACGTGGCCATCAGCGCGGCCCGGTGCAGAGCCCGGGTCCGGCCGTCGTCCGGCGGGCCGACCACCGCGATCTCCACCGGACCGGCGACAAACGCCTCCGCGACGGCCAGCCCCCATCCTGCGAACCGGGCATGCCGTTCGGCCAGCAGGGTGGCGGGCGCCAGCGCGGCCGCGGCCGCGTCCCGGTGCCGGGCCGAGCCGGTCAGCGCCGCATAGGACAGCAGCGCGCCGGCCGCGGCGAACCGGCCCGACGGGGTGGCGTTGTCGGTCGGGTCCTGGGGACGCCGGAACAGCGCCTCGGCGTCGTCCGCGGTGTCGTAGAACCCGCCGGAGCCGTCGCCGAAGTGCGTCAGGACGGCCTCGAGCAATTGCCCGGCGAGCCGTACCTGCTCGGGATCGCCCGTGACCGTGTGCAGCGCGAGCAGGCCCTCGGCCACGTCGGCATAGTCCTCCAGCACGCCGGCGTGCGGCCCGGCCGCGCCGTCCCGGGAGGTGCGGACCAGCCGGTTGTCCCTCATGTGAAGGTCGGTCAGCAGCAGGGACACGTCCTGGGCGGCGGACACCAGATCGGTCCGCTCGAACAGGGCACCGCACTCGGCCAGCGCCGCGACCGCCAGCCCGTTCCAGGCAGCGACGATCTTGTCGTCCCTGGCCGGCGGCACCCGCTCGGCCCGGGCCGCCAGCAGCCGGGCGCGTACGCGTGCGTACCGCTCAGGGTCCTCCGGATCCCGCAGGAGCTGCAGCACCGACGTGCCGTGCTCGAACGTGCCGGTCACCTCGAACAGCTCCACCGCGTACGTGCCGTCGTCTTCGCCCAGCACCTCACGTAGCCGCGCCGGGGTCCAGGAGTAGTACCTGCCCTCCTCGCCCTCGCTGTCGGCGTCGAGCGCGGAGGCCAGCCCGCCCTGCGCCGTACGCAGGTCGCGCAGCATCCAGTCGCAGGTCTCCAGCGCGATCCGCCTGGCCAGCTCCGAACCGGTCAGCCGCCACCAGTGCGCGTAGACCCGGGCCAGCAGCGCGTTGTCGTAGAGCATCTTCTCAAAGTGCGGCACGATCCAGCGGTCGTCGACCGAGTAGCGGGCGAACCCACCGCCGAGCTGGTCGTACATGCCGCCCCGGGCCATGGCCTCGAGCGTGTGCCCGGCCATCACCAGCGCGTCCTCGTCACCGGTACGGGCGGCGTGGCGCAGCAAGAACTCCAGCGCCATGGACGGCGGGAACTTCGGGGCCCCGCCGAAACCACCCCGTACGGCGTCGTAGCCCTGCCGCAGCGCCCTGACCGCCTCGGCCAGCCGCCCTGTCCTGGGCGGCTCGCCGGCGAACGTCTCCGGGGCGCGGGAGGTGAGCGCGGTCACCACCTCCTGACCCTGCTGTACGACGTCGTCGCGCTGATCGGTCCAGGCCTTGGCCACGCCGTGCAACAGTGCTTGGAAACGCGGCCGGGGGAAGTAGGTGCCGCAGTAGAACGGATGGCCGCCCGGGGTCAGGAGCACGGTCATCGGCCAGCCGCCCTGGCCGGTCATGGCCTGGGTGGCCTCCATGTAGACCGCGTCGACGTCCGGCCGTTCCTCGCGGTCGACCTTCACGTTGACGAACAACCGGTTCATGAGCTGCGCGGTCGCCTCATCCTCGAACGACTCGTGTGCCATCACGTGACACCAGTGACACGCCGCGTATCCCACGCTCAGCAGGATGGGAACGTCCCTGCGTGCCGCCTCCGCGAAGGCCTCGTCGCCCCAGGCGAACCAGTCGACCGGGTTGTCCGCGTGCTGCAGCAGATAAGGACTCGTCGCGTCCTTCAACCGGTTCATCGAAGACCCCTCTGCCTGGCTCGGTGCGCGCATCGGTGACACGCGGGGTCGTGTCTTCCCCCGATCAACCCTAATCCGCCCCAGCGGCGGCGGGATCGTGGTCTGAGGGCTCGGACCGCCCTCTCCTTGACAGTCAGCCGATCCAGTCGTAGGCGCCGGCGTCGAGTTGACCGCCCGCCCGCGCCGTCGCCGATGCCCGCCGCCCGGCCGGGTCATCGGTGGGACCCAGGGGCACCGCACGCCCGATCGCCGGGCTGCCCGTCCGCAGCCGCAGGTTGGTCCGGCTGACGAACCTGGGATCGCCCACCACGGATCTCGATCCGAGCTTGAACCGCACCCGCCCCTGATAGACGCCCGTGTCGTCGTCGGCGCCGGCCCCGTCCTCCTGGCCGACCACCCCTCCCACGGAGATCACGTTGTTGCGGAGCTTGAGGATACCCGGCGCGCACCCGGCATAGCAGACCCAGCCCCCGCCCTTGCCGGGCAGGGAGACGGTGTTGTTGGCGACGAACGTGCCGCGCACCGGGCCGAGCGAGGTGCCCGCTCCGCGCGTCACCAGGAAGGCACCGCGGTTCTTGGTGGTGGTGACGACGTTGTAGATGAACACGTTGCCGTCGGCGGTCCGGCGGCCCTCCCGGCCGAGTTCGGTGAACGTGTCATTGTCGCTGGTCACATTGTGCGAAATGACATTTCGATCACCGTTGTAGATCTCTACCGCCGCTCCGTCGGTGCCGTAGTCGTAGCTCTTCGCGAAACTGCCGGAGATCTTGTTGTGGGTCACGGTGTTGCGATCACCGTTGAGCAGCACACCGAATGCCCCGGAGTCGTCATTGGGATTCTGAGATTTCGGGGTGTTCACACTCATTCTGTCGTTGTCGACGATCTCACTGTCGGCGATGACGTTGTCCGAGGCCCGATCCGTCACCGACACCCCGACGACGTTGTGGTCGGTGTAGATGTCGCGCACCTCGTCATGAGTACCGCTCAACTCGACGCCGGCCCAGCGGCCACCGGTCGTCCGGACCGCGCGAACGACCCAGTAGGAGCCGCCGACCGCGACGCCGCCCCCCGCGATCACCGGCCGCGAGCCGGAGCCGTACGCCGCCAAAGTGATCTTCGCTTTCCGGGTGCCCTGGGAACGCAGGGCGAGCGAACCATGCCAGGTGCCGCCGCGCCTGAGCAGGACCCCGTCGCCGGGTTCGAAGGCGGCCCGGTTCACCCGGCCCAGTGTCTTCCAGGCGGCGGCCGGGGTCCTGCCCGAGTTGCCGTCGTCGCCGTGCACGGCGTCCACGTGGAACGTACGGATGAAGTGCGGGATCCTGGGCGCCGTCGGGCGCGGGGCGGCGGACCTGGGCCCCTCCGAGGTGTGCCGCGGCGTGGCCGCGGACCACGGCCGCGCGCCGGGCTGCGAGTGCTGCGCCGTGACGGGAGTGCAGGCCGCCGTGCCCACGATCAGCAGGACAGCGGCCGACCGATGTACGACAGGTGACGACATGATGCTCATAGAAGCAGCAATGCAGCCCTGAATCACCGGCATGGCGATTATTGCCGATCGCTTGCATATCGCAGGGACAAATGATTCCCGAGGTCACTCCCCGGAAAGGTCCTGGAGCGCACCCTCGATGCCCCGGTGAAAAGTCGGATAGGCGTAGATCATGTGCCGGAGCCTTTCGGTCGGTACCTCGGCGTGGACGGCCACGGCCAACGCCCCGAGCACCTCCCCGCCGACCGGCCCGGCGGAGGTCGCGCCCACCAGCACCCCCCGGCCGGCGTCCTCGACCAGCTTGATGAAGCCATCGGCCTTGTGGATCCAGCCCCGGGCCGTGGCGCCGACCTGGACGGTGCCGGTGCGGACGGTGAGCCCGCGTTCCCTGGCCTGGGCCTCGGTCAGCCCGACGGCGCCGATCTCGGGGTCGGTGAAGGTCACCCGGGACAGCGCGTGGTAGTCGGCGGGCGGGCCGTCCTGGCCGAGGATGTCCCTGATCACGATGGCCGCCTGGTACATCGAAACGTGGGTGAAGGCGCCCTTTCCGGTGACGTCGCCGATCGCCCAGACGCCGGGTGCCGCCCGCAACCGGTCGTCCACGTCGATGACCTTGGCGTCCTCGTCGAGGCCGACGGCTCGGACCCCGAGCGACTTCAGGTCGGTACGCCGGCCGGTGGCGACCAGCAGGTTGGTCGCGGTCAGCGTCTCCTCGCCCAGGGACACGGTGAAGGTCCCGCCGTCGTAGCCGACCCTGGTGGCCCCGACGCCGGTGTGCACGCCGATGCCCTCGCGCTCGAAGATCTCGGCCAGCAGCCGGCCCGACTCGGGCTCCTCCAGCGGCAGCATCCGGTCCGCGGCCTCGACCACGGTGACCTCGCTACCGAATCGGGCGAACACCTGGGAGAACTCCGATCCGATCGCTCCGCCGCCGAGGACGATCAGCGAGCCGGGCACCTGCTCGGTTCGTACGGCCTCGCGATTGGTCCAGTAGGGAGTGCCGGCCAGTCCCTCGATGGGGGGAACGGCCGGGTCGGTGCCGACATTGATCACAATGCCGCTGCGTGCCCGCAGGACCTGTTCGCCGCTCTCGCTCGTGACGGTGACCTCGCCGGCCCCGGTGATCCGGCCCCGGCCCCGGAAGAGCAGGCCGCCCTTGCCGGTGAACCGGTCGGCGGCGGTCTTGTCGTCCCAGTCATCGGTGGCCTCGCTCCGGATCCGCCGCGCCACGGGAGCCCAGTCCGGCCGGACGGCGGCGTCACCGGCGAAGTCCGGGATCCGGCGGCCCTCGGCCAGGACACCGGCGGCGCGGACCATCATCTTGGTGGGGACACAGCCGAAGTAGGGGCACTCGCCGCCGACCAGCCGGGCTTCGACTCCGGCCACGACCAGTCCGGCCTCGGCCAGCTTCTCCGCCGCATCCTCTCCCCCCGGTCCCATTCCGATGAGGATGACGTCGACTTCCTTAGCGCTCACGAGCAGCCCCTACCCCATGACAAGTCCGGTAGGCGCGCACCCCGGATGGCGCGGCCCGCACGGTATCTCAAGCCCTAGACTGCCAGGTGTGTCTCCTGCCCGCGTGCTGGTCATCGAGGACGATCCGGCGATCGGCTCTGAGCTGGTCGAGGCGCTGAACGGCCATGGTTATGAGGCGGCTCTGTCCGCGACCGGGCTGGACGCGCTGGACGACGTGCGCAGCCGTCCGCCCGACCTCGTGCTGCTCGATCTTGGCCTGCCCGACGTCGACGGCGTCGCGCTGTGCCGCCGGCTGCGCGGCGCCCTGCCCCTGACGGTGATCGTCGTATTGACGGCACGCGTTCAGGAGTTCGAGGTCGTGGTCGCGCTCGACGCGGGTGCCGACGACTACCTGACCAAGCCGTTCCGGCTCACCGAGCTGATGGCCCGGCTCCGGGCCCATCTGCGCCGGCAGTCGTCGGCACCCGACGACCGCACCATGACGGTGGGGCGGTTGCGACTGGATCTGGCGGCCCGCCGGGCCTACGTCGACAGCACCGAGTTGCCGCTGCGTCCCAAGGAGTTCGACCTGCTGGCCCTGCTGGTCACCCGGGCCGGAGAGATGATCTCCCGTGAGCAGCTGATGGAGGAGGTGTGGGACGTGAACTGGTTCGGCTCCACCAAGACGCTGGACGTCCACGTCTCCGCGCTGCGCCGTAAGCTCGGTGAGCTGGGTGAGGACCCCAACCGCATCACCACCCTGCGCGGCCGTGGCTACCGCTACGAGGTCGAGCTCTGAGCCTTCCGGTCCTCCCGCCGGGCGGGAGCGGCGGAATAGGGCGGCGGCGCTAGCCTCGGCTGCTCAGGAGCCGGTCGGCGAGCCAGCGCAGCGCGGACGGCAGTTCACTGCGCCAGACGCTGAAGTGATGGCCTCCGCTGGGCAGGATCAGGGAGTCCACTTCCATCGGTGCCCTGGCCAGCGCGATGAACCGCTGGATCTGGGGATAGTCGCGCTCGCCTCTGCGGCTGGAGGTGACCAGGATGCGGATGGGCGGGGGCGGCAGGTGCCCGAGCCGCCAGAACAGGTCGTTCTCGGCCCGGTAGGTCTTGCTGCCACCGTAGAGGTCACCGGTCGTCAGGTCGTTGAGCGCGTGGAAGTATCCGGACAGGGACACCGCGGCGGAGAACCGGTCGGAGTGCCGCATGGCCAGCTTGGCCGCGCAGTACCCTCCGGTCGAGTCGCCGAGCAGCCCCCAGCCCCCCGGTGCGGCGGCGGTGCGATAGGCGCTGCCGATCGCCACCGGCAAGTCCTGGGCGAAGAACGTCTCCGCCTGCGGGCCGTGCGGGACGTCGGTGCACTCGGTGTCGCGGGGCGGAGTGAGCATGGGCCGCAGCATCACGAAGATCATCGGTTGGATCCGGGCGGCGACGATCTCGCCTGAGGCCAGCTGGGGAAGCTGCATACGGGTGATGAGGTTCTGCGCGTTGCCGGGATAGCCGGTCAGGGCCACCGTCACCGGGAAGCGCCGGTTCGGCTCGGAGGCGTACTGCGGCGGCAGGTATACGTAGGCCGGGGTACTGATCCCGGACCGGTGACCGTGGATGACGATGGACTGCAGTCCGCCGGCGGTGGACGGCAGCCGGTGAGCGGTGATGAACGGATCCCGCACCGCGGTGACCTCCGCGGCTCCCGAGGGCCCGGGGCCGGTCGCCGTTCCGGAGACGCCGCCGGTCAGGTCCGCCCAGGAGTGGTAAAAGTCGAAATAGGCGTTGGCGACGGTCAGCATGGCCAGCAGCGCGCACAACTCGCTGCACAGCAGCAGGCCGACCCGGCCGAACCACCGTTTCATACGGGGCGTCAGCCAGACCGTCGCCCCGAGCGCGGCCAGCGCGACGGCGACGAGCAGCACCTGCAACGGTGTGCCGGTGAGGCTCACGGCCGGCCCGCCTGGGTGAGGGTGGGAGTCAGGCGGGCGGCGAGACCGGCGGTGAGCCGACGCAGCAGGGCGGACAGATCGTACGGCCACGGCCCGGTCTCGGGCGTCACCTCGACGCGGAGCGGGGGCTTGGCGAGCGCGGCCAGCCGCCGGGACTCGGCGTTGTCGATGAGCAGCAGGCCGGCGGGCGGTGGCGTCCGGTTCCGCAGCCGCCACCGTAGGTCGTTCTCGTCGCGGACGGCCGGGCTGCCGCCGTACAGATCCCCGGCCGGGGGATCGTACGACGTCGCGGCGGACACCGCGGCGGGGAACCGGTCGCTGTGCCGCAGCGCCAGCTTGGCGGCGCACAGACCTCCCACCCGGTCGCCGAGCACGCCCCAGCCATCGACACGGTAGGCGCGGGCCACCGCCTCGGGCAGGTCCTGGCTGAGGAAGCTCTCCGCCTGCGGGCCGGCAGGGGCATCGGTGCAGTCGCCCGGCGGAGGGCCGGTCACGACGTAGACGGCGGGCGCGGTGCGCGGGTCGAGAGCACGGATGAGCGCACGCGGATCGGCGGAGAGCACCAGGACCGCGGCGAAGCGCGACTTCGGATCCTTGACGTACTGCGGTGGCACGTAGACGAACGACCGGGCGCTCAGACCGCTGCGGACACCCTGGACCAGGACCGGATCGAGCCGTCCGCGCGCGGCCGGCACCTGGCGCGAAAGCTGGTCCGGCACCGGGGTGAGCGCGTCGGCGGCCGGCACGGGACCACGGTGGTGATCGGTCACCCGGGCCACGCCGCTGTCGGTGCCGAGCAGGTCGCCCCACGCCGAATAGAAGTCGAAGCCGTAGTTCACCACGACGGATACCGCGGCCAGCAGGCTCAGCTGGCAGGCGGCCACCAGCCCCAGCCTGGCCAGGACGTGGCGAACGCCGTGGCCGGATACCACCGGCACCGCCCGGACGCAGGCCACCATGACGGCCACCGCCGTGAGCACGACGATGCCGACGAAGAAACTTCCAGTGAGACCCATGAGATCTAGGCTCGAGCCGCCACGAGCGAGCGCAGCCGGGTCGTACGGAGCCGCGTGACCACCGAGACCAGCGCCCCTTTGGCCAGCACGAAGCCGAGGGTGGTGACGATGGCGCCGAGCAGCAGGCCGGTCAGCACGTCGCTGGGATACTGCAGGCCGGCGTACACCCGGGACACGCCCATGAGAACCGTGGCGGCGGCCGCGACCAGGCCCAGCCGGTGCCGGACGAAGAACAGGCCGGCCGCGACTGCCCCCGCCACCGTGGCGTGATCACTGGGCACGGACGGGTCGGCCGCGCGATGCGCCAGGACGAGGACGTGCGGCAGTACCGCGTACGGCCGGGGCTGGCCGACGGCGTGCACGATCGGCTGGTCGATGGCGACCGCCAGTAGCACGCCCAGCGGAGCCCAGAGCGCCGCGGCCATGACCTCCGAGCCATGACCGCGGGCGATCCACCACCCGGCGGCCAGCAGTGCGGCGAACAGCACGATTCCGTGGGTAGCGTAGGCGCTCATGGGACCGTGCAGCCAGGGTGTCCGCCGGGCGAAGCCGTTCACCAGGCGAAACAGATCATCGTTGGACATGAAAGATGGGGTGCCTTACTCGATGCGTACCGTGACCGTACGGGCGAGCGGGTCAGTGACCGGTCAGCTACGAGTTAACGCTCCGTTTACCTGGCGGGGCCGCGCGGCCGGGGGTTCCGGGCCGGTGGCCGGCGACCCGCGCGTCCCCCATGGGTGAGAGGCTTCCCGGCGTGAACCAACAGGCGACTCCGCTGCGGCGGCAGGTGCTGACCGCGATCGTGGGCGTCGCGGCGCTCGCGGTGGTGCTGTTCGCGATCCCGCTGGCGGTGGCCGTGCAGCGGCTCTACCGCGAGGAGGCGATCACCACCCTGGAACGCGACGCCACCCGGATCGCGGCGGTCGTTCCGGACACCATCGCCACCGACCGGACACCGCTGCGGATTCCCCGCGGGCTGTCCTCCCGGCTGACGGTCGGCATCTACGGGCTGGGCGGAGATCACATCGTCGGGGCGGGTCCCGCCTGGTCCGACGTGGCGATGCGGGCCCAGGACGGGCGCAGCCACGAGGCGGTGGAGCGGGGCAGGCTCGCCGTGTCCACCCCGGTGCCGTCCGACCAGGGCCTGGTCGCGGTGGTACGGCTCAGTACCCCCTACAACAAGATCTCCGACCGGACGCAGCGCACCTGGCTGCTGATGACCGCGCTGGCCCTCATCGTCCTGTTCCTGGCCACCGTCTTCGCCCGCCGCCAGGCGGCCAGGCTGGCCGGCCCGCTGGAGCGGCTCACCGCCGCCGCCCAGGCGCTGGGCGGGGGCGACTTCAGCATCCGGGCCCGGCGCTCGGGCGTTCCGGAGGCCGACGCGGCGGGTCTGGCGCTGGAGGCCACCGCGCGCCGGCTGGGTGACGTGCTGGAACGGGAGCGGGCTTTCAGCGCCGATGTCTCGCATCAGCTGCGCACCCCTCTCACCGGGATGCTGCTGGGTCTGGAATCCGCCCTCACCCGGCCCGGCGCGGATCCGGAGGTCGCGATCCGTACCGCGCTCAAACGTGGCGAACACCTTCAGGACATCATCGACGATCTGCTCCGGCTGGCCCGCGACAGCCGGCCTCGCCGGGAGGTGCTCGACCTCTCCGCCCTGCTCACCGACGTGCGCGCGCAGTGGCAGGGACCGCTGACGGCGGCGGGGCGCAGCCTGATCATCGCCGGTCAGGAGCGGTTGCCGGAGGTGCGCGCCGCGCCGGGGGCCATCCGCCAGATCCTCGATGTGCTGATCGACAACGCGATGCGGCACGGTCAGGGACGGATCACCGTCGGAGCGGTGGACGTCGGGACGGGAGCGGCCATCGAGGTCGGAGACGAGGGGCCGGGGGTCTCGGACAGCGACGACCTCTTCATCCGCCGTGCCTCCGCGTCGGCGAACGGCAGCGGGCACGGCATCGGGCTGGCACTGGCCCGCTCACTGGCCGAGGCCGAGGGTGGCCGGCTGGTGCTGCGGCGGCCCGCACCGCCGGTCTTCACCCTGCTGCTGCCCGGCGGAGAGCCCTAGGGCGTCCCGTGGCCGTGCCGGGCGTCAGGACACGGCCGGCTCCATCGGGAGCCGGCCTAGTCGGCCGTCTTTCCGTTGGGCTCGGCGGTGGCGGCCTCGACCTCGTCGCCGTCCGCGCGGCCGAGGTTGGCGCGCTCCCATTCGGCCTGCTTGAGATCGGCCTCCTTGGGTGCCTGGATCCGTGATATCTGCTTGTTCATCGAGCGGAGCAGCAGGAACAGGGCCACCCCCAGGGCGACGACGACGCCGAACCCGAGGAATCCCGGCGTCACGGTGTCGTCGTTCAAGGGAATCGCGAGCGGAACGAACACTACAGACACACCTTCTCCCGGATTCCGGCGAACAGATCGTCCTCCGGTAGCTCGGTGTCGACCAAGGACCTGGTCAAATGGTAGTCCTCCGTCGGCCATGCCTCTCGCTGGACCTCCAGCGGGCAGGCGAACCAGAATCCGTTCGGGTCGATCTGGGTGGCGTGCGCGAGCAGTGCCTGGTCCCGGGTCTCGAAGTAGTCCCCACACGGCACCCTGGTGGTGATCTCCCACCGCTGCGGCTGGTCGTCCAACCGCTTGAGCCAGTCGGTGTAGGGCGACTCGATCCCCGTCTGGACCATCGCCTCGTGCAGCGCGATCATGCGGTCCTTGGTGAAGGTCAGGTGGTAGTAGAGCTTGAGCGGCTGCCACGGCTCACCGGTGTCCGGGTAGCGGTCCGGGTCACCGGCCGCCTCGAACGCCTCCATCGATATCTCGTGGCACTTGACGTGGTCCGGGTGCGGGTAACCGCCCTGCTCGTCATAGGTCAGGATCACGTGCGGCCGGAACTCCCGGACCGCGCGCACCAGCGGCTCGGACGCGACCTCGAGGGGCTGCCCCGCGAAGCAGCCCGCGGGCAGCGGCGGCAGTGGGTCACCCTCCGGGAAGCCGGAGTCGACGAAGCCCAGCCAGGTCTGCCGGACGCCGAGGATCTCCCTGGCCCGGTTCATCTCCGCCATCCGCACCGCCGCGATGTCGGCCCTGACCTCGGGCCGCTCCATCGCCGGGTTGAGGATGTCACCCCGCTCACCGCCGGTGCAGGTGACGACCAGCACGTCGACGTCCTCGTGCACATAACGCGCCATGGTCGCGGCGCCCTTGCTCGACTCGTCGTCGGGATGCGCGTGCACGGCCATCAGCCGCAGCCTCGACTCGGTGGGGCGCGGTGTCTCAGCCACCTTGGGGGACTCCCTCTGCAACCAGTGCGAATGATCGAGCCCCTCACGTTAGCGGGACCCACCGACAATCCGGTGCGGACAGGCGCCACGCCCCCACCCGGTCGTCGGTTGTCCCTGACAACGTCCGTACTCGTATCCGGATTCCCCGCCTCACACTCTGTCGCCGATCAGACGTTCCAGAACTTCGCAAGGGGGAACCTTTACTCTTACGCACCGGATAAGCTTGAGGTTTCACCTGACCACATTCACGTGGATGAGGAGCACCACCGTGACCGAGACCCGCGCAGATACCGTCTCCTGGCTCACCCAGGAGGCGTACGACCGGCTCAAGAATGAGCTGGATCACCTCTCGGGGCCCGGACGCATCGAGATCGCGCAGAAGATCGAGGCAGCCCGGGAAGAAGGGGACCTTAAGGAGAACGGCGGCTACCACGCCGCCAAGGACGAGCAGGGCAAGATCGAGGGGCGAATCCTCCAGCTCACCCACATCCTGGAGACCTCCCGGGTGGGCGAGCCGCCGCGCACCGTCGGTGTGGTCGGTCCCGGCATGACCGTGACCATCCGCTTCGTGGGCGACGACGAGGAGGTCACCTTCCTGCTCGCCTCGCGCGAGGAGAGCGGATCCCCGATCGACGTGTACTCGCCCAAGTCCCCCCTCGGCGCCGCCATCAACGGCAAGAAGGTCGGGGAGAAGGCGTCGTACAACATGCCGAACGGCCGCACCATGTCCGTCGAGGTTCTCGACGCCACGCCGTACGCCGGCATGTAACGGAACGGTCCCGGCCCCGGGAAAGCGGGGCGCTCGACCGCCGAGACCGGCGGACCTATGACGTGTGATCATGCAATCGCTCTTCCGCGCGTTCGCGCCGGTGAACGGTTGCATGGTCACGCGTCGGGCCCTCCGGATCCATCGCCCACCGCACGGACCAGCGGCAGGGTCCGGTAGGGCACCTGGGTGGCGAGTGAGATCACCGTGGAGGCCCGCTCCACGCCCTCCACGTCCACGATCACGTCGAGCACGCGCTGCAGGTCCCGGTTGCTGCGCGCCACGACGCGGCAGAGCATGTCCGCCGCTCCCGTGATCGTGTGCGCCTCGATGACCTCGGGCACCCCGGCCAGCCGGTCCGCCACCGGGTCATGGCCGCCCACCTGGCGGATCTGCAGGGTGACGAAGGCGGTCACCCCGTAGCCGATCGCCACCGGGTCGATCTCCGGCCCGAAACCCTTGATCACCCCGCGCTCCGCCAGCCGGTCGAGCCGGGCCTGCACCGTTCCGCGGGCCACGCCGAGCCGGCGCGAGCACTCCAGCACGCCGATCCGCGGCTCTTGGGTGAAGAGCTCGATCAGCCGCGCGTCCAGCCCATCGATCATCTTTCTCCTTCGCTGGCCACTCTGCACAGAGGAGACGGCGGCCTCGATAGCACACTAGACATATTGTCCAACGATTCAGGCAGCTATTGCGCAGTTTGCGGAGCCGATTAGACAGTAGGGGGCATGGATGATGTGTTCCCCGTCAAAGGGATGGACGCGGTGGTCTTCGCCGTGGGCAACGCCAAGCAGGCGGCGCACTACTACTCGACGGCGTTCGGCATGCGCCGGGTCGCCTATCGGGGCCCCGAGACGGGCTGCCGGGACGAGGCCGCCCATGTCCTGCAGTCCGGTACCGCCCGGTTCGTGTTCCGCGGCCCCGTCCGGGCGGGCACGGAGCTCGGCCGCCATGTCGCAGATCACGGCGACGGCGTCGTCGACCTCTCGCTGGAGGTGCCCGACGTGGCGGCGGCCTATCAGCACGCGACCGCGCAGGGCGCCCGGGGACTGACCGAGCCGCACGTGCTGGAGGACGAGCACGGCAAGGTGACGCTCGCCGCGATCGCCACATACGGCGAGACCCGGCACACCCTGGTCGACCGGTCGAACTACTCCGGCCCGTATCTTCCGGGATTCGTGCCCGCCGAGCCGATCGTGGCGCCGTCGTCCGGGCGCGAGTTCGCCGGCGTCCCCGCGGGCGAACACTGGCAAGCCATCGACCACTGCGTCGGCAACGTCGAGCGGATGAACGAGTGGGCCGACTTCTACCACCGGGTCATGGGCTTCACCGACATGGCCGAGTTCATCGGCGACGACATCGCCACCGAGTACTCCGCCCTGATGTCGAAGGTGGTCGCCGACGGGGGACGCAAGGTGAAGTTCCCGCTCAACGAGCCGGCCGAGAGCCGCCGGAAGTCGCAGATCGAGGAGTATCTGGAGTTCTACGGCGGCCCGGGCGTCCAGCACATCGCGCTGGCCACGAGCGACATCGTGGCCTCCGTCGAGCACATGCGGGCGGCGGGCGTGGAGTTCCTGAGCACGCCGGCCTCCTACTACCAGGACCCGGAGCTCCGCGCCCGCATCGGCAATGTGCGCGTGCCGGTGGAGGAGCTCCAGCGTCTGGGAGTCCTGGTGGACCGCGACGAAGAGGGATATCTGCTGCAGATCTTCACCAAGCCGGTGCAGGACCGGCCCACCGTCTTCTTCGAGCTGATCGAGCGGCACGGCTCCCAGGGCTTCGGCAAGGGCAACTTCAAGGCGCTGTTCGAGGCGATCGAGCGCGAACAGGACCGGCGCGGAAACCTTTGACGGCCTGGCGGTAAAGATCCCCTCCTGGCCTTGCGTGTCACGGTTTGACGGCACTCTGCCGAGCACACGTTCTCGGCATGAGCCAACCGCCTGTCGAGCCGGCCCCGGAGGATCGGCCCTGGCCGACCCCGGGTCCGCCGGGACCCGGCCCGCAGAACCCGTACGGCTCGGCACCGCCCCCGTACGGCGGCACGTACGGCCAGCCCCCGCCCCACGGCGGGGGCGAGCGGCCGCCGCCGTACGGCGCGGCCCAGGGCGGCCTGCCGCAGTACGGTGGCCACCCGCATCCGGAGGGCGGGCTGGCGAGCCGATGGGCGCGGCTCGGAGCGGCCATCATCGACTTGATCATCCTGGCCGCCGTCGACTTCCTGATCTCACTGCCGTTCGTCAGCTGGCACCGTCTGACCCATCTCAGGCAGGGCGAGTTCGTCTCGCCCGAGCAGTACAAGCTCAACCTCATCGCCCTGATCATCGGTTTCCTCTATTTCTGGCTGCTGACCTACCGGCGGCACGGGCAGACCGTCGGCAAGAGGCTGCTCGGCATCAGGGTGGTCCGGGCCGACGACGGCGGACCCATCAGCAACAGCCAGGCCCTGATGCGCGCCCTGGTCTACGCGGTGGCGGGCAACGTCTGCAGCTGTTTCGGCGTCCTCGACGTGCTCTGGATCCTCTGGGACCGCCGCAAGCAGGCTTTGCACGACAAGGCGGCCCGGACCGTGGTCGTGAAGGTCCGGCCGGGCGCACCTGATCCCTATGCCACGACGACATACTGATCGCCCGGCTTGCCCCGTCCGCCCGATCAGCGGCAGGCTGGGGCCGTGATGACGACACGTACCTTCCGAATGGCTCCGGGAATCGCGGCGGCGGCCACGGCGGTGGCCCTGCTCGGCGCCTCGGGCTGCACATCCGGCGGTACGACGCCGACCGCCGCCCCGCCCGTGGGCTCGGCCGCGCCCCAGGCCACGACCACCCTCGACCCCAGCGAGTCGTCGGCCGGGGACCTGTACACGCCGGGCGACGGCAACGGGGGGTACGACGTCCAGCACTATGGCCTGAAACTGGCCATCAACCCCGCCGACCAGGTCAAGGCACTGGACGGCACCGCCGAGATCACGGCCCTGGCCACCAGGGACCTGTCCCGGTTCGACCTGGACCTGACCGGGCTCAACGTCGCATCGGTCACGGTCGACGGCGCCGCGGCCAAGTACGAGCGGCAGAGCAGCGAGCTGATCGTCACCCCCGCCAAGCCGGTGGCCAAAGACGCCAGGTTCACCGTCACCGTCGCCTACTCCGGCACGCCGCAGCCGGTCAACGATCCGCTCCTGGGGAAGTACGGCTGGATCCGCACCTCGGACGGGGTCTTCGTCGCGTGCCAGCCGAGCGGCGCGCACACCTGGTTTCCGGCCAACGACCATCCCAGCGACAAGGCCACCTTCGACTTCGAGGTCACCGCGCCGAAGGGGCTCACGGTCATCGCCAACGGCGAGCCGGTGGGAGGGCTGCCCGGCTCGTCCGCTCCCGGCGGCACCGCGCCGCCCGTGGCCACCGAGTCACCGACGATCGCCAGCGCCTCCCTGCGACGGGAGACGACGACCAGCCACTGGCAGGTCAAGGACCCGATGGCCACCTATCTCGCCACCATCGACATCGGCAATTTCCAGGTCAAGACCGGTAACACGCCCGCCGGTGTGCCGATCATCGTGGCGGTCGACCCCAGCATCGGGACGGCCGACGTCAACGACGTCTACGCCAAGACCGCTGAGATAACCGACGCCTGGACCAAGCTGTTCGGCCCCTACCCGTTCGGCTCCACCGGCGCCATCGTCGACAACGCGGACGTCGGCTTCGCGTTGGAGACCCAGACCCGGCCGGTGTTCGGCGGATTCGGGGCCCAGCCCGAGATCCTCGCGCACGAGCTCGCCCACGAATGGTTCGGTGACAGTGTCAGCGTCACCAAATGGCAGGACATCTGGCTCAACGAGGGCTTCGCCACCTACGCCGAATGGACCTGGGGCGAGCGCTCCGGCGGCCCCTCGGTCCAGAAGCGGTACGACGACCGGTACCGCCTGGTCAACGACCCCCGCTGGCAGACGCCGCCGGGCGACCCGGGCCGCAAGGACATGTTCGACCAGTTCGCGGTGTACGACCGGGCCGCGATGACGCTGCACGCCCTGCGCAAGCGGGTCGGCGACGACAAGTTCTGGACGATCCTGCGCACCTGGGCCAAGGAGCACCGGCACGCCAACGGCACCACCCCGCAGTTCATCTCGACGGCCGAGCGGGTCTCGGGCATGAAGCTGGACGCGCTGTTCCAGGCCTGGCTGTACGGCAAGACCCGTCCGACGAAGTGGTAGCCCCGCCGGCACGAGTCGTTCCCCGGTGATGGTCGTTGCGCGGTGAAGACCGAACATCGGCAAAGAGTCGCCCCTCGGCAAAGAGTTGGGTCCAGCCCCGGCCACGCACCGCGACGGCGGACCTCGGCACCGCCAGGCTGAGGACGGTGAAGACGACCGCTCGCGCGATGAGCTCCCTGGCCGCGACCGCGCTCTGCCTGCTCCCGGCCGCCGCGCCGGTGCGGGCCGCGGCCTTCCTCCCCGGAGCGCCCGGAGCGGGCGATCCGTACTTCCCGCTGGCCGGCAACGGCGGGTACGACGTCGGGCACTATGACCTGACCCTCCGGTACGACCCGGCGATCCGGGAGGTCAAAGGCACCACCGAGGTCACCGCGACCGCCACCCAGGACCTGTCCCGCTTCGACCTGGACTTCCTCGGCCTCGACATCAGCAAGATCACGGTCGACGACCGGGCGGCCTCCTACACCCGCGACGGGCAGGAGCTCATGATCAGCCCGGCGGCGGGCATCCGGCGGGGGCACGGGTTCCGGGTGTCCGTCTCGTACTCGGGCTCGCCACGGACACTCACCGGCTCGGACCTGGGCCACACCGGCTGGCTCTACACCGGCGACGGCGCGGTGACGCTATCGGAGCCCGTGGGGTCGGCGACCTGGTTCCCGGTCAACGATCATCCGGCGGACAAGGCCACCTACACGTTCCATGTGACGGTGCCGCAGGGCCTGACCGTGCTGGCCAACGGCGAGCCGGCCGGGCGGGTCGCGAACGGGGGAACCGAGACGTTCTCGTGGCGGTGCGACCAGCCGATGGCGAGCTATCTGGCGATGCTGGCGATCGGCCACTTCCGTGTCGCCACGAGCCGGACCCCGGGCGGGCTGCCCGACATCACCGCGGTCGACGACGGCTCCGGCACCGGTCTGCCCGCGCTCACCCGGGCGACCGCCGAGGCCACCGACTGGGAGGTCAGCACCTTCGGGGCCTTCCCGTTCGGCTCCACCGGGGGAATCGTGGCCGACTCCCACGTCGACTACGCGCTGGAGACCCAGACCCGGCCGGTCTACAGCGGGCAGCCGGACCACAGCACCGTCGTCCACGAACTGTCGCACCAGTGGTTCGGCGACAGCGTGAGCGTGGCGTCATGGAAGGACATCTGGCTCAACGAAGGCTTCGCGACCTACATCGAGTGGCTGTGGGACGAGCAGCACGGCGGCCCGCCCGCCCAGCAGCGCTTCGACCGGCTGTACGCGACCCCGGCCGACTTCCCCGGCTGGCGGCTCAAGCCCGGCGACCCCGGCCGGGACAACCTCTTCGCGGTCTTCCCGGTCTACGAGCGCGGCGCGATGGCGTTGCACGCGGTGCGCGTGGCGGTCGGCGACGCCGCCTTCTTCACCATCCTGCGGACCTGGGTGACCGAACGCCGCTACCGCGCGGCGTCGATCGCCGACTTCCGGGCCCTCGCCGAGCGCGTGTCCGGACGGCCGCTCGGCCCGCTCTTCGAGCGATGGCTCTACACCTCGGCCAAACCCGATCGCTGAGCTGGGAGCTCCAGCGAATTCGAGATCAAATCGCGCTTGTCTCGGATGGGGCACAATGGAAGTTTGGTGACCATTGTGACGCTGAACTGCCCCTTGACCGAGGATGCGCGAATGAGTAGTAGGTTCCTGAGTACTGCCGCCGCGATCACCGTAACCGCGGGACTGCTGGCTCCGGCGACCGCGGCGAACGCCTCCGGCCCGTTCACCCCCGGGGCCGCGGGTGCGGGTGACCCCTACTTCCCGGACATGGGCAACGGCGGCTACGACGTCGGCCACTACGACCTCGGCCTGGCCTACGATCCAGCGACCAAGGTGCTGACCGGCAAGGCGGTGATCAGTGCGACGGCGACCCAGAACCTGTCCCGTTTCGACCTGGACTTCCGCGGCCCCCTGAAGATCAGCAAGCTGACCCTCAACGGCAAGAAGGCCGCCTTCAAGCGGACCGGAGCCCAGGAACTCGTGATCACACCCGGGCGCGGGCTGCCCCGGGGCGGTCACTTCACGGTCTCGGTCAGCTACTCGGGCATTCCGCAGAAGATCGACGACCCGGCGCTGGGCATCTCCGGCTGGGTGGCCACCGACGAAGGCGCCGTCGGGCTGAACCAGCCGTTCGGCGCGGCCACGTACTACCCCGTCAACGACACCCCGCGGGACAAAGCCACCTACAGTTACCGGATCACCGTGCCGAAGGGCCTGACCGTGCTGGCCAACGGTGAGCCCACCGGCACCTCGTCCAAGGGCGGCAAGACGACGTCCGGCTGGGCGATCCGCAAGCCGACGGCGAGCGAACTGTCCATGGTCGCCATCGGAAAGTTCAACGTCACCAAGAGCAACACCAAGGGCGGAATCCCGAACATCTCCGCGATCCAGGCCGCGCTGGACACCAAGCCCGGTCAGGGCAAGGCGTTCAACGCGCTCACCGGCGACCTGGTCACCTGGGAGTCGGGCCTCTACGGCCGCTACCCCTTCGACTCCACCGGCGGGATCATCGTCAAGGCGAACGTCGGCTACGCATTGGAGACCCAGAGCCGGCCGGTGTACGACCAGGACACCAGTGACCTGGACGAGTCCACCATCGCCCACGAGATCGGCCACCAGTGGTTCGGTGACAGCCTCACCCCGGCCAGGTGGGCCGACATCTGGCTGAACGAGGGCTTCGCCACCTACACCGAGTGGCTCTACGCGGAGAAGAGCCAGGGGGTCGCGGTGCAGAAGAGCTTCGACCAGGCTTACGCGCTGCCCGCGACCGACAAGCGGTGGGCGCTGAAGACCGCCGACCCGGGCCGGGACCACATCTTCGACTGGACCGTGTACGAGCGGGGCGCCATGACCCTGCAGGCCCTCCGTAAGAAGATCGGCGACAAGGCCTTCTTCACGCTGATCAGGCGCTGGGCCGACCAGCACCGGTACGGCAACGTCACCACCGCCGCCTTCATCAAGGCCGCCGAGCAGGTCTCCCACCAGAACCTCCACGCGTTCTTCACCGCGTGGGTCTATACCTCCGGTAAGCCGGGTCTGTAGGGCCGGTGGCGGACCCGGCGGCCCAGGGGACTGATCAGGATCGGTGCAGGGTGTAGCCCTCCTTGCGGAGGCGCCCCATCACCTCCTCGCAGTGCTCGGGCCCCCGGGTCTCCAGGTGCAGCAGCACCTCGGCCTCCTCGACATGCAGCCGGGCGGCCACCCGCTCGTGCATCACGTCGAGGACGTTGACGCCCAGCTCGGCAAGCTCGCCCAGCAGGGTGACCAGGGCGCCGGGCCGGTCGGTCAGCCGACAGCGGATCACCAGGTATCGCCCGGCGACCGCCAGCCCGTGCCGCAGCACCTTGGACATCAGCAGCGGGTCGATGTTGCCGCCGGACAGCACCGCGACGACGGGCGGTTCGAAGGCGTACGAGTGCTCCAGGATGGCGGCCACCCCGGCGGCGCCGGCCGGCTCGACGACCTGCTTGGTGCGTTCGAGGCAGAGCAGCAGGGCCTGTGAGAGGGACTCCTCCGTCACGGTCACCACCGAACGGACCAGTTCCGAGACGAGCTCGAAGGTGAGCGCGCCGGGCCGGCCCACGGCGATGCCGTCGGCCATGGTCGTCTCGGTCTCGATCTGGACGGGCTGGCCCGCGGCCAGCGACGGCGGGAACGCGGCGGCCCGTTTGGCCTGCACGCCGATCACGGCGCCCCCGCCCGGGGTCCGCAGTGTCTCGCCGACCGCGACGGCGATGCCGGACACCAGCCCGCCGCCGCCCACGGGCGCCACGATCGTACGGACGTCCGGGCACTGTTCCAGGATCTCCAGGCCGATGGTGCCCTGCCCGGCCACCACGTCCGGGTGGTCGAAGGGGTGGATGAAGACCGCGCCGCGCTCCTCGGCGTACGCCTGAGCGGCGGTCAGGCAGCCGTCCACGGTCTGCGCCGGGAACACCACGTCGGCGCCGTAGGCCTTGGTCGCGGCCACCTTGGGCAGCGGCGCGCCCTCCGGCATGAAGACGGTGGCCTTGCTGCCGAGCATCGAGGCGGCCAGCGCGACTCCCTGGGCGTGGTTACCCGCGCTCGCCGCGACGACCCCGCGGGCCCGCTCGGCCTCAGAAAGCCGGGCGATCCGGACATACGCCCCGCGGATCTTGAACGATCCGGTGCGTTGCAGGTTCTCGCATTTGAGGTAGACCGGTCCCCCGACAAGCTCGGACAGGAACCGGGAGTGTTGCAACGGGCTCTCGACCGCGACATCACGGAGCAGCTCCCGGGCGGCCCGGATGTCGTCAACGCTGACGTGTCTCACGCTCCAGTGTCCCATCGACGGAGACCCCGGATCGCGCTGCCCACGCCGGCCTGCCGACCGGGCCGGCGGCGTTCATGCAGGAAACCCGGCCCGGGAAGCGATCCCCGCCCTTCGGGGCGGCGGAGGAAGTCAAGGGACGAGCTTTAAGCGCCCAACCGCATTGCGCACTCCGGCCGGTGGTAAGAGCCCAATGCCGGGTGCTGACCGAAGGTCGCGGGTCATCGGAGCACCGGCGTCCCCTGCCGAGGGCCGACGAGAGGAGCCGCTTCATGGTCGCCCATCGAGCGTCCGCCGCGGGCGTGGCCGTACCGGACACCAGGCTGGCCGCCGAAGCCACCGACCTGGTACGCGAGCGCACCACCGACCTGATCTACCACCACTCGCGCCGGGTCTTCTGGTTCGGCAGCCTGCGAGGCCGCGACCGGGGACTGAGCTGGGACCCGGAACTGCTCTACATCGGCGCGATGTTCCACGACCTCGGGTTGAACGAGCCGTTCCGTACCAGTGGCCGGCGCTTCGAGGTGGACAGCGCCGACGAGGCCCGGCGTTTCCTGCAGGGCCACGGGGTGCCCGAGGACAGCATCCGGCGGGTGTGGACGGCCATCGCCCTGCACACCACGCCCGGCATCCCGGAGTTCATGGAGCCCGAGGTGGCCCTGGTGACCGCCGGAGTGGAGTACGACGTCCTGGGCATCGGCTACGACGGCATTGATGAGGCCGCGCGGGCCGAGATCACCGCGCTGCACCCCCGCCCGGACTTCAAGCGCGAGATCCTGCGGGCCTTCACCGAAGGCATCGCCCCCAAGCCCGAGACCACCTTCGGCAACGTCAAGGCCGACGTGCTTGAGCACTTCGTCCCGGGATTCCAGCGGGGCGACTTCGTGGACACCATCGAGAACTCACCCTGGCCGGAGTAGCCCATTGGTGGCTGGACCTGTGAGGTCGTGAACCCGGACGGCTCAGTCGGCGTTCCAGTAACGGTCGGCTGCGAACACCAGGGCCGCCGCGCCGATGAGGCCGGCGGTGTGGCCCAGTGCGGCCGGAACGACCCGTACCTCCCGGGCGTATTCCATGCGGGCATGCTCGCGGAACGTCTCCTCCACCGGGTCGAACAACAGCGGACCACCCTGGGAGAGCCCCCCTCCGACCGAGACCACATCGAGGTCCAGCAGATGGGTGGCCGAGGCGATCGCGATTCCGAGCGCGTGGCCGGCCCGCTGCATCGCGGCGGCCGCGACGGCGTGCCCCCGCCGGGCGTCGCCGGCCAGATCCACCTCGGTCACATGGGGCATGTCCGGGCGCCAGCCCTGTTCCTGCGCCCACCCGACCAGCCCCGGGCCCCCGGCGATGGCCTCCAGGCAGCCATGGCCGCCGCACGCGCACTGGGGGCCGTCGGCGTCGACGATGACGTGACCGATATGGCCGGCGTTGCCGCTCGCGCCGTCGATCAGATGCCCGCCGAGCACGAGACCTCCGCCGACGGAATCGGAGACCACCATGCCCAGGACGTTGTCGGCACCACGGCCCGCGCCGCGCCAGTGCTCGCCCACCGCCATGCAGACCGCGTCGTTGTGGACGCGGACGGGCAGGCCGGGATGGCGTTCGCGCAGCCGCTCCCGCAGCGGGAAGGCCTGCCAGGCGGGGATGTTCAGTGGCGAGACCTCGGCCGCGGGCCAGGTCATCGGGCCGCCGCAGCCCACGCCCACCCCGGCTATCTCCGGATTGCCGTTGTCGGCGATCAGCTTGTCGACCATCGACTCCAGCGTGCGCCACAGCCCCTCGGCGTCGAGCCGGTGCCCTGCGACGGCTTCGACCCGATCGTGGACGGAGATCCTGCCGCCGGGCTCCACCAGGCCCACCCCGAGCCTGGTGCCTCCGATGTCGATCGCCAGCACCGGCTCTTCCGGCTCAGACATCGTCGTCTCCTCCGAACGCCAGGATGGACGCGGTGAACCCGTGCACATGGTTGCGGCCGCCCACCGGGCCGATCTCGCCCGCCGCGAAGAACCCGCCGACCCCGCCGGCGCCGAGCGTGTTCCGTACGACCCGTACGTCATGGTCGGAGGTGGGGAACATCGCCCGCCCCCGGCCGTTGCACGAGAACAGCAGCGCCCCCTCTATCGGGCCGACGTCGAACCGGGCCAGCAGCCCGGCCAGATCGTCGCCGGCCGCACCCGCGTCGCGTACCTGGAATCGCACGGTCCGGCCGACCTCCACCACATCGCCGATCGCGATCGCCCCGGTGTCGGTGTCGGCACCCACGACCCCGCGGACCAGGAAGTCACCCTGCTCGTGCTCGTCGGCGTACTCGTTCATCGCGACGCCGATCAGCAGGCCCTTGGCCGCCAGCTCCTGATCGTCCTCGGCCAGCCCGGCGACGATCTGCTCCAGCTTGTCAAGAGCGGGTGTGCCGGCCAGTTCGTAGAGCACGTTCTCGTCAGCCTTGGTCACGACCATGTCCGGGCCGATCGGCCTGGCCCCCTGGCTGACCAGGGTCATCGCGCTGACCGGGCCGCCGATCACCACGCCGACCGCGCCGTCCTCGAAGACCTCGTCGTCCACGAACAGCCGGGTCGAGCCGCGGCTCTCGCCGCCCGCCAGCCCGCCGACCAGCGGCAGACCGGGCAGCACCTCGCCGGACCGCTCGACGAACGCATCCACCGGGAAGGTGAACGGGTCTGCGAGCAGCACGCCCACCACATCGTCGTCCTGTCCCTCCGGCATGCCGACCACGACGAGCCGGTCCTCGGTCCGCAGGGCCTCGAGCCGGAAGGGTTCCAGCCGGGCGCCGGGAAGCACCGCGGCCCAGACGCTCACGGCGCTGGCCTCCTCTTCCCCCCGGCCACCGCCGATCACTCCGGCGGCGCTGCAACCGACGACCGTGCGGGCGTCCGCGACCGCCATCGCGCGCCGGGCCGCCTCTTCGACCTCGTCGGGGTCCTCCCCGGTGACGAACACGCACAGCAGGTCAGGACGACCGACCAGCGGCGCCACCGCCTGCTGTACCGCCGACTCCGCAGCGCTCAGGAGATCTGGGCCGAGCGCCAGCCCGTCGCCGAACCGAGCCACCGGCGTCTCCCTCCTCGTGATCCGTTTACTGTCTCTCCCCGGGAACCAGGAAGCTATGCGAAGATCGCCCCGCCGGACCTATTCTCCTTCCTCCTACCGTGGTACCGAGACTACTGCCGTGCAAATTGCCATCAAATAGGCGATATGTCGCCTTCTCTGAGGCCTTCCATGCGACAGCGTGACCAGATCGCTGACCCGGACCGGGTGCAAGTCCGTACATCAGCGACGTAGTGTCGAACCCGTGCGTGATTCCAAACCACAAGAGACCACGCTGGGTGAGCTGCGAACGAGCGGCCACGTGCAGCGCACCGTCAAGGCCGAGCTACGGCACAACCTTCTGACCCGGCTGAAATCCGGGGAGAACCGCTTTCCGGGAATCGTCGGGTTCGACGACACCGTGCTCCCCCATCTGGAGCGCGCCCTGATCGCAGGACACGACCTGGTCCTGCTGGGCGAGCGGGGACAGGGCAAGACCCGGCTGATCCGGACCCTGATCGGGCTGTTCGACGAGTGGACGCCGGTCATCGAAGGCTGCGAGATCAACGACCACCCGTACGAGCCGGTCTGTGTACGCTGCCGCCGGCTCGCCGACGAACTCGGCGACGCGCTGCCGGTCACCTGGAAGCACCGCAGCGAGCGGTACGGCGAGAAGCTGGCCACGCCGGACACCAGCGTCGGCGACCTGATCGGCGACATCGACCCGATCAAGGTGGCCGAGGGCCGGACCCTGGGCGACCCGGAGACCGTGCACTTCGGGCTGGTGCCGCGCACCAACCGGGGCATCTTCTCCATCAACGAACTGCCCGACCTGGCCGAGCGCATCCAGGTGGCGCTGCTGAACGTGCTCGAGGAACGCGACATCCAGATCCGCGGGTACGCGCTGCGGCTGCCGCTGGACGTGCTGCTGGTGGCCAGCGCCAACCCCGAGGACTACACCAACCGGGGCCGCATCATCACCCCGCTGAAGGACCGGTTCGGCGCCGAGATCCGCACCCACTACCCGCTGGAGCTCTCCCTGGAGCTGGAGCTGATCCGCCAGGAGGCCAGGCTGGTGGATCTGGGCGCGGAGGTGCCGGATCACCTCATCGAGATCATCGGCCGGTTCACCCGGCTGGTCCGCGAGTCGACCGCGGTGGACTCCCGTTCCGGGGTGTCCGCGCGGTTCGCCATCGCCGGGACCGAGACCGTCGCGGCCGGAGCCGTACGGCGGGCCGCCCTCACCGGTGAGGAGCCTCCGGTCGCCCGGGTGTGCGATCTTCCCGCCGTGGTGCCGACCCTGCTCGGCAAAGTGGAGTTCGAGGTCAGCGAGGAAGGCCGGGAGCAGGAGGTGCTGGAGCACCTGCTGCGGCGGGCCATCGCGGAGACCTACCGGCGCACGCTGGGACCGGCGGACCTCACCGGGTTGCTGGACAAGTTCGACTCCGGCGAGACCGTCGACTCGGGTGAGCTCGTCGCCGCGCCCGAACTGCTGCGCCGTGTCGGCAAGGTGCCCGGCCTCGCGAAGATCATGGAGCGGCTCGGTCTGACCGGGGAGTCCCCGGGGCAGGCCGCCGCGGCGCTGGAGTTCGCCCTCGAAGGCCTCTTCCTCACCCGCCGGCTGTCCAAGGACGACGCCGGCGGCACCAGCACCTACCGAACATGACGCGACCGTGCTCCTGCGATCGGTCACCGATCGGCCGCATGAGCACGGAGGGAGAAGGTGGGGGGCTCAGATGAGTCGCTACAGATATGGGTCCTACCACGAGGGGCCGGATCCGCTGGCGCCGCCGTACGACGTGCGGGCCGCTCTCGACGAGATGGGCGACGCGGTCCTCGACGGGACCGACGCCGCCGAGGCGCTGCGCGACCTGCTGCGCCGGGGTCTGCCCGGCGCCGACCGGCGGCGCGGGCTCGACGATCTGCTCCGCCAGGTGCGGGAACGCCGCCGCAGCCTGCGCGGCCAGGGCCGACTGGACGGCACCCTCGAGCAGGCGCGGGCACTGCTGGACAAGGCGATCGGGCAGGAGCGGGCCACGCTCTTCCCCGATCCGAGCGACGACGCCCGAATGCGCGAGGCCGAGCTCGACACGCTCCCCAGCGACACCGCGCAGGCCATCCGGCGGCTGACGGACTATGACTGGCGATCCCCGGAGGCCCGCCGGACCTTCGACGAGCTCAAGAACCTGCTCCGCCGGGACGTGCTGGACTCCCAGTTCCGCGGTATGCGCGAAGCCCTCCAGAACCAGGACCCGCAGACCATGCAGCGGGTCAAGGAGATGATGGGCGCGCTCAACACCATGCTGGAGAAGGACGCGCGCGGCGAGCACACCCAGGAGGACTTCGAGCGGTTCATGCGAGAGTACGGCGAGTTCTTCCCCGACGATCCGCAGAACCTCGAAGAGCTCGTCGACTCGCTGGCCCGGCGGGCGGCGGCCATGAACCGGCTGATGGCGTCGCTGACCCCCGAGCAGCGGGCGGAACTGTCCGGGCTGATGGAGCAGACGCTGGAGGACGCCGGGCTGGCGCTGGAGATGTCGCGGCTCTCCGACGCCCTGCACGGGCGCCGCCCCGACCTGGACTGGGGCAGTCCCGAGCACATGACCGGCGAAGATCCTCTCGGCATGGGCGACGCCACCACCGCGCTGGCCGAGCTCGCCGACCTGGCCGACCTCGAGGCCGCCCTGAACCAGGACTATCCCGGGGCGCGGATGGACGACATCGACGAGGAAGCCATCCGCCGTGCACTCGGCCGCCAAGCGGTCGATGATCTGGCCGCGCTGCGCCGCATCGAGGCGGAGCTGGAGCGCCAGGGCTATCTGCGTCGCAAGGGCGGCGGGCTCGAACTGACCCCCAAGGCGGTGCGCAGGCTCGGTGAGACCGCTCTGCGCCGGGTGTTCTCCCAGCTGGAGGCGGGACGGCGCGGGGATCACGATCAGCATGACGCGGGCCAGACCGGCGAGCTCACCGGGGCCAGCCGCGAGTGGAGGTTCGGCGACGAACAGCCGCTCGACGTGGTCCGCACGCTCGGCAACGCGGTCCGCAGAGGCGCCCGTGCCCCCCGCATCACCCTCTCGGTCGATGACTTCGAGGTGCTGGAGACCGAACGCCGTACGGCGGCGGCGGTGTGCCTGCTGGTGGACCTGTCCTACTCGATGGTGCTGCGCGGAACCTGGGGCGCGGCCAAGCAGACCGCACTGGCCCTGCACGCGCTGGTCTCCACCAAGTATCCGCAGGACGCCATCCAGATCATCGGCTTCTCCAACTACGCCCGGATCCTGCACACGACCGAGATGGCCGGACTCGACTGGGACATGGTGCAGGGCACCAATCTGCACCATGCACTGATGATCGCCGGACGCCACCTGGATCAGCACCCGGACTTCGAGCCGATCGTGCTGGTGGTCACCGACGGGGAACCGACCGCGCACCTGCTGCCGGACGGCCGCTCGCTCTTCGACTACCCGCCGTCGCCGGAGACCCTGACGCTGACCCTGGCGGAAGTGGACAAGATGACCCGGCGCGGGGCCACCCTGAACGTCTTCATGCTGGCCGAGGACCGCAGGCTGGTGGCGTTCGTGGAGGAGGTCGCCCGGCGCAACGGCGGCAGGGTGTTCGCACCGGCGGCCGACCGGCTCGGCGAGTACGTCGTCAGCGACTACCTGCGGGTGCGCCGCCGGGCCGGCTGACCGGCTCACCCGCGTACCTCCTATGCGGGCGGCCAGCGCCGAACTAAGGTCATCCCCATGTCGAATTCCGACCGTCTGCTGCTCATCCTGCACATCGGCTTTGCGATCTTCACGCTCGGGCCCCTGACCGCCGCGACCATGGCGACCCCGCGTTACATCAGGGCGCGGAACATCGCCGTCCTGCGCTATCTGCACCGCGTGACGCGGATCTACGGGCTGGCGTCGCTGGGCATCTTCCTGTTCGGGCTGCTGCTGGCCAAGGGGGAGTTCTCCAAGGTGTGGCTGTCGGCGTCGATGACGCTGTTCATCGTCGCGCTGGTCCTGCTGCTCATCGTGGACCGCGACCAGGGGCGAGCGGTGCATGCCCTGCAACTGGCCACCGCCGAGCCGGAGCCGGCGGCCCCCGCCGAGCCGGCGGCCCCGGTGCCCGCCGATGCCGAGGCGCCTGCCCCCGCCAAGGAGCCCGTCGCGCCCGAGTCCGAGCCCGCGGCCACCCGGCCGGCCAAGCCGTCGGTCAGCCCCGGCGGGGAGATCGCCGAGGTCGAGCGCGGCCGGATCGCCGCGCTGTCCGGTGTGATCGCGCTGCTCTGGCTCGTGATCCTGTTCTTGATGGTCTGGTACGGCCGTTGAGCGCTACCGCGTCATCGAGTGCACCCAGTCGAGCACGGTCTTCTGCACCTGAGCGTCGTTGAGCAGGGAAGCGCCGTGGGCGGAACCCTTCACCTTGGTGAGGGTCACCCGGATCCCGACCCCGACGAGAGCGTCCCGCAGCGCGGTGCTCTCCTCGTACGGCACGAAGTCGCCGACCGAGTGCATCATCAGCATCGGCGCGTCGTTCTTGTCCACGTGGTTGACCGGCGTGACGTCCTGGACCCGGTCCCAGCAGGCCGCGCTCTGCGGCCGGGGGGTGCAGCCGATCAGCTGCGTCACGGCGGAGCGGAGCTTGCGTTGGGAGGCCCTGGCCCCCGGCTTCCCCCCGTCGAGGTAGGCCAGGTACGGCGAGTTCACCGGTGACAGCGCCACGACCCCGCGCACGCTCTTCCGGCCGGCGCCGTAGGTGCCCAGCATGGTCGCCAGCTGGCCACCGGCGGAGGCCCCGATGACCACGATCCGGTTCGGGTCGAGGTGGTAACGGGACGCGTGCCGTTTGACATAGGCCAGCGCGGCCGATGAGTCGCTGCGCTGCGCCGGCCAGTGCTTCTGCTGGCTCAGCCGGTAGTTCGCCGCGAAGACGGCGTAGCCCTTGGCGGAGAGCTTCTTCGCGAAGGTCTTCCACGACCCCTTGTCTCCGCTCAGCCAGTAACCGCCGTGCAGCAGCAGCACGCCGGGCTGCCTGCCGCTGCGGGGCGTCGCCCAGTAGGCGTCCAATGTCTGGCTCGTGCCGGTCCCGTAGGCGTAGGTGTGCAGCTGCACGGAGCGCGCCACCGTGGCGGGAGCCGCCGGGGCCGCCGCGCCGCGGGCCGTCTCCGGGGCCCACGGTGCGAGAGCGCCGAGAGTCGCCGTGGCGGGGGCCTCGGCTCCGGCCGCGGTGGCTCCCGCGGGGGACATCACCGCGGTCGTCCCTGCCACGGCGAGGGTCATGCCGAGCACCAGCACCTTGCGCACAGGCGTCCCTTTCTCGGGGGGGAGAGAAACGCCAGCATATGGGTTGGATCATGAAATAGGCGGTGATCGACGTAATCCCGCGGTGGCCGCCCTCACCGCAGCGCGATCACCCATGGTTCGGCCGCGTGGTTCGGCCGCGTGGTTCGGCCGCGTGGTTCGGCCGCGTGGTTCAGCCGTGTGGTTGAGGCGCGTGGTTCAGGCGAGCGCCTGCCGGAGGTCGGCCAGCAGGTCGGCGGCGTCCTCGATACCGACCGACAGCCGGACCAGATCGGCCGGCACCTCGAGCGGCGAACCGGCCGCCGAGGCGTGTGTCATCCGGCCGGGGTGCTCGATCAACGACTCCACTCCGCCCAGGGACTCCCCCAGGATGAACAGCTTCGTCCGCTCGCACACGCGTACGGCCTCGTCCTCGCCGCCGGCGAGGCGGAAGGACACCATGCCACCGCCGGCCTTCATCTGCTTGGCCGCGATCTCGTGCCCGGGATGGCCGGGCAGCCAGGGGTAGAAGACCTGCGTCACCCTGGGGTGGCGCACCAGCATCTCGACGATCTTCTCCGCGTTGGCGCAGTGCCGATCCATTCGTACCCCGAGGGTCTTGATCCCGCGCAGGGTCAGCCACGCGTCGAACGGTCCCGGGATGGAGCCCATGGAGTTCTGGTGGTACGCCAGCCGCTCCCCCAACCCGGCGTCGGCGACGACCAGCGCGCCGCCGACCACGTCGGAGTGGCCGCCGAGGTACTTGGTGGTCGAGTGCACCACCACGTCCGCCCCCAGCTGCAACGGCCGCTGCAGGTACGGCGAGGCGAAGGTGTTGTCGACGACCAGCAAGGCGTCGGCGGCATGGGCCGCCTGGGCGAGCGCCGCGATGTCGGCGATACCGAGCAGCGGGTTGGTGGGCGTCTCGACCCAGATCGCCACGGTCTCGGGACGGATGGAGGCCCGTACGGCCTCCAGGTCGCCCAGCGGCACGGGGTCGTACGAGACGCCCCACGGCTCCAGGACCTTGGCGAACAGCCGGTACGTGCCGCCGTACGCGTCGTCGGGGATGATCACATGGTCACCCGGCCGGCAGACCGTCCGCAGCAGTGTGTCCTCGGCGGCCAGCCCGGAGGCGAATGCCAGCCCGCGGACGCCGTCCTCGATCGCGGCCAGGCACTCCTCCAGCGCGGTGCGGGTGGGGTTGGCGCTGCGGCTGTACTCGTAGCCGCCGCGCAGCCCGCCGACGCCGTCCTGCTTGTAGGTGGAGACCTGGTAGATCGGCGGGACCACCGCGCCGGTCGTGGGGTCAGGGTCCTGACCCGCGTGAATGGCGAGCGTATCGAATCCGGCCATGTCGTCGGCCGTGTCCTGGCCCTGATACCTCCTGGAAGTCATGACCACGAGGGTAGCCGTTCACGCTCCTCCACCACGTCATCCCCTCCCATCATCCCCTCCCAAAGGAGGAGATGCTCCCTCGCAGGTAGCAGGACGAAGTTCCACGCGTGGAGCGAGCAAACCGGGCAGATCAGCTCGTAGCGTTGACCTGGATTTTGCGGACAACTTCTGAGAGAAGGTCTCATGTTCGGGCGGCTCGGGCACGTCGTAGTGCGACATCCGTGGTGGACGATCGTCGCGTGGCTGGTCACCGCGGTCGCCGTCATCGCGTTCGCTCCCAACCTCAAGACCAAGACCAACCAGACCGACTTCCTGCCGTCCAAGTACGAGTCGGTGCAGGCGGCCAAGCTGGCCGACAAGGCGTTCCCCAGCAAGGACCAGAAGACCAGCCCGGCCATGATCGTGGTCAAGCGGAGCGATGGGCAGCCGCTGACGCCCGCGGACCAGCAGAAGGTCGCCCAGCTCGCCCAGGCGATCGACGCCAAGCACATCCCCCAGGTCAGCAAGGTGATGACCAGCCCGGAGATGCTGGCCAAGGACCACTCGATGCAGCTGATCGCGGCGCCGCTGCCGCAGGGCTGGGACCAGGATCTGCAGAAGAAGAACGGGGACGCCGTCAAGCAGATCCGCACGGTGGCCACCGACGAGATCCGGGGCAGCCCGCTGACCTATGGCGTCACCGGTGACGTCGCGGCCAACGTCGACAACGCGAAGTCCGACCAGCAGACCCTGACCCTGATCGGCCTGTCGACCGTCTTGCTGATCATCGTCATCCTGGCCGTCATCTTCCGTAGTCCCATCGCCGCGCTGCTGCCCATCGTGGTCATCGGCCTGGTGTCGGTCGTGTCGAACAAGGTCACCGCGATCATCGGTAACGCGGCCGGCCTCAACGTCGACAAGGGCTTCGAGACGATCGTCCTGGTGGTGCTCTATGGCATCGGCACCGACTACATCCTGTTCCTGCTCTTCCGTTACCGGGAGCGGCTGCGGCTGGGCGAGGACAAGAAGACCGCGATGATCAACACGGTCGAGCGGGTGGGCGAGGCCATCGCCTCCGCGGCCGGTGCGGTCATCGTGGCGTTCCTCGTGCTGCTGCTGGCCTCCTTCAAGTCCTTCGGCGCCCTGGGCCCGCAGCTGGCGATCGCGGTCGGCGTCATGTTCATCACGTCCATGACCCTCGTGCCCGCGCTGGTCTCACTGCTCGGCCGGGTCGTGTTCTGGCCTTCGAAGGCGTGGAGGAAGGAGCCGAAGCCGGGGCTGTGGGTCAAGCTCGGCGGTGCCGTCGGGCGCCGTCCGGCGGTCACCGCGGCGGCGTCCGGACTGCTGCTCCTCGTTCTCGCCGGTGGCGCACTGGGGTTCAAGGCGGACTACGACTTCACCGCCGGCGCCCCGCAGAACACCGAGTCGGCCAAGGCGATGAAGGACCTGCGCAAGAACTTCGCGGCCGGCACGCTCACCCCGACCGACGTCTACGTGCAGGGCGGTGGCGCGCTCGACCAGGCCACCCTCACCTCGTACGGCAAGACCCTGTCGGGCGCCCCCGGGGTGGCCCAGGTCGCCCCCGCCGTGCTCAGCGCGGACAGATCCGTCGCCAAGATCAGCCTGGTGCTCAAGCAGAACCCCAGCTCCAACGAGGCCATCAGCCTGGTCAAGGGACCGCTCAGGGACTACGTCCACCACAACGCCCCGCCCGGCACCAAGGCGCTGGTCGGCGGCCAGACGGCGGCCTTCGCTGACATCAACGTCATCAACAACCGGGACCTGTCGGTCATCCTGCCGGTCGCGGTCATCCTGATCGCGATCATCCTGGCCCTGCTGCTGCGCTCGCTGGTGGCACCGGTCTATCTAGTGGCGGCGGTCCTGCTGGGCTTCGCCGCGACCCTCGGCGCCACGGTGTTCCTCTTCCAGGGCATCGAGGGCAAGCCCGGCCTGATCTTCCAGTTGCCGATCTTCCTCTACCTGTTCGTCATGGCGATCGGAACGGACTACAACATCCTCATGATCGCCCGGCTTCGGGAGGAGGCGCGTGAGGGGCACAGCCCCCGGCGCGCGGCCGAACTCGGGGTCCAGCACGCGGGTCCGACGGTGGCCGCCGCAGGTGTGATCCTGGCCGGCACCTTCGGAGTGCTGGTGCTGTCGCCGATGTCGTTCCTGGCCCAGATCGGCTTCGGGGTCGCGATCGGCATCCTGCTCTCGGCCTTCGTGATGTCGGCCTTCCTGGTCCCGGGCCTCACCGCGCTGCTGGGTCACCGGGCCTGGTGGCCGGGCCACGGCGACGCGGTTGCGGGCCATCCCCACCAGGAGTCGGACCGGAGCCCCACCCCGGTCCACTGAGGCTCGCCGGCTGGTGGTGAGCCGCCTGCGAGGAGGCGTCCCAGCGGCGGGCTGACCCTGAGATGGTGAGAAGACAGGGCGTCCTGGCCACGGCCAGGACGCCCTGTGTGCCGTCCGGGAACGGAAGGAACTCCCGTAACTGCCGACCTGTCAATGCACAATGTTCTTTCTTCGGCGGATATAGAAACGAATCCGCACCGACCTAAACTCAGAAGACATGCCGACCGAGCGCTTTACGGCGTCGTCGCAGCTCATTGTGCGAACGAAAGACGCCGTCCATCGGCTGCACCCGGGATCCTCGTATCGGGTGGGTCGGAATCCCGATGCCGATGTCGTCGTGGCCGATCCACGGGTGTCATGGGAGCACGCGATCCTGCGCGGCGGCCTCGAGGGCTGGTTCATCGAGGATCACGGCAGCACCAACGGGACCTTCGCCGACGGTGAGCGCGTCGTCGGCCGGATCCGGGTCCAGGGTGATCGCCTGCTCCGGCTGGGCAACCCCGATACGGGAGCGATGCTGGCGTGCTTCGTCGCCCCGCCTCCGGATCCCCGGCCTCGTGTCGACCGTTCTCCCAGTTCGGTCATCAAGCTGCCGCCCCGGGCGGCCACGCGCACACTGCGGATCGGCCGGGCCGCCGACAACGACATCGTGCTGTCCGACCTCGTGGTCTCCCGGTACCACGCCGAGCTGCGTTCCACCGGCGACGGCCGGTACGAAATCGTCGATCTGGGCGGCCACAACGGCACCTTCGTCAACGGAATGCGGGTCGGCTCGGCGTTGCTGGGCGCCCAGGACATCCTGGGCATCGGGCACGCCACGTTCCGGCTGGTCGGCGATCAGCTCCAGGAGTACCTCGACACCGGTGAGGTGGCGGTGTCCGCGCAGGCGCTGACGGTGCGGACGCCCGAGGGCAAGGTGATCCTGGACCGGGTGAGCTTCCCGATCCCCGAGCGCTGCCTCGTGGGGGTCATCGGCCCGAGCGGCGCGGGCAAATCGACCCTGCTCGGTGCGGTGACCGGGACACGGCCGGCCGCCGAGGGCGGGGTGATGTACGACGGCCGTGATCTCTACGCCGACTACGCCGAGCTGCGGCACCGGATCGGGCTGGTCCCGCAGGAGGACATCCTGCACACCCAGTTGCGCGCCCGCCGGGCGTTGCGTTACGCCGCGGAGCTGCGCTTTCCCGCCGACACCAAGGCCGCCGAACGCAACCGGCGGGTCGACGAGGTGCTGGGAGAGCTCGGTCTCAGCGCGCACGCCGACACCCGCATCAGCTCGCTGTCGGGCGGGCAGCGCAAACGGGTGAGTGTGGCCCTGGAACTGCTCACCAAGCCATCGCTGCTGTTCCTGGACGAGCCGACCTCCGGGCTCGACCCGGGGCTGGACAAATCCGTCATGGAGATGATGGCCGACCTCGCCCACGAGGGCCGGACCGTCATCGTGGTCACGCACAGCGTCGCGAACCTCAACGCCTGCGACCGGCTGCTGGTGCTGGTGCCCGGCGGCCGGGTCGCCTACTACGGGCCGCCGCAGGAAGGGCTGAGCTACTTCGGCCTGCCCGGCTGGGCGGACGTGTTCCAGGCCTTCGACCGCGAACCCGGCCGGGACTGGGCGGCGGAGTTCCGGCGGTCCCCACAGCACACCCGTTACGTCGAGGCCGGGCTGAACCCGGGCCGCGCTCCCGCCGGGCCGCACCGGACCGCGCCGCGGCCGCCCAGGGCGCAGAGCCGCCTGGGCCAGCTGAGCACCCTGTGCCGGCGCTACCTGTCCGTCATCTCCTCGGACCGCAGCTATTCGGTGCTGCTGGGGGTGATGCCGCTGATCCTGGGCGGCCTGATCTGGGCGATCCCCAATGCGAAGGGGCTGGTGCCCATCCCGGGCGGCAACATCGACGCCCCGTCCAAGATGCTGGTCCTGATCTTCGGCGCCTGTTTCGTGGGTACCGGCAACGCGGTGCGCGAAATAGTCAAGGAACGGCCGATCTTCCGCCGGGAACGAGCGGCCGGCCTGTCCGCCGGCGTCTACCTGACCTCGAAACTGCTGGTCCTCGGCGTGATCACCGGAGCTCAGACCGCTCTGCTGGTGCTCATCGGGCTGCTGGGCCAGAAACTCCCGGCACACGGCACCTTCACCGTGCCGCTGCCCGAGCTCATGATCTCCATGGCCGCCCTGGGCATCGTCTCCATGTTCCTGGGCCTGATCGTCTCGGCCGCGGTCAGCACGTCGGAGAAGACGCTGCCACTCCTGGTGGTCCTGTGCATGGGACAGCTCGTGCTGTGCGGAGCCCTGATCCAGCCCCTCGCGGGCATGCCCGGCCTGGAGCAGCTCGCCTGGCTGTCCCCCTCCCGCTGGGGCATGGCGGCGGCGGCCGCGACCATCGACCTGTCCGCCGTCGCCCCGAGCCCGCATCGGCCGGACGGGCTCTGGGAGCACCGGTCCGCCACCTGGCTGATGGACATGGCCGTCCTGGCCGGGCTCGGGATCGTCTTCGCGCTGATCAGCTGGTGGCTGCTCCAGCGCCAGCGCCCAGGCCGCCGGTAGGAACCTTCGTCACCCGTACATGCCGGGGCTGTCGCCCTTCGTGTCGTGGGCGCCGTGCAGCGCACCGTTCTCGTCACGCCAGATCCGCCAGCCGTCGACCACCCCGGTGTACCAGGCCGGCGGCGGGCCGGGATCGCCGATGCGCTTGCCGGTCGCCACGTCGTACGCGCACAGCGGCGCCACCGGGTAGAAGCCCGGCCGGCCCTGGATCCGCAGCTGGGCGGGGTCGACCGTGCAGAACGACCAGGACGTGATGCCCTTGAGCGGGACCGGGGTGGTGCGGGCCAGGTCGTACGCGGTCCCCGGGTGATCCTTGGTGAGGAAGCCCAGCGCGGACAGGTTCGCGGGGAACGCCAGCCACCACGCGCTCTGCGGCGCCTTCTCCGCGGGAATCCGGGAGATCGTCCGGCCGGAACGCGGGTCGAGACGGGCGAAACCGCCGTACTTCCCGGACGGATCGATCTCACGGGTGATCAGTGCGATGGCGGGGTTGGCGCTCGGATACACCCGGAGCAGGCGTGGCCGGGTCCATGCCGGGTGGCCGTCGGCCAGCCGCAGTCCGAAGAACCCGAACGTCGACAATGGTTGGCCCTTCTTCGCCTGGTAGGGCGCCAGGTAGCCGACCAGGGTGTCGCCGACGGCGCCGAACGCCCAGCCCCCGGAGAGGTTGACGCCCATGCCCACCGCCTGCTCGACGGGGAAGGACCACAGCGTCCTGCCGGTCTTCAGGTCGCGGGACTCCAGCACCGGGTGCTTGGCCATCCGGAACACCACGGCCCTCGCCGCGCCGCCCGGAGCACGCCCCGACGCCGGGTCGTCGCTCCACTCCACCTCGGCGATGCCGGGCATCTTCCACAGGGCGTGCCCGGTGACCGGGTCCAGCGCGACGAAGCGGGCCTCCTTGCGTGCGGTGAACTCCGACATGCAGAGGTACGGTCCGCAGCGCACGGGACCGAATGTGGAATCGACCGGGCGGGTCCACTTCTGCTGTCCGGTACGGGCGTCGCGGGCCACCAGGGTGGCGTTCCACTTCCCCTGCTTCTGGGGTTCGAGGGCCACGACCACCGCCGTGCCCGCGGTCCCCGCCAGCGCGGGCGGCTGCACTCCCATGCCGGCCGGCCGGCCGGCGATGGTGGTGGGGCGGGCCCACAGCCGCTTGCCCGCGGCCAGATCGTAGACGTCGGTCTCCAGCGCACCGTCCTTGCGGAGGCCGGTGACGGCGGTGACCCCGCCCCCGGTGATGGGCCTGCTGACCGCGTTGACGCCGGTGTCGGCCCACATGGCGGTCGTCGCGGCCCGGTTGGCGGCGGGCCCGCTGGAGCAGCCCGCCAGTGCGAGCGATACACCGATTGCGAAGTGTGCCGGAATTATCACCTTGCGTAGTCGGGGTCGGGCGTGCGAGGCCATGGGGGACTCCAAGGGGTAGACGAGCCCTCTCCTCGCGATGTTCGGAGACCGGGAGACGGTCAGGCCGCGCCGGGTGCGACCTCCGGGGTGGCCGAGCCGTCCGGCTCGGTGACCTCGATGACCTCCCGGCGACGCAACAGCGTGGCCCAGCGGCCCCGGGGGCCGCGCTCGCGGCCCGCGACCCTGGTGCCGGCCACTTCCGTGCCGGGCTCCTCGGCGGCCTCCGCCGCCGCGAGGTAGATGGGCAGAACACCTGCACCGCGTCGTGCGCCGGCCCTGGACACGAGCCAGTCTTCCGACTCCACGTCCGGTTCCAGCCCCAGTGCGGCAGCCATCGACGGTAGCACCGCCATCGCCGCCGCGGCGTAACCTCTCGCAGACGGATGGTAACGATCGGCGGAGAACATCTCCCGGGGCTCGGCCGCGAACTCCCAGCCCAGCAGGTCGCCCATGGACACCGTACGGCCGCCCTGTTCGACGACCGCGATGGTCTGCGCCGCGGCGAGCTGGCGGCTGGCGCGCTGGGCGATCCAGCGCAGCGGCTGCATCACCGGCTTGACCGATCCCAGATCCGGGCAGGTGCCGACGACCACCTCACAACCGGCCGCGTGCAGCCGCCGCACAGCTCCGTCGAGGTGCCGTACGGACTCTCCCGCAGGCACCCGGGCGGTCACGTCATTGGCGCCGATCATGATGACCGCGATCTCCGGACGGGCGGCCAGTGCCCGAGTGACCTGCTCGTCCAGGGCCGCCGACCGGGAGCCCGAGATGGCGACGTTGGTCAGCAATACGGGCCGGGAGGCGATGGCGGAGAGCCCCGCCGCCAGCAGCGCGGCGGAGGTCTCGTCCGGCCGCTCGACCCCGAGCCCGGCCGCCGTGGAGTCGCCGATCATGGCGAACAGGATGGGATCACCGGGGTGTGACGCTCCGTAGAGGCCGTCGGTGAGAGGGGGAGAGCCGTAGGGGGTGGCCTTGATGATCTTGCGGGCCAGTTTGGCCTCGACGACCAGCAGCCCGAAGGTCATTCCGCCGAGTACCGTGATCCCGCCACCGCCGAAGGCGGCCGCCGTCGCGATCCGTCGTGCGGTGAGCGCTCTGATCATCGGGACCCCGTTTTCTGACGACTGGCTCCTCGCTCGTACCTGATAGATCCCCGGATCTGCCGAGGTGAGCTACCGTCGGAGAGAAGAATCTATCCGAATATGCCGACCGAGCGGTCGGCTTCGTCCGAGAGATCGCGCACACCGGGACAGAGCGGACGGGCAGGCCTCCCCTCACGGGGCCTGACGAGAGGCCCGGCGTGCGCGAGCGTGATAGCCGACAAGGAAGTCGCCGTGCGCGTACACGACTCGCTGATTGAACTGATGGGCGACACGCCGCTCGTCCGGCTGCGCAGGGTGACCGGCCGGAATGCCGGGGAAGGCCCTCAAGTACTGGCAAAGATCGAGTACTTCAATCCCGGTGGTTCGGTGAAGGACCGCATCGCCGTGCGCATGATCGAGACTGCGGAGGCCTCCGGCGAGCTACGGCCCGGCGGCACCATCGTGGAGCCGACCTCGGGTAACACCGGGGTGGGACTGGCGATCGTGGCCCAGGAGAAGGGCTACCGGTGCGTCTTCGTCTGCCCGGACAAGGTCGGCGGCGACAAGATCAACGTGCTGCGGGCCTATGGCGCGGAGGTGGTGATCTGCCCTACGGCGGTCTCCCCGGACCATCCCGAGTCGTACTACTCGGTGTCCGACCGGCTGGCAGCCGAGATCCCGGGGGCCTGGAAACCCGACCAGTACGCCAACCCGGAGAACCCGCGCTCGCACTACGAGAGCACGGGCCCGGAGATCTGGGCGCAGACGGAGGGCCGGATCACCCACTTCGTGGCGGGCATCGGCACCGGCGGCACGATCAGCGGCACCGGGCGGTACCTGAAGGAGGTCTCCGGCGGCCGGGTGCAGATCATCGGGGCCGATCCGGAGGGCTCGGTCTACTCCGGCGGCAGCGGGCGGCCCTACCTGGTCGAAGGGGTCGGCGAGGACATCTGGCCGGCGACCTACGACCGCCACATCTGCGACCGCATCATCGCCGTCTCCGACAAGGACTCCTTCGTCATGACCCGGCGGCTTGCCCGCGAGGAGGCGATGCTGGTCGGCGGTTCGTGCGGGATGGCCGTGGTCGCGGCACTGCGGGTCGCGGCGGAGGCCGGCCCCGACGACGTGATCGTCGTGCTGCTGCCCGACGGCGGCCGCGGCTACCTGTCGAAGATCTTCAACGACGAGTGGATGGCCGACTACGGCTTCCTGGCACCCGCCTCGGAGGGGGCGCGCGTCGGCGAGGTGCTGTCCCGTAAGGGCGGCGGCCTGCCGGAGTTCGTGCACGTCCATCCGGACGAGACGGTCGGGGCCGCGATCTCGCTGATGCGCGAGTACGAGGTCTCGCAATTGCCCGTCATGAAGGAGGAGCCCCCGGTCATGGCGGCCGAGGTGGTCGGCTCCATCGTCGAGCGTGATCTGCTGGACGCCCTGGTACACGGCCGGGCCCGGCTGGACGACGAGCTGGCGGACCACATGTCGCTGCCGCTGCCGATGATCGGCTCGGGCGAGCCGGTGACCAAGGCCGTGGAGGTGCTGGAGAAGGCCGGCGCCGCCGTGGTCCTGATCGACGGCAAACCGGCCGGCCTGGTCACCCGGCAGGACCTGCTGGCCTTCCTGGCCAGCGCACAGAGCCTTCCCGGCACGCCATGACGGTGCGTGCCTCCTGGGACAGCAGGGACGCGCTGACCACCGTGTGACGGCGGTCAGCGCGTCCCTGCCGCCCCGGAGCCCGTTTTTCCGGGAACGACCGACCCCCGTGTATGCGAAGCCGCCCCGAAGGAGTTAAGTTGCGGTGTACCCGCGAGTAACACCGGGATGCCGAGGAGAGAGAGTTCACCATGCCCGAGGCTGTCATTGTCGCGACCGCCCGTTCGCCGATCGGACGTGCGTTCAAGGGGTCGCTGAAGGATCTGCGCCCCGACGATCTCACCGCTCAGATGGTCAAGGCCGCGCTGGGCAAGGTCCCGCAGCTCGACCCCAACACCATCGACGACCTGCTGCTCGGCTGTGGCCTGCCCGGCGGCGAGCAGGGCTACAACATGGCCCGCGTCGTGTCCGTGCTGCTCGGCCTGGACGCGGTCCCGGGCGCGACGGTCACCCGCTACTGCTCCTCCTCGCTGCAGACCAGCCGGATGGCCCTGCACGCGATCAAGGCCGGAGAGGCGGACGTCATCGTCTCCGCCGGGGTGGAGATGGTGAGCCGATTCGCCAAGGGCAGCAGCGACGGCCTGCCGGACACCAAGAACCCGCTGTTCAACGACGCCGAAGGCCGCTCCAAGGCGCTGGAGGCCGGTGGCGCGGGCGTCTGGCACGACCCGCGCCAGGACGGCGCGGTTCCCGACGTCTACATCGCGATGGGCCAGACCGCCGAGAACGTCGCCGGAATGCGCGGCGTCACCCGCCAGGCCCAGGACGAGTTCGGCGTACGGTCGCAGAACCTCGCGGAGAAGGCCATCGCCAACGGGTTCTTCGAGAAGGACATCACCCCGGCCACGCTGCCCGACGGCTCCGTCGTGGCCAAGGACGACGGCCCCCGGGCCGGCACCACCTACGACAAGGTGTCGCAGCTCCAGCCGGTCTTTCGCCCTGATGGCACCGTCACCGCCGGCAACTGCTGTCCGCTCAACGACGGCGCCGCGGCAGTGGTGATCATGTCCGACACCAAGGCCGCCGAACTGGGCATCACCCCGCTCGCCCGGATCGTCTCCACCGGCGTCACCGGCCTGTCTCCGGAGATCATGGGTCTCGGCCCGGTCGGGGCCTCCCGCAAGGCCCTCGCCAAGGCCGGACTGACCATCGACGACATCGATCTGGTCGAGATCAACGAGGCCTTCGCCGCACAGGTGCTGCCGTCCGCCGAGGACCTGGGCATCGACATCGAGAAGCTCAACGTCAACGGTGGTGCGATCGCTCTCGGTCATCCGTTCGGCATGACCGGTGCCCGGATCACCACCACCCTGATCAACAGCCTGCAGTTCCACGACAAGCAGTACGGTCTGGAGACCATGTGCGTGGGCGGCGGTCAGGGCATGGCCATGGTGCTCGAGCGCCTCAGCTGACCTCACCCCGGCGGCCCGGGCCGGGCGCACCTGTGCGCCTGCCCGGGTCGTCGTGCTTTGCGCCGATCTCGGCGCCGCCGCCCTCGGACGCCCGCCGCCTGGGCACATACCAAGATCTTCAAGATGACGGGAGCCCGTAACCTGCCAGATAGGTCGCCGTTATAGGGTTGTCACATCCCCAGACTTGTTGCACAGTCAGCAGGAAGAACGTACAGCGACCTGGAGGTGCCGATGTATCTAACCCACTCGCCGGAGCTGCACAAGAATCTGATCGCCCGCATTCCCACGGTCACAGGACGTGGACTCCCCGAGTGGTTCGATGCCATCGAGAACGGTCCGTCCTTCCAGCGCTGCGACGAGCGGGCGAACTGGCTGGCGGACGAGCATGGCATCTCCCACGGATACGCCGCCGCCCTCGTCCAGGAGCACGGCCGGCACCGCCGCGAACACCGCTACTGACCCCGGCCTCGCACGCCGCCGGTCCTGCCGTCCCGAGACGGCCCCAGACATCGGAACGCCCGGTCTCCGCCTCCTCGGCGGAGACCGGGCGCAGACCCGGGCCGTGATCCGGTCAGTCTCTGCCGGAGAAGTACGACAGCAGGCGGAGGATCTCGAGGTAGATCCAGACCAGGCTCAGCACCAGGCCGAAGGCGCAGTACCAGGCGAAGCTCTCAGGGGCGCCGTAACGCACCCCCTTCTCGATCTGGTCGAAGTCCAGCAACAGGAAGAAGCAGCCGATCAGGATCGCCACCGCGCTGAAGACGTAGGCGAGAGGGCTGCCCGCGTCCCGGATGCCGATGCCGCCGGCGTGGCCGAAGAGCTGCACCACCAGATTCATGATCATCAAACCGACCAGAGCCAACCCGGCGGCACTGACGAACCGCACGAACTTGGGCGTCACCCTGATGATCTTGAGTGAGTGCACAGTCAGCATCGCCGCGAAGGCCAGCGCGGTGCCGATGACCGCCTGGAAGACGATGCCGTTGTAGTAGTCGTTGTAGGCGTGGCTGATGATCCCGACGGCGACGCCGTAGACGGCCGCGAAGATCAGCACCAGCGGCGCGTTGGCCTTGCGCGCGAAGCTGATGTAGAGCCCGATGCCGAGCTCCGCGAGCACGGACACGACCAGCACCGGCATGGCCAGTCGGATCGGCACCAGCGTCCAGGCCAGTGCGGCGGTCAGCACCAGCACGCCGAGCGTCAGGAAACCGCGGACGACGACGTCGTCCAGCGTCATCGGCCGGGTGACCGGCGGCGCCGTCGCGACGTAGGACGGCGCGTTGTACATGTCGTTCAGCTGCTGCGGGCTCGACCTGTCCTGCAACTGCCGTTGGAACGAATCGCCCCGGAAGGCGGGGTTCCTGCTCTCCATCGATGCCTCCACACTCAGAGCGGTCTGATCAGTCTAGACGTCCGATGTGCCCGAATCGTTCCGTCCACGCGAAAAGTGCATCAGTGCCCAAGTGCCCCCGGTCGGACTCGAACCGACACCATTGACTCTTTTAGGGAGTCTGCCTCTGCCGTTGGGCTACGGGGGCAGCGTTAATCATACCGGTGCTCCGATAATGCCATGGCCACGTGGAAGATAGGCCGGATTACATTGCTTATCAGCCGCGCCGGGCTACTGAATTCACCTGATACCGGGAAAGGAGGGCATGTCATCCCAGGCCAGCACAGCGGGAGGAACTTTGCCGAACGCAGAACCTGCCTTTGTTGGGCACGACCGAAATAAAGCTGAATCACGGGCGCGACGGTTCCCGGCCCGCGGCGAAGACCTCTCCCGCGGCGCCCTCAAGATCCCTCCGGATCACCGAAACCTCGTACATGCCGATCCGCCCGGTTTCACATGCCAGCGCAGATGCCGCGAGATAGAGCAACCACACCCGGGCCCGGCCCGGCGAGGCGAGTCTCCCGCATTCGGCCCAGTTCCGCTGGAGTCCGGCGGCCCACGCCCGCAGTGTCCTGGCGTACTGCTCCCGCAGCGGGGTGACGGTCCGTACCTCCAGCGCGGCCTCCTCGAGCGCCGCGACGATCTCACCGAGCGGCCGCAGCTCACCGTCCTGAGGGAAGACGTAGCTCGTGGTGAAGGTGCGCCGGGTGGAGTGCGGGCCGGAGCGGCGCGTCAGCTGCTGGAGGAGCAGCCGCCCGCCCGGTCTGAGCATCGGGTAGAGGTCCGCCGCCATCGACTCGGCACGGTCGGTGCCGCTGAGCGCCACGATCGCGTCGTACTGCCCGCCGCCCGCCGCTGAGTGATCACCGGACCGGATGTCGACCAGTTCCGTGAGCCCGGCACGTGCCACCCGGTCCCGGGCGTGCTCGGCCTGGGCGTGCGACCGGGTTAGTCCGACCACCCGGGCACCGTGCTCGGCCGCGGCGTACAGCGCGAAGGCCCCCCAGCCGCAGGACAGGTCCAGCACCCGGGAGCCTGGCCTGAGGCCCAGTCGCCGGGCGATCGCCTCCTGAGCGGCACGCTGGGCCTCGTCGAGGTCGTCCCCGTCGTCCCAGCGGGCACATTCGTACGCCAGGGTGGGGCCGAGGATCCGGGTGAAGAAGGCGGCGCCCTCACCGAGCGGTCCCGGCTGCCTGGAACCGGCCGCCACCGCGGCCCGGCCGATGGGGAACTCCTCGGGTGGCGGCTTGGGCTCGGGCCCGACCGCGCCCAGCGTGACGGCGGTCCGGACGATCTCACGCTTGTCGTCACTGCTGAGCCGGATGGGCTGCTCTCCGCTGCGCATCACCTGCTGGACGGCGCCGAGCGCGGCGAATATGTCGCCCTCGATATCGAGTTCACCGGCCACGTACGCGCGGGCCAGGCCCATCTCACCCGGCTTCCACAGCAGCCTGCGCAGGGCTCGGCGGTGCCGGATCACGAAGGTGGGCGCGTCCGCCGGACCGATCGAGCTGCCGTCCCAGGCCCGGATCCGGATCGGGAGCCTGCCGCCCGGGCTCGCGGGGTTCAGCAGGATCCGCTCGGCCAGCGGTGCCAGCCGGGAGGCGACGCCGTCATGCACGTGGTGTGCCTCCCCTTCTTTCAGTCCGTTTCCGTCCGCTGACCGGTGGCCAGCTCGAATTCCTCGCGGGGCCGCTGCAACGTTCCGAGAGAGACGATCTCACGGCGGAAGAACAACGCGAGCGTCCAGTCCGCGACGACGCGTACCTTGCGGTTGAGCGTCGGCACCCGGGACAGATGGTAGGTGCGGTGCATGAACCATGCGGGGAACCCTCGCATCTTCACGCCGTACACCTGGGCAACGCCCTTGTGCAGGCCGAGGCTGGCCACCGAGCCGACGTAGGCGTGCTTGTACGGCTTGCGTGGTTCACCGTGCAGGTCGGCGACGATGTTGCCGGCGAGCCGTTTGGCCTGCCGTACGGCGTGCTGGGCGTTGGGCGCGCAGTACTCCCCGGGCTTGGTGAGATCAGGGACGGCTGCGTTGTCACCGGCGGTGTAGGCATGCTCGAGCCCCTCGATGGTGAGCTCGGCGGTCGCCTTCAGCCGTCCCTTGTCGTCGACGGGGAGATCGGACGCGCGGACGACCGGGTGCGGCTTGACCCCGGCGGTCCAGACGAGCGTGCCGGCCTCGAACGACTCGCCGTCGCTGAGCACCACGTGGCCGTTCTCCGCGGACTTCAGCATGGTCTCGAGCCGGACCTCGATGCCCCTCTTCCGGAGGGCCTCGACGGTCCAGGCGCCCATGTCCTGGCCCACCTCCGGCAAGATGCGGCCACTCGCCTCGACCAGCACCCAGCGCATGTCCCCGGCCTGGACACCGGGGTAGTAGCGGATCGCGTCGCGCGCCATGTCCTCTAGCTCCGCGAGTGCCTCGACGCCCGCGTAGCCGCCGCCGACGAAGACGAACGTGAGCGCTCGCCTGCGTATCTTCTCGTCCTCGTTGGAGGCGGCGATGTCGAGCCGGGCGAGCACATGGTTACGCAGGTAGATGGCCTCCGCGACGGTCTTGAAGCCGATGCCGCATTCCGCCAGCCCGGGAATGGGGAGGGTCTTGGAGATCGAACCGGCGGCCACGACGACCATGTCGTACGACAGGTCGCGGTAGGCGTCACCGCCGGCCAGCCGGACCCGGACCTTGCGCTGTTCGTGGTCGATCCGAACGGCCCGGCCGTTGAGGATCGTGACCCGGTCGAGCACCCGGCGCAGCGGCGCCACCACGTGCCGGGGCTCGAGGTTGCCCGCCGCGGCCTCGGGCAGGAACGGCTGATAGGTCATGAAGGACTGAGGATCTACGACAGTGATCCGGACCTCACCGCGTCTGAGCTGACGACGCAGTTTCCGCTGGAGACGGAGCGCGGTGTACATGCCGACGTAACCGCCGCCGATGATCAGGACGTGTGTGCTGTCTTGGGGCATGCCAGAGCCGTACCCCGCCGAGCGGGGCCTTCACCTCGGGTGAGCATCCTCACAGAGCGGAACGGATCATGCGTTTTCCGAGAAACTCCCATAATCGTGCGAACCCGGACATGAGCTGACGCATCTCACTTGACGTAACCAGGTGCGGGGGCAGGGCCACACGGGGGCGTCAAGCGGGATGACCGCTCGACCTCGGCCCTGCCCCGTAGCCCCTCCGGCGATCTCCCAGCTCGAACCACCCGAGGGTGACGGCTGCCCCAAACCCCAGAGCGTTACGCGACATCGGCAGAACGATGCATCCGCGAGGGCCGATGCGTCACATGAGCAACAGGAGACACAGATGAACCGCTTTGCGCTGGGCACCGTCGCGATCGCCGCGCTCGCCCTGACGGCCACCGGCTGTAAAGCCGGGGTCCATGTCGGGGCCGGTGGCGCGGCGTCCGCGACGCCGGCGACCGCCAGGCCCATCGCGGGAACCACTGCGGCAACCACTGCGGGAACCACTCCCGGTGGCAGCGGCGCGGGCGGTACGGGCACCTCGCCAGTGGCCGGCCACCCCTCCGGTGGCGTGGGCGGAAGCGGCGGCACGGGCACGGTCATCACACGCTGTCACAGTGCCGGGCTGCACGCGGTGGTGACGGGCTACAACGCCGGAGCGGGCTCGCGGTTCGCCAAGCTACTGTTCACCAATGTCTCGGGGCACTCATGCAAGGTACGGGGCTGGCCGGGTCTGGGCCTGGGCACCGGCTCCGAGGGATTCGGCGGATCGGTGAGCCGGCAGGGCAGCCCGACGTCCTTCGTGATCCCGCCCGGCGGCCACGCCTACACCCTGCTGCGCTGGTCCGCGGTCCCCGCCGCGGACGAAAGCGGGGGCCCGACTTGTGAGGGCGTCCCCACGGTCCTTCAGGTGATCCCGCCGGACGAGACCGTGCCGCTGGTCGCCCCCTGGAGCGGCGGCCCAGCCTGTCAGCACAACCGGCTCGAGACCACGCCCTTGACGGCCGGTCCCGGCGCCTGAGTCACCGGGTCTCCCCGGCCCGCTGGTCGTTCCCCTCGTCGGCCTCCTGGCCGGCCCCCTGGTCGGCCCACTGGTCAGCCCTGGTGAAAACGGCGTCGAGCATGTCCTCGGTGACCCGGCCGGTGAAGGTGTTCTGCTGACTCGGGTGATAGCAGCCCAGCAGCAGCGTGGACATCCCACCGCGGGTCAGGACCACCTCGGCGCCGTGGCCGAACGGCGGCCGTGGCCTGGGCAAGGCGTAACCGGCCTGCCGGAGCGCCGGCCAGATGGCCTGCCAGGCGTAGCCTCCAAGCGCGACGATCACCCGTACGCTCGGCACCACCTCGTCCAGCTCGCGCGCCAGCCAGGGGAGACACGCGTCCCGCTCGGCCGGCGCCGGCTTGTTGTCCGGCGGCGCGCAGCGAACCGTGGCGACCATGCGGGCTCCGATGAGCCGCTGGCCGTCGCCCGCATGGGTGCTGGTGGGCAGCTCGGCCAGGCCGACCCGGTACAGCGAGGCGTACAGCCAGTCACCGGACCGGTCGCCGGTGAAGATCCGTCCGGTACGGTTCCCGCCGTGCGCCGCCGGGGCGAGCCCGACGATGAGGATACGCGGCTCCTCGTCGCCCCAGCCCACGATGGGCCGTCCCCAGTAGGTCTCCTCCGCGTACGCCCTGCGCCGCTCGACCGCGACCTTCTCCCGCCACTCGACCAGTCGCGGGCAGGCCCGGCACACCGACTGGCGGGCGCACAGCTCCCCGAGCGAGGAAGCCCCGGCCGCCAGGGCGGCCACCTCCGCGGGATCGTGCGCGACCGGGGTGCCGGGAGCGGCCGGATCCTCGGGCCATCCGGTCCCGGGCGGTACGAAAGGAGCATTCACGGTGGTCATGACATGCGATACTCCCCTGTCTTCCCTGGTCACGCAATCGGAGTGATCGATTGCAATGATCATGGTCCGACGTCCGCCGGACCGCGGCGTTCTCGAGGCCGGCTCGCAGCCGCAGCCTCACCTTCCCGGTCCGGTCTGCAACGACCGCAGTCGCCCGTTCTTCCCGCCCGCTTCGGTGCCGTACGCGGCGCGAAGTTCGGCGGCATAGGCCTCGGGAGTGCCGAGACGGCGGGCGAGCGGCTCGAAGGACTCCGCCGCGATCTCCCCCAGATGGTCTTCGACACCAAAGGAGATCGGAAGCTCTCAGACCAGGGACCAGGCGATGCCGTCGAGGATGTCATGCTCGCTGACGACCACCGCGCCGAAGTTGTACTCCCGCATGATCCGGTCGAGGATCAGCGCGCCGGCACCGATGACGTCGACCCGGCCGGGATGCATGACGCCGATGGCGGCCCGCTCCGCATGGGTGGAGTGCAGCAGCCTCCTGGTCACCCCGTGCACCCGTTCCGCGGTGATCCGCGAGAGGTGGATGCGCGCGGGGTCGTACTCCGGCAGGTCGAGCGCCATGCCGGCGACCGTGGTGACCGAGCCGGCCAGCCCGACCAGCGTCCGCGCCTCGTCGACGGGGACGGTCTCCCGCACCTTCGCCAGGGCGGCGTCGATGTCGGCGACCGCGGCGGCGAACTGGTCTGGGGTGGGCGGGTCACTCTGCAGATGCCGTTCGGTCATCCGCACACAGCCGATGTCGACGGACTTGGCCGCCTGGACGCCGGAGCTGCCGACCACGAACTCGGTGGATCCGCCGCCGATGTCGACCACCAGGTACGGCCGGAGCGGACGCAGTTCGACCAGGTCCTTGGTCACGCCGACGAAGGACAGCTCGGCCTCCTCATGGCCGCTCACCACCTCGGGCACGACTCCGAAGATCTCCACGACCCCGCTCACGAAGTCGGCCCGGTTGCCGGCGTCCCTGGTCGCGCTGGTGGCCACCACCCGGACCTTGTCGGCGCCGTGATCGATGATGAGCTTGGCGTAGCCCCGCATGGCCGCGAAGGTGCGCTCCAGCGCCTCGGGAGCCAGCATCCCGGTCTGGTCCACCCCCTGGCCCAACCGGACGATCTCCATCCGGCGCTCCACGTCGACCAGCTTTCCGTCGCCGATGTCGGCGATCAGCAGGCGGACCGAGTTGGTCCCACAGTCGATGGCTGCGACCCTCGTCACGGGCTCTCCTCGGGGGTGTCAACACAGGGACCACCGCGCCACCACTCGGGCAGCGCGTCGAGAGCCTCACGGCCGAACGGGTTCGTCCCCGGGACCGCGAGTTCATGTCCGACGAGCGCGTGCAGGCACTTGACCCGTTCGGGCATGCCACCGGCGCTCTGGGTGCCGGGCGGCAGCGGCTCCACGCCCTCGTCGCGGGCCGCGGCGCCCCGGCGGTCCAGGTAGTCCTGGTGGGCCGCCGTGTACTTGTCGGCGAGCGAGGGATCCGTGGTCAGCCGCGCGGTCATCTCCCGCATCAGCCCGCTCGCCTCCAGGGTGCCGATCGCCGCCGCCGCCCTGGGGCAGGTCAGATAGAACAGCGTCGGGAAAGGGGTGCCGTCCGGCAACCGGGGGGCGGTCTCGACCACGTCCGGCAGCCCGCACGGGCAGCGGTGCGCCACCGCCCGCAGCCCGCGCGGCTTCCGTCCCAGCTGGGCGGCGACGGCCGCCGTGTCGCTGTCGTCGATCAACCGTGCCCTCCTCGTCGAACCGGCCGTGCCGGCGCTTGCCGCTCGCCCATGAAAGCTGCGCTCGCGCGGGCTAACGGCCTCTGTCCGCCGCCTCCACCGACCGCCACAGCGTGGTGTACCACGGCGGTGTACGCCGCGGTCCATCCGGCTGGGCCGCCTGTTTGTTACCCCCGCTGCCGTCGAGAACGACGAAGCACTTTTCTCCCGGCATGCAGTAATGTAGCCGCCTCCGAGCCTCCCGTTTAATGTACGACTCATCGCCGAGGCGATGCTCCCGCAGCGCGAGTTCCTCCACCAGCTTCTGGTTGACCCGTTCCTGCTGGCGCAGTGCGGCGATCTCCCGGCGCTGGGCGATGTACTCGCGGATCGGGTAGGCCAGGCTCAGGGCGATCGCGCACATCACGATGGCCAGGATCGCGGCCCGGCTGGTCAGATGAGCCTTCTTCGACTCCGCCCGTGCGGCCCGGGACGACTGCGGCGACGGCCTTCCCCGCGGCTCGGGAGCACGTTCCGCACTCCCCCGAGTCCTCGTTTCAGCCATCGCCGCGCCCTTCGTCCGCCGCTGGTGCCGGCTTGATGCCGGACGGAATCAGCCGTCCCAGTGGAACCGCGGGAAGGCTCCGGCCCCGGCGTAGCGGGCCGCGTCACCCAGCAGCTCCTCGATGCGCAGCAGCTGGTTGTACTTGGCCACCCGGTCGCTGCGGGCCGGCGCACCGGTCTTGATCTGGCCGCAGTCGGTGGCGACCGCCAGGTCCGCGATGGTGGTGTCCTCGGTCTCACCGGAACGGTGGCTCATCATGCAGCGGTAGCCGGCGCGGTGGGCCAGCGCCACCGCGTCGAGCGTCTCGGTCAGCGTGCCGATCTGGTTGACCTTGACCAGCAGGGCGTTGGCGGTGCCGGTCTCGACGCCGCGGGCCAGCCGCTCGGGGTTGGTGACGAACAGGTCGTCGCCGACGATCTGCACCCGGTCCCCGATCGCGTCGGTGAGGGCCTTCCAGCCGGCCCAGTCCTCCTCGTCCAGCGGGTCCTCGATGGATACCAGGGGGTAGGCGCCGATCAGGTCGGTGTAGTAGGCCGTCAGCTCCTCAGAGCCGAGCTTGTGCCCTTCGAAGGCGTAGGCGCCGTCGGAGTGGAACTCCGTGGCGGCGACGTCCAGCGCGAGGGCGATGTCGCGGCCGGGGGTGAAGCCCGCCTTCTGGATCGCCTCGAGGATCAGGTCGAGGGCCTCACGATTGCTGGGCAGTTCCGGGGCGAAGCCGCCCTCGTCGCCCAGCCCCGTGTTGAGGCCCTTGCTCTTCAGCACGGCCTTGAGCGCGTGGTAGGTCTCGGCGCCCCAGCGGAGCCCGTCCTTGAACGTGGTCGCGCCGATCGGCGCGATCATGAATTCCTGGATGTCGACGTTGGTGTCCGCGTGCGCGCCGCCGTTGAGAATGTTCAGCATGGGAACGGGCAGCAGATGCGCGTTCGGGCCGCCGACATAGCGGAAGAGCGGCAGCCCTGCCGACTTGGCCGCGGCCTTGGCCACCGCGAGGCTCACCCCGAGGATCGCGTTGGCGCCGAGCTGCGACTTGTCGGGGGTGCCGTCCAGGTCGGTCATCGTCTGGTCGATGAGCCGCTGGTCATCGGCGTCGAAGCCGACGATGTGCTCGTCGATCCTGTCGTTCACCGCGGCGACGGCCTTCTGCACGCCCTTGCCACCGTAGCGCTCCCCGCCGTCGCGCAGTTCGACGGCTTCGAACTGGCCGGTGGACGCGCCACTGGGAACCGCGGCCTGCGCCTGGGTCCCGTCGTCGAGGAAGGCCTCGACCTCGACTGTGGGGTTGCCACGAGAGTCCAGGATCTCCCGGGCGTAAACGGCGTCGATCGACGGCACGAGTGCTCCTTGAGGCGATGGGTGTTTCGTCCCCCGAGCCTACTGGGCGTGGTGCCGGGCGGGCACCTGGCGCGCCGCCCGGCCTTGACCGCGGTGTTACAGAACCGTGTCCGGGGTGGCCCGGTTCAGAGTTGACGGTTAAATCCCTACCTGGTCTACTTTTCTTACCAAATCGGTCGAGATTATGGAGTAAGACCATGGGCCGCAGAGTCAGAGGCATCGCCGCCATCACAGCGCTGGGCATCGGTATGTCCGCACTGGCCGCGTGCGGCGGGAGCGACTCCAAGAGCACCGGCGGTGGCAAGAAGGTACAACTGGCCCTGGTGGCCTACTCCACACCACAAGCCGCGTACCAGCAGATCATCAAGGCCTTCCAGGCCACCCCGGCAGGCAAGAACATCACTTTCACCCAGTCGTACGGGGCGTCCGGGGACCAGAGCCGGGCGGTCGCGTCCGGCTTGAAGGCCGACCTCGTCGCGTTCTCCCTGGAACCCGACATCACCCGGCTCACCAAGGCCGGCCTGGTGGCCGACGACTGGAGCGCCAACCCCACCAAGGGCATGGTCACCGATTCAGTGGTCTCCATCGCGACCCGTAAGGGCAACCCCAAGGGCATCAGGACCTGGACCGACCTGATCAAGCCGGGCGTCCAGGTGATCACGCCGAACCCGTCCACCTCGGGTGGCGCGCGCTGGAACATCCTGGCCGGCTACGGCGCCGCGTCGACCAAGAACACCAACAAGGCCGCCGGGGTGGCGTTCCTCAACGCGCTGCTCAAGAACGTGCCCGTCCAGGACGACAGCGGCCGTAAGTCGCTGCAGACCTTCACCGGCGGCAAGGGGGACGCGATCATCACATACGAGAACGAAGCGATCTTCGCTCAGCAGCACAACCAGCCGCTGGACTACACGGTTCCGGACTCGACGATCCTCATCGAGAACCCGGTCGCGGTGACCAAGAACAGCGCGCACCCGGCCGAGGCCAAGGCCTTCCTGACGTTCCTGTACACGCCGGCGGCACAGAAGATCTTCGTCGACAACGGCTACCGGCCGGTCGAGCAGGGCATACCGGGCTCGGAGAAGTTCCCGAAGCCGGCCGGCCTGTTCACGATCAAGGACCTCGGCGGCTGGACCGCGGTGACCAAGGACTTCTTCGACCCGCAGGCCGGCATCATCACCGGCATCGAGAAGAAGCTCGGTGTCACGACCGGGAGCAAGTAACCCTCGTGTCCACCGGCACCGACGCGGCGGCCTCCCCCGGATCCGGCATCTCGCCAGGTCAGGCGGAGGCCCGCCCGCCGCAGACGACATCCCGGCGACCCCGCCTGACCGGCCGCACCCCCCGTGGCAGGGGCGGCACCGCTCTCGGTCTCGGCACCTCGTTGATCTTCCTGAGCCTGATCGTGCTGATCCCGCTCGCGGCCGTGGTCTGGAAGTCCACCGAGCACGGGCCCGGCTTCTTCTGGAAGGCGGTCACCACTCCCGACGCCTGGGCGGCGCTGAAGCTCACGATCGGCGCCTCGGTGATCGTGGCCCTGGTGAACCTGGTGATGGGCACCCTCATCGCCTGGGTCCTGGTGCGCGACGCGTTCCCCGGGAAGGCGGTGATGGACACCCTGATCGACCTGCCCTTCGCACTGCCCACCATCGTCGCCGGCCTGGTCCTGCTGTCCCTGTACGGCACCGACAGCCCACTGGGGATCAATCTCGCCTACACACGAGCCGGCGTCGTGGTGGCCCTGCTGTTCGTGACCCTGCCGTTCGTGGTCCGTACGGTCCAGCCCGTCCTGCTCGAACTCGACCGGGACATGGAACAGGCCGCGGCCTCGCTGGGCGCCCGGCCCTTCGTGATCTTCCGCCGGATCATCCTGCCGAACCTGCTGCCGGCCATGATCTCCGGCACCGCCCTGGCGTTCACGCGGGCGATCGCCGAGTTCGGCTCGACGGTCCTGATCTCCGGCAACCTGCCGTTCAAGACCCAGGTCGCCGCGGTACAGATCTTCGGCCAGCTGGAGGGCGACAACACGGCGGGCGCGGCGGCCGTGTCGACCGTGCTGCTCGTGGTGGCGCTCATCGTGCTGATCTCGCTCGACTTCCTCCAGCGATGGGGAGCGCGCCGTGGCTAAGTACGGACTCCGGATCGTCGCACTCATCTACCTGCTGTTCCTGCTGGTACTCCCCGTCGGCCTGATCGGCTGGCGCACCTTCCAGCACGGTGTGGGGCCCTTCTTCGACGCACTGAGCACGCCGTCGGCGCTGCACGCCTTCAAGGTGACCTTCGTCGTGGCGCTGTGCGCCGTGGCCCTCAACACCGTGTTCGGCATCGGCACCGCGCTGCTGCTCGTCCGCCACCGTTTCCGCGGCAAGAGGGTTCTGAACGCCCTGATCGACCTGCCGCTGGCGGTCTCTCCCGTGGTCGTGGGGCTGGCCCTCATCCTGATCTACGGAAAGTTCGCGACGGTCGGGGGCTGGCTGGAGGACCACGGCATCCAAGTGATCTTCTCCACTCCCGGGATGGTCCTGGCGACCGTGTTCGTGTCGCTGCCCCTCGTGGTGCGCGCGATCGTGCCCGTACTCGAGGAGATGGGTGACGACCAGGAGCAGGCCGCGCACACCCTGGGCGCCGGCGGGTGGCAGACCTTCCGCCGCATCACCATCCCGGGCATCCGGTGGGCGCTCGCGTACGGCGTCGTGCTCTGCCTGGCCCGGGCCCTCGGCGAGTACGGCGCGGTGGCGGTCGTCTCCGGGAGGCTGGTCGACCAGACCCAGACGCTCACCCTGTTCGTGGAGGAGCGCTTCCAGAACTTCGACCAGCCGGCGGCGTTCGCGGCCGCCACGGCACTGGCACTGATCGCGATCATCACCTTGCTGCTGACCAAGCTGCTCCGGCCGAAGGGCGAAGACTGAATGGCCATCGAGGTACGGAACATCAACAAGGCCTTCGGCACGACCCCGGTGCTGACCGACGTGTCGGTCGACGTGGCCTCGGGCTCACTGACGGCCCTGCTCGGCCCCAGCGGCGGCGGGAAGTCGACGCTGCTGCGGGTCATCGCCGGGCTGGAGCAGCCCGACTCCGGCACCGTGCTGATCTCCGGGGTGGACGCCACCCGGCTGTCACCGCAGCGTCGCAACGTCGGGTTCGTCTTCCAGCACTACGCGGCGTTCAAGCACATGACCGTCTTCGACAACGTCGCCTTCGGCCTGCAGATCCGTAAGCGGCCCAAGGACCAGATCCGCGAACGGGTCCACGAACTGCTGGAGCTGGTGCACCTGGACCAGTTCGCCAAGCGGTACCCGGCGCAGCTGTCCGGCGGGCAGCGTCAGCGCATGGCGCTGGCCCGCGCCCTCGCGGTCGAGCCGGAGGTCCTGCTCCTCGACGAACCCTTCGGGGCGCTGGACGCCCAGGTCCGTAAGGAGCTGCGGGCCTGGTTGCGCCGGCTGCACGACGAGGTCCACGTCACCACCGTTTTCGTCACCCACGACCAGGAGGAGGCCATCGAGGTCGCCGACACCATCGTGGTCCTGGCCAACGGCGAGGTGGAACAGTCCGGCAGCCCGCACGACATCTATGACAACCCCGCCAACCCGTTCGTGATGCGCTTCCTCGGACCCGTCACGGAGATCGACGGTCAGCTCGTCCGGCCGCACGACATCGAGCTGACGACCACGGCGGAGCCGGGCACCGCGCCGGCCACCGTCCAGCGGGTCGTCCGCCTCGGTTTCGAGGTCCGGGTCGAGATGCGCCTCACTTCCGGCTCGGGTGAGCACGACGCGTGGGCACAGGTGACCCGCGGGCTCGCCGAACGGCTCGACCTCGCCCCCGGCGGCACCGTCCACGTCCGGCCCAGCCCGGGAGCAAGGTCCCTGGCGGCGAAGTAGGAGGTCCGGCCCTAGGGAAGTGACCTTGCACATCACAGCACGAACTGAATACGCCCTGCGTGCCATGCTCGCCCTGGCGGCGGCGGAACCCGCCACGATCACCGCTGGAGCGCTCGCGACCGGCCATCACATGCCGCTGACGTTCCTGAAGACCATCCTGAGCGAGCTGCGCCGCGCCGATCTGATTTTCAGCCAGCGGGGGCCGGACCGTGGATACCGCCTGACCAGGCCCGCCTCGGACATCTCGGTGGGCGAGGTCATCCGGGTCGTCGACGGCTCGCTGACCGAGGTACGGGGCGAACCGGCACAGGACGCCGCCTACGACGGCGCGGCCGCCCATCTGCGGCAGGTGTGGCTGGCCGCGGACACCGCGCTGCTCAGCATCGTGGACGGGGTCACCCTCGCCGACATCGTCGCGGGCCGGTTGCCGGACCACGTCCGGGGCCTCACGTCCGGGGCTGAGCACGGGGACTGAGTCCACCCCACCGAACGTCGCGCGAAAGCGCGATGCCATTCCGGACGAAACCACAAATATGCCCTATCTACAATGGCACTCGAAGGTCGCAAAGGGCGTCCAGGCGTCCCGAAGCGCCCATCGACTCGACCAGATGCTCCCTTCTATCAGCAGGTGGCAGCACTGATATTTTCCCATCAAACTATGTTCTGAAATTTCAAGATAAAGCAAAGAATGTCATTCGGTCAGTTTCCCTTGATTGCCGTAGGGAATAGCCGCCCAAGGCAGGACGTAGCGCGCCATGAAACCATTTATGTCCCGCCATGAACGAATTCAGCCTTCGGGCTCCGTTCTCCAGGGGGTAGACCAATGCATGTTCCGAGGTCCCTCGCACTGATCCTGTCCGGCCTGGCTCTCGCCGCCGGGGGCGTCTTTTCGGTCGGCGCGGCCACGCCGGCCGACGCGGCCACCAAGACCACCGCGTCTCAGACCGTGGCGACCGTTCGCCCGTGCCACGGGCGTAGGTGCCACCACCGCCACTTCCGGCACCACCGCCACTTCCGGCACCACCACTTCCGGCACCACCGGGGCTTCCACCACCGGGGCTTCCACCACCGCCACTGACGACACTTCTGAGCGCGGAAAGGCAGCGGACGCTGCGTGAGTACGACTACCCGACGGGCGAGACTCCGTACAATCGCGACATGGCGGGCCGGATCTCGGCTCACTGGCCGTCGCTCAGGAAGAGCGACCGCGGTGGGCGGCACCGTCGGGTAGTTGCACGCTCCCGTCGCTCAGTGACGGGGGGTGGTGCCCGGGGGCGGCTTCAGTCCCGCAAGGCCACCCGTGGACTTCGAATTCTTGCCCGTGCTGACGTACACGGTGATCGTGTTGCCGGGCGGACCGGCGGAGCCGGGGCCGGGATTGGTGTCGGCCACCGTCCCCTTGGGGTACTTGTCCGAGGATGCGGAGGCGAGGCGGACCTGGAAGCCGGCCGACCTCAGCACCTGGACCGCGCGGGCCGCCTTCATCCCGCGGACGTCCGGGATCCGGACGTTGTCCTCGCCGGAGCCCTTGCTGAAGTAGCGCCCCGGTGGCGAGTGAAAACCGTGCTCGGGCGTGCCGGAGAGCGCGGCCGCCATCGTGTCGTGCCAGATCGGCGCCGGGATGGTCGCGCCGAAAACCGACCCGTAGCAGTTGCCGTCCATGCACAGGTCCCCCATCGGATGGCCGAAGCCCCCCCGTGGGTCCCCCATCCACACCGCCGAGGCCAGGTCCGGGGTGTAGCCGGCGAACCAGGCCGCCGAGAAGTCGTCCACGGTCCCCGTCTTGCCCGCGGCGGGCCGCCCGATGCCCTGGCCGCTGGCGGTGCCCTTCGTCAGCACTCCGCGCAGCACATGGGTGACGGCGTCGGCGACCCCCTTGCCGATGGCCTGTCGGCAGTTCGCGCTGGGGACGGTGACCGGCCTGCCCGCCGAGTCGGTGATGCTCTTGATCGCGATGGGTTCGCAGTACCGCCCGCGCGCGGCGAAGGCCGCGTACGCCGCCGCCATCCGGGTCGGCGACACCGGGTTGAAGCCCAGCGTGAACGACGGGTACTGCTCCAGCGGCTTGCCGTTGCCCTGCCGCATGCCGAGTTTCTCGGCCATCTTGGCCGTGTCGCAGAGCCCGACCTTGCGCTCCAGCCCCAGGAAGAAGGTGTTCACCGAGTGCCAGGTTCCGGTGACCAGGCTGAAGGACCGTCCGCCTTCGCCGTCGGAGGAGTTGTGCAGCGTCTTGGTGTCACCGACCCGCTGGCCCTTGCAGTTGCGGTAGCCGGTGGGAGTGAACCCCGACGGGGCGTTCAGCCGGGTGCCGAACGGCAGGTCCTGGTCGAGTGCGGCCGCCAGGGTGAAGACCTTGAAGGTCGAGCCGGCCGGCATGCCGATGCTGGCCCCGTGGTCGGCGTCGGCGGCGAAGTTGATCCAGGTCTTGCCGCGCTCGCGGTTCGGGCCCAGCAGCCGGTCGACGGCCATGCCCTTGATCTCCCCCGTACCTGGCTCGACCAGCGTCTCGGCGGCGGCCTTGTGCGCGGAGTTCCTGGCGGGGACGTGCCGGTCGATGGCGTGCTGCGCGGCCCGTTGCACCTTCCAGTCCATGGTCGTCTGGATGGTCAGTCCGCCGCGCTGCAACAGCCTCTTGCGCGCCTCCCCCGTACGCCCGAAGACCGGGTTGGTAAGGATCTCCCGCTGCACGTAGTCACAGAAGAACGGGGCCTTGCTGGTGACACAGCCGTTCGCGGTCTGGTTGATCCGCAGCACCAGTGGCTGGCGGGCGGTGGTGGCGGCCTCCGCCTTGCCGATCCAGCCCAGGTCGGCCAGCCGCGACAGCACGACATCGCGGCGGGCCCGGCCCGCGACCGGATGCAGGTGCGGGTTGTAGGCGAACGGATTGCGGACGATCCCGGCCAGCGCGGCACTCTCGCTCAGGTTCAGCTTGGCGGCCGGCTTGGAGAAGTAGTGCCTGGCCGCGGCCTCTATACCGTAGGCACCGTCACCGAAGTAGGCGATGTTGAGGTAGCGGCGCAGGATCTCGTCCTTGGACAGCTGTCGCTCCAGCGCCACGGCGTAGCGCAGTTCACGGAGCTTGCGGGCGGGGGTGACCGCCAGCGCGGCCTGCCGTTCCTGCTTGGTCTGCGCGGTCTCGGCCAGCATGTTCTTGACGTACTGCTGGGTGATACCGGAGCCGCCCTGGGTTCCCATACCCGGCTTGAGATTGTTCAGCAACGCACGGACGGTGCCCCGGGAGTCCAGGGCGCCGTGCTCGTAGAACCGGCTGTCCTCGATCGCCAGGATGGACTTGCGGGCGACCGGAGCCACCTGCCCGAGCTTGACGTCGATCCGGTTCTCGAAGTAGAAGGTCGCGATCGTGGAACCGTCGGTGGCCAGGATCCGCGAGCGCTGCGCCAGTTCAGGGGTGCGCAGGTCGTCGGGGACCTTCTGGAACCAGCTGGCGGTGTCCCGGGCGCCCATCCCGGCGGTGCACGCCATGGGCAGGATGAGCATCGCCACCAGCAGGCCGGCGAGTACGCCCAGCCCGGCGAGACGCCGGATGGCGTAGGCTGCGCCACCTTGCCGGCGGCCCCGTGAGGACACGGGGTCAGCGTAGACGGACAGATGCCGCAGGACTACCCCAACTCCCGTGCTCCCCGTGATCTTGCGGTGCGGTTCCACATCCGCTAAGAGATCACAGCGATACGGAGCGTCACTCCGGCGGGGTCTGTTCCCAGCCCTCGACCCGGGTGCGGTATTCGCGGGCCGCCCTGCGCAGCTCCGCCTCGGGGTCGAGTCCCTGCTCCTGTGCCCGGGCGACCAGCGCGAACAACTCGGCGCCGAGCTCGGTGCCCAATCCGGACGACAGCTCGGGCGGAGCCTGCGCGCGGGCGGCCCGCCGCCGCAACTGGGCCGCCAGGGACAGCGCCGGCTGGCCCATCGCGACCCCGTCGAAGATCGAGTGATCGTCGCTCCTGGCCGCACGCTCGGCGGCCTTGATCTGCTCCCAGTTCTCGTTGACCTCGTCCGCGCCCGAGACGCTGACGTCGGCGAACACGTGCGGATGACGGCGTACGAGCTTGTCGACGATTCCGGCGGCGACGTCGTCGATGGTGAAGCCGCCCTCCTCCGCAGGGCGCTCACCGGCCACGACGGCGTGGAAGGCGACCTGCATCAGCACGTCTCCGAGCTCCTCGCGCAACCCGGACAGGTCCTCGCCCTCGATGGCGTCGAGCAGTTCGTAGGACTCCTCGATCAGATACGGCGCCAGGGACGCGTGGGTCTGCTTGCGGTCCCACGGGCAGTCACGGCGCAGCACGTCCATCACCTGGACGAGATCGAGCAGCCGGGCGCCGGGCAGGTCGTACGACCCGTGCAGGGCCTCGATCTCCGGTGCCTCGCCGGCGACCGCCATGGTGCCGAGGGCGCGCAGCAGCGCTTCGTCACCGTCAGGGGAGCCGACCCACACCACCTGGGCCGATCGGGCCGCCTCGGCCAGGGACCGCGGATCGGGATCGACGACCTCGACCTCGATCCCGGCCTCCCGCAGATAGGGCAGCTGGGGATGCTCGGCGGACCCGGTGAGCACCCGGGGGGAGGACCGCAGCGTCTCCCAGGCCCGCCAGGTGAGCAGGCCCGGCGCGACCCGGTGAGTGGTGGCCAGCAGAACGAGCACGGCTCAGCCCGCGCCGTTCAACCCGGGGTCGGACTTGGACAGTCCGTAGCTCACCGCACCGAGCCCGCTGTTCGGATCGAACGATCCGTACCTCGGGTTGACCTTGATCTTCAGTATCCGCAACGCCTGCGACTGCGTGGTGACGAGCTTCTGCTGGGCCTGCTGCAGGGTCTGCTGGTCGACCTGGCCCTGCGCGTTCGGGACCGCCCCGTATCGCTGCAGCAGCAGGCTGCGGATCAGGAACGCCCGCACGAGATCACGTGAATGGCTGACGGGCAGGCCCCCGGCCAGGGTCTGGTCCTCGATCGCCTTCTGGCCGCCGTTGGCGGCGACGATCCGGTCGATCTCCGTCGCGGTGATCGTGATGTGCTGCTCCCGGGCGACCTCGTCCCAGATCTGGAAACCGATGAGCTGGGCGAGCGCGCTGCGTGGAGGCGAGTCCGGATCGGCCGGCAGCTGCTGGCCCTGCTGCTGTGCCTGCTGCTGCAACTGGGCCGCCGCCGGGGCCTTGGCGAACTGCCTCTGCCAGTCGAGGACGGTCTGGTCCAGCTTGGCGGTGGTGATGCGCCGGTCGTCCACGATCGCCGCGGCGCCCAGCTTCACCGGGCCGCAGGCGGTCAGCGCCACGGCCGCGGCGGCACCGAGCGCGACGGTCTTGACAATCGTAAGGAACACACGCTTTCCAATCTCAGTCGTGATCGGGCGACAAGTCCGGAACCTAATGCATGATCACGTAGTCCGGTCAGAGCCCCTAGTTTGCCCTGCCCGTGGTGGCGGGCTCGAGGAAGAGTGCCTCGACGAGGTCCGTCGCCCACTTCAGCAGTTCCTGGTCCCGCAGCGGCCGGCCGCCGAGCGGCGCCGTCTTCGGCGTCGGCACCAGCAGAATCCTGGCCGCTGGCTTCAGCAGGCTCTTGGGATAGAGCCGCTGCAGCCGGATCTGCCGGGACTCGGGCAACTCCACCGGGGCGAAGCGGATGTGGTTGCCCTGCAGGGTGATCTCCATCAGTCCCGCCGCGCGCGCCTTGGCCCGGAATCTGGCCACCTCGAGCAGGTTGAGCACTGCCACCGGCAGCGGCCCGAACCTGTCCTTGAACTCGTCGTAGACCGAGGGGATCTCGTCGGCGCTCTGGATGCCGGCGATCCGCCGGTAGGCCTCCAGCCGGAGCCGCTCGCCGGGGACGTACTCGTGCGGTATGTGCGCGTCGATGGGCAGTTCCACCTTCACGTCCGCGGTCTCCGCCGGCGCCTCGTCCCGGAGCTCCCGGACGGCCTCCCCGACCATCCGGACGTACAGATCGAAGCCCACGCCCGCCACGTGCCCGGACTGCTCGGCGCCCAGGATGTTGCCGGCCCCGCGGATCTCCAGGTCCTTCATCGCCACGAACATGCCGGCGCCCATCTCGGTGTGCTGCGCGATCGTCGTCAGCCGCTCGTGCGCGGTCTCGCTCAGCGGGCTCTCGGGCGGGTAGAGGAAGTAGGAGTACGCGCGTTCCCTGCCCCGGCCGACCCGGCCGCGCAGCTGGTGCAGCTGCGAGAGCCCGTAGGTGTCGGCGCGGTCCACGATCAAAGTGTTGGCGTTGGGGATGTCCAGTCCCGACTCCACGATCGTGGTCGCCACCAGCACGTCGTAGTTCTTCTCCCAGAAGTCGACCATGACCTGTTCGAGCTGGTGCTCGTTCATCTGCCCGTGCGCGGTGGCGACCCGTGCCTCCGGCACCAGCTCCCGCAGGCTCGCGGCGACCCGGTCGATGGACTTCACCCGGTTGTGGACGAAGAAGATCTGCCCCTCGCGGAGCAGCTCCCGCCGGATGGCGGCGGCGATCTGCTTTTCGTCGTAGGGACCGACGAACGTGAGGACCGGGTGCCGCTCCTCGGGCGGGGTGAGGATCGTCGACATCTCCCGGATGCCGGTCAGCCCCATCTCCAGGGTGCGCGGGATCGGGGTCGCCGACATGGCGAGCACGTCCACCTGGGTGCGCATCCGCTTGAGCTCCTCCTTGTGCTCGACGCCGAACCGCTGCTCCTCGTCGATGACCACCAGGCCGAGGTTCTTGAACCTGGTGGCCGGCGACAGCAGCCGGTGGGTGCCGATGACGACGTCCACCGAGCCCTCGGAGACGCCCTCCATGGTCTGCTCGACCTCCTTGTCGCTCTGGAACCGGGAGACCGGCTTGACCACGACCGGGAAGGCGTTGAACCGCTCGGAGAACGTCGACAGGTGCTGTTGCACCAGCAGCGTGGTGGGCACCAGGACCGCGACCTGACGGCCTTCCTGGACGGCCTTGAAGACCGCCCGGACCGCGATCTCGGTCTTGCCGTAGCCGACGTCGCCGCAGATCAGCCGGTCCATCGGAACCGGCTTCTCCATGTCGGCCTTGACCTCCTCGATGGCGCCGAGCTGGTCGGGGGTCTCGGCGTAGGGGAAGGCGTCCTCGAGCTCGCGCTGCCACGGAGTGTCCGGCCCGAAGGCGATGCCGGGCGAGGCCATCCGGGCGGAGTAGAGCCGGATCAGCTCGCCGGCGATCTGCTTGACCGCCTTGCGCGCCCGGGCCTTGGACTTCTGCCAGTCGGCGCCGCCGAGGCGGTGCAGCGACGGCGATTCTCCCCCGACGTAGCGGGTGATCTCCTCAAGCTGGTCGGTGGGCACGAACAGCCGGTCGCCCTTGGCGTACTCGATGATGAGGTACTCGCGGGTGGCGCCCTGCACGGTGCGGCTCACCATCTCCACGTAACGGCCCACGCCGTGCTGCTCGTGCACCACGTAGTCACCCGTGCTCAGCTGCAACGGGTCGATGCCGCCACGCCGCCGCGAGGGCATCCGCCGCATGTCCTTGGTCGAGGACCGCTGGCCGGACAGGTCGGTCTCGGTGAGCACGACGAGCTTGACCGCGTCCCAGACGAAGCCGTGCTCCAGCCGGCCGGTCGTCACGTGCACGATCGAGGCTTCCGGGGACTCCGGCAGGTCCGCGAGCCGCGCGCCCAGTCCCTCTTCCCGTACGAGCTCGGCGAGCCGTTCGGCGGGCCCGTGCCCCTCGGTGACCAGCACCACGTGCCACTGGTCGTGGATCCAGCGCTTCACGTCGGCCAGTGCCCTGGAGGTGTCCCCGCGGTACGACTCCGCCGCGTGCGCCCCGACCTGCACCGCGTCGTCGACGAGTTCCTCGTCCGCCGCGAAGGGCGTGGTGGTCCACCAGGGGATGCTCAGCTCGCCGGCGCGCTCGCGTACCTCTTCGAGCGACTTGTACGCGGCCGCGCCCAGGTCGATCGGCGCCTCTCCGCCGGCCGCCGCGGTCACCCACGAGGCCTCGAGGAATTCCTGGCTGGTGGCCACGAGCTCGGCGGAACGGGTGCGGATGCGTTCCGGGTCGCACACGAAGACATGGGAGCCCTTGGGCAGCAGGTCGAGCAGCAACTCCATGTGGTCGGCGAGGACCGGCGAGAACGCCTCCATGCCCTCCACCGCGTCCCCGTCGGCGAGCCGGTCGAGGATGTCGACCAGGGACGGGTGCTGGGCGGCCAGCAGCCTGGCCCGCTCCCGCACCTCGGGGGTGAGCAGCAGTTCCCGGCAGGGCGGCGCCCAGAGGCCGTCCTGCGCGATCTCCAGGGACCGCTGGTCGGCCGCCTTGAAGTAGCGGATCTCCTCGACCGTGTCGCCCCAGAACTCGATCCGCAGCGGGTGCTCCTCGGTGGGCGGGAACACGTCCAGGATGCCGCCGCGGACCGCGATGTCACCGCGCTTGTCGACCAGGTCGACCCGGCGGTAGCCGGCCTGCACCAGCCGCTCCACGGTCGTGTCGAGGTCGGCCTCGTCCTGGGCGTGCAGCCGGACCGGCTCCAGATCACCCAGGCCGGACACGATCGGCTGGAGCACGGCGCGGACCGGGGTGACCACGACCTGCAACGGCCCAGAGGTGGGGTCTCCGGGATCCGGGTTGGCCAGCCGCCGAAGCACCGCCAGCCGCTGGCCGACGGTGTCGGAACGCGGCGACAGCCGTTCGTGCGGCAGCGTCTCCCAGGCTGGGAAGTGCGCCACGGCGTTCGGCTCGAGCAGGCTGCTGAGCGCCGCGGTGAGATCCTCGGCCTCGCGCCCGGTCGCGGTGACGGCGAGCACCGTGCCGCCTACCGGGCCCTCGTCCAGCGCGGCGGCCAGGGACGCGGCGAGCAGGGGCCGCAGCGCGGGCGGCGCGACCAGGTCATAGTGACCGGTCGCGGCGTCGCCGAGGGCACGCCGGAGCGCGGGATCGGTACGGGCGAGGGAGAGAAGTCCGTTGAGCGTCATGTATCTGCCAGGGTCGTGGCCGGTGAGCGGAGGCGACCTCGGTTGGGCAGCCCGAATCCCCCCGGGATCAACCTGACCCCCGGGTCGCTACCAGCCTACGCGGCCCCGCTGACCGCCGTGGTTGTCCCCCGAGTGAACTCGGCAGTGCCCTCCCAGGTGGGCTCGCCGACACGTTCAAGTCAAGAATAGGTAAATAGCGGACGCAGCGAAGTTGCGTGATTACGCTGCGAGACGTGACCGATCTGCGCACGCCACCCGTCAACGGCGGGGATCTGTTCTCAGAACGTGTGAGCCAGTACGCCTACGAGAAGCCGCTGCGGCGGGTGCACATCCTGCTCGCGGGCTCCGGCTGGGGGGGCGAGCTCGATCTCGCCCGCCTCGACGCGGGACACGTCGAGCGTCACATCACCGGCGTCGACGTCGACACCCCGGAGCTGCGCGCCCACACCCAGGCCAGGGCCGACCTCGACTCCTGGCACCTCGGCGACCTGCGCACGGTCCCCATGCCGCCGCGCGCCTACGACATCGTGTGCGCTCCCTATCTGGTCGACCGCATCGCGAACGCGGAGCTCGTCCTCGATCGCTTCGTCGCGGCCCTCAAGCCGGGCGGCCTGATGATCGTCCAGTTCAGGGACCGGGACACCGCGTTCGGGTTCGTCGACCGGCTGATCCCGCCGGCCCTGCGCAGGCTGCTCCAGGCCGGCCCGGCCGCGGCGGCGCCTCCGGCGGTCTATGAGCCGGTGGCCTCCTACAAGGGCATGCAGTGGTACTGCGTGATGCGCGGGCTGGTGATCTCCGGGGAGCACACCTCCCAGGACACCGTGCACGCCTACGGCCGGTGGGCCGGGCTGGTGCAGGGGCTGGGCCGTATGGTCGCCGGGCTCTCCCGCGGACGGCTCCCCGCCGACCACGGAGAGGTCACCTTCGTGATCCGCAAGCCGGAGAACCGCCTGGCCCGGGTCATCTGACCGCTCGCCGGTTGATCTGACCGCGTTCGGCACGGCGACGAGATCGGTTTCCCAGCGGCGGCTCGGCGCTCCCGCTAGGTTCCGGAGCAGCTCAGAGCTACCGTTTCCTGGGTCGTATCTCTGCCGATCCACTTTCCGGACCAGACTCTCGGAGCACCAGGTGACCGCCGAACCCGGCATTCCCGACATCCTGCTTGACCTGCCCGCCTGGACTCCCGGTCCGGCCGAACTCGCCGACCTGGAGCTGCTGCTGACCGGGGCGTTCGCGCCGCTGACCGGATTCCAGGGCTCGTTCGACACCGCCACGGTGATCGCGGGCGGACGGCTGGCCGATGGCACGCCCTGGCCCGTACCGGTGACCCTGACGGTGCCCAAGGAACTGACCGGCGAGCCGCGGGTGGTGCTGCAGGACCCCGAAGGCGTGCCGCTCGCCGTGCTGGAGGTCACCGAGGCCTGGCAAACTCCCTCGGCCTCCACGATCCCGGCCGCGGTGGGTTCCCCGGTTTCGGACGACTGGCATCTGGCCGGCCCCGTTCGGCCCCTGCGCGCGCCGGCGCACGGGCCGTTCCACCGGCTGCGCCGTGACCCCGCGGAGGTGCGGGCCGAGCTGGGCCCGGGGGCCGTGCTGGCGGTGACGACCCGGGATCCACTGCACCGCAAGCAGCTGGGTCAGCTTCGCCAGGCGGCCGAGCGGCTGGCGGCGACAGTGCTGGTGCTGCCCCTGCTGGGCGGTCCCCACGACGAGTCCCTGGTCCGGTCGTTGCTGGCCGTGCGCAAGGAACTACCGGACGGCACTCTCCTCGTGCCGGTGCCGCTGCCCGCCCGCCCCGATGAAGGCCGTGACCTGCTGCTGCGCTCGCACGTGGCGGCCGCGTACGGCGCCACCTGCCTGCTGGCCGACTTGCCTGCCGATCTGCCCGCCGGCCATGCCGCCGAGGGCGGTGCCGTCCCGATGGTGGCGCCGGAGCCCTGGGCGTACGACGCGGACGTGGAGGTGTGGCGGCCGACCGCCAAGATCGAGCCTGACCACGTCCAGGCCGAGCTGACTCCGGAGGACCTCGGTGCGCTGCTGGACCGGGGCGAGCCGATCCCGGACTGGTTCACGCCGCCCGCCGTGGCCGCCGAGCTGGGCGCCGCTCGGCCACCGCGGCTTCGGCGCGGGGTCACCGTCTTCTTCACCGGGCTGTCCGGGTCCGGCAAGTCAACGGTCGCTCGCGGGCTGGCCGATGCCCTGGTCGAGCGCGGCGGCCGCACCATCAGCCTGCTGGACGGTGACGTCGTGCGGCGGCTGCTCTCCGCGGGCCTGACGTTCTCCAGGGCCGACCGGGACCTCAACATCCGGCGGATCGGCTACGTCGCCGCCGAGGTCACCCGGCACGGCGGGCTGGCGATCTGTGCCCCGATCGCCCCCTACGCGGCGACCCGGGCGGAGGTCCGCCGGATGGTGTCCGAGGTCGGGGACTTCGTGCTGATCCATGTGGCGACACCACTGGCGGAATGCGAGCGTCGCGACCGCAAGGGCCTGTACGCCAAGGCACGGGCCGGGCTCATCCCGGAATTCACCGGGATCTCCGATCCCTACGAGGAGCCGGGTGACGCGGACCTGGTCCTGGACACCTCGCGGCTGGCACCCGAAGCGGCCGTGGACGCGGTCCTCGAACTGCTGGCCGCGGGTGGCTGGATCCGCCCCGAGTGACCCACGGCCGATTACCCACCGGTTTTCGGCTGCCCGTACACTCCATCCCAGTTTTCCTACAGATGGAGTAGGGCATCAGATGCACTTCGACTACACGATGGCCGCAGGGTCATTCCTGGTGGCCATCGTCGTCGGGCTGACCGGCATGGGCGGCGGTGCGCTGATGACACCCATGCTGGTGACCTTCTTCGGCGTTCCGCCGCTGACCGCGGTCTCAAGCGACCTGGTGGCGGCCGCCGTGATGAAGCCGGTCGGCAGCGCCGTTCACCTGCGCCGCGGCACGGTCAATCTGAAGCTCGTCGGCTGGCTGTGCGCCGGGTCGGTCCCCGCCGCGTTCTGCGGGGTGCTGATCGCTCGCGCCCTGGGTAACGGCGCCGATGTGCAGTCGGTCATCAAGAAGGCGCTGGGAGTGGCGTTGCTGATCGCGGCCTCCGGGCTCGCGGTGCGAGGCTACCTCGCGCTCAAGGACCGTGCCGCCGGTCGTGCCGAGGGCGTCCGCCGTACGGCCTCCCCCGGCGAACCGGCCGCGACGGAGCTTCCGGCGATCGCCGTCCGCCCCCTGCCCACCGTGGTGATCGGAGGCGTCGGGGGCCTGGTCGTCGGCATGACCTCGGTGGGCTCCGGATCACTGATCATCGTGGCGCTGCTGGCGCTGTATCCGGCGCTCAAGGCGAACCAGCTCGTCGGCACCGACCTGGTGCAGGCGGTGCCCCTGGTTACGTCGGCCGCTTTCGGCCATCTGATGTTCGGCGATTTCAAGCTCGAGGTGACGGCCGCGCTGCTGGTGGGTTCGATCCCCGGCGTCTACCTCGGCTCGCGGATCTCCTCCCGCGCGCCGGGCGGGCTCATCCGGCGTGCTCTCGCGTTCGTGCTGCTCGCTTCCGCGCTCAAGATGTTCGACTTGAACAACACGGCCACCGTCGTGGTGCTCCTCGGGGTGCTGTTGGCGAGCCCGCTGGTGTGGATCGTGCTGCGCAAACGCCACGGCCTGCCGGCGTTGCCCTTCCAGGAGGACCGGGCGGCACCGCGTGGTCCCGCTGTGCAGGCCGGCACCGACCGCGGGACCACCTGGGAGGACGAGGGAGCGGCGGGTCAGGACGCGGCGCCGACCGCGTGACCGTCCGCAACGGGCACCCGTTTCGGACCTGCCCTGCACGAACCCGGCTGCCGAGGAGGGTCAGTTGCTCTGGACCGGGACGTTGCGGGGGTTGAAGAACGGGCTGGTGGCCAGCTCCCGAATCGCGGACATGGCCGCGTCGTCGCCTGCCAGGGAATACTGCAGCCGCTTGTCAGAACCATGGCCTCGGGCGTCGGAGTCGAAGTAGAGCACCGCCTTGATCTGCGGGTTCTGCAGGGTCTGGGCCGCTTTACGCAGCCATTCGGCGCGGCGTGGACCGTAGGACCTCGGAACCCCGAACTCGCCGATCATGATGGGCCTCGGCCGGGCAGCGGCCCAGCTCAGGAAGGGTTTCAGCACCTGGGACAAATCCTGGTATTCGGTTTTGGCGGCCGGATAGGCATCGGCGCACAGCCAGTCGACCTGGTCGTCGCCGGGATAGTAGTCCGCGGCGTTGTCCCCGAACCCCTGAGCGGTCGGGCACCATGCCCAGGCGGCATTGTCGACGTGCTCCGCGTGGAAGATCTCCCGTAGGTGCTTCCAGGCCGCGACATAGCCGACCGCCGAATGAACCGTGGAGGTGAGGCCGGGCTTGTCCATATCGGGCTGCCAGCGGAGGAGGATCGGCTTACCGATTTTCTTGATCGCCTTGGCGCGCTGGTGGATGGACTTGTCCTGTTCGCCAGAGGTGATGGCCGTGGTGTCGACACCATCCCAGGACAGCATGAGGTAGCGTCCGCCGGCCAGAACGGCGGCGTCGCCGTCCTGCGGGAACGGTTGGTCCCAGGACCGGTACGCATGGACGATGTCGACCTGGCGGCCAAGGAACCGTTCAAACCCGGTGAGCGACTGCTTGTTGGCCGGATCCACCAACGCCCCGAAGTAGGCGCCATCGCGGGCCGGCGGTGTCGGAGCCAGCCCGGACCGTACGGTGCTGGTGATCTTCGGCTTGTGCGCAGTCTTGCCGCCGCAGCCGACCAGGGCCAGCACAATGGCGAGCACGGCCACCGTCACCCTCGGGGCCCGACCCTTCACGTGCTCGGTTCTCCGTTCGGATGTCCGTTCCGGCGTACGACAACGACATCGCCGGCTCGCCTCGAGCGGGTGGGCGTTGGAGCTTCGTGTGAGCTCGCCGCCTCGGTGCGGACCGAAAGCGTCCTGGCGCCCACAGGATCGCACGGGAAAACGGGCCCCTTGACCGCTGAAGCTCCTGCGGTCGGTGCGGCGGAAGCGGGCCGGTACGGCTGGAACCTGCCGAGAAAGGCATGGGCAGGAGGCGGTCCTTACGCGACAGCGATGATCACGTCTGCTCTTGATCCTACCGTCCGAATCACCTCTAGCCTGAAGGATTTTCACAGTCCCTATACCCGGTTCGGACGAGGAAGGATGTCTGGCAGTCACCGCTGCCGGGCCACCTACCAGCGGTGACATGTCCCGGTGGCCGGCCCGACCTTCGACTTGATAGCGCACTTCCCGCCAGAAGTCGACCCTTCTTGCCTCACAAGCAACAGTCCACACCTGGACACCACTGCAGCCCATCACGGTAGATATGCACATGTACCGTCTCATCGGGGAACAAATTGCACTGATCTCCCTCCACTGGGGATCCCGACCATCATCGGGTCGGCCGACCGGGGGGAGGACGGGCACAGGCCATCGTGGGGATGGCCAGGGGGCGATGGGGGCATCGGCGCTGTGGAAGTCGGAGGCGTGCCGCGGGGGCGGACGCAGGTGGGCAGTGGTGGCATCGCCGCGGGCGGCGGCCGTGGCCAGTCCACGCTCGCGAAACAAGACCCGGGGGGCCTCGCGCCCCAGTTAGCAACCCCAGGCCGTCCCGTGCCACCCGTCCTCGTTCCGGTAGACAGAGGACACATGTGAGCCATCGGGGCGACGTTAGTCCGTTCACTGTTGACGACACTCCTGGGGAAGTACAGGTCTCGCGTGTACGAATTCGGATTGGCTGAATCTCTCCCTGTCGTAGGGCGCTCACACAGCGATACCGCACGCAGGTTCAGGGTCAAGTACGTTCTCGCCATAGCATCGATGGATATGGTCTGTGGCCTCGTAGCGGGCCTCGTCGCACTGTTCGTTCGGTTCGATGAGGTCAATCAAACGTTCGTCACGCCATACCTAGTGGCAAGCTTGACATCGCCATTTGTATGGCTCGCCTCCATGGCTATCGCAGGTGCGTATGAGGAACGCTTCATCGGAATCGGTTCCGACGAATTCCGGCGCATCGCCAGTACAGGTTTCTCGCTCACGGCAGCGGTGGCGATCGTCGCCTATTCAATCAAGGTCGAGGTGGCCCGCGGATATGTGGTGCTGGCCATTCCGTTGGCCACCGTTCTCACGCTCATCTCCCGATACCGACTCCGCAAACGCCTCCATCGGCGCCGCGCGCAGGGGCGGAATCTCAAGCGCGTCGTCGCGGTCGGCCACGCCAGCGCGGTCGTGGACCTCGTGCGCCGACTGCGCCGAGAGCCCTACCACGGCCTCGAGGTCTCGGCTGCCTGCCTGCCGAACGCACCGGGTATCGATGCCGAGGTGTTCGGCCTGCCGGTGCTCGGTGACTTCTCCGGGGTAGCGCAGGTGGTCGAGCGGGTGGGCGCTGAGTGCGTCGCCGTGCTCGCCTGCCCAGAGATGGACGGTACGGCGCTGCGCCGCCTCGCCTGGCAGCTGGAGAAAAACGACATCGACCTCATCGTCGCTCCTGCTCTCATGGAGGTCGCCGGCCCGCGTACGAGCATCCGGCCGATCGCGGGCCTGCCCCTGCTTCACGTCGAGCACCCCCAGCTCACGGGCGCTCGGCACGTCATCAAGTCGCTCTACGACCGCCTTCTCGCCGGCCTGCTGCTGGTCCTCAGCGCCCCCTTCCTGGCCGCGCTCGCACTGGCCATCCGGCGTGACGATGCGGGTCCGGCCTTCTACCTGCAGACCCGGGTCGGCAAGGGCGGGAAGACGTTCACTGTCTACAAATTCCGCACCATGATCCAAAATGCCGACCGGCAGCAGGTCGCTCTGCTGGAGCACAACGAAAGCGGCGGCGCCCTTTTCAAGATCAAGAAGGACCCGCGCATCACGCCGATGGGCCTCTGGCTCCGTCGCTGGTCGGTCGACGAACTGCCCCAGCTGGTCAACGTCGTGAAGGGCGAGATGTCGCTCGTGGGACCCCGCCCACCGCTACCGCAGGAGGTCGCGGAGTACGGCGACGAGGACGTCCGCAGGCGCTTGGTCGTCAAGCCGGGCATGACCGGTCTGTGGCAGGTCAGCGGCCGCTCCGACCTTACGTGGGAGGAGTCGGTGCGGCTGGACCTACGCTACGTGGAAAATTGGTCACTCCTGCTCGACCTGCAGATTCTGTGGAAGACGTGCAATGCGGTGCTCTTCGGAAGAGGCGCCTACTGATCAAGGCACTGGCCGGCATGTCGGGCACAGGTCACACAAGTCCCTGTCAACCACTCGTACCCCAGAGGCGTCTCCCTCACGAGTAGCCCAGAAGCTATGAGTACGCCGGAAGGACCCCCCGTTAATGACAACCGTCTTGTCCAACAGCGTGGTGAACGACGACACGCGACGCGGCCTGGTCTACCAGGGCCAGGTATTCGTATACGCGGCATCGCCGGCCTCCACCGAGCTGATCGGCTTCGCGCGCGAGATGATCGCCGACGCCTTCGGGGCCAGGGACCCGCTTACCGCCCAGTTCGACATGCCGGTCGAGAAGTTCGCCGCCCTGCTGGCCGACCTGAAGCCGCGCTTCATCCACCATCCCCAGTGCAAGAAGCTGGTGCCCGCCGTTATCGAGGAATTCGGGTGCAGCGCCGCGGCTACCTACTTTGACGTGCCACGGATGCGGACGTCCACCTCGAACGACTACCTCACCTCCGGCATCTCTTACGCCTTCCACCCGCACCGTGACTGTTGGTACTCGGCACCGTTCAACCAGATCAACTGGTGGATCCCCATCTTCGACGTCGTACCCGAGAACGTGATGGCGTTCCACCCGCAGTACTTCGACCGGCCGGTGAAGAACGGCAGCGCGCGATACGACTACGCCGAGTGGAACCGCACCAGCCGGCTCACCGCCGCTCAGCATGTGAAGAGCGACACCCGAGAGCAGCCGAAGCCCGAGGAGCCGGTCGAGCTGGAACCACAGATCCGTGTCGTGCCCGAACCCGGCGGGGTGATGATGTTCTCCGGCGCCCAACTGCACTCGACGGTCCCCAACACCTCGGGACGGACTCGATTCAGCATCGATTTCCGGACCGTGAACATCGACGACGTGCGGGCTCGGCGGGGCGCCGAGAACGTGGACGCCGACTGCACCGGGACCACCCTGCGGGACTTCATGCGCTGCTCTGACCTCGACGCGATGCCCGAGGAGCTCGCGCTGGCGTACGACGAACAGGGCTGGCAGAAGGTTATTTAACAGGCTTTTCAGCGAAAGTTGCCGGTTGAAAGATGATTCCCGGCAATATCCTGGCGGCCGATTCGATCGGGGACGTGTGTCATCGGGGGTTTCCGTTGGCGCTCCATGGGCGGGGGAACGCAGTGATGACAGCCTGTCGGCTGTGTGGTTCGGCAAGTCTCGCCAGCGTCGTGGACCTAGGCGCGACGCCGCCGTGCGAGTTGTTTCTGACGGAGGCTCAGCTCGAGGAGCCAGAGGTCACCTATCCGCTGCATCTGCGGGTGTGCACCGACTGCTGGCTGGCTCAGTTGCCGCCGCTTATCAGGCCTGAGGACACCTTCACCGAGTACGCCTACTTCTCCTCCTACTCCACTTCCTGGGTGGAGCACGCCCGGGAGTTCGTCTCCAGCGCGACCGAGAGGCTCGGCCTGCACGGCGGGTCGTTCGTGGTCGAGGTGGCCAGCAATGACGGATACCTGCTCAAGCACGTGGTCGGACGGGGCATCCGCTGCCTGGGCATCGAGCCGTCGGCCAACGTGGGCCAGGCGGCCAGGGACAAGGGCGTGCCGACCGTCACGGAGTTCCTCGGGCCGGACACGGGAAAAGCGGTACGGACCGAGCACGGGCCCGCCGACCTCGTCGTGGCCAACAACGTGTACGCGCACATCCCCGACGTCATCGGATTCACCCAGGGCCTGCGTTCCCTGGTGAAGGATGACGGCTGGGTGTCCATCGAGGTCCAGCACCTGCTGACCCTGATGGAGTTCAACCAGTACGACACGATCTACCACGAGCACTTCCAGTACTACACGGTCGCCTCGGCTCAGCGCGCCCTCGCAGCGGGTGGCCTGTCCCTGGTCGACGTCGAACTGCTGCCGACGCACGGCGGTTCCATCAGGCTGTGGGCCCGCCCTGCCTCGCTGGCGGCCGAGGTCGGCACACGAGTGACGGACGTCCTGGAGCGAGAGAAGGCGGCCGGGCTGCACGAACTGTCCGGCTACGCGGAGTTCGCCGCCCGGGTGACCCGGGTCCGCCGGAACCTGGTCGGGTTCCTGATCGAGGCGGCCGAGCAGGGCAAGACGGTGGTCGGCTACGGCGCGCCGGGCAAAGGCAACACGCTGCTCAACCACTGTGGCATCCGGCCTGACCTGCTGGCCTACACGGTGGACCGCAACCCCTACAAGCACGGCAGGTTCACCCCCGGCACGCGAATCCCGATCCTGCCCCCCGAGCGGATCGCCGAGGACCGCCCCGACTACGTGCTCGTCCTTCCCTGGAACCTTCGAGAGGAGATCGCCGCTCAACTGTCCTACGTGCACGCATGGGGCGGCCGGCTGATCTTCCCCATCCCGAGCCTGGAGATCGTCTGATGAAGGTCGTCCTGTTCTGCGGCGGATTCGGCACCCGGATGCGCACCGGTACCCCCGGTGACGTGCCGAAACCCATGCAACTCGTGGGCCCTCGGCCGCTCATCTGGCATGTGATGCGCTACTACGCGCACTTCGGGCACACGGAGTTCATCCTCTGCCTCGGCTACGGGGCGCATCATCTCAAGGACTTCTTCCTGAACTACCAGGAGACCACGTCCAACGACTTCGTCCTGCGCAGCGGCAAGGTCGAGCTGCTGTCCACCGACATCTCCGAATGGTCGATCTCGTTCGTCCAGACCGGCATCGAATCGCCGATCGGTGAGCGGTTGCGGCGGGTCCGCGACCACCTCGAGGGCGAGGAGATGTTCCTGGCCAACTATGCCGACGTGCTCACCGACGCCCCGCTGCCCGAGATGATCGACCGTTTCGCGAAGACCGACGCGGGCGCCTCAATGATGGTCGTACCGCCGGCGGACACTTTCCACTGCATCGAGCTCGGCGAGGACAGCCGGGTCGGCGGGATCACCCCGGTCACCAAGATGCCGCTGTGGGTCAACGGCGGCTACTTCGTGCTGCGCCAGGAGGTCTTCGACCACATCCCGGAGAACGGTGACCTGGTCGCGGACGGCTGCGGCGAGCTGGCAAAGCGGGGCCGCCTGCTGGCCTACCCGCACCGCGGCTACTGGCGGCCGACGGACACGGTCAGGGAGCGGGTGGCGCTGGACGAGGCGTACTCTCGCGGTGACCGGCCCTGGGCCCTGTGGGAGCTGTAGTGCCGAATCCACACGTGGGGCGGAGCCTGGAGGTTCCGGGGGTGCGCCGCCGGGCAATGGTGCGCCTTCTTCCCGAGCGGTGCGAGGAGATCCTGCTTCTCGGCGCACACTGCGACGATCTTCCCATCGGGGCGGGCGGTACCCTGCTGGAGCTCTGCCGCGCCAACCCGGGCGCCCGGGTCATCGCGCTGGTGCTGTCGGGTGCGGGCACCGTCCGTGAGGAGGAGGAGCGGGCTGCGCTGACCGCGTTCTGCCCCAAGGCGGAGCTCGACCTGCGCGTGCTGGACCTTCCCGACGGCCGGCTGCCGACCCACTGGGAACGGGCCAAGGAGGCGCTCGAAGAGGTACGGCAGCGGTGCGACCCCGACGTGATCTTCGCCCCGGTGGCGAGCGACGCCCACCAGGATCACCGAGGCCTGGCTCGGCTGGTGCCCACCGCCTTCCGTGATCACCTGACGCTCGGCTACGAGATCCTCAAGTGGGAGTCCGACCTGGCGCAGCCGAACGTCTTCGTACCACTGGAGCGGGAGGTGCTGCGCCAGAAGGTCGATCTGCTGCACGCCCATTATCCGTCGCAGCACGGCCGCACATGGTTCGACGACGAGGCGTTCCTCGGCTTGGCCCGGGTGCGCGGGGTGCAGTGCAACAGCCGCTACGCGGAGGCGTTCCACGTGGCTAAAACGACCGTAGGTTTCTAGGGAGAAGACGTGCGCGTTCTACTGACCGGCCACCAGGGCTACCTCGGCACGGTGATGGCTTCCGTGCTCACCGAGGCGGGCCATGAGGTGGTCGGCCTGGACTCCGGGCTGTTCGCCGACTGCGTGCTCGGCCCGGCCCCCACCGCCCTGCAGGGGTACGCGGTGGACCTGCGCGATGTCGGTCCCGAGCACCTGGCCGGGTTCGACGCGGTCGCCCATCTGGCCGCGCTGTCCAATGATCCACTTGGCTCACTGGCCCCCGAGATCACTTACTCGATCAACCATCACGCCTCGTCGCGGCTGGCCCGGCTGGCCCGGGATGCGGGCGTAGGGCGCTTCCTCTACGCATCGACCTGCTCGGTGTACGGCGCCAGCGGCGGCGAGGGACTGGTCGACGAGGACGCTCCGCTGCGCCCGGTGACTCCCTACGCCGAGTCGAAGGTACGGGTGGAGGCCGATATCTTCGCGCTCGCCGACGACGACTTCACTCCGGTCTCGCTGCGGAACGCCACCGCATTCGGGTTCTCGCCCCGGCTGCGCGCGGACATCGTGCTCAACAACCTGGTAGGGCACGCGTTCCTGTCCGGGCAGGTGCTGGTGATGTCGGACGGTACCCCGTGGCGGCCACTGGTTCACGCCAGGGACATCGCCGAGGCATTCGCCCTGGCGCTGGTCGCCCCCCGGGAGGCTGTCCACGCCAGGGCGTTCAACGTGGGCACCGAGCGCAACAACCTGACCGTGGCGGAGATCGCCGCCGAGGTGGTCGAGGCGGTGCCCGGTTCCAAGCTGGTCATCACGGGCGAGTCCGGTGGAGATCCCCGCTCGTACCGCGTCGACTTCTCGCGCATCCGCGCCGCCATCCCCGAGTACGAGGCGCAGTGGTCGGTGAAGGCGGGGGCGGCCGAGCTGATCGACGCCTACAGGCGGTTCGGCCTCACCAAGGAGGCCTTCGACAGCCGCTTCACCCGGCTCGCCCGGCTCTCGGACCGGCAGGCGGCCGGCACGATCGACGACTCCCTCAGGCCATGAACCCTCAGGATATGCACGCGCTGGTGCGGCGGATCTATCCGCTGTGCCGAAGTATCACCGGCGATGGGGTACGGCGCACCCTGGAGATCATCGGGGAGTTCATTTCACTGGACGCCAGCGAGGTGCCGACGGGGACCGAGGTCCTCGACTGGACGGTGCCCCGCGAGTGGAACATCCGCGACGCCTACGTCAAGGACGCCTCGGGCACCAAGGTGATCGACTTCGCGGAGTCCAACCTGCACGTGGTCGGTTACAGCGTTCCGGTGTCGGCGACCATGACCCTGGACGAACTGCGTCCCCATTTGCACACGCTGCCCGACCAGCCCGGCCTGATTCCGTATCGGACCAGCTACTACGCGGAGACCTGGGGCTTCTGCCTCCCGGAGAACATTCTGCAGGGCCTCGGCGAGGGACCGTACGAGGTGTTGATCGACTCCACGCTGGCCGACGGGCACCTGACCTACGGCGAGCACGTCATTCCTGGGCGGCACGAGGACGAGGTGCTCATCTCGTGCCACACCTGCCACCCATCGCTGGCCAACGACAACCTGGCGGGCATCGCCGTGGCCACCGCGCTGGCGCAGCGGCTCGCGGGGTCCGACCCCTGGTACACCTACCGGTTCGTGTTCGCGCCGGGCACCATCGGGGCGATCACCTGGCTGGCGCGGAACCGGGATCGGGTCGGCCGGGTCAGGCACGGGATCGTGCTGGCCTGCGCGGGTGACAGCGGGTCGCTGACCTACAAGCGCACCCGGCGCGGCGACACCGAGATCGACCGGGTGTTCGCGCATGTCCTGAAGGACCGCCCGCACACGATCGTGGACTTCTCCCCCTACGGCTACGACGAGCGGCAGTACGGCTCGCCCGGGTTCGATCTGGCGGTCGGCAGCCTGACCAGGACCCCCTACGGGGGCTACCCCGAGTATCACACCTCGGCGGACAATCCGGACTTCGTCTCTGCGGACGCGATGGCCGACACCCTGGAGACCCTCTGGCAGGCCGTACGGGTGCTGGAGCGCAACCGCCGCCTCCACAACCTGAGCCCGTACGGCGAGCCGCAGCTGGGCAGGCGCGGCCTGTACGGCTCGCTGGGCGGCCGAAGCGACACCAAGCAAGCACAGATGGCCATGTTGTGGGTGCTGAACCTCTCCGACGGAGATCACAGCCTCCTGGACATCGCAGAACGGTCGAGCCTGCCGTTCGACGTGGTGGCCGATGCAGCGCGGGACCTGCACAGCGCAGGCCTGGTGAAGGAGTAAGAATGATGATCACGAACCCCCCTTCGCTAAACCTGCGGGTCGGCGAATTGGTGGAGGTCCTCAGCGAAGACGAGATCCTCGCCACCCTGGATGAGAAGGGAGAGCTGGAAAGCCTGCCCTTCATGCCGGAGATGCGGAGGTTCTGCGGGCAGCGGCTCACCGTCCACAAGGTGGCGAACAAGCTCTGTGACACGATCAGTCGCAGCGGCATGCGCAAGATGGACAACGCCGTGCACCTGACCGGCGCGCGCTGCGACGGATCGGCCCACGGGGGCTGCCAGACCGCCTGCTCGATGTACTGGAAGGAGGCCTGGCTCAGGCGGGCAGACCCCGGAGAGCCCGCGCCCCCGGCGGAGAGCCCGCGCCGCTCCCTTCCCATCCTGGAGATCAACGCCAGGAAGGAGCCCGGGGAGGACGGCGAGGAGCGCTACTCCTGCCAGGCCACCGAGCTGCTCCGTGCCGCCCCGACCTGCCTGCCGTTCAAGGACCTGAGCCAGTACGTCGCTGACGTACGGTCCGGGAACGCCGGCTTCTTCGCTGTACTGAAGTCCCTCTTCTTCGGGCTCTTCAACCGGTACCAGAGCTTCAGCAAGAAGGTACTGCCCGAGGCGCTGTGGATCAGGGGCGGAATGCACTGGGGCTGGGTCCGGGGGCTGGCCGGCAGGAAGACCCCGACCGCGACGCTCGACCTCAAGCCCGGGGAGCTGGTGCGGATCAAACCGAGGACGGAGATCATCAAGACCCTCAACGACGACCGGCTCAACCGTGGAATGGGCTTCGAGGAGGAGATGGCTCGCCATTGCGGGAAGACGGCCCGGGTGGTCAGCCGGGTCGACCGGTGCATCGACGAGAAGACCGGCCGAATGGCCACCATGAAGACGCCCTGCGTCACCCTGGAGGATCTCGTCTGCGACGGCGTCTACAACGTCAACTGCCCGCGTGAGTTCATCCCGTTCTGGCGAGAGCTCTGGCTTGAGCGAGTCGATGAGCTCGCCTGACGCGGGCTCATCCCAGCTGGCGCAGGACGAAGAGGCCGAGGCGGCCCGGCTGGTGAGCGAGGCGCAGGTCGGGAGCGTCGGCCGTAAGGCCGGCCGTGGCCTGCGGTGGAGCATTCTGGGAAACGCGTTGAGCAAGGTCGGCTCGTTCGCCATGAGCCTGGTCCTCGCACGGCTGCTGGTGCCCTCGGACTATGGGGTCTACGCCATCGCGCTCGCCGCCAGCCAGTTCCTCATCCACATCAACGATGCGGGCATCCTCGCGGCCACCGTGCAGTGGCGGGGCAAGCTGGAGGACCTGGCGCCGACAGCAACGATCATGGCCTTCGTCTTCAGCACCGCCGTGTACGGGATCTTCTGGGTGTTCGCGCCGTTCTACGCCGACCTCTCGGGCAGCGCCTCGGCCACCCCGGTCGTACGGCTGCTCACCGTCACCATCCTCATCGACGGGGTGACGGCGGTACGCGCCGGTGCGCTCATGCGCCGCTTCCAGCAGGACAGGCTCACTCTGGCCAACATGGTCGGCTTCCTTGCACTGGCCGTGGTGGCCATTACCCTGGCCGCCAACGGAGCGGGGGCCTACAGCTTCGTGTGGGGGACGCTCGCCAGCAGTGCGGTCACCGCCGTACTGGTACTGATCTTCGCGGGGATGCCGTTCCGGTTCACGATGGATCGGGCGATCGCGTTTCACCTGCTGAAGTTCGGAATGCCGCTGGCCGTCAGCCTCGGCATCGAGGCGCTGCTCATCAATGTCGACAAGGTCGTCATCGGTGATGCCCTCGGCGCCGTCGTGCTCGGCTACTACATGGTGGCGTTCAACATCTCGAGCTGGGTGCCTGGCATGATCGGCACCGCGGTGCGCTATGTGTCGCTGCCCAGCTTCTCCCGGCTGGCCGAGAAGGATCCGGAGTCGCTCGCACTGGGCGTCCAGCGCTCGGTACCAGTCATGATCGCGTTCGTGCTGCCGTTCGCCCTGCTGATGGCGGTGCTCTCGCCCGCCCTGGTGATCTTCCTGTACGGGGGGGAATGGGCGCCGGCGGGCGTCGCCCTGCAGTTCCTGTCCGTCGTGATGATCGTACGGATGCTCGTCCCGCTGGCCTTCGACATCCTGACCTCCTTGGGCGCCACCCGGTCCACCATCTGGCTGAACCTGGGCTGGTGCGTGGCGCTGATCCCGGCGCTGATCGTCGGTACCCGTCTCGACGGTGTCCGCGGTGCCGCCATCGGGCAGGCCGCGGTCGGGCTGCTGGTCACCATCCCGCTGGCGGTGGTGGCCCTGCAGCGGGCCGGGGTACGGCTGCGCCCGATGGTGCCCGCCCTCGTCCGCCCGTTGATCGGTGGCGTGCTCGCGGCGGGCTTGATGATCCTCCTGGCGCATCTGACGCGGAACTCCCTGTCGTTCGTCCAGCTCAGCGTGGCGGGCGGCGCCGGGGTGGCCGTCTTCGTCCTGATCGTGGTGCCCAGGGAACAGCTCAAGCGACTCGGTGGCCGGCTGATCCCCGCCCGAGCCCACTGACCTCGCCGACAAGGAGTAGACATGACGAGCGACCAGCTGGTGTCGATCGGGCTTCCCGTGCGCAACGGCGCGGAACGGCTGGGGCGGGTGATCGACTCGGTGCTCGCCCAGGACCATGAGCGCATCCAGCTGGTGATCTCCGACAACGCCTCGACAGACGACACCGAGAAGTACTGTCGGACCCTGGCCGCCTCCGACAGCCGGATCATGTACCACCGGCAGCCGGAGAACATCGGGATCCTGGGGAACTTCATGGCCACGGCCCGGCTCGCGGAGGGCACGTTCTTCCGCTGGGTCAGCGACGACGACCGGATCGAGCCGGCGTGCGTCTCGCAGAGTCTTCGGGCATTCGCCGAGGACGAGCGGCTCGTGCTGGTGACCACCAAGATCGCCTATACGGGTCCCGACGGTGTGCCCCAGACCGGCGACTATGAGGGCACCGGCTTTCTCTCCGACGACCCTGTCGAGCGGTTCACCGAGATGCTGCGGATGCTCAACGAGAGCCATCTGCAGATCGACCCGCTGTACGGGCTGTTCCGCCGGAGCACGCTGGTGTCCCTCCGGCGACGCAACATGCTCCGCGAGGACGAGGTGTTCGCGACCAAGCTCGCGCTGGCGGGCCCGTGGGGCCATGTACCCCAGGTCCTCGGCCACCGGAACTGGAAGCACGAGAGCCCGTCCATCCTTGCCCGCCGCCTCGACGTGCCCACCTGGCAGGCCCGCTTCGCTACCACCCTGCAGTGCCGGGAGATGCTCGGCTGGCTACGGGAGGCCGAGCTCACCGCCGAGCAGCGCCGCCACGCCCGGACCGCGGTGTACCGGATGTACCTGCGCCGCCAACGGAGGACGGCGACGCACCGCAGCCGTAAACTCGTTCGCTTGGCCCTCGGCAGATCCTAAGCCCGCTGCTGGGCCGCGCGGAGGCCATCCAGGCGTACCCGGATGGCGGTGCGGAGGGCGGGCCAATTCCGGTGGCGCTGGAACGGGATCTCGAAGATCCCCGCGAACAGCCGCGCGAAAAGCAGGCTGATCGGCAGGGCCAGTGCCAGCGTGGCCAGGAAGGCGGGCAGGCCGCGGGTGACGTGCGGAGCAACGATCTTCTCGCTCACTACGACGACGATGGGCGCATGCACCAGATAGAGACTGTAGGAGAACGATCCGAGGCTGCGCAGCGGCCGGGTGTCCAGCATCCGGACCAGCGGGGCCGGTCTGCCCGCCGCCACCGAGACCAGCAGGAGCCCCGCGGCGGGGCCGATCGCCAGGTCCACCCAGAAGAAGTGCTCGGCCGTCCATACCGAGCCGCGCACCACGATGAGCAGTACCACCGGGACGAAGGCGACCAGCACCGTCCATTGCCAGGGGAACCGCCGCCAGCGGTCGGTGGCGGAGACAATGCCCGCGGCCGCCGCACCGATCGCGAAGAGCGCGGCGAACTGCGGGGTCAGTCGCATCAGCTTGTCGACCGCGGAGACGCTGGGGGCCAGCAGGCCGATCGGCACGACGGCCGTGGCCACGACGGTGAGCATCACGGCCGTCCCCGCCCGGCGCAGGAGCAGGAGCATCAGCGGAAAGACCAGGTAGAGCTGGGCCTCCACGGCGATGGACCAGAAGGCACCGTTCGGGCTCGGGGAGCCGGAGATGTCCTGGAGCAGCAGTCCGTACAGGACCACGGACTTGCCCGTCGGCGCACCCTCGCCGGGCTGCGGGACCAGTGTCCACGCGATCGTCAGGCTGAAGACCAGCGCGGCCCAGTACGGCGGCAGGATGCGCCACGCGCGGCGCCGGCCGAACAGGCGCAGGCCACTGAGCCGCCAGCCGGAACGAGCGGGCGAGACCGCCAGCGAGAAGCCCGACAGGACGATGAACACGACCACCGCGAAGTGCCCGTAGAGCAGCCATCCGAGCCAGCCCGGCCCAGTGTCGGCGGGGAACCCGGGAAACGACATAAGCCAGCAGTGGTGCAGTACGACGAAAAGAGCAGCCAGTCCGCGAATTCCGTCCAGGCCTACAAGGCGACTACGTTCCGTGGTGGGCTGGTCGGGCGGGGGCGAGATGTACGGCATCCGTTCAACAGAAGACCCCATCGGACCCGCTCCCTGTTCCATCGTGCAAGTGCACGAGAGGTGACAGTTTATGGCCCTAGCGGTCCCTTGGCTCGTTTTGACCTAGGAGCTCACAGCTTGGTTTGGTAACGTACAAGTCCTGGTGTTCTGCTTGGTAAAGTACAACCTCTGGTGTTCGTAGCACAGAGACACCTATAGAGGGCGGGGAAGTATGGACTTCTGGAAGAGCTTCCTCAATCTCGCGCGGCGCGGATATATAGGGCTCCCTGTCCTCGGGCTGGCACTAATCGCCGGTGGGCTCACGTACATGGCGATCCCCGCCCACTACGTGTCGAGTGCGTCCATGGTGCTTACGACACCGGCGGGGGGCGGGAGCCAGTCGCAGGACCCGAAGAAGTACGCCGACCTGACCAATCCACTGCTCCAGTTCAACGACAGCCTGCGGACCACCGCGGGCATCATCATCCTGGCCATGACCACGCCGGAGGCCGCGGCCCAGGTGGGCGTCGTCCAGGGCAGCGGGACCACGCTCACGGTGAACGACGGGCACACCAACCCGGACCTGCTCGCCGTTAGCAACAACGGCCCCTTCATTTACATCCAGGTGGACAGCCTCTCGTCCGCCGCCGCGACTGAGACCGTGGCCAAGGCCGAACAGCTCGTCCGGGACCAGTTGTCCCAACGCCAGAGAGTGCTGAACGCGCCGAAGTCGACCTATATCTCGATCACCGAGGTGGCGCCGCCGACCACCCCCAAGGCCAAGCGGACCGCCAAGTGGGGCGCGGCGGCGGCGGCACTCCTGGGCGTGATCATCGCTGGGTTCGGGATCGCCTACACCGTCGAGCGGGCGCGGTCGGAACGGACTGCCCGGCGGGTTCAGCCGAAGATGCGCTTCCGGCGGCCTCTGTTGATGTCGTTGCAACGGCGCAACCGCAGAGCGGTGCCCTCCGCGAGGACGCCGGTGACGAATGTCCCGGCACGCGAGCCGGAGAGGACCGTGCAGCCGGCCCAACGGGCCTGGCCGAACCCGGATACCAAAATCCAGCAGCCGGCCCAACGGATCTGGCCGAACCCAGACCCGAAGACCGAGCAGCCGGCCCAACGGGCCTGGCCGACCCCGGAGCCCAAGACCGAGCAGCCGACCCAGCAACGGGTCTGGCAGAACGATGAGACGGTCCCGCTGCCCATTCTTTCCGACGCCGACGCCGAGACCGAGACCGACGGTGCGGTGGAGGAGGACGGCGAGCCGGGACTCCTCGTCCACCAGGACGGCGGTGACGGTCGCGAGGGGTGGGACAGGACCATGGACAACGTGGAGGACCTGGCCTCGCACAAGACGAGGCCCCGCGCGAGCTGATGCTCTAGGCGGAATCCCTGCCCTCGGCGATCCGAACGCATCGGCGGACGGCCTCAAGGCGGACCGGCTGGGTCGTCCGTGACTTGGCCGAGATCATCACTCCGATCGCGTCCGGGCTCAGCCCGTCGGCGAAGGCGACGGCGTCCTGGTGGTCCATCGGCGTGCGGTCCCATGAGTTGTGGCAGATCGTGTTGTCCGAGGGCGGCGGCGGCCCATTGAGAACCTCGTCCACGAACACGCCGTACAGGATGAACTCCGAGATGTGCAGCTGGGAGTTGAACGCGTCCAGCCAGTGCCGCCCGGTCGTCTCGCGGATCCGCTCCTGCATTGCCCGCACCAGCGCGGGATCCCAGAAGTTGAGCGGGCTGACGTAGTCGTGCAGCGGCGGCACGGACACCGGGGGGAGCCCGAGCAGCCTGCGCGCGACACGGTGCCAGAGCACGTGCCGTTCCATGTCCTGGGTGATCGCGTTCTCCGCCCGGTAGAGCCGCAGCCGCCCGTCGGCGATGAATCGCTGCGCGGTCGTCGGGCGGATGAGCGCGACGTCGGAGTCGGCCATCAGGACGACGTCAGCGTCGATGGCACCGGCAGCAGCGATTTTGAGGGTCTGCTGCATCACCCAGCCACGCACCGGAGGCCACGGCCGCCGGGAGTTGATCCATACGTCGGCTACGGGCACAGGAACATAGCGGCGCGGCAACAGTTCCGGGTAGGTCCAGACACGGCAGCGAGAGCCCGCGTAGTCCGCGAACAGACCGCGGTCCGCCGGTGGAACGATCACGTGGTGCACCGTGTCGTCCGTGGTGTACTTCAGCACGGAAAGGTGCAATTCTCCGAAGAGCTCCGCATCCGGTCCATAACTCGGAGTGATGATGGCCAGATCGCTCATTGATCCCTCGCGGTCGGTTACGGGAGTTCATCGTAACGACAAACGGTTTCAGCGATGGACGAATCGCAGGCATACTGGCATCTCGGCCAAGCCGCCCGTCGATGCCTCCGGGGGAGGGAACGCATGGACTTCTGGGGAACGGTCGTCGTTGTCTTTCGGCGGTGGTACGTCACCCTGCCGGCTTTTGTCTTGGCCCTGGGCGCCACGATGGCCGTCTACTCCACCGTCAAGACGACGTACGTCTCCAACGCGGTCGTCGTGCTCACCACCTCGACGGCCGGCGGAGCACTGCCCAGCAAGCCGGGCCTGGCCCAGAGGAACAATCCGCTGCTCAGCTTCGACAAGGGGCTGAACATGTCGGCCGCGATCGTCGTCGCGGCGCTCGAAACCCCCGAGGAAGCGGCCAAGGTGGGCGTGACCCCGGCCGGAGACCCGACGTTCACGGTGAACAACGGTAGTGCCAACCCCGAGGCGCTTGTCGAATCGCCGTTCGTGTTCATCTCGGGGGAGAGCACCTCACCGCAGGCCGCGCAGGACATCGTGAAGCGGGTCATGGCCGAGGCCCGCCAGGTGCTGACCGCCCACCAGCGGGCGCTCGACGCGCCGCTGCCGACCTACATCTCGATGAACGACGTGGCACCACCGACCGCCCCCGTCGCGCAGCGCGGCCGCAAGCTGCGGGCCGCCGCCGTGGCCATGGTCATCGGCATCGTGGCCAGCCTGTGCGCCGCCTTCGTCGCTGAGAGCATCGCCCAGGGCCTGCAGCGCCGCACGTCGGCGGCGCCGCCGGTCTCCGGGCGGGCGCCCGAGGAACTCGGGCTGGACGGGCCCCAGCCGGTGTGGCGCTGATCATGACACTTTCCAAAGGTGAGGTGCCGGTTCGGCGGTATGCCGACGGTGCGACGCTCGCCGGCCTGTTCGTGCTATTTCTTCTGATCATCCCGGCCAGACTGGTTCTCAGGGGCCTGCCGCTGTCGCTCACGCCCGCCAACATCCTCAGCCTATTGGCCTGCATGTGCTGGATCTGCGCCACGCTCACCACGACGCTGGGGGTCGCCAAGGGCCGGACTCCCGCCCGGACCGCGCTGTTCGTCTACTTGCTCGCGCTGCTGGCCAGCTACGGCGTCTCCACCTATGGCTACCTCCCGGGCGACGAGCTGAAGCTCGCCGACCACGCCCTGGTCCTGGCGATCGCCAACGTCGGCCTCGCCCTCGCGGTGTGCGACGGGGTCCGAACCGCCGAGCGCCTGGACCGGCTGCTCAAGATCGTCATCGTGGGTGGAGCCGTGATCGCAATGATCGGGGTGCTCCAGTTCATGATCAACCTGGATCTGACCCAGTATCTTCAACTGCCAGGGCTGCGCTTCACCACGGAGGGCGGGGTGGTGGACGCACGCAACTCATTGCGGCGGGTCGCCTCCACCACTGGTCATCCGATCGAGTTCGGCGTCGTGTCCGCGATGCTCCTCCCGCTCGGCGCCCATCTCGGCTTCCAGGCGCGCGAGCGCGGCGAGCGGTCGCTGGGCTGGTGGATCTGTACGATCCTCATCGGCATGGGCCTGATGTTCTCGGTCTCCCGTTCGGCGATGGTAGGGGTGGGCGCCGTCGCGGTCGTGCTGCTCTGCGGCTGGCCGAATCGGCGCAAACTCCAGGCGCTCATCGTCAGCGTGGTGTTCCTGGGCGCGACGAAGCTGGTCGCCCCGGGACTGCTCGGCACGCTCTACGGCCTGTTCGCGAACTTCGGAGCGGACAACAGCGTGCAATATCGTACGCACCGCTACGACATCGCACTGACGGAGCTCGCCAAGCACCGGTGGTTCGGGCACGGCATCGGCACGTGGTATGTGCCCAAGTACGTAGCGTTCGACAACCAGTGGATCATGTCCACGGTGGAGAGCGGGTTCGTTGGTGTCGCCGCCTTCGCCGGGCTCTTCGTGCTCGGGATCTACTCGGCTCTACGGGCGCGCTATCTCAGCACCGACCCCGGCGCACGGGACCTCGGCCTCACCCTCGCGGCATGCCTCGCCGTACCAATGCTCGGAGCGGCCACCTTCGACCTGTTGTCGTTCGGCACCGTGACCGGCCTGACCTTCCTGCTGATCGGCGCGGCCGGCGCTCACCTGCGCATCGCGGGCCAGACTGCCGCGGTCCGGAAGGCGTCCGCCCTGCCGACCCGGCCCAAGCCGTTCAGGCGCACGAGCACGGGCACGTGGGCCGCCTCAGGCAAGCCCAGCACCGCACGTCCCGGCCAGGTTTCGCAGGGCACGCTTGGTCAACGGGCGCAGGGTAGCGGGCCCACGGTCGAGGTGACCCGGTAGCTGTGGTCGATGGTGACCAGTGTGTTACCGGACCAGTTGATGCGGCCGCAGTCCGACTCCACAGGGCCGTAGATCCATGATCGGTTGACCAGCCGGTTGTTCTGGACGACCAGGCTGCCGCGGGCGTTCTTCAACTGGATGCTGTACGTCCCGCCCATGACCAGGTTGTTGGTCACCCGGACATCCGCTGTCCGGTTGTCCACCAGGAAGATCGGGGCGGTGACGTCCTTGGCATCGCGCTGGTCGATGGTGTTGTGGTCGAATACCAGCCCCCGGCCCGCCATATAGGTCTGGATGCCGTCGGAGTGGTCACCAGGGTTGGAGCACAGGCGCACGTAGGAGTTCCGGATGGTGATGTTGTCACCAGAGTCACGGAACCCATCGCCATGGCCACGGATCAACACACCGGTGGCCGTGTAATTCGCCTCGCCGATCCCCGGGGAGGTCAAGCAGCCGTGCTCCGGGCCGACGGTCGAGTCGGCGATGGTGAACGAGTAGTGCTTGTTGGCGTACTCGTCCAGCACCCCACCGTCGATCTGGCTGTTCCTGATGGTCACATTGTTCGCGGTGATCAGCAGGTCCCCGCGGATATGCACCCCGTTCAGCACCGTGCCGGACTTGGTGACCCGGTAGGTGCCGCCGTCGAGGTTCAACCTCAGTCCGCTCAGCGACGTACCCGCCGGCGTCCCGGTGCAGGCCGGCGTCGGGTAGCCCGCACAATTGCCGTGCGACGAGCCGGAACCGGAGCCCGAGTTCGATTTCGGGCTCGTGCTCGGCGACTTGGTCGTGCGGGGCGCGGCCTTGGCCTTGGCGCTGGGTGTCGGGTCCGGGCTCGGTGAGTCCGTGGTGGCCCCTGTCGACGGGACCGTCGCCTGAGTCCGGGAGCTGGCCACCCCCTCGTGCGGGCCCGAAGAGCAGGCCACGAGCCCAGCCACCGGCAGCGAGACGGCCATGATGGCACGGGCCAGGAGGTAGGTGGAAGGCACCCATGGGCGCCGTGCACGGTTCGATTCATCGTTGGTCATGTTCTTCGACCTCCGTGCCGGGGCGCTCGGTTCGCCATAGGTGGCCTAACCGATCTCGTACCGAGGGTCATTGTGGGGGTAAGAGTCACGGACACGCATCAGTTCGAGGAAATTTACCTATATATGCGCCAATGATCCGCCTGGGCGGACCGACCGATACGGTGGATCGCGTGCTGTCACGGGGGATCGCGCGTCGGGCCGTCATCACCGGCGCAATGTGCGTCGGCCTGCTGGTCCTGACCTATCTGCTAGCGGTTTGGACCCCGACGGGGCAGCGGTTCGAGGACGCGGTGCTGCAGGCGGCCGCCGGCGGCCGGCAGGAGGCCGCCATCGGCACCCTGGATGCCATCACGAAGTGGTCGCTGGCCGCCGCGGTGATCGTGGTCGTCGGCATCGGCTATCTCCGGAGCAAGCTGTCGCTGGGGTTCGCCGGGGGCGGTGTGATCGCCGCCTCCGTGATCACCACTGAGATCCTCCGGCGCTCGGTGCTGATGCGGCCCCTGCTCCTTCATTCCGGCGTGCGCCGGGAGGATCAGAGCTTTCCCAGCGGGCATACCACGATCGCGATGTCGGTGATGTGCGGCCTGGTGATGGTCGTGCCGTACCGGTTTCGAGGGATCGCGGTGTTCCTGACCTCCCTCTGGGCCGCCAGCGTGGGCGCCCTGACGGTCACCGCCAGCTGGCACCGCCCGAGCGACACCATCGGCAGCGACCTCATCGTGATGATTTACGTGTGTGCCGCGATCGCCATCCTTGCCCGCTGTGGCTCTGTACGAGAGGCAGAGCCTCGCACGGATGCGGGACGGACGGCTCGCCGGCTGCTGGTCGGCCTGCTCGGCACGGAGGCTCTGGTCGCTCTCGGCACCGCGGTGTTGACAGGAGGCCGGGTGCTGAACGAGCTGGCCGCCTCGGCGGATCCTGAGGTAGTGCCCGGATCGGCACTGACGGCGGGGCGGGCCATCGCCTTGGCCGGAATCTCCCTCATCGCGCTGACGCTGCTCGCTCTGCTACGCAGTATAGATTTCAATCGCAGGGCAGCGGGCCCACGGTCGAGGTGACCCGGTAGTCGCGGTCGATCGTGACCAGCGTGTTGCCGGACCAGTCGATTCGTCCGCAGTCGGCGTCCACCGGGCCGTAGACCCAGGACCTGTCGACCAGCTTGTTGTTGCGGACCACCAGGGTACCGTGGGCGTTCTTCAGCTGGATGCTGTAGGTGCCGCCCATGATCAGGTTGTCGGTCACCGTAACGTCCACGGTGTGGTCGTCCACGAGGAAGATCGGGGCGGTGATGTCCTTGGCATCGCGCTGGTCGACGGTGTTGTGGTCGAATACCAGCCCCCTACCCGCCATATAGGTCTGGATGCCATCGGAGTGGTCACCGGGGTTGGAGCACAGGTGGACGTAGGATTCGCGGATGGTGATGTTGTCGCCGGAGTCGCGGAATCCGTCGCCATGACCCCGGACCAGCACACCGGAGGCCTTGAAGTTCGCCTGACCGATCCCGGGATCGGTCAGGCAGCCGACGGCCGGCCCGACGGTCGAGTCGGTGATGGTGAACGAGTAGGACTTGTTCGAGTACTCGTCCAGCACGGTGCCGTCGATCTGGCTGTTCCTGACGGTCACGTCATCGGCGGTGATCAGTAGGTTGCCGGCAATGTGCACCCCGTTCAGCACCGCGCCGCGCGTGGTGACCCGGTAGGTGACACCGTCGAGGTTCGGCGCCAGGCTGGTCAGCTTGGTACCGGCCGGCACCCCGGTGCATGCCGGGGTCGGGTAGGCCGGGCATCTGAAAGTGTGACGCATCTTGGACGTGGCGGTCGCGCAACCCGGCAGGGAGACGGCAACCGCCACTGCCGCCGCCAGCAGCAGAGCCCCGCGCATCACGAGCCGACGAGGCGAGCTACCAGCTGCGCCCACGAACCCGCGGACAAGTCGCGCTCACTTATCGCGGAGACCGGCAGCGGCCACTGGATCTTCAGCTCGGGGTCGTCGTAGCGGACGGCCAGATCCTCCGACGGATCATGGTCCCGGTCGATGCGGTAGCAGACGTCGGTCAACTCGGTCAGCGCCTGGAATCCGTGGAGCATCCCCGGCGGCACATAGAGGGTGGCGAAGTTCTCGTCGTCCAGCCGTAGGGAAGTCTGCTCACCGAACGTGGGCGAGTCCGGCCTGGCGTCCACCAGCACGTCGAGCACCGCACCGCGTGCGCACCGCACCAGCTTGGCCTCTCCCCTGCCGGAACGGCCGTGCAGGCCGCGTATCGTGCCCTGCCGCGAGCGGGACTGGCTGTCCTGTACGAAGGCGGCGGGGTCCAGCCCGAACTCGGCGCCCAGGACAGCGTCGAAGGTCCGGGTGAACAGGCCGCGGTCGTCGCGGTGGGGCGTCGGTACGAACAGCAGCAATCCGTCGATCGCCGTTCGGTCTACTCTCATACCGTGATTCTCCCGATCGTCAGTATTGTCATGCCCGCGCACAATGAGGAAGCCGCCATCGGCGACAATCTACGGCGGCTGCTCGCCGGGACGGAGCCTGGCGAGTTCGATGTGATTGTGGTCGCCAACGCCTGCTCGGATCGTACGGCCGAGCTGGCCCGGCAGGACGGCGTGCGGGTGCTGGAGACGCAGACGCCGGGGAAGGTCAACGCCCTGCGGCTGGGCGACGAGGCCTGCCGGACGTTCCCCCGGGTGTATGTGGACGCCGACGTCGAAGTCACGGCAGGGTCGGTGCGCGCGCTGGTCGAGGCGGCGGCCGGTCCGGGCGTGCTCGCCTGCGCCCCGGTTCCCGAATGGAACCTGGCGGGCGCCGGCTGGGTCGCCAGGCGGCTGCACCGCGTCCACGAGCCGCTGATCGCGCCCTTCAGGGCGCTTTCGGGCGTGGGCGTCTACGTGCTCACCGAGAAGGGGCACGAGAGGATCTTTCCGATGCCTGACGTGATTTCCGACGACGGCCTGGTGCATCGCAGCTTCGCGGCGGAGGAGCGGGCCGTGGTGGCCGGGGCCCGCTCGGTGGTACGCCCGGCCAGGACGGTCTCGGCGCACCTGAAGCGGCGGGTGCGTGTACGGCAGGGCAACCGGCAGCTCGACGCCCTGGGCCTGCCGCTGCCCGAGGGCCGGCTGGAGCTGCGGTCCCTCGGCAGGCTGCTGGCCGAGCGCCGGGTGAGCCCTCTCGACGCTGGCTGCTACCTGGCCGTTCTCCTCCTGGACCGGGCGCTGACCAGGGTACGGAGGGACCAGGTGAGCTGGGGCACGGATGCCAGCAGCCGAGGTGCTTAGGAGCACGCTGCTTCGTAGGCGGCGAGCAGCGCCTTCCTGGAGTGGTCCCAGGACAGCGAGCCACTGACCCGGGCCTGGCCCAGCTCGCCCATCCGGCGGCGCTCGCCGGGTTCGTCGAGCAGCCAGCCGATCAGCTTGGCGAACTCCGACTCATCGTTGGCCGGCGCGTACAGCGCCGCGTCCGCGGCGGACACCCGGGCCTCACGCAGCTCGAAGGAGACGATCGGGCGGGCCATGGCCATGTACTCCATGATCTTGTTCATGGTGGACACGTCGTTGAGCGGGTTGAGCGGGTCAGGGGACAGGCAGACGTCCGCCGTGGACAGGTAGCGCAGCAGGTCCTCGTCGGGGATCCGGCCGGTGAACTCGACCAGGTCGGCCAGGCCCAGTTCCTTGGAGAGGGTGACCATGGCGTCGAAGGTGTCCCCGGCGCCCACGAACACCGCGTGCCAGTCCGTACGGCCCACCTCGTCGCGGAGCGCGGCCAGCGACCGCAGCGCGTAGTCCACGCCGTCCTGCGGGCCCATCACGCCGAGATAGCACAGCAGGTACGGCTTGCCGCGCTTGATCGGCTCCTCGGCGGGCACTTCGTGGAAGCGCTCGACCACGGGGGCGCTACGTACCACGAAGACCTCCTCCGGCTTCTTACCGCCCCGCGCCAGCGCGGCGGCACGGTAACTCTCGTTGGTGGCGATGACCACGTCGGCAGCCCGGTAGGTGGCCCGCTCGAGGCGGCACACGGCGCGGTAGAGGAAGTCCTCACCGCGGTCGAACCGCGACAGATACAACTCGGGCACCAGATCGTGTTGGTCGAAGATGAACCGGGCGCCCTGCCGCTTCAGCCGCTTGGCCACGAGGTACAGCAGGTCCGGGGGGTTGCAGGCGTGCACGACGTCGACCGGCCCGGCCTTCTGGACGCGCCGCGCCAGCCGGAAGGTGTGCCACAGGGCCGAGCCGTACTCCTTCACATAGCCCAGCGGGCCACCGGTGGCGGCCGTCAGCGGATACCGATAGATCTTGATCCCATCGATCTCGACCTCGGGTTCGACATCCCGGTTGTCGCCCTGCGGGCAGATGACGTGAACGTCCCATCCCGCGTCGCGCAGCGCCGTGCTCTCCTGCCACACCCGTCGGTCGAACGGCACGGAGAGGTTCTCGACAAGGATGAGTGCTTTACCAGCCAAGGCCCACATATCCAGGTTGTTGCCGGCGCGCTTGGGCGTCGGGGAGTCGGACGAGGTCGATGATCGCGCGGTCTCCCGCGCCGGCGAGCGCGCTCAGGACGGCCGGGTCCTTACAGCCCACGACGCATACCTGCGCGTGCGCCAGCACGTCCTCAACGGAGTTGCTGAGCAGCTCGCTCAGGTGGGGCAGCCTGCTCTCGATGTAGTCCCGGTTTGCTCCCATCAGGCGGGACATGGACACATTCGCGTCATAGATACGCAGGTCGTACCCCTTGCCGAGGAGCCGTTCGGCCAGCTCGACCAGCGGGCTCTCCCGCAGGTCGTCGGTGCCTGGTTTGAACGACAGTCCGAACAACCCGATCCGGCGCTTGCCGGTCACGGCCACCAGATCGAAGGCCCGGCGCAGGTGCTCCTCGTTGGATGGCAGCACGTGCGACAGCAGCGGCACCGCGATGTCGGCCCGCCTGGCCGCGTAGACCAGCCCCCTGAGGTCCTTGGGCAGACATGAGCCGCCGAAGGCGAACCCGGGCCGAAGGTAGGCCGGGCTGATGTTCAGCTTACGGTCGGCGAGGAAGACGTCCATGACCTGATGCGAGTCCAACCCGAGCGCCCCACAGATCGCGCCGAGCTCGTTAGCAAAGGCGATCTTCAGGCCGTGGAAGGAGTTGTCCGCGTACTTGGTCATCTCGGCCACCGGGATGGGCACTCGGAAGACCTCGCCGGGAAGGCCTTCGTAGAGCGCCGCAACCTGGTCGCCGCTGACGGGGTCGAGTTCGCCGATGACGGTCTTGGGCGGTTCGAAGAAGTCGCGCACGCTCGTTCCCTCGCGCAGGAACTCCGGGTTGACGGCCACTCCGAAGTCGACCCCGGCTGTCAGCCCGGACACCTTCTCGAGGATTGGGATGAGCAACTCAGTGCAGGTACCGGGCAGCATGGTGCTGCGAAAGACGACCGTGTGCCAGCGGTCCTGGGCGGCAAGCGCCTGGCCGATCTGCTCGGCGACGCGCTCAAGGTAGGTGGTGGAAAGGCTCCCGTTGGGAGCCGAGGGCGTGCCGACGCAGATCAGTGAAATCTCGGTGACCGCGACGGCCTCCGCGACGTCCGAGGTGGCGCGCAGTGCTCCGGTGCGTACTACCTCCGAGGTCAGCTCACCGATGCGTTCCTCGACGACCGGTGCCTGACCTCGGGTGATGAGCTCTATCTTCGCCGGATTGACGTCGACGCCGACGACTTCGTGCCCCTGGGACGCCAGGCACGCCGCGGACACGCAGCCGACGTAGCCGAGCCCGAACACACTGATTTTCACGCCGCTCATCCTCTAGTAATCCGTCATGAAATATACCTTGCGGTAATATGCGTCCCTTTTGCCGCATAGAGAAATCGCGTGTCATGCACGTTCTGTTACCCGGGAGAGCGGAACGTTCGGACGATCTGCCGGAGGCCGGGAGCGAGAGGGGACGACTTGGCGGTCGCGACCGCGGAGTTGCGGGCCCGCCGCAGCGTCTGCCGGGCCGTACTTCTGGTTACGACTCCCTGGCACACCATCACCTCGCCCGTCTTCGCGCGCCGCTTGTACTCGTCATCACCCCGCCCGAGATCGATACGGGTAATGCCCAGCTCAGGGGCGGCGACCACCAGCTCTCGCAGCAGCATCCAGCCCGGTGAGAGGTGAGCGAAGGCGGGATCGTAGACGGGGAACCACCAATGCAGCACATTGCCGGACCGCATCCCGAAATGTGCCGCGATCAGATGGGGTCCAGCGCGCAATGTGGACAGGATGCCTCCGAACGAGGAGTCCCGGGTGCGCAGAAGCCCGGTCAGCAGATCACGGCGGTCCGGCTCGGCGAAGTAGTCTCTGGCACCCGTGGCCGCGTATTGGGCGCGTTTGAGCTCTATCACCCGATCCAGCGCCTCGGGGTCGACGTCGTCGGCCACGAACCGTACCGTGCCGTAGGTCCGCTCGGCTTTGGCTGTACGGCGGCGCGCCTGGCCCATGTTGTCCTTGCCGCTTCGCGACGCTCGTCCCAGATAGCCCTCCAGGCCGCCGGAGGTGTCCACGAAGGGCGAGGGCCGCCGAGACTCGATCCACGACGTGAAATCCGCCAGGCCCTCCACCAGATGGTCGAACTCGAAGCCGCGGACCCCGGCGGTGAGCAGATCCAGCGCAGGAAAAGACGACCCCGCCGCGAGTATGGGCCCTTGGAAGTCAGCCGCCGGCCAGCCGGCAGGCCTCAGCATCGACCGCTCACGGTGGACAGGCAGCAGGGCATATACCTCTCCCGCAACGTCCCGACCCACGGCGACCTGCACCTCGCGACCGGTCGCATGGACGGCAGCGGCGTAGCCGGGGTGGAAGTAGGGGCTGTCCAGCTGCGGGTTGGCGTCGCGGAGGGCGTGCCAGCAGTCCACCTCTTGAGCGGTGAGCGCGTCGAGGCTGACGAGGCGTAGTCCCGTCATCAGCTCGCCAGCTTGTCGATCCGGCGGGACGGCCGGAGCAGGGCCACGATTGCCGCCCGGGAGGTACGGCGGCCCGCGAGCGCACGCGCTCCCTCGCCGAGAACCACCGCAAGGTAGTAGACGAGCCCGGCCAGCCCACCTCTGCGTTGGCGAAACAGCCGCACCCTGTTGACGCAGAGCAGAGCGGCGAGCATGGGGTTGGTGCTCGCTTCGCCGCCGATGTGCTCCACCAGGGCCGTCGGCTCGTACCAGAGACTCCAACCCGAGTCGGCGGCGCGCAGCGCGAAGTCGGTCTCCTCGCTGTACAGCAGGAAGGACTCGTCCCACAGGCCGATCTGCTGCATCGCCACGACGGAGATGAGCATGGCGGCACCGGTCGCCCACACGGCGGCGCGGGGGCGTTCGTACTCTCGGGGATCAGTGATCAGCTCGCCGAACGTGCCGATCCGCCCCGCGAGACGCCCGCCGATCACCGCCTCGACCAGCGCCCTGCGCGCGCTCGGCCGCCTGCGCAGCGAGGGCTGCAGGGTGCCGTCCGGGTTGATCAGCCGTGGGACGGTGATGCCGCGATCCGGCTCGCCCAGAGAGTCCGCCAAGACGGCCAGAGCCCCGTGTCTGAGTCTGCAGTCGGGGTTCATCACGAAGACCGCGTCGAGCTCCTCGGTGTTCAGCGTATCGATCCCGGCGTTGATCGCCGCGGCATACCCAGCGTTCCGGCCGAGTTCGACGATCCGGACCGGAAGGTCGGCCGCCTCCTTGGCAATCGCGAGCGAGGTGTCCTTAGAGGCGTTGTCGGCGACGACCACGTCGGTGAGGTGCACGCCCTGAGAACCGTCCACCAGCGAACGCAGGCAGCCCACCAGGACATCCGCACTGTTGTACGTGACGATCACGATAGCTACCCGAGGGCCGTTGGGCGCTACATGGTCAGCATCATGTGACACGAGCATGCCGTCTTCCACCTGTCTCCTAGCTAACCGCGGGAACGCTTGACCACACGCGCGGCGAGCCGACGGGCGCGGGTTTGCACGGAAGGCGCGCCGTCCAGGACCTCGCGGGTCCACTCGACATCGAGATCGTGACGGAGACTGTTGCGCGGCTGGAGCCAGGCTGACGGCCTGGCTCTGCCGCCGTCGCTCGTGTAGGCCCGCGACATACCCGCGTCTTTCAGTCTCTGGAGCACATGCCGGTCGTAGGATCCGAAGGGGATGGCGACGCTGGTCACGGGCTGCCCGGTGAGCTCGGTGAGCAACCGGGTGGCTCCGATGATCTCCTCGGCCGCCTGCTCGGGGTCGAGTCTTCGCCAGTCGCGATGCGCCCAGCCGTGCGAGCCGACCAGCATGCCGGCCTTCACCAGCTCGCGTACCCCGTCAGGAGTAAGCCGGCCCGGCTCGCCGAGCAACCCCGCGAGGACGTAGAACTCACCGGTGAGGCCGCGTTCGAGCAACAGCGGCAGGGCGATCTCCACATCTGAGGCGTTGCCATCGTCAAAGGTGATGCGGACGTCCTGCCGGCCCGCTACCGCGTCGAGGACCTGCTCGAACTGGTCGACGCCGACCCAGGTCAGGTCCTCGCCCGGATCGAGCTCACGACACGTAGGACCGATGCCGTGCACCGTGAGATTGACGATCTCATGCACCCTTATCCCCGTTTCCCCCAAACCTGGCATCCAGATCATAGCGACCGATGAGGACGATGTCCCCCAGACACAATGTGGCATTCTGTGGCGATGCAGCCACTTGCTATTAGGGGAGCATCGCTCTTCACTCCGCAGATCCACGGTGACGATCGCGGGCTGTTTCTGGAATGGTTCCGGGCCGACCGGCTTGCCGAATCCTCCCAAGGGTCCTCGGGAGGACCCGCTGACGGGGATCCCGGGTGGTCTCTGGAACTTAAACAAGCCAACTGCTCGGTCTCCGACCGCGGGGTGCTGCGCGGCGTCCACTTCGCCGACGTTCCCCCCGGCCAGGCCAAGTACGTGACGTGCATCAGCGGCGCGATCCTCGACGTCGTGGTCGACCTGCGAGTGGGCTCCCCGACATTCGGCCGATGGGAGGCCGTACGGCTGGACGACGAGACCAGGCAAGGCCTCTACATCGCCGAGGGACTCGGCCACGCGTTCCTCGCCCTCAGCGAGCGGACCACCATCGTCTATCTCTGCTCGGAGGGCTACAGCCCGGGCCGCGAGCATGCCATCCATCCGCTGGATCCCGACCTGGGCATCGACTGGCCGCTGGACGTCCTGGGCGTCGATCCACAGCTTTCATCGAAGGACTCGGCCGCGCCCAGCTTGGCCGAAGCCCTCGACAGCGGACTGCTGCCCAGATACCAGCAATGCCTGGACTACTACGAAAAGCTTCGCATCGGTTAGATCACCGATCAGGCCCGCTCACCGGGCAGATCCAAGAAATCACAGGCTGCATGGAGAGCGTCCCGCCAGTCCCGCATGGGTGACAACCCGGCGGCGGCCCAGGCGTCGTGGCCGAGCACACTCCAAGCGGGACGACGGGCGGGCCTGGGAAATCTTTCGCTGGTGGTCGGCCGGACTCTGTCAGGCTCCAGGCCGAGCACAGTGAAGATCTCCCGAGCCAACCCATACCAGCTCGTACGACCCGAGTTGGTCCCGTGGTAGACCCCTCTGGGCGCCCCGGAGCCCGCGAGCGTGATGATGCGCTCGGCCAGGTCGGCCGTCCAGGTCGGCTGGCCATGCTGGTCGGAAACGACGTCGACGGTGTCCCGTTCGGCGGCGAGCTTCGCCATCGTCGTGACGAAGTTGGGGCCGTGCTCGCCGTACAGCCAGGCGGTACGCACCACGTAACCCGCGCCGGCGTCCAGGACCGCCCGCTCCCCCGCCAGCTTCGTACGGCCGTAGGCGTTGACCGGCGCAGTCGGTGTCCCCTCGGCATACGGCTCGCTGGCGGTGCCGTCGAAGACATAGTCGGTCGAGACCTGCACCATGGTGGCACCCACCTCGGTGCAGGCGGCGGCCAGCGCCGCGACCGCCGTCCCGTTGACGGCCAGAGCGTCATGCTCCCGCGTCTCGGCGTCGTCGACGGCCGTCCAGGCTGCGCAGTTGACCACGATCGTCGGCCGGTGTTCGCGGAGTACATCCCGAACGGCCGACTCGTCGCGCAGATCGAGATCACCACGGGCCATCGGGTGCACCTGCGCGTTCCGCGCCCGCAGCAGACCGGTTAGCTCTGTACCGAGCATCCCACCCGCGCCAGTGACGAGCCACCCCCGGCTCAACAGTCGTCCTCGCTGCGCTTCCTGAGCGGCTCCCACCAGTCACGACGGTCGGTGTACCAGCGGATCGTCTCTGCGAGGCCCGCCTCGAAGGAGACACGAGGGGCGTAGCCGAGAGCACGCAACTTGACGTCAGACAGCGAGTACCGCCGGTCATGGCCCTTGCGGTCGGGCACCGGCTCGACGCTGTCCCAGTCGGCCTCCAACGCCGCCAGAATCCGTTTGGTGAGATCAAGGTTGGTCAGTTCGGCGGTCCCTGCGATGTGATAGATCTCGCCCGGCTCGCCGTGTTCGGCCACGGTCTGGATTCCCCGGCAGTGGTCGTCCACATGGATCCAGTCCCGGACGTTGCCGCCGTCGCCGTACAGGGGGACCCGGCGGCCCTCCATCAGGTTGGTGACGAACAGCGGGATGACCTTCTCGGGGTACTGGTAGGGCCCGTAGTTGTTGCCGCACCGGGTGATCGAGACCGGAAGTCCATGAGTGGTCGCGTAGGCGCGTGCCAGCAGGTCGCCGCCGGCCTTGGCTGCGGAGTACGGGGAGTTCGGGGCGAGCGGGGCGTCTTCGGCCCAGGAACCGGAGTCGATGGTTCCGTAGACCTCGTCGGTCGAGACCTGCACGACCTTTGGCGTACCGGCGTCCAGGCACGCCTGCATCAGCGTCTGGGTGCCCAGCACGTTGGTGCGCACGAACTCCCCCGCGCTGGCGATGGACCGGTCGACATGGGACTCGGCGGCGAAATTGATCACCAGGTCGTGGCCGGGAATGCAGTCGGCCAGCAGCCCTGCGTCACAGATGTCCCCGTGGACGAACTCGAACCGGTCCTGGACCGGCTCCAGGTTGGCCAGGTTTCCCGCGTAGGTGAGCTTGTCCAGGACGGTCAACTCGACCTCGGGCCAGGCCACGTAGCCACCCGACAGCAGGGTCCGGACGTAATGGGAGCCGATGAACCCGGCGCCACCGGTAACGAGGATGCGCTTCACGAACTGATCTGCACTTTGCTGTGGTCTCCCAGCACGAGGCGGTGGGCCTTGCGTATGCGTGGAGCGGGAGTGACCTCCGTTTCCCGGCCGATGAGCGAGCATTCGATCTGCCGGACCCCGGCGATGGAGGCGCCGCGCAGCACAATCGAGTACTCGATCTCGCTGTCGGACACCGTGCAGTCCCGGTCGATCGAGGTGAAGGGCCCGATGTAGGAGTCATGGATCCGGGTTCCGGCGCCGATGATGACCGGGCCCACGATGCGCGCCCCGCGGACCTGGGCGCCCGCCTCCACCACGACGCGGCCGATCAGCTCGCTGGCCTCATCGACCAGGCCGTCCACCCGGGGTTCGAGGCCCTCCAGTACGAGCCTGTTGACCTCGAGCATGTCGGTGACGTTACCGGTGTCCTTCCAGTAGCCGGAGATGACCGTCGCTTCGACGTGGTGGCCCGTGTCGATCAGCCGCTGGATGGCGTCGGTGATCTCCAGCTCGTCCCGCCAGGACGGCTTCAGCTCAGCGACGGCGTCGTGGATGGCCGAGCCGAAGAGGTACACCCCGACCAGCGCGAGATCGCTCTTGGGCCGATCCGGCTTCTCCTCTAGTCCGATGACCCGCCCGGCCGCGTCGAGCTCGGCTACTCCGAAGGCACGCGGGTCCGGCACCTGGGTGAGCATGATCTGGGCCGATGGCCGCTCGGTCCTGAACTGATCGACGATCTGGTTGATGCCGCCGACGATGAAGTTGTCGCCCAGGTACATGACGAAGTCGTCCTCGGCAAGGAACTCGCGGGCGATGAGGACGGCGTGCGCCAGCCCCAGGGGGGCCTCCTGGCGAAGGTAGGTCACCTCGAGTCCGAACTGCCCGCCATCGCCGACCGCCCCCTCGATCTCGTCGGCGGTGTCGCCCACGACCAAGCCGACCGTGCGGATACCCGCGTCCCTGATGGCCTCGAGGCCGTAGAACAGGACCGGCTTGTTGGCGACAGGCACGAGCTGCTTCGCGGAGGTGTGCGTGATCGGCCGGAGCCGCGAGCCTGATCCCCCCGCGAGCACGAGAGCCTTCATGGCCGTCCCTCTCCCCTTGACCAATGAAGCGAGCGATTGGAGCCTAGAGGATAATTACCGTTACTGGTCTCTAACGGGGCAAGCGGCCTATTTCGCGTCAGTGATCATTCCGGCGCCGACCGTGCTGTTGGTGGCCTCGTCGATGAGGATGAAGCCACCGGTGAGGCGGTTGCGGCTGTAGTCGTCGACGAACAACGGCTGAGTGACGCGCAGCGTCACCCGGCCGATCTCGTTGAGCCTCAGCGACTCCGCGCTCTCGTCCCGGTGCAGGGAGTTGATGTCCAAGCGATAGTGCAGGTCCTTGACCATCGCCCGGGCGGTACGGGTCGTGTGCTTGATGACCAGCTTGGCGCGGGGACTCAGCACCCGGTCGTCGGCCAACCAGCAGATCATCGCCTGCAGGTCCTGCGCCACCTTGGGCTGATTATGAGGCCGGGCGATCATGTCACCGCGGGAGACATCGATCTCGTCGGCCAACCGGAGCGTCACCGACATTGGCGGGAAGGCCTCCCCCACCGGCCCGTCCATGGTGTCGATCCCGGTAATGGTCGTGGTCAGTCCGGACGGCAGATGCACGACCTCGTCACCTGGCTTCAGCACGCCACCGGCCACTTGACCGGCGTAGCCGCGGTAGTCGTGCAGCTCAGGGTCGGTCGACTTGTGCGGTCGGATGACGTACTGCACAGGGAACCGTACGTCGATGAGGTTGCGGTCAGAGGCGATGTGCACGTTCTCCAGGTGGTGCAGTAGAGATGAACCGTCGTACCACGGCATGTTCACCGACCGCTCGACGACGTTGTCGCCGTTCAGCGCCGAAATTGGGATGAACGTCAGGTCGGTCACCGACAGCTTGGCCGCGAACGCCGTGAACTCGTCGTGGATCGCCTCGAAGACCTCCTGGTCGTAGTCGACCAGATCCATCTTGTTGACTGCGACCACCAGGTGCGGCACCCGCAGCAGCGTGGTGAGGAACGCGTGCCGCCGAGACTGTTCCAGCATGCCCTTCCGGGCGTCCACCAGAACGATCGCCAGATCCGCGGTGGAGGCCCCGGTGATCATGTTCCGGGTGTACTGAATGTGGCCCGGGGTGTCGGCGATGATGAACTTTCGCTTCGGCGTCGCAAAGTACCGGTAGGCGACATCGATGGTGATGCCCTGCTCGCGCTCGGCCCGCAGACCGTCGGTCAGCAGCGCCAGGTTCGTGTATTCCTCGCCACGGTCCTGGCTGGTGCGCTCCACGGCCTCTAGCTGGTCCTCGAAGATCGATTTCGAGTCGTACAGCAGTCGCCCGATGAGAGTGGACTTGCCGTCGTCGACCGAGCCCGCGGTCGCGAACCGCAGAATGTCCCGGCGGTGATCCGAGGCCATTAGAAGTAGCCCTCCTTTTTGCGGTCCTCCATTGCGGCCTCGCTGGTCCGGTCGTCGGCTCGGGTCTGACCGCGCTCGGTCACCCGGGTGGCCGCGATCTCGTCAATGACCTGGTCCAGGGTCTCCGCGGTGGACTTGACAGCGCCCGTGATCGTCAAGTCTCCGACCGTGCGATAACGCACCAACGCCTCGAAGGTCGGCTCATTCTCGTCGCGTCGGGCGAACTCACTGTCGGCCAGCAGCATGCCGTCCCGCTCGAACACCATCCGGACGTGCGCGAAGTAGATCGACGGGAGTTCCACGCTCTCTCGCTTGAGGTACTCCCAGATGTCCAGCTCGGTCCAGTTCGACAGCGGGAACACCCGGACATGTTCCCCTCGCCGGATCTTGGTGTTGTAGAGGTTCCACAGCTCGGGGCGCTGGTTCTTGGGGTCCCACTGGCCGAAGTCGTCTCGGAAGGAGACCACCCGCTCCTTGGAGCGGGCCTTCTCCTCATCCCGCCGGGCTCCGCCGAAGGCTGCGGTGAACTCGTGCTCCTCGATGGCGTCCAGCAGAGCCGTGGTCTGCAGCCGGTTACGGCTGGCCCGCTTGCCCGTCTCCTCGACGACCCGGCCCGCATCGATGGAGTCCTGGACGCTCGCCACCACCAGCCGTAGTCCGAGTTCCGCGACCCGGCGATCGCGGTACTCGATCACTTCGGGGAAGTTGTGCCCGGTGTCGACGTGCATCACCGGGAACGGGATCGCGGCCGGCCAGAAAGCCTTCTGGGCGAGGCGGAGCATGACGATGCTGTCCTTGCCTCCCGAGAAGAGCAGGACGGGACGCTCGAACTCGGCGGCGATCTCACGCATGATGTGGATCGACTCGGCCTCGAGGATATCGAGCTGTGACAGCAGGTAGTCGCTGCGCTGCATGATCTGAACTTCTCTCCGCGTGGTCGGCCGTGGGCGGTCGTAGTTCGACTAACCCGGCAGGGCGTCGCTTACTTCCCGGATACCGGCGAGCAGCACTGGCGCCAGCGAGGGGTGGCAGACCAGGATATCGGGGAGTTCGGTGTCCTTCTGGTTGTAAGCCAGCTCAGCGCCATTGATCCGGGAGGCGTGGGCACCCGCGGCCAGCGCCACGGCGACGGGCGCGGCCGAGTCCCATTCGTACTGGCCGCCCGCGTGAACGTACGCGTCGACCTCGCCCAAAAGCACCGCGGAGATCTTCGCACCGGCCGAACCGATCGGGACCAGCTCGACCTCGGTGTCCAGGTTCTCGGCCAACTTCTTAACGAAGACCGGCGGACGGGTACGGCTGACCGCGATACGGATCCTCCTCAGGTCGGGCGCGGTCATCGTGAGCGGGTCGTCGCCGACCCGTGCCCCGGATCCTGTTGTGCTCAACGTCTTGCCTTGGGCGGGCAGCGTGACGGCACCCGCGGAGAGCCGACCCTGCTCCCACAAGGCCACGTGGACAGCCCAGTCCACCCGCCCCTCTTCCGAGAACTCACGGGTCCCATCGAGCGGGTCGACGATCCAGACCCGATCGGCGTCGAGCCGGGCGAGATCGTCCTTGCCTTCTTCACTGAGCACCGCGTCTCCCGGGCGTGACTCGGCGAGCGCGGCCGTCAGGAAGTCATGCGAGCCCAGGTCTCCGGCGTCCTTCAGCGCGCGCGTGTCGCCGTGACCCAGCTCGGTCCGGATTCCCAGCAGAAGTGTGCCGGCCGCGGATGCGAGCGCCGCCGCCACCGCATGGTCATCGCCCAAGAATGCCGCCATCTGGTCCCCTTCCCCCTGTCGCTCAACGCCCTGTCCGCGCAGCCATTCCACTGCCGACGGGCGCCAGTTGTCGCCGATCGGGGCGTGCCGATCAGCTCAGCGGAGGCCAGGTCGATACCTTCCGGCAGCTTAGTAGGCGCCAGACCCGTACAACACCGCGGAGACGGTCCTCCACAGGATGAGTAGATCGAGCGCCAGCGACCAGTTTTCCACATAGCGCAGATCGAGGCGGACGGACTCTTCCCAGCTCAGGTCCGATCGGCCGTTCACCTGCCACAGACCGGTCATTCCAGGCCGGACCACCAGCCGCCGCCGCACGTCATCACCGTACTGTGCGACCTCCTCCGCCAGCGGAGGCCGGGGACCGACCATCGACATGTCGCCCCGCAGGACATTGATCAGTTGGGGCAGCTCGTCCAGTGAATAGCGGCGGAGCCATCCGCCCACGCCGGTGACTCTCGGATCTCTTTTGATCTTGAAAAGTACGCCGTCCCGCTCATTCCTCTCGGCTAGCCCGATCTTGAGCGCCTCGGCATCTTCGACCATCGTCCGGAACTTCAAAACGACGAACTCCTTGCCGTCCTTGCCCACCCGAGCCTGCCGGAACAACGCGGGTCCACGACTCGTCGCCCGGACCGCCACCGCGGTCACGGCGAACAACGGCGCCAGCAACACCAGCATTATCGAGGCGGCAACCTTGTCGAACAGGCTCTTGGCCAGCTGACGGCCACCGGTGAGCTGGGGATGGTCCACGTGAAGCAGCGGCAACCCGGCGACCGGGCGAACCGAGATGCGAGGCCCTGCCACGTCCATCAACGCCGGTGCCACGACGAGCTCGATATCGTCCCGCTCGATCTGCCATGCCAGCCGGCGCAGCGCAATCCCGTCCATCTCGGGGCACGCCAGCACCGCGACCGAGTCCGCGTCGATCGCATGCACGAGCTGGGCGATCTGGCTGAAATCGCCCAGCACCGGAACCCCCTGGACGAAACGAGCGCCACCGTCCTCATCGGCCCACTTCTCCGGCAGGCACACCGCCACGATGTTCATACCGTGATACCGCTTCTCGCGCAGCAAGCGGATCAGATCACCGATGGCGGCGCGATGGCCCACCGCCACCACGCGGCGCATGCAGGAGCCGCGCCATCTCCGTCTGTGCAGACGCTTGCGCAACCAGTAACGGCCCAGGAGGTCAAGGCCGGTCGCCAGCGGCAGCGCCATCACCACATATCCGCGCGCCACCTCGACCTTGGTGGCGTAGGCCACGATCGCCACGGTCGCGGTCAGCGCGAAACCGGCGTTACCGACCCGGCGGAGCTCCTCCCACCCGACCCCGAAGAGCCGAGGCTCATACGCACCGGAGGCGGTCAACGCCAGAATCCACAGGAACGGCAGCGCGATGCTCAACGCAGCATAGGGATTGGACGCCTCATCGGGCGTATCGGAGAAACGCAGGACGAACGCAAGCAGACTGGCCACGCAGACACTGAGGAAGTCGATCGCGCGCACACAGCGCACGTACCGAACCATCCATTGGATCACGCGTTTCGGCCGCTCGCTTGCCTGCGCAGAGACCTCTGCCAAGCCCCCGTCGACGATCGCCATGCATGCCTCACCACCATCGGACACGCGAATTAGTTCATTGCACGTTCACCCATTGGAGGCCTGAACGGAACTTGCGTCCGCGTCCCCCGTGCCCCAGTCGGAGGTGTATCTTACGGCCACATCACCGATATCTCACACCAGACTCACCTCTTGTAACGAGAGGTATGACTTATAGGCATCACTTCGTCATACACGGTGATATTCGTACGGACCCCGGGGCATACCGCCCGCATCGTCGTGGGTAGGCGCCCGTAACGGCCGGTGATTCCGACGAGCCACCCCGACGGCGTGACGTATTTCATACAGCTATTCGGCATGAATAACGTTCTGTGTCGCTTCGAGACCCTGCGCCACCAGCATTTCCACCGCGTCGGCCGCCTGCTCGAGGTCCAGCGCTAGGTCCTTGCGCTCCGCGGCGGAGAAGTCACGCAACACGAAGGTCGCGGCGTCCATCCGGCCGGGAGGCCGGCCCACCCCGAAACGCACCCGGAGATACTCCTTGTCGCCGAGCGACCGAGTGATGGAACGCAGCCCGTTGTGGCCGTTGTCACCACCACCCCGCTTCAGGCGGACGGTGCCGTAGGGAATGTCCAGCTCGTCGTGCACGACGATGAGGCGTTCGGCCGGCACCTTGAAGAAGTCGCGTAGACCGGCGACCGGCCCCCCCGACTCGTTCATGAACGTCCGGGGCTTCGCCAGCACGACCCGGGTCCCGCCGGGGCCGCCGAGGCGGCCTTCGACCACGTCCGCCCGCGCCTTGTGGTTCTTGAAGCGTCCGCCGATCCGCCCGGCCAGCACATCAAGGATCATGAAACCGGCGTTGTGCCGGTTCCCCGCGTAGTCCGGGCCGGGATTGCCCAGACCGACGATCAGCCAAAGGTCCGTGTTCATCAGCTCGCTCCGCTCGACGGGCCGCGGGCACCGGCGAGGGCGTCCCGCGAAAGCCGGAAACCCCTGGTGCCCGACATGCCTCCGGCCCTTGTACGGCTCGCACCGTACAAGGGCCGGACTCTACGGCTGTGCGCAGGGGCTTTGGGCAGGTTACTCGGCGGAGGCTTCCTCGGCCTCGGACTCCTCGGCCGGGGCCTCGGCGCCACCTTCGCCGGCGATCTCGGCCTCGGCCTGCTCCGCGGTCTTCTCCGCCACGATCTGCAGGACCAGCGCGTCCTCGTCCACGGCGAGGGTGACCCCGCGCGGCAACTCGACATCCTTGGCGTAGATGACCGCGCCGACGTCCAGGCCGCTCACATCGATCTCGACGGACTGCGGGATGTGGGTGGCCTCGGCCTCGACCGCGATCTGGACCAGCTGCTGGTCCAGCCGGTTGCCCGAGACGATCTCGCCGGTCAGCTGGACCGGGATCTCGACGGCGACCTTCTCACCGAGCTTGACCAGCAGCAGGTCGATGTGCTCCAGGAAGCCCTTGATCGGGTCCCGCTGCACGTCCTTCGGCAGCGCGAGCTCGTCGGCACCGCTCAGACCCTGAACGCGGAGCAGCACGTTCGAGGTCTTCAGGGCGAGCATCAGCTCGTGCCCGGGCAGCGAGATGTGCTGCGGGTCGGTGCCGTGACCATAGAGGACGGCGGGCACCCTACCGGCCCGGCGGGTGCGCCGGGCGGCACCCTTACCGAACTCAGTGCGCGGCTCGGCGGCGATGCGTACCTCGGACACGACGAAAACTCCTCGTTGTTGCGATCCCCGGCCACCCGCGAGGGCGTCCGCCGAGGACCAAGCTTGCTGGCGCGAAATCGATACTCGATGCAGAGTGCCTCGAAGACCATTGCGTTCCCCGCGGCGTACGGCCCGTCTGGGGAGCCGCACTGCACTCGCTGGGGCGCACGCAGTCATAGAAGTCTAGCCGATCCCCGCCCCTTAGACCGCATTGCCCCGGCAATCAAGGACCTGCGGGCGAACGCCTGCGGAGCGGCCGGCGTGGACTCGCCGAACGCCGTCGTCAGTACTGGCTCTCGAAGAGGCTGGTCACCGAGCCGTCACTGAAGACCTCGTTGATCGCCCGGGCGATCAACGGCGCGATCGACAGCACGGTGAGCTTGTCGAACCGCTTGTCGTCCGGGATGGGCAGGGTGTTCGTCAGCACCACCTCGGAGATGAGCGAGTTCTTCAGCCGGTCCACCGCGGAGCCCGAAAGCACCCCGTGCGTGGCCGCCACCACGACCCGCGCGGCGCCCTGAACGAACAGCGCGTCGGCGGCCTTCACGATCGTGCCACCGGTGTCGATCATGTCATCGACGATGACACAGGTGCGGCCCTTGACGTCACCGACCACCTCGAAGACCTTGACCTCGTTGGCGACCTCGGGGTCGCGCCGCTTGTGGATGATCGCCAGCGGGCAGCCCAGCCGGTCGGTCCAGCGCTCCGCCACCCGCACCCGGCCGGCATCCGGCGCCACCACCGTGACCTGTGAGGTGTCCAGGCTGCTCTCGACGTGATCGGCCAGCAGGTCGAGCGCGAAGAGGTGATCGACGGGACCGTCGAAGAAGCCCTGGATCTGGGCGGTGTGCAGGTCCACGGTGATCAGCCGGTCGGCACCCGCCGTCTTGAACAGGTCGGCCATCAGCCGGGCCGAGATCGGCTCCCGGCCGCGGTGCTTCTTGTCCTGCCGGGAATAGCCGAAGAACGGGGCCACCACGGTGATCCGCTTGGCCGACGCGCGCTTGAGCGCATCGACCATGATCAGCTGCTCCATGATCCACTGGTTGATCGGAGCCGCATGGCTTTGGATCACGAAGGCGTCGCTGCCCCGCACCGACTCCAGGAAGCGCACGAACGTCTCACCGTTGGCGAAGTCGTAGGCCGCGGTGGGGGTCGGCTCGATGTCCAGGTTGGCCGCCACCTCCTGGGCCAACTCGGGATAGGCCCGGCCCGAGAAGAGCATCAGCTTCTTCTCACCACTCGCCTTGATAACGCTCACCTTGGTCGTTCCCCCTTCGTACGTGCACTCACTCACCGGATTGCCGGGCCTCCGCGGGGACGCCGGTGTTCTCGTCGGTGTCCTTCTCTGCGCTGTCCGCCGCGGCCGCCGCCTCCCGGGCCCTGCGAGCGGCCTCGGCGGCCGGGGTCCCGGGGCGCTTGCGCTCCACCCAGCCCTCGACGTTGCGCTGCTGCCCGCGGGCCACGGCCATGGCTCCGGAGGGCACGTCCTTGATGATCACCGAGCCTGCCGCGGTGTAGGCGCCGTCGCCCACCGTCACCGGGGCGACGATCATGTTGTCGCTGCCGACCTTGACATGGTCACCGATCGTGCTCTTGTGCTTGTGGACGCCGTCGTAGTTGACGAACACGCAGGCCGCCCCGATGTTGGAGCCTTGGCCGATCTCGGCGTCCCCGACGTAGGTCAGGTGCGGCACTTTGGAGCCCTCACCGACGACCGCGTTCTTCATCTCCACGTAGGTGCCCGCCTTGGCCTTGCGTGCCAGCCTGGTGCCCGGCCGCAGATAGGCGTACGGCCCGACCGACGCCTCGGCGCCGATCTCGGCATCGACACAGACGGCGTTGGTGACCAGGGCGTCCTCGCCGACGATGGTGTCGGTCAGGGTGGTGTTGGGCCCGATCTCGGCGCCCGACCGCACCGTGGTACGCCCGTGCAGCTGGGTGTTGGGGTGCAGGACGACGTCCGGCTCCATGGTCACCTGCACGTCCACCCAGGTCGTCTGCGGGTCGATGACGGTGACACCGGCGCGCAGGTGCGCTTCCACGATGCGGTCGTTGAGCTGCCGGCGGGCCTGGGCCAGCTGGACCTTGTCATTGACCCCCTGGGTCTCGATCCAGTCCGGGCTCTTATACGCCCCGGCACGGTGACCGTCGGCGCGCACGATGGCCACGACGTCGGTGAGATACTCCTCACCCTTGGCGTTGTCCGTGGTCACCCGCTTGAGCGCACTCTCCAGCAGCTCGCCGTCGAAGGCGTACATCCCGACGTTGATCTCGCTGATCGCCCGCTCGGCCTCGGTGGCGTCCTTGTGCTCGACGATCGAGGCGACACTGCCGTCCGCCTGACGGACGATCCGGCCATAGCCGGTCGCGTCGGGGATGTCGGTGCTCAGGATCGTCGCCGCGTTGCCCTCGGTCTCATGGGTGCGGACGAGTTCCTCGAGCGTGGCGCCGGTCAGCAATGGATGATCACCATTGGTGACGACGACGGTGCCGGTCAGTGCGCCGACCTGTTCCAGCACCATGCGGACCGCGTGGCCGGTGCCGGCCTGCTGCTCCTGCACGACCGGTACGGCGCCCGGGGCGGTCTCCCGGAGATGGGCGATGACCTGGTCGCGCCGGTGGCCGACGACGACGATCAGTTTCCTGGGCTGGAGGGCTCCGGCGGCCGCCAGCACATGACCGACCATGCTGCGGCCGCAGAGCTCGTGGAGAATCTTGGAAGTACGGGACTTCATCCGCGTGCCCTCACCGGCAGCAAGGACAACGACGGCAGCCGGACGGCTCGCGCTCACGTGGAGGCTCCTCGGCATCGCGGACTGGGACGGTATGGGCTCTGAAACATGGGCTCTGAACGCTGTGGACACGTCCAAATGGCTGCCGACCTGCGGGTTCGCCGTAGCGACAGGTCGTAACTTGCCCGACACCTGAAGGATACCGTCCAAGCCCGGGCTGTCACCCCGCCCCCGTACAGTGGGGTGTACTCGCACTGGAGTGAGCGAGTATCCCGGATGGCTCCGACGCCAGGGCTCGAACCTGGACTAAGGGCACCAAAAACCCTTGTGCTGCCGATTACACCACGTCGGACCACAAACCGGTCATAGTCCACAGGAGCACCAGCCGGTCCCGGCTAACGATACCGGGCACTCGCCACCCCGTTCGCGCCTATTTCCGGGTAGCCACGAGTTTCCTGGCGCCTTCGATCCCGTCCGTGTGAGTGACATCACGTGATCGACGTCCGATACCGGTGATAGTCAGAAAACGACCGGCATATCGCCCGGGGTACCCGATCTGACCTGGGAACGCAGCCCTGGCCGGGTCGTCAGGTTCATCATGATTTCACTGGGGCATACTCCTAAAGTTACGTAACCGTAGGTTACGGTTGCGTAAGTAAGGCGCCCCGAATAGAGAGAGCGATCGCTTCATGGCCACAGTCCCTGTGATCGAGCCGGCACGCGTCCAGCCCCGACCCGATATCGACGCGAAACCCAAGAGCGACCTCGAACTCATCCTCCTGGTCGTCTTCATCGTCGTCCCGTTCCTGGCCGTGCTGGCGGCGGTCCCGCTCGCCTGGGGCTGGGGTCTGGGCTGGAGCGACATCGTCGTCTTCGCCCTGTTCTATGTCGTCACCGCCGCCGGGATCACGGTCGGCTACCACCGTCACTTCACGCACGGATCCTTCAAGGCAAGCCGTCCGCTGCGCATCTTCCTGGCACTGACCGGCAGCATGGCCCTCGAGATGGGCGTGATCGACTGGGTGGCCACGCACCGCCGGCACCACAAGTTCTCCGACAAGATCGGCGATCCGCATTCACCATGGCGATTCGGCAGCGACTGGAAGGCCCTCACCAAGGGCTTCTTCTGGGCCCACATGGGCTGGCTGTTCGACCGGCACCGCACGTCCTGGCAGAAGTACTGCCCGGACCTGGTGGCCGACAAGGACATAAAGATCATCTCGCGGCTGTTCCCGCTCATCGTGATCGGCTCGCTCGGCGCTCCGGCCGTGCTCGGTGGCCTGCTGACACTGTCCTGGCAGGGCGCCCTGACCGGTTTCTTCTGGGGTTCGCTGGTCCGGATCTCACTACTGCACCACGTCACATGGTCGATCAACTCGGTATGCCACATGATGGGCGACGAGGCGTTCGACTCCCGGGACAAGGCGCGCAACGTGTGGTGGCTGGCCATCCCGTCGCTGGGTGAGTCCTGGCACAACCTGCACCATGCCGATCCCACCTGTGCCCGGCACGGCGTGCTCCGAGGACAGATCGACATCAGTGCCCGGATCATCTGGGCCTTCGAGAAGCTGGGCTGGGCGACCGACGTCCGGTGGCCGAAAGCGGATCGCCTGGCGGCAAAGCGTCTGCGATGACCGCCATTATTGATCCTGTGAGCGAATCAGCAGCCCCCCGGTCACGCCGGAAACGCATGACCGGCACCGAACGCCGCCAGCAGTTGCTCGACATCGGCCGCACGCTCTTCGCCGAGCGCGGGTTCGACGGCACCTCGGTGGAGGAGATCGCGGCCAAGGCGGGCGTCTCCAAGCCGGTGGTGTACGAACACTTCGGCGGCAAGGAAGGGCTGTACGCGGTCGTGGTGGACCGGGAGATGGAGCGGCTGCTCGCACTGGTCACCCGGGCACTGGCCGACGGCGGCCACTACCGGGAGAAGCTCGAGCAGGCCGCACTGGCCCTGCTCCAGTACATCGAGGAGTGTAGTGACGGGTTCCGCATCCTGGTGCGCGACTCGCATGGCGCCTCCGGCACGGGCAGCTACGCCAGCCTGCTGAGCGAGATCGCCACCGAGGTCGAGCACATTCTCGGCCAGGAGTTCGACCGGCACGAATACGACGACAAGACCTCTCCGATGTACGCGCAGATGCTCGTCGGCATGGTCGCCCTCACCGGCCAGTGGTGGCTGGACGTCCGCAAACCCCGTCGTGAAGAGGTCGCCGCGCATGTGGTGAACCTCGCATGGAACGGGCTGTCCGGCCTGGAGCCGAAACCCTCCCTGGATCCCCGCCGCCGCCGCAAGGAGCAGGAGCGGCAGGCGAAGCGGATGGAGAAGGTGGCGGTCAAGCAGGGCAAGGCCGAGGAGCGGGCCGCCGCGCGGGCCGACAAGGCCGAGCAGCGGGTCCGCCGGATCGAGACCGACGACGCGGACCCGGGAACCGCCTGACCCGGGGACCGCCTCCCCGGGGACCGCCTGACCCGAAAATGTCCGAGCCCTTCCTTATCATTCGAACAAAAGTTCGAAAAGGAGGGTGAGCGATGGACGGTTTCGCACAGCTCCCCAGCCACATCAGGGATCTCCGGCGGCTGCTCTACCGGCTGCACCTCGTCCTCACGAGCTGGGAGGAGGCCGCCATCACCGAGGGTGGTGTGGAAGGCGGTCCCGAGACCGGCCCAGCGGCCGGGCCGGAGGGCGGTCCCGAGAGCGGTCCCGAGAGCGGTGCGGAGGGCTGGCCGGAGGGCGATACGACGACCGGTCCGCATGGCGGTGCGGAGACCGGTGGCGAAACCGGCGAAGGGACCGCTGGGGAGCCCGGCGGGGGTTGAGTCAGCCCGGCCGCCCGGGCTTCCCTGCCGGGCGGCCGGACTACCGGGGTTGCGGGGTACGGGGTTGCGGGGTACGGGGTTGCCGGGACCGGGGGTCGGCGGGCTGTCAGCCGGCCGGCTCGAGGAACTCCAGCCGGTTGCCTACGGGGTCGTCGGCGTAGCAGCGCCGGTAGCCGGGGAAGAGGTCGTCGGGACGGACCTGGTGACCAGCGCCCCGCAGGCGCCCGGCCAGCCCGTCGAGGTCGGCGACCAGGATGCCCGGGTGCGCCTTGCGGGCCGGCCGGAACTCCTGCTCGATACCGAGGTGCAGTTCGATCCCCGATCCGCGGAACCACGCTCCTCCGCGGGCCGCCAGCTCAGGTGGCTTCGGCACCTCGGTCAGGCCGAGGACCCCGGCGTAGAACGCGCGCAGGAGGTCCTCGCTGCCGGGCGGGGCCGCGAGCTGAACATGGTGGATTCCGATGACGGGCACGGGCTTCTTCCTCCTGATTTCCTCTCCTGGAAGATCGTCTTCCTAGGAGATCGTCCGATGGCCGCCTGGAGTTCGTCCAGGCGGCCATCGACCGGATACCGGCTCCGGGTCACGGGCCGGAAGCCGCGTGGACGCTGTCCGCCGCAGGCAGAGCACACCGCAGGGGAACGAAATACCCACCGCCCGCGGCGGACGGCACCACGTCTAGGTGACCCCTCGGGCGGGGTCGCGCCGCCGGGACGTCACAGGCCCGTCCGGGCCACAACGAAGATCCGGCGGAATGGGAAGAGCGTGCCGTGCGGGCCGGGCGGATACGCCTCGCGCAACAGCCCGGCGTACTCGGTGAGGAACTCCGCGGTCTCCGCCGCCCCCTCCCCGCCCAGGGCCGCGAGGACCGGCCGGAGCGCTGTGCCCTTGACCCATTCCAGCACCGCGTCGTCACCCTGCAGGACCTGGAGGTAAGTCGCCTCCCAGGCGTCCACCCGGCAGCCTTGGCCGGCCAGCAGCCCGAAGTACTCGGCCGGATCACCGACCGGATGCCACCGCAGCACGTCGGCCAGCCGGTCCCGCCAGCGCGGCGACCGGCAGAGTTCGCGCAGGAGCGCGTGGCTGGGAGCGCCGGCGTTGCCCGGCACCTGGAAGGCCAGCCATCCGCCGGGACTCAGGGCTTGCGTCCATCGGGGCAGCAGTTCCCGGTGCTCGGGCACCCACTGCAGGGCGGCGTTGGAGACGATGACGTCGACCGGCCCCTCCGGAGCCCAATCGGCGAGATTCCCGACGGCGAACTCCAGTCTCGCGGGGTGACCGGCCGCGAGCCTGTGCGCGGCATTGATCATCTCCGTCGAGCTGTCGATGCCCGCGATGGCCGCGCCGGGCCAGCGCTGGGCGAGGGTGGCGGTGAGTTCCCCGTGACCGCAGCCGAGGTCGACGACGCGGGCCGGGGCTTCCGCCCCGATCCTGCCGACCAGCTCGAAGAACGGCCTGCTGCGCTCGTCGGCGAAGACCCAGTACTGGGCTGGATCCCAGGTGTCGTTCAGCACGGACGACTCCTCCGGGACCCGGCGCATCTCAGATTCCATTTCTCTCGACATCAAGAGACATCGTGCCAAGCGGGTATCTCGATGTCAAGAAAGGTAAGGTCGGTGCTCATGGAGGACTGCTCATGGAGGACGAAGTAGACCGGCTGGTCGCGGCCTGGCGCGTGGAACGTCCGGATCTCGACGTCGAGCCGCTGCACGTCCTCAGCCGGGTCTCCCGGCTCGCCAGGCACCTCGACCGCGCCCGGCGGGCGGTCTTCACCGTCCACCAGGTGGAGTCATGGGAGTTCGACGTGCTCACCGCGTTGCGCCGGGCCGGCGAGCCCTACCAGTTGAGCCCGGGTCAGCTGCTGCGCGCAACCCTCGTCACCTCGGGCACCATGACCAACCGGATCGACCGTCTGCAGGCCGCCGGGCTCGTCCAGCGCCACCCGGACCCGCAGGACAAACGCGGCGTGCTGGTGCGGCTGACCGCCGCGGGCAGGACCCGGGTCGACGCGGCGCTCACCGATCTCATCGACCGCGAGCACGAGCTTCTCGGCGCGCTCAGCGCCACCCAGCGGGACGACCTCACGGTGCTGCTGCGCAGCCTGCTGATCCCCTTCGACGCCGACGCGAGCGGCCGGGCCTGGTCTGATCCGACCGTCCGGCCTTCGTGACCGTGCCGGACGACGGAAGGATCTGTGAGTCTGCCGGTGGCGCTCCAGGGTGAGGCGTCGCCGCGTTCGGTACCGGTGATCTTGATCGGCTCTCGGAGCGTCACGCCATGAGAGCGGGTCAGCCGAGGTCGTCGGCGAGGTCGAGCCAGTCATCTTCGACCTGCTCACGTTCGGCCGCGACCGACTTGAGCTCTTCGTTGAAGGCCAGGAGCTTTTCGTAGTCGGTGGCGTGGGCGGCCAGCAGCTCGTGCAGTTCGCCCTCCCGGGCGGTCAGCTTCTCCAGCCGCCGCTCCAGCCTGTCGAGCTCCTTCTTCGCCTTCCAGTCCTGGCCGGTGCCGCGCGAGGCGGGCTTGGCCTGCCCGGTACCCCGTGCGGCCGGCGCGGACACCCGCGGGGTACCGCTCAGCCCCGTACCGGCGTCGTCGGCGGCGCGACGGGCCAGGTACTCCTCGACGCCGCCGGGCAGCATCCGCAGCCCGCCGTCGCCGAGCAGCCCGAAGACGTTGTCGGTGATCCGCTCCAGGAAGTAACGGTCGTGACTGACCACCACCAGGGTGCCGGGCCAGCCGTCGAGCAGATCCTCCAGCTCGGTGAGCGTCTCGATGTCGAGGTCGTTGGTCGGCTCGTCCAGCAGGAGCACGTTGGGCTCGGACATGAGCAGGCGGAGCAGCTGGAGCCTGCGCCGCTCGCCACCGGACAGGTCGCCGACCGGGGTCCATTGCGCGTCACCGCGGAAGCCGAGCCGTTCGAGCAGCTGACCTGCGGTCCAGTCACGCTTGCCGACCGTGATGCGGCGCTTGATCTCCTCGACCGACTCCAGCACCCGCCGGGTGGGGTCGAGCTCCTCCAGGTCCTGGGACAGATGGGCGAGCTGCACGGTCTTGCCGCGCACGATCCGGCCGGACCCGGGGGTGACCACGCCGTCGAGCAGCCGCAGCAGCGTGCTCTTGCCGCTGCCGTTGACGCCGACGATGCCGATCCGGTCTCCCGGCCCGAGCTGCCAGGTCAGCCGCTGGAAGATCTCGCGATCGCCGAGCCGTACGCTCACGTTCTCGAGGTCGTACACGGTCTTGCCGAGGCGGGCGGTCGCGAAGCTGGTGAGCTCCACCTTGTCGCGCAGCGGCGGCACATCGGCGATCAGTGCCTGCGCCGCGTCGACCCGGAACTTCGGCTTGGTACTGCGAGCCTGCGGACCACGCCGCAGCCAGGCCAGCTCCTTGCGCAGCAGGTTCTGCCGCTTCTCCTCGGTGGAGGCGGCGATGCGGGCCCGCTCGGCCTTGGCCAGGACGTACGCCGAGTAGCCGCCCTCGTAGCGCTGGACTTGTCCGTCGACGACCTCCCATGTGCGCTCGGTGGCCTCGTCCAGGAACCAGCGGTCGTGAGTGACGACGATCAGTGCGCTCTTGCGGGACCTCAGATGGCCGGCCAGCCAGGCGATCGCCTCGAGGTCGAGGTGGTTGGTGGGCTCGTCGAGCACCAGCAGCTCGGTCTCGGGCACCAGCAGCCGGGACAGGGCCACCCGGCGGCGCTCGCCGCCCGACATCCCGGCGACCGGGGCGTCCAGGTCCAGATCGCCCAGCAGTCCGGAGAGGATCTCCCGGATCCGGGTGTCGCCCGCCCACTCGTGCTCGGAACGGTCCCCGAGGACGAGTTCGCGGACGGTGGCGCCGTCGGGGAACTCGTCCCGCTGAGCCAGCACGCCGATCCGCAGACCGCGGGAATGGGTGACCCTGCCGTCGTCCGGTCCCACGTCCTTGGCGATGATCGAGATGAGGGTGCTCTTGCCGCCGCCGTTGAGCCCGACGACCCCGATCCGCTCGCCCTCCTCCACTCCGAGGGAGATGGAGTCGAGCAGCGGCGCGGGCCCGTAGGCCTTGCTGACGTTCTCAAGATTGATCAGATTCACGACGTCATCAAGGCTAGTGGCTCTCGGTGATGGTGGCGCCGTGCACGGGTCCGTACACCTGGGCGATCGACCGGACCACGTCGACCTCCGACAGGGCGACCGCGAGATCGAGGGCGTCCGCCTCGGACTCGGCGAGGAACGCGCAGGTCGGCCCGGAGCCGGAGACCATGGCCCCGAGCGCGCCGAAGTCCCGACCCGCGGTGAGGGTGCGGCGCAGCGACGGACGCAACGCGAGCGCCGCGGGCTGCAGATCGTTGCTCAGCACGCCGCCGAGCGCGTGCGCGTCACCGCTCGCCAGCGCGGCCATCAGGTCGTCGGAGGCCCGCGGCCAGGCGACCCGCTCCTCGTTGGCACCGCGGATCCGGTCGCACTCGGCGTAAACGGCCGGGGTGGACAGCCCGCCGTCCGCGTAGGCGATGACCCAGTGAAAGCGCCCGCGGACCAGGGCCGAGGTCAGCCGCTCACCCCGCCCCACCCCGACCGCAGTGCCGCCGAGCAGCGCGAACGGCACGTCGCTGCCCAGGATCGCGGCCAGTTCCATCAGGTCCTCCCGGCGGAACCCGGCCTGCCACAGCTCGTTGCAGGCGACCAAAGCCGCGGCCGCGTCGGCGCTGCCACCGGCCATTCCGCCGGCCACCGGGATCGACTTGCGGATCCGCAGCGCCACTGAGGGCCTCACCCCGATCCGCTCGGCCAGCAGCCGGGCCGCCTTGGCCGCCAGGTTGTCGCCGTCGGTGGGCACTCCCTCGATGGACTCGCCCTCCACCATGACCTGGAGGCGGCCGGCCGGGGCCGCGGTCACCTCGTCGAACAGGGACACGGCGTGGAAGACGTTGACGAGGTCGTGATAGCCGTCGTCGCGGAGGGGCCCCACCCCGAGCTGAAGATTGACCTTCGCTGGCACCCGTACCGTCACACTGGTCACAGCCGGAGATCGTACGTCGCCGCCGATGCCGATCCCTCGGGAGGGCGGTGTTCGGCGATGCGGGCGAAGGCGGTCACGTCGATGGCCTCACCCCGGGCGGACGGGTCGACGCCGGCGGCGCGCAACGCCTCCTCCGCGGCGGCCGGGGAGCCGGCCCAGCCGGCCAGTGCGGCTCGCAGCGTCTTGCGCCGTTGGGCGAAGGCGGCGTCGATGGCCTTGAACACCTCGGCGCGGGGGGCACTGGTCACCGGTGGCTCGCGGCGGGTGAAGGCCACCAGGCCCGAGTCCACCTTGGGAGCTGGCCAGAAGACCGACCGGCCGACCGGCCCGGCCCGGCGCGCCTCGGCGTACCAGGCCATCTTCACCGAGGGCACCCCATAGATCTTGCTTCCCGGCGGGGCCGTGAGCCGGTCCGCGACCTCGGCCTGCACCATCACCAGCCCGTGCCGCAGCGAGGGCAGCAGCGCCAGCAGATGCAGCACGACAGGGACCGCCACGTTGTACGGGAGGTTCGCGACGAGCGCGGTGGGTTCGGGACCGGGGATGGAGGAGATCCGCAGCGCGTCGGCGCGCAGAACCTCGAGCCGGTCCGCCAGCTCGGGCGCCCGGGCGGCCACCGTGCGAGGCAGCTCCTCGGCCAGTGGCGGGTCGACCTCGATCGCGACGAGCCGCCGTACGGCCGGCAGCAGGCCGAGGGTGAGCGAACCCAGGCCCGGGCCGACCTCGATGGCCACTTCACCGGGGTCCAGCTCGGCCGCGCGCACGATCCGCCGCACGATGTTCGCGTCGATCACGAAGTTCTGCCCGAGTGTCTTGGTCGGCCTGATCCCCAGCCGGGCGGCCAGCTCCCGTATCTCAGCCGGGCCGAGTAGTCCCGAAGTGTCCCCCACGGGATCAGTGTCGCAGCTCAGCCGGACGGATGCTCGCTGCAGACCGACCACGGTCCGTGCCGCGACCCTGAGCAGATCAGCCAGCGTCGCGGCGACTACGCGTCCCGATCTCGTGCGGCTCTGGGATCTCATGAACCCGCCCTCGCCAAGGTCTGCAGAGAAAGCTCGCCAGAAGACCGTCGTGGACGGCTCTTCGATCTCGCCGGCGGCGTCGTCGGGGGCGGCCTTCTCAGCGGTAGGTGGTCCAGGATCGGCGGATGCGGCTGCGTACGGTGATGATCATGTTGTGAACCGGGTCACCAGGGGCCGAAAAGCCGGGCTCCGGTAGCGGAGATGGCGGTGCAGAGTTCGGCCAGGTCAGCGCCCTTGACCTCGGCCATGCAACGGACCGTCAGCGGAATCAAATAGGAGGAATTCGGCTTACCCCGATACGGCATCGGGGTCAGGAAGGGCGCGTCGGTCTCGACCAGCAGCAGGTCCAGCGGTGCGACCTTCAACGCCTCCCGCAGCGGGCCGGCGTTCTTGAACGTGACGTTGCCTGCGAAGCTCATCACATAGCCCTGGTCGGCGCAGACCCCGGCCATCGCGGCGTCGCCCGAGAAGCAGTGGAAGACCACCTTCTCCGGGGCCCCCTCCTCCCGGAGAATCCGCAGCACGTCGTCATGGGCTTCCCGATCATGGATGACCAGGGTCTTGCCGGTGCGCTTGGCGATCTCGATGTGCGCGCGGAACGAGCGCTGCTGGTCCTCGATGCCCGCCCAGTCACGGTAGTAGTCCAGGCCGGTCTCGCCGATGGCCCGCACCTGGGGCAGCACGGCCAGTTCCGCGATGTCGTCCAGGACGTCGTCGCGCAACGCGGTGGTCTCGTTGGGGTGGATGGCCACGCCCGCGAACACGTCACCGTGGTCCCGGGCCGCCTCCGTGCCCCAGCGCGAGGACTTCAGGTCACATCCGATCGTGAGGAGCCGTCGTACTCCCACCGCGTGCGCCGCGGCCACGGCCCGCGGCACCGGGATCTCGAGCATGTCGAGATGGCAGTGGCTGTCGAACACGTCGACCGGCAGCGCCTCGGGCAGCGGGGGAAAAGAGGTCGGCTGCTTTCCGTCCGTTCTCACTGCCCGTTGCTCTCCAGACGCGCCAGTTCCTCATCCACCACGGACGGGTCGAGCTTGGTGAACAGCGGGGTCGGCGGCGCCAGCGGGGTGCCGGGCAGGATCCGGCGGGACTCCCAGACGGCCGCGGCCGTGTCGTAGGACCCGCCGAGTATCTGGTAGTCCGGCCCGCCCTCCTCGGAGACCGTCTCCAGGGACGGCATCCCGCTCCAGACCCCGGTGCCGCCCAGCATCTCGTACACCTTCTGCGAGGAGACCGGCAAGAACGGCGTGAGCAGGGTCTTGGCGTCGTCGATGAGCTGCAGCGCCACGTGCAGGATCGTCTTCATGCGTTCCGGGTCCTCGGTGCGCAGCTTCCAGGGGGCCTGATCGGAGAGGTACTTGTTGGCCTCGGCGACGACCCGCATGCTCTCCTGGATGGCGTTCTTGAAGCGGGACCGGCCCAGCTCGGCGCCGATCACGTCGAACGCCTTGCGGGAGGCCTCCAGCACCGCGTGGTCGGAGTCGGTCAGGTCACCGGCGGCGGGGATGGAACCGATGTTCTTGGCCGCGAAGGAGACCGCCCGGTTGACCAGGTTGCCCCAGGCCGCGACGAGTTCGTCGTTGTTGCGGCGGACGAACTCGCTCCAGGTGAAGTCGGTGTCCTGGGTCTCGGGACCGGCGGCCGAGATGTAGTAGCGCAGCGAATCGGCGTCGTAGCGCTCCAGGAAGTCCCGTACGTAGATCACGACGGACCGGGAGGAGGAGAACTTGCGGCCCTCCATGGTGAGGAATTCGCTGGAGACCACCTCGTTGGGCAGGGCGAGCCGCCCCAGCGAGCCGGGTGTCCCGCCGCTGTCCCCCTGCCCGCTGTAGCCGAGCAGCATGGCCGGCCAGATCTCGGAGTGAAAGACGATGTTGTCCTTGCCCATGAAGTAGTACGACTCGGCGCTGTCATTCTGCCACCAGGCACGCCAGGCTTCCGGGTCGCCGCTGCGGCGGGCCCACTCGATCGAGGCCGACAGATAGCCGATGACCGCGTCGAACCAGACGTACAGCCGCTTGTTGGGCTGATCCCGCCAGCCTTCCAGCGGGATGGGGACGCCCCAGTCGAGATCTCTGCTGATCGCCCTCGGCCGCAGCTCGTCCAGCAGGTTCATCGAGAACTTCAGCACGTTGGGCCGCCAGTCGCCCTGCTTGGTCTGCAGCCACGAGCCGAGGGATTCGGTGAAGGCCCCCAGGTCCAGCATGAAGTGCTCGGTCTCGACGAACTTCGGGACTTCGCCGTTGATCCGCGACCGGGGGTTGATCAGCTGGATCGGGTCGAGCTGGTTGCCGCAGTTGTCGCACTGGTCACCACGGGCCCCGTCGTACCCGCAGATGGGGCAGGTGCCCTCCACGTAGCGGTCGGGCAGCGTACGGCCGGTGGACGGCGAGATCGCGCCCAGCGTCGTCTTGGGGAAGATGTAGCCGTTCTTGTAGAGCCCGAGGAACAGCTCCTGTACGACCGCGTAGTGGTTACGCGTCGTGGTCCTGGTGAACAGGTCGTACGACAGGCCGAGGCCCTGCAGATCCTTGGCGATCACCAGGTTGTAGCGGTCGGCGAGCTCGCGGGCGGTGACGCCCTCCTTGTCGGCCTGCACCTGGATCGGCGTGCCGTGCTCGTCGGTGCCGCTGACCATGAGGACCTTGTTGCCCACCATCCGCTGGTAGCGGCTGAAGACGTCGGACGGAACCCCGAAACCGGAGACGTGCCCGATGTGGCGGGGGCCGTTGGCGTACGGCCAGGCGACCGCCGTCAAGATGTTCCGGCTCGGCTGAGAGTTCAACAAGGACATGCGTCCAGGGTAGAGGGCTTCGCGCCCTGGCTCGCGCCATTAACACCCGTACGCCCGGCCGGCCGGGCCGAGCGATGTCAGCGGGCGGTGCTCTCGTCCGCTTTGTCCTCAGCCTTCTCGTCGGCCTTCTCGTCGGACCTCTCGGCCGGGCCCTCCGCCGCGACCGCGTACGCCGCCGCGTCGATCACGTCGGCGGCCTCGTCGGCCGCGTCGGTCAGCGGCGGGTGCTGACGGCGCCGGATGCCCAGGATGCTGATGAACAGCGAGCCGAACACCGCCTGGAGACTGATCATCAGCGCGGTGGCGGACGGCACGACCAGGCGGAGGGAGTGCAGCGGGTCGAGCTCACCGAAGTGGTTGCCCCGCCAGTGCATGAGCGAGGCCACCAGGCCACCGAGACCGGCCAGGGCGAGCAGGCCGCCCAGGACCAGGCCCCGCTCGAGGCTCCACCAGTCGATGATCTTTTGGACCCGCTTGTCGTGCGGGAGGAAACCCTCCTCCATCGCATAGACCTTGGTGAGCAGGGCGAACACCACGGCCTGGAAGCCGATCACCATCATCGCGGAGGCACCCACCAGGGTGTCGACGCCGAAAGCGATGTCCCCGACCCGGACAGTAGTGAAGGACAGCGCAACCCCGGAGACCAGTCCAAGCGTCATAAGAAGCAGACCCGGGATCAGGAATAGCCATCGGGGGCTGTAGAGCATGAGGAATCGTAGATGACGCCAGCCGTCTCGCCAGGTGCTCAGATGCGGCGCACGCGTCCGCCCATCCGGCGAGAGCGTGGTCGGCACCTCACGAATGTCGTATCGGGCGAGTGTGGCCTTCACCACCATTTCGCTGGCGAACTCCATGCCACCGGTCTGCAGGCCCAGTCGCAGGATCGACTCCTTGCGGAACGCCCGCAGGCCACAGTGAAAGTCACCGATCTTGCTGCCGAAGAACAGCCGCCCGACGAAGCTCAGCACCGGGTTGCCCAGGTACCGGTGCAGCGGCGGCATGGCTCCCGGCGCGATACCGCCCTTGAAGCGGTTGCCCATGACCAGGTCGGCGCCGTCCCGCAGTTCCGCCAGGAAGGGCCCCAGCGTCGCGAAGTCATAGGAGTCGTCGGCGTCGCCCATCGCCACGAAGGGCGCGCGCGCCGCCCGGATGCCGCCCATCAGGGCGTTGCCGTAACCCTTGTCGGAGACCGCGACCACCCGGGCACCGGCGTCACGGGCCAGCTGCTGGCTGCCATCCGTGCTGCCGTTGTCGGCGATGATCACCTCGCCGTCGATACCCTGCTCCTCGAAGAAGGCGATCGTCTTGCGGACACAGGTCTCAACCGTCTCAGCCTCATTAAGGCAAGGCATCACCACGGAGAGTTCCACACGAGCTCCTTTGTAACCCCGCGGATATCCGCTCGGGGGGTTTCGACTAACCTCGTCATGATCCGAGAGACGACACGTTTCAATCCCATGATGCCTGCTGCGGCCAAGTGATGCGGGTCACTCATATGAAGCGTGCCCGAATCGTGTTGCGAAGTTGCAACCTGAAGGCCAGCGGCGGGCAGCCTTCTGACGCCAGGCTGAGTCACCAGCATACGGGCAGTGCGGCCCAGAAAGGTCGGGCCGGATCGTGGTGAACATTGCGGTGAACATGGAAGATCCAGGAGGCACGTCGATGGCGGGGCAGGTACTCGACGAGGACGCGGCTGTGAAGGAAGTCACGACCGCGCCCCTGCCCCGGTCCACCGAGGAGGCCGTGCCCCCTCCCTCCCGGCGTGATCGCGGCATCCGTTTCTGGGCCCTGGTCGGCCGGCATCGGCCGTTCGCGGCGGTGCTCGCACTCGGCGCGGTGCTGAGGATCATCGCGGTGCTGGGTTACCGGCCGGCCATGTGGTTCAACGACTCGTTCGACTATCTGCACGCGGCGATGTACCCCTACCCGCACCCGCTGCGGCCCGACGGGTACTCCTTCTTCCTGCTGATCCTCAAGCCCTTCCACAGTTTCGCCCTGATCGTCAGCCTGCAGCATCTGATGGGCGTGGCGATGGGGCTCATGATCTACGCCCTGCTGCGCAAGAGGTTCGGGCTGCCGGGCTGGGCGGCCACCCTGGCCACCGTCCCGGTGCTGCTGGACGCCTACGAGATCCAGCTCGAGCACCTGATCCTCTCCGACCTGCTGTTCACCTTCTTGATCATCTCGGCGATCACTCTGCTGCTGTGGCACCCGCGGCCGTCCTGGAAGGTCGGCGCGTGCGTCGGCCTGATCCTCGGCATGGCCGCGCTGACCCGGTCGGTCGGCCTGCCGGTGCTGGTCGCCTTCGTGCTGTTCATGCTGGTTCGGCGGGTGCGCTGGCGGGTCATCGCGGCCACGGTGGCGCTCTGCGGCCTGCCGATGGCCGCCTATTCCGGCTGGTTCTACAGCTGGTACGGCAAGGTGGGGATGACCCAGAGCAGCGGGCTCTTCCTCTACGCCCGCGCCTCGGCGTTCGCCGACTGCAACAAGATCCCGAACCTGCCGGTCGAGGACATCCCATTCTGCAAGAACGAGCCGTTGCGGTACTCACAGAGCGTGTTGTGGGACCAGGAGTCCCCGCTGCACCGCGTCTGGGGCCCGCGTTTCGGCCCCGACCAGGACCGGCGCGCCGGCGACTACGCCACGCGGGCGATCATGGCGCAGCCGGGCGACTACCTGAAGACCGTGGGAATCGACTTTCTGCGGTCCTTCCAGTGGAACCGCACGGTCTTCCCGGACCGCGCGACCTTCGAGCTGTACAACTTCGGCACGAAGGAGAAGCCGCTGCCCAACTGGAACATGGGCCGCGGGGCGACCGCTTCGCAGGAGGCGGTCCGCTACGAGCAGGGATCCGCCCGCACGAAGATCGTCGAACCCTTCGGCGCCATCATGCGGACCTATCAGAAGTACATGTTCCTGCGCGGATCGCTGCTCGGCGTCATCCTGCTCATCGGCCTGGGCGGGATGGTCCCGCTCTGGCGGAGGTTCGGCGGGGCGGCGCTGCTGCCCTGGATGACCTCTGTCGGGCTGCTCCTGGCCCCGGCGGCGACGGCCGAGTTCGACTACAGGTACGTCCTGCCGACCGTGCCGCTGGCCTGTCTGACCGCCGCGCTCGCCTTCACTCCCGAGCTACGCGACCGGTACACCCGGGTGACGTCGCGCAAGATCGTCCCCGGCCGGCGGGAGTCGTCGCAGGTAAGTAACTGATTGCTGAGGAAGCTTTCTTTCCTGAAAACTTTCTATGAAATCGCTGGGAGCCCTGGTCAGAGACGAGGTACGGCTGGCAAGCTGATCACGCGATGGATCATCCACTTTTCACCACCTTTGTCCTATTGACGGGCGTCGCGCTAGCCGTTTTGGCTCACAAGCGCCATTGGCGGCCGTCACTATGGACCTCACTCTCGGTCGGTATCGGACTGCGGGTGATCCTGCTATTGACCGCTGCGGCCGACTCCTGGCAGCCGGTCGATTTCATCGAAGGCTTCAAGCCCGCCGGACAGGCGATCCTGGCCGGCCAAGACCCGGTGCTCAGCACCAACGGCTCCTGGCACTTCCTGCCGATGATCCCCTACTTCTACGCGCTCGCCCTTTCCATCGGGCTGCCCTGGGAGATCGCCGGACGGCTCTGCACAGTGCTCGCGGACACGGTCCTGATCGTGCTCGTCGGCCGGCTGGCAGGCGGTGAACGCACGGCGCAGGCCCGGTTTCAGTACGCCTGCAGCCCGATCGCGCTCATGATCGCTTCGATCCACGGCCAGGTGGAGCCCATCGCCCTGGTGTTCCTCGTGGGCGCCTACCTTGCCGCCCGTTCCCACCGTGCCGTGGCCGCGGGTGTGCTCTTCGGCCTCGCCCTGTCCGCGAAGAGCTGGCCGATCATCCTGCTCCCGGTCGTGCTGATCATGCTGCCCACCTGGCGGCAGCGGCTGTACGGCCTGGTCGCCGCCGGCGCGGTGCCCTTCCTGTTCCTGGTGACCCTGCCGTTGTTCGTGCAGACGTCCTGGCAGAACATGCTCGACGTGGCGAAGTATCTCGGCGGCGTCCGTCCCATCGTCGGCGAATGGGGCTGGACAGCCCTGCTGACCGGCGGGAACTGGGCGCTGGTCCCGGCGTACTCCAAGGTCGGCCAGATCCTGCTCTACGTGACCATCGGCATCGTGGCGTGGGTGTGGCGGCGCGCGGACCGGGTGGACCTGACCTCGGCGATGCTGCTGGCCTTCATGGTGGTGACCCCGCGGCTCGGTGCGCAGTACCTGCTCTGGTTCGTGCCGTTCCTGGTGGCCCGGCCGACCCGATGGAGCGCCGCGGCGATGAATGTCGCCGCCGTCTGGGCCGGGCTCGGCTACATCTACCTCACGCAGTTCGACGAGACCCAGTGGTGGGAGAACCACACCTGGTGGGCGATGAGTTCCGTGCTCGTCATCCCCTGGCTGGTGCTCGCCATGCCCTGGCACCGACGGGACCGGCAGCAGTTGCCGGCCCTGCCACCGCAGCGGTCGCCGCGCGAGCTGTCCGTGGCCTCCGGCTGACCCGAGCTCCGGGCCGACGACCGCAGGGCAGGCCATCGCGGGGCGCGACCACGATCAGGGCCGGCCGGCTCAGAACCCGGGCACTGCTGGGCTCTGAGCCGACCCCGCCCATCTCAGGCCGATCGGCGGGGCTGCGGCACGTGGCCGTGCCCGGTCTGCCGGCGGAGAACGTCGTCGTGCCAGTGCGAGGGCAGGACCTTCACGGCCAGCCCGCCACAGCTCGGGCAGGTGGGGTCACACCACGGCGGGCAGCAGACGATCCCGTGGTTCCGCCAGGTCACCACGTCGCCGCCGTGCCCGTCGTTGGCGTGCCAGGCCTCATAGACCTCTTCCCAGCGGAGCTCGCACCGCTGGCACCGGAAGCTCCATATGTCGGTCGTCACGCATGTGTCTCGCATGGCCACACCCCCGTCTCTTGTGGGGAACCGTGGGGTCCTGCGGGGTTCTCACCCGCCGATCCCGATTCGCCCTGAGTGTGGGCTCGGCAATGGTCTTCTGCGAGAGGGGGGCAAATGTATCTTGCATACTTTGAAGGAGATCTACCCGCACTTGACCTGAATATGGTGTTGCATGACTTAAGAGTGCACCTTGCGCCGCAATCGCACAGTAATCAGACCATTTCTGAGCGTCAGGAACGGGCCGCCAGAACGGCATCGTAGACGACTCGCTTGGGTTGCCCGTTCTCCTTGGCCACCTCGCCGATGGCCTGCTTGCGCGGAGTCCCCGCGGCCTCGCGGCGAGCGACCTCGGCCGCCAGCTCGCCCGGGTCCTCGATGCCGGCGCGTGCCGGCGCGCCTCCCACTACGACGGTGATCTCTCCCTTCACACCGGCCGCCGCCCACTCCGCGAGATCCCCGAGCGGGCCTCGCCGTACCTCCTCGTAGGTCTTGGTCAGCTCGCGGCAGACGGCGGCGGGCCGATCCGCCCCGAACGCCTCCGCCAGCGCGAGCAACGCGGCCGCCAGCCGGTGCGGGGCCTCGAAGAACACCATGGTGCGGGGCTCGGCGGCCAGCGCGGCCAGCCGCCCCGCCCGCTCACCGGCCTTACGGGGCAGGAACCCTTCGAAACAGAACCGGTCGGACGGCAGCCCCGAGACGACCAGGGCGGTGGTGACGGCGGACGGCCCCGGTACGACGGTGACGGGCACGTTCTCGGCCACGGCGGCGACCACCAGCCGGTAACCGGGGTCGGACACGCCCGGCAGACCCGCATCGGTGATGACCAGCACGTCGTGCCCGTCCAGCAGATCGCGCAGAAGTTCCTCGGCCCGGGCCCGTTCATTCTGATCGAAATAGGACACGACTCTGGCCCTGAGCTCGATACCCAGATCAGCGGCGAGCCGGCGTAGCCTCCTGGTGTCCTCGGCCGCGATGATGCCGGCGGTGGCGAGCGCCTCCCGCAGCCGCGCCGAGGCGTCTTCGGGTCTTCCGATGGGTGCTCCCGCGAGTATCAGCTGTCCAGGCATGCCGCTCATTCTCCCGGAGGGGCGGAGACCCCCTTACGATGGCCGGGTGGCGATGACGGAACTCCGGCCGGAGACTAAGCCGATGGAGCGACCCCGCAGACCTGACCTGCGGGACTGGCTCACACCAGTGATCCCGGGCAGCCGGCTGGCGGGCTGGCTGGGACCCCTGCTGGTGACGGCGCTCGCGGCGTTTCTGCGCTTCGACCGGCTGGGCAACCCCAAGAGCGTGGTCTTCGACGAGACCTACTACGCCAAGGACGCGTACGCGCTGCTCAAGTTCGGCTATGAGCACTCGACCATCGACAGCCCCCACGGAGAGGCCGACAAGCTCTTCCTCGGAGGCCATGCCGACCAGGTCTGGCAGGGCGGCGGGGCCTTCGTCGCCCATCCCCCGGTCGGCAAGTGGATGATCTCGATCGGCGAGTGGTTGTTCGGCGCGACCCCCTTCGGCTGGCGCTTCATGCCGGCGCTGATCGGCACATTGTCGGTGCTGATCGTGGCCCGTATCGCCCGGCGGATGACGCGCTCGACGCTGCTCGGCTGCGCGGCCGGGATGCTGCTCGCGCTCGACGGGCTGGAGCTGGTGACCAGCCGCACGGCGCTGCTCGACATCTTCGTGATGTTCTGGATTCTCTGCGCGTTCGGCTGCCTGGTCATCGACCGGGACCTGGCCCGGGCCCGGCTGGCCGCCAAGGTCGAGGCGTCCGGTGGGTTCGGCGAGGGACTCGGCCCGTTCGTCATGCACTGGTGGCGGATCGCGGCGGGCCTGTGTCTCGGGCTGGCCGTGGCGACCAAGTGGACCGGCATCTTCTACATCGCCGCGTTCGGCCTCATGGTCGTGGTGTGGGACTGGAGCGCGCGGCGTGCCGCCGGGGTCCAGCACCCGGTCCGCGGCACGCTGATCCTGGAGGCGCTGCCCTCCTTCGTCTTCCTGGTCGTCGTCTCCACCGTCACCTACATCGCGTCCTGGTCCGGGTGGATATTCACCGCCGGGGGCTGGGGGCGCGGCAAGATCGCATCGAATCCGGTGTGGCGGCCGTTCGAGGCGATGCCGAAGCTGTGGAACTACCACAAGGAGATGTGGAACTTCCACACCAACCTCCACGCCAAGCATCCTTATCAGTCCTGGCCGTGGGACTGGCCGATCCTGCGCCGGCCGGTGGCGTTCTTCTACACCGAGCCCAAGTCCGGCTGCGGCGCGGCCAAATGCTCGCGCGAGATCCTGGGCATCGGCACCCCTGCGATCTGGTGGGCCGCGGTCGTCGCGCTCGTCATGGTGCTGATCGTCTGGGTGCTGCAGCGCGACTGGCGGGCCGGAGCGATCCTGCTGGGCTATGGCGCGGGCTGGCTTCCGTGGTTCTGGCCCGCCTTCGACGACCGGACGATGTTCCTGTTCTACGCCACGCCGATGCTGCCGTTCATGGTGCTCGCCATCGTGCTGATGCTGGGGATGATCATCGGGCCCGCCCAGGAACCCGGCCTGCGCCGGGTCATCGGTGCGGCGGCGGCCGGCGCGTACATGCTGGTGGTGCTGGCGGACTTCTTCTACCTGTATCCGGTGCTGGCCGCCAAGGTCATCCCGTATGACTCCTGGCATGCCCGGATGTGGCTCAACAGCTGGATTTGAGGCGACCGTGAGCGGCGAGGGCGATCGGCCACCGCACCGGACCAGGGTCTGGCGATACGGGACGCTGGAGACGGATGGGTTCCCCGCCGCCGAGATCAGCGACTACCTCGAGCAGGACGACACGCTCGTCTGGCTCGATCTGTGCGCGCCCGGGCCGGACGACCTCAAGCTGATCACCGAGGAACTCGGCCTGGACCCGCATGCCGTCGAGGATGCCGTCAGCGAGCACGAGCGCGCCAAATTGGACCGCTACCAGGGGCACCTGTTCCTCAACGTCTACTCCACGCGGCTCGACGCGGCCAGCGGAGAGCTGACGACGGTCGAGGTGTCTGCCTTCATCACCGAGCGGGCCCTGGTGACCGTGCGGCAGAACCAGGGCTTCGACATCGACGCGCTGGTCCGGCTCTGGGACGACCAGGCGGATCTCGCCAGGTACGGCGTCGCGTTCCTGCTGCACGGCCTGCTGGACCTGGTCGTCGACCAGCATTTCGACGCCGTCCAGGTGCTCGACCGCGAGCTCGAGAAGCTGGAGGACCTGCTCTTCGAGGAGCGGATCTCGGACCGGACCATGCAACGCAGGGCCTTCGCGCTGCGCAAGAGCCTGGTGCTGCTCCGCCGGGTGCTGCTCCCCATGCGCGAGGTGGTCAACACGCTGCTGCGCCGCGATCTGCATGTCGTGCCCACCGAGATGGGGCCGTACTTCCAGGACGTCTACGACCACACCCTGCGCGCCGCGGAGTGGACCGACAGCCTGCGCGACGGGGTCTCCAACGCCATGGACACCCGGCTGGCCCTGCAGAACAACCGGCTCAACGAGGTGATGAAGAAGGTCACCAGCTGGGCGGCGATCATTGCGGTGCCGACCGCCGTCACCGGCTTCTACGGGATGAACGTCCCCTACCCCGGCTTCAGCCGGCAATGGGGCTTCCTCACCAGCGTGCTCATCCTCGTCATCAGCAGCATCGGCCTCTACACCATCTTCAAGAGGCGCGGCTGGCTGTAGGCATCGTCCCGGCATGATCCCCGATGCCCGTGACCGGCGACGCGGCAACCTCACGGCGACCGCCGCACGCTCCGGACCCGGCACGGGCGTTCACGGGCGTCACTGATCGTCAGGGGATTACCTTCCCTGCTTCTGGGCACTGCGGATCTATGCACAGTGTCCGAAATGACTGGTTGGCCGAGCGAGCTCACACCCGGACGGCATGTCATGGATATACGGCCGTAACACGTTGTACGTATTCTCCGACAGATGCCTGAACGTCCGGAATTCGTGGCCGTAGGGGTCGAGGAAGAGTTCCACACGGTGGATCTCGAGACCCGCCGGCTGATGCCACGGGCCGACAGCCTGCTGCAGCAACTGCCCGCAGACAGGTTCAGCGGGGAGCTCCAGCGCTCCGTGGTGGAGACGAACAGCCGACCCTTCGTCCGCCTCATCGATCTGGTCGAGGACCTGGCGGCGCTGCGCCGCGGCGTGGTCACGGCGGCCGAGCCGCTTGGCCTGGGCATCGTCGCCGCAGGCACGGTGCCCATCGTGGATCTGGAAGCCCTCAAGGTCACTCCCGACCCGCGCTACGAGAACATGCTGGAGGAGTACCAGATCCTGGCGCGGGAGCAGCTGATCTGCGGGGCACAGGTGCACGTCGACGTCGGTGACCGTGACCTGGCGGTGGCCGTCTCGCACCGGGTGTCGGCCTGGCTGCCGTCGCTGCTCGCACTCTCGGCCAGCTCACCGTTCTGGCTGGGGATGGACTCCGGCTACGCGAGCTACCGCACCGTACTCTGGCAGCGCTGGCCCACCACCGGCCCGGTGCCGTCGCTGGAATCGGCGGACGAGTACGACCGGATGGTGCAGGACCTCATCCGGACCGGGGTGATCACCGATCCGGGCATGATCTATTTCGACGTGCGCCCCTCCGCCCATCTGCCCACCGTGGAGCTCCGGCTGTGCGACGCCTGCCCCCGGGTGGAGGACGTGGCTCTGCTCGCCGGGCTGTTCCGGGCGCTGGTGATCGTGGAGATGGACGCGGTGCGGACCGGCCGGCCGCAGCTCCCGGTCCGTACCGAGCTGGTCCGCGCCACCACCTGGCGGGCGGCGCGGAGCGGGCTGGAGGGCGAACTCGTCGATCCCCTCAGCGGACGGCCCATGCCGGCCGGCAAGGTGCTGCGGCGCCTGCTCCACGAACTCCGCCCCACGCTGGAGAACAACGGCGACTGGGACCTCGTCGCCGAGCTGGCGGAGGCGTCGATGGCGCGGGGCAGCTCGGCGGCGCGGCAACGCCGCGCTTTCGCCGGCGGCGGCCTGGAGGAGGTCGTGGACCTGCTGCTCGCGGAGACCCGTGCCAACACAGAATGGCAGCCGGGCGCGGGACCCAATCGCGTCGAGGTGACCGCGATGCTCGCGGGGTACGACACCTCCTGCGATGAAGCGATCGTGTTCGACCACAGTGCCCGCGGACCCTATGGCCTGATCCTCAACGCGCTCGACCGGATCGGCGCGGACGGGCTCCGCGAACGTGAGCGGCAGCGCGACGAGGTGCAGCACCGGCTCGGGATGTACTTTCACATCGACGGCGAAGAGGATCGGCTCTTTCCCGTCGACCTCGTGCCGCGAGCGATCGCCGCCGAGGACTGGACGCCGCTGCAGGCCGGGCTGGCCCAGCGAGTGCGAGCGCTGGAGGCGTTCCTGCACGATGCGTACGGGGCACGCGAGGTGGTGGCCGACAAGGTGCTGCCCGGGTGGGCGATCGACGAGTCCCCCGGGCTGGACGCGGCCGGCGCGAAGGTGCCCGCCGGGATCGTACGGTGCGCGGTCGCGGGCATCGACCTGGTCCGCGACGACGCGGGCCGCTGGTCGGTGCTGGAGGACAACCTGCGGGTGCCCTCCGGCCTCGGCTATGCCCTGGCCAACCGCTGGCTGGCCGCCCGGGTGATGCCCGAGCTGGTCCGCGCCGCCCACGCTCCGGCGCCCTCCCACGCGATGGCGACGCTGCGGGCCGCTCTGACGTCGACCTCGTCCGCGCTGGCCCTGGTGACCATGGGACCCAAGGACTCCGCGTTCTACGAACATCAGCTGCTGGCGGACCAGCTGGCGATACCACTGGTCCGGCCCTCCGAACTCGTCGTCGCCGCGGATGGCACGGTACGAGCCGGAGACATGCCCATCGAGGTGCTGTACCGGCGCATAGACGAGGACGAGCTGTTCGGCGCCACAGCAGCCGACGGCCGGCCGCTCGGCCCGGGTCTGCTGGAGGCGATCGGCCGGGGCACGCTCGTGCTGGCCAACGCCCCGGGCAACGGCGTGGCCGACGACAAGGCCCTGTACACCTTCGTCCCGCGGCTCATCGAGTACTACCTGGGCGAGGAGCCCCTGCTCCACAACGTGCCGACCTATCTCTGCCGCGACGCCGCGCAACGCGCCGAGGCCCTGGACCGGCTCGATGAGCTGGTGGCCAAGCCGGTGGACGGGTACGGCGGCCACGGCGTGGTGATCGGCCCCGACGCGTCACCGGCCGAGCTCGCGCAGCTGCGGGCCGCGATCCGTGCCGATCCGGATCGTTGGATAGCGCAGGAGACCGTGGCGCTGTCGACCCATCCATCGTTCGTGGACGGGCGCCTGGAACCACGCGCCGTGGACCTGCGGGCCTTCGTCTGCCTCGGCCCCGAGGCCACGGTCGTCCCCCTTGCCCTGACCCGGGTGGCACCGGCGGGCAGCAGGATCGTCAACTCCTCGCGAGGAGGTGGCTCCAAGGACACCTGGCTGATGCGGTGACGACCGCAGACCCGTGAGACCCCGGCGAGAGAGGACCCCTGGAATGACGTCATGGAGCGGCCGATGTGCGGGCTGAGCGGAGAACTACGGTTCGACGGTGCCCTGGCCGACGTGGACGCGGTCGCGCGGATGACCGCCGCGATGGAACCGCGAGGCCCCGATGGTTCGGGCATCTGGTCACAGGGCCCCGTCGCGCTCGGTCACCGCCGGCTGAAGATCATCGATCTGTCCGAAAAGGCCGCGCAGCCCATGACCGACAGCGAGCTCGGGCTGACCGGGGTCTTCAACGGCTGTATCTACAACTACCGGGAACTGCGCGCCGAGCTGCTGGCGGAGGGCTACCGGTTCTTCTCCACCTCCGACACCGAAGTGCTGATCAAGGCCTACCACCGCTGGGGGCTGGACTGCGTCTCGCGCTTCAAGGGCATGTTCGCCTTCGCGATCGTCGAACGCGACTCCGGGCTGGTAATGCTGGGCCGCGACCGGCTGGGCATTAAGCCGCTGTACCTGACGCAGGACGGCGCCCGGCTCCGTTTCGCCTCGACACTGCCGGCCCTGCTGGCCGGGGGCGGTGTCGACACCGACCTCGACCTGGTCGCGCTGCACCACTACATGACCTTCCATTCGGTGGTGCCGCCACCCCGCACGATCCTCTCGGGGGTGGCCAAGCTGCCACCCGCCACGGTCCGCACGATCCGGCCGGACGGTGCCTTTGCGGATCACACCTACTGGCGGCCCAGCCACACCCGTTCGCCCGAGCAGTTCTGGCCGGAGGAGTCGTCGCGGGACTGGACGGCGGCCGTGCTGGAGTCACTGCGGACCGCCGTGGACCGCCGGATGGTCGCCGACGTGCCGGTCGGCGTACTGCTGTCCGGCGGCTTGGACTCCAGCCTGATCGTGGCGCTGCTCGCCGAGGCGGGACAGCAGGGCCTGGCCACGTTCAGCATCGGCTTCCACGCGGCGGGTGGCGAGGCCGGCGACGAGTTCGCCTACTCCGATCTGGTCGCTGAGCACTTCGGCACCGATCACCACAAGATCCAGATCGACGACTCCCGGCTGCTGCCCGCCCTGACCGGTGCGGTGGCGGCGATGAGCGAGCCGATGGTCAGCCACGACTGTGTCGCCTTCTACCTGCTGTCGCAGGAGGTGTCCCAGCACGTCAAGGTGGTGCAGTCCGGGCAGGGCGCCGACGAGGTCTTCGCCGGCTACGACTGGTATCCGCCACTGGCCGACGTACCGCGCGACGGGGTCACCGAGGCGTACGCCAAGGTGTTCTTCGACCGGCCGCACTCCGCGCTGGCCGAGACGCTGAACGCGCCGTACCTGCTGGAGGGCGACGCGAGCGAAGCCTTCGTCCGGGAGCATTTCGGCAGGCCGGGGGCCGAGACCGCGCTGGACGCGGCCCTGCGGCTTGACACGTCGGTGATGCTGGTGGACGACCCGGTGAAGCGGGTGGACAACATGACCATGGGCTGGGGGCTCGAGGCCAGGACCCCGTTCCTCGACCACGACCTGGTGGAGCTGGCCGCGGCCTGCCCGCCGTCGCTCAAACTGGCGGCCGGCGGCAAGGGCGTGCTCAAGAACGCGGCCCGGGGGATCGTGCCCGACGAGGTCATCGACCGTCCCAAGGGTTATTTCCCGGTGCCGGCGATCCGGCATCTGTCCGGGCCGTATCTCGACCTGGTGAGGGAGGCGCTGACGAGCCCGGCGGCGAAGTCCCGGGGACTGTTCCGGCCCGCCTACGTCGAGCGGCTGATAGCGGCGCCGAGCGACCACCGGACCACGCTGGGAGCCAGCGCCCTGTGGCAACTGGCACTGCTGGAGCTGTGGTTGCAGAGCCACGGACTCTGATTCCGTGCCCTGGTTTCGAATGTGTTAACCAGAGGCCAAAAAACGCAAGAAACCGTGGTGTTTAGTGCAGGCAAACGATGGCTATGCTGCGCTTGAGGGCGATCGATGAAACCGCCCGGACACCGTCGAACCATCGCTCAGGGGCTCTCCCGATCACGTCGTCGGGAGGGCCCCGCCGCTCGCTCTGACTGAAGGGGGATCTCACGTCATGTGCCGCCACTTCGCCTGGCTGGGCCGGGACCGGTCATTCGATGAGCTGATCCTCCAGCCTTCCTACGGGCTGCCGCGACAGGCCGCCCGCCCCCGCTGGCAGCAGATCGACCTGGTCAACCGTGACGGCTTCGGCGTCGGCTGGTTTCCGGCCGAGGGACGCGCCGTGTCCTACCGCCGCACCGGGCCGATCGAGTCCGACCCCGACTTCCTCACCCTCGCGCAGGAGATGTCGGGCGGCTGCGTGCTCGGCGCGGTGCGCGGCGCGAGTCCGGGCATGCCCATCGAAGAGGCCGCCACCGCGCCCTTCACCAACGGGACCTGTCTGCTGAGCCTCAACGGTCACCTCAACGTCGAGAAGACCCTGCACCTGCTGGAGCCGGGGTACGAGCCCGAATCCACCTGCGACGCGGCCTTCCTGGCCACGCTGCTCTGGCAGCGACTCGACGCGGGCAGGCCGCTGGAGTTCGCCGTGGTGGAGTTGCTCCGCGACATCACCGCCGTCGACTCCAACGCATGCCTCAACATGCTGGCCACCGACGGCGTACGGATCGTGGCGACCACCTGGGGAGAGACCCTCTGCTACCGGGTCTCGCCGAACGGGGTCCTCGTCGCGAGCGAACCGCACGACGACCTCGGTGACTGGGTCCGCGTCGAGGACCGCCGGGTCGTCGTCGCGGACGCCTACGGTGTCGACGTCCGCCCACTGGAGCAGGCACCCGAAACGGTCTTGGGGGTTCCCGCCATGGGCGACGACGTCCTCGCCTGACGGCCCCGGCCCGGCCGCATCCCATCACCCGTCCGGCCCACTTGTCCGGCTCGCTGCAGGGCTTACTGTCGGGCTCACCGTCCGGCTCGCTGTCGGGCTCACCGTCCGGCTCACTGTCGGGCTCACGTCCGGCTCACCCCTTGGCTCACCGACGGTCGGCGTCCCGCCAGGGAAAGGGCGCAAGGTCGGCTAGACGCGGGCGCAGCGCATCACTCATTCATCTCCCTTCCCCTCAGTCATTCGGAGCCGAGACCCGCGCGGATGGGCCGCGCCGGCAGAAGACGCCCATGATTCGGGTTCCCCCGCCCGGGTAGTTCGCCAGGATGAGCTCTTCCGTCACAGCCGTGCTCTTCGACGTGGACGGCACCCTGGTCGACAGTAACTACCTGCATGCCGTGACCTGGTGGGAGGCCCTGCGTCAAGCCGGTCACAAGGTGCCGATGTCGCGCATCCACCGCGCCATCGGGATGGGCTCGGACCAGTTGCTCGACGCGCTCCTGCCGGCGGACCGGGAGCGTGGAGCCGACGACGACGTTCGCGCCGCCCACGGCGCGCTCTACGCGACCTACTGGTCTCGCCTGATGCCTCTGGACGGCGCGGCCGACCTGTTGCGCGCCTGTAAGAAACGCGGGCTGCGGGTCGTGCTGGCCAGCTCCGCCGACGAACGTGAATTCAACGCTCTGCGCGAGGCACTGGACGCCGAGGACGCCATCGACGAGGCCACCTCATCGGCCGACGTCGAGCGGAGCAAACCCGCCCCCGATCTCGTGCACGTCGCGCTCGACAGGGCGCGGGTACGTCCGGAGGAGGCCGTGTTCGTCGGCGACACCGTCTGGGACGTCCAGGCGTGCCAGACGGCGGGCGTCGCCTGCGTCGGCCTGCTCAGCGGCGGCATCGGCCGTGACGAGCTCCTCCGGGCGGGAGCCGTGGAGATCTACGACGGCCCGGCAGATCTGCTGGCCGCGCTCGACCGCAGCGCCCTCGCCTTCCGGGCGAATTGACCCGGACGTCACTCAGACCTCAGACGAAGGCACTCAGCCCGGTGACGGCGCGTCCGACGATCAGCGTATTGATCTCCCGGGTGCCCTCGTAGGAGTAGAGCGCCTCAGCGTCGGCGACGAAACGGCCGATGTCGTAGTCCAGCACGATGCCGTTGCCGGCCATCAGCTCGCGGGCCCAGCCGACGGTCTCCCGCATCCGGCTGGTGCAGTACGCCTTGGCCAGTGCCGAGTGCTCGTCCCGGTAGAGCCCGTTGTCCTGGAGCTGCGCCAGCCGTGCCACCATCCCCAGGCAGGCGGTGGCGTTGCCGAGCATCCGCACCAGCAAGTCCTGGACGAGCTGGAAGCCTCCGATCGGGCGGCCGAACTGCTCGCGCTGGACGGCGTAGTCGCGGGCGATCTCGTACGCCGCGAGCATCACACCGACTGACTGCCAGGCGACTCCGCTGCGCGTGCGTCGCAGGATCCCGGCGGTGTCACGGAACCCGTGCGCGTTCTCCAGCCGGTTGACCTCCGGAACCCGGCAGCCGGTCAGCGTGATGTCCGCGTTCTGTACGGTGCGTAGCGCGATCTTGTTCTCGATCTTCGTCGCCGACAGGCCGGGGGTTCCCTTCTCGACCACGAACCCCTTGACCTTGTCGTCTTCGACGTCCTTGGCCCAGACCACGATCAGGTCGGCGAAAGTGCCGTTGCCGATCCAGCGCTTGGCGCCGTCGAGCACCCATACGTCACCCTCCCGGCGCGCCGTGGTGCGCAGCCCGAGGGCGACATCGGAGCCGCCGTCCGGCTCGGTGAGCGCGAACGCGCCGATCTTGTTCATCAAGGCCATGTCGGGCAGCCAGCGCTTGCGCTGCTCGGCCGACCCGCACTGCGCGATGCTGCCCATCGCCAAGCCGACATGCACACCGAAGAAGGTGGCCATCGACGGATCGGTGTGCGCCATCTCCATGGCAAGAAAACCGGTGAGCAGGCTGCTCGGCCGCTCCCCCGGGCACTCGTCGTAATTCAGCCCGGCGATCCCCAGCTCGGCGTATCTCGGGATCAGGCCGTACGGGAACTCGGCCCGCGACCAGCAGTCGTTGGCGATCGGCTTGACCTCCTCCTGCAAGAACTCGCGAACCTCCCCCAGGATCTTCTGTTCCTCCGGATCGAGGAGTTCCTGCATGTGGTAGAGGTCGCCGGCCAGCAGATCAAGAGTCATGGCAGGGCTCTTCCCGCAGGAGCCAGGGATATTCCGGTACCCGTCCCCGGTCGGCACCGCCGCGCGGTCGCTGGCCCAGGCGATCGCCGTCGCCGATGCCATCGACCACGCGATCCTTCTCGAGGAAGAGTTCACGAGCGCGGTCGGCGCCTGGTCCAGGCCTGGTCGTCCTCCCGGGATGGCCTCGCGACTTCCCCGGTCGTCGGGCGCATGGGATGTTTCCCGGCCCTGCGTGATATTCCCCTGCCTGCGCGGATTTCCCCGCCTGCATGGGTGTTCCCTGGCTGCGTGGGTGTTCCCTGGCTGCTTGGTGTTCTGCGGCCGGGACCTATGACGTGTCTCCCTTATTCTCGGATTTCCGGGATGACGGTGTGCCATTTTCCTGCCGGAGTGACCCATAGGAGAAGGCGTGGCAACCGGATGTGCGATGCCGGTCGGCGACCGAGTTCAGTCGCTCATCGATGACGTCGGTCAGCATGCCGGTGATCTGAGCCGCCACGTGCGCTACCGCATCCCCGTGGTGCTCATCGTGCCTATCAGCCCAAGACGGGCCAGCCGGTTCTCGCAGACCCTCGCCGGCGGGCCTGGCCGAGGCCGCTGCCCATGCGCGTGGCCGTGGTGCAGGCCTGCCGTTACGTGGCCGATCCCGGCGGGGTACGGCTGGACCGGCAGGCCGTGGTCCCTACGGACCTGGAACCGCTCATGTCCGCCGTCAACCGATCGTTCGAAGACTCCGCCTTCCCACGATCGCAGGATCGGTCCTCCTGCCCGGACCGGCCGGATCAAGCCCGTGCGATCACCCGGCTCGACGTGCTCTGGCTGACCGATGCCAGCGGAAGGAGCCTTGAGGTGCGCATCGTCCGGAAACCGTGTGCCGAAGTCGCGCGGGCCTGGACCAGCGGATTCACTCCTTCACCGAGCTACGGACGGCCCTGGACCAGGTCCTCGGCGGAACACCGTGAGGTCAGCACAGCCGCTTGCACCGGAACCGTCCCTCCCCGAGACGCTGAAGATTTCCCGAGAATACGGCGATACCAGAAGAGAGTCCCTATTCCGTGCAATTAGTCTGTCCAGGTGACTACGGAGATGGTGGCGAAGTTCGGCCAGATAGCGAAACTGATCTGCGCGGCGATGCTCGCGGGTCTACTGGTCGGCGGGATCCTGCTCCCAGCGGTCGGTCCGGTCGGGCTCGCGGCGAAGAACGCGTCCGAGCAGGCGAGAGCGCAGCGGCTGGATGAACCGCCGCTGCCTCAGCGATCCACCATCCTGGCCGCCGACGGCTCCAAGATCGCCTCGTTCTACTACGAGAACCGGACCGACGTCACCATCGACAAGATCGCGCCGGTCATGCAGAAGGCGGTGGTGTCCATTGAGGACGCCCGCTTCTACCAGCATGGGGCACTCGACCTGAAGGGCACGATCCGCGCGCTGGTGCGCGACCAGTCGCAAAGCGCACAGAAACAGGGTGGCTCCAGCCTGACCCAGCAGTACGTGAAGAACGTGCTGTACGAAACTGCGGGTGCCCGGGTCGCGCAAGCCCAGGACCGGCTGAGCAAGGCCCGCACCAAGAGCGCCAAGCATCAGGCCCAGGCGGCCCTCGACGCCGCCAAGGTCGTCCAGGGCAGCACGATCGCTCCCAACCTGACCCGCAAGCTGCAGGAACTGCGGTACGCGCTGTGGGTCGAGGAGCACTACAGCAAGAACGACATCCTCGACAAGTATCTGAACATCGCCTACTTCGGGCACTTCGCCTACGGGATCGAGGCGGCCTCCCAGCGGTACTTCGGGGTGCACGCGGCCAACCTCAGCACCACGCAGGCCGCCACGCTGGCCGGGATGGTCAACAACGCCAACAAGTACGACCCGACCAAGTACCCCGGGGTGGTCCTGGAACGGCGCAACATCGTGCTGGACCGGATGGTGCAGCTCGGCCATCTCGGCAAGCCGGAGGCGACTGCGGCCAAGGCCAAGCCGCTCGGCCTGCGCCCCAAGATCCTGCCCGGGGGATGCGACATCTCCCGGTACGCCTATTTCTGCCTCTACGTGCAGAACGAGATCCTCACCAACCCGGTGTTCGGCGCCACCCAGGACGCGCGCCGGAGCCTGCTCAACACCGGTGGACTCACCATCCAGACCAGCCTCGACCCGAAGGCACAGGACGCCTCGCAGCGGGCGGTCGATAACAACAGTGGCGTCCGATCCAGCCGGATCACCATGGAAGCGATGGTCCAGCCCGGCACCGGCAAGATCCAGGGCATCGCCGTCAGCCGCAAGTACGGCCTCGACAAGCATGAGGCGTCCATCGACTACGCCGTCGACATCGCGCACGGCGGTGGCGGCGGCGTCGCGGCCGGCTCCACCTTCAAGGTCTTCACGCTGGCCGCGGCGCTGGAGAACGGCGTACGGCTCAACGAGACCATCAACAGCCCCAGTAGCACGAGCGTCACCGGCTACACCGACTGTTCCGGGAACAGTCTCAGCTGGCCCAGTGTCTCCAACGCCGGAGAGTCCGAGAGCGGCGCCTACTCTCTGGAGACCGGCACCTGGGCCTCGGTGAACACCTACTACGCCCTGCTGGAGAAGCGGGTCGGACTCTGCAAGGTCGCCAGGATGGCCGCATCCTTCGGCATGACCCGGACCGACGGCTCCCCGCTGCACCAGGTCGCCTCGATGACCCTGGGCAGCAACGAGATCGACATCGTGCACCAGGCCGCGGCCTACGCCGGCTTCGCCGCGTCCGGGAAATACTGCAAGCCCATCGCCATCAACGGGATCACCGACTCGACGGGCAAGCAGCTCAACGTGCCCGGTGCCGACTGCAAGCAGGCCGTCAAGGCCGACACCGCCAATGAGATCTCCAAGATCCTCAAGGGCGTGCTCACCAGGGGCACCGCGGCGGGCAACTCGCTGCCCGACGGCCGTCCCGCCGCGGGCAAGACCGGTACCAACGAGAATCTGACCAGCGTTATGTTCGCCGGCTACACCACGAACCTCGCCGCGGTGCTCTGGTACGGCAACCCGGACGCGCCCTTCGGCGACCCGGTCAACGCCTACGGAGCCAGCCTCGCGCCGTACTGGGTCCAGAGCATGGTGGACGCCCTGTCCGGGACGCCCATCACCGACTTCCCGGACCCGGGCAACGTGTTCGGTGTCTCGCCCCCGCCGCCCGCCAAGCCGGGCAAGAAGTCGACCAGTAAAACCGGCAAGCCGGGCGGTCCGGGAGGCGGGAAGGGCCCGAAGAAGGGCGGCCCGAAGCACTGACGCACACGGTGCCCCGGCCCACCACCGGCCCGGGCACCCGGCTGCTCCAGGGGTTCAGGCCGCCTACACGGCCTGTCCAGGCCTTGCACACCGGCCCCGTTCAGGCCTTGCACACCGGCCCGTTCAGGCTTCGCACGGGCCCGTTCGGGGCTTGCACACCGGCCTGCTCAGGCCGCGTACATGGGCCTTACACGCAGAAGAGGGGATCCCGGAAGCGCCCCGCCCCGGGATCCCCTCGGCTTTTCGGGTTGATGCCGGCGACCGCGCCGATCGCCGGCATCAACCCAAGCTCAGCTGCGGATCAGACCTGGCCCGCCTTCTCCAGTGCCGCGCAGCAGGTGTTGGTGAGCAGCCGCGTCACGTTGTACGGGTCGATGTTGGCGTTCGGACGGCGGTCCTCGATGTAGCCCTTCTGCTCGAGCTGCACCTGCCACGGGATGCGCACCGAGGCGCCCCGGTCCGACACGCCGTAGCTGAAGACGCTGTACGGGGCGGTCTCGTGCTGCCCGGTGAGACGCTCCTCGATGCCATGGCCGTAACCGGCGATGTGCTCCTCGACCTTGCCCTCGGCACCGAGCGACTCCGCCGCGGTGATGATCGCGTCGTAGCCCTCACGCATGGCCTTGGTGGAGAAGTTGGTGTGCGCACCGGCACCGTTCCAGTCACCCTTGGCCGGCTTGGCATCGAGCGTGGCGGCCACCTCGAAGTCCTCGGCGATACGGTAGAGCAGCCAGCGGGCCATCCAGAGGTGGTCGGCCACCTCGACGGGGCCGACCGGGCCGACCTGGAACTCCCACTGACCGGGCATGACCTCGGCGTTGATGCCGGAGATCGCCAGACCGGCCGCCAGGCAGGCGTCGAGGTGTGCCTCGACGATGTCACGGCCGAACACCTCGTCCGCGCCGACACCGCAGTAGTACGGGCCCTGCGGGGCGGGGAAACCGACGGCCGGGAAGCCCAGCGGGCGGCCCTCCCGGAAGAAGGTGTACTCCTGCTCGATGCCGAACCAGGCCTCCTGGTCGGCGAACTGCTCGGCGATCGGGGTGAGCTTGGCCCGGTTGTTGGTCGCGTGCGGCGTCCCGTCGATGAGGTAGACCTCGCACAGCACGAGCTTGTTCTCGCCGCCGCGGATCGGGTCGGGACAGGAGAAGACCGGCTTGAGCACGCAGTCCGACTTGTCACCGGGGGCCTGGTTAGTGCTGGAGCCGTCGAAGCCCCAGATCGGCAGTTCGGCACCGTCAGCGAGGATTCTGGTCTTGGATCGGAGCCGAGCGCTGGGCTCGGTGCCGTCGATCCAGATGTACTCGGCCTTATAGCTCACAGCGATCCCTTCATCGCGGGGCGAACGGTGGTTGGGTTCCAGCCAGCAACGAGGGTCGCAATGTGTGATTTCCGACCTGTTGCCCATGTGTGAACGCAGCGTTAAACAGCACGTGACCAGCACTTTTCCTGGGCAATCTTGCCGATATCGTCACTATGCGTCACCGCGCACGTGGCCCCGCCGGGCTGCGGAGCCCTGCCCGGTCGTACGCGCCGGGCCACGCACTGAGGGCGGCGCCGAAGCCTCGGCACCGGCGACCGCGGTTCGATACCTGTCGATCCACACCACAGGGCCGACGAGCCAGGCATATCATCGGAAGCCGATCGAAATCGAGAGGGGAACCGTGCCGGGGCCCGCCGGGTCAGCCGAATCACTGGGCTTCGACCCCACGACACCCAACATCGCGCGCATGTACGACTACTTCCTGGGCGGCAAGGACAACTTCGCCGCCGACCGGGAGGCGGCCGACCAGGTCATGCGGCTCGCACCCGAGGTGCCGCTGATCGCCCGCGAGAACCGCAGATTCCTCGGCCGCGTCATCCGTTTCCTCGTCGACGCCGGCATCCGGCAGTTCATCGACATCGGCACCGGGCTGCCGACCCAGGGCCACGTACACGAGATCCTTCGGTCGGTCGCGCCCGACGCCCGGGTGGTCTATGTCGATCATGACCCTGTCGTCATCGTGCACGCCCAGGCACTGCTCGAAGGCAACGGCCGTACCGCCGTGGTCGGAGCCGACCTGCGCAATCCCGGCGAGATCCTCGCCGATCCCAGGCTGAAAGGGCTGATCGACCTCGACCAGCCGGTCGCGTTCCTGCTACTGGCGGTGCTGCACTTCATCCTGGACGACGACGAGGTGCGACGGATCATGGCCGAGCTGCACAAGTCCGTCGCGCCCGGCAGCCACCTGGCCATCTCCCATGCGGTGGCGCACACGCGCCCCGAGACCAGGGACGGGCTCACCGCGGTCTACCGGGAGGGGCCCATGAAGGACGTCAAGCGCCCGGACCAGCGCACCAGGCCGGAGATCGAATCCCTCCTGGACGGCTGGGACATCCTCGAACCCGGCATCGTCCACCTTCCCTCGTGGCGGCCGGAACCCACCGTCGCCCTTCAGGATCCCGACGCCATCTGGCTCGTCGGCGGCGCCGCCCGCAAGAACTGACGCGTCCCCGGACGCCTCGGGTTTGCGGCCGACACCTCCGACGTACCAGCCGCTCAGGGCCTGATGGGATGGCCTGACGGGCCGCCAGTTCGGGACCGGAACCACCCCGGGCTCGAGAAGCTCTACGCCCCCGAAGAAGCGGCCGATCTGCTCGCGGGAACGCAGCGTGCCCTCGATACCCGCCCGGGACAGGACCCTCAGCAACTCGGACACGATCTCCGGGGGCTGAGCGTCGCCCGTGACCTGCGAGAGCACCAGGAAACTGCCCGGCGCGAGCGCGTCGACCAAGCTACGAACGCTCCCCAGCGGATCATCTTGATCGGCCACCAGCTGCAGAACCCCGCCGAGCAGCAGGCCCACCGGCCGGCTGAAATCGATCAGCGAGCGCACCTTGCGATGACCGAGAATCTCGTCCGGCCGCCGCAGGTCCGCCTCGACGGCGACGATCCCCCGCCTGTCCAGCGCCGCCGTCTGCCAGCAGTCCACGACCTCGGGATCGTTGTCCACGTAGGCCACCGTCACATCGGACCGGAATCTGCTCGCGACCTCGTGCACGTTCCCCCAGGCCGGCATTCCGGCGCCGACGTCCAGGAACTGCCCAACGCCCGCACGGGCAAGGCAGGCGACGGCGCGCGTCATGAAGGCCCGGTTCTCCACCCCGGGGACGGCGGGCTGGATGAACACCTTCCTCAGGGCCACCAGCAGGTCCCTGTCCTGGGGAAGAGCGGCCTCTCCGCTGATTTCGGCGTGATAGAGGCGAGCGTCAGTCGGCGGCCTCGGCACCGTCACTCCGGACTCCGCCGAGGGCGGTGGAGCAAGCACCTGCTTCTTTTTATGGCGGTATGGGGGGAAATTCATAGATATGAGATGCCCGAGGCCCGGGCCCGGGAGTCCACCCAGAGCACAAAGGACACGTCACGAAAAACTTCGACCGTCCCACCGGCATCACCGTTCGGTCAGGGGACGGCCCTTCCCCCCTGCGTGACCGATCCAGATCGGGCGATGCATCTTCCCGTACAGACCGGCCGATCGGTACGTTTCGGGTGGGCGGTCCGCGGGGACGGCCCAGTACCGCGCCCATGGGAGGAACGATGTCCCTGCTCGCTCAGCTGGCCACCGCGCTCGCGGACGGCTCGGTCGAGGTGGTCGACCTCACCGCTCCGCTGTCCGAGGCCACGCCGATCCTGCAACTGCCCGAGCCGTTCGCCAACACCGTGAACTTCTCGCTGCGCGAGATCAGCCGCTATGACGACCGCGGTCCGGCGTGGTACTGGAACGACATCGTCACCGGCGAGCACACCGGAACCCACTTCGACGCACCGGTCCACTGGATCACCGGCCGGGACGGCCAGGATGTCTCCCAGGTCGAGCCTCGCCGGCTCGTGGCCCCCGCCGTGGTCCTGGACGCGGCCTTCCAGGCCGCCGCCGACCCCGACTTCCTGCTGACCATCGAGCACGTACGGGAATGGGAGAAGAACAACGGCCCGCTGCCCGACGGCGGCTGGCTGCTGTACCGGACCGGCTGGGACGCCCGCTCCGCGGACCAGGACGCGTTCTTGAACGCCGACGTGACCGGCCCGCACACCCCCGGCATCGAACCGGAGTGTGCGCGCTGGCTGGCCGAGGAGACACCGATCATCGGAATCGGCGTCGAGACGGTCGGTACGGACGCCGGCGGCGCCCATGGGTTCGACCCGCCGTTCCCCTGCCACTCCTACCTGCTCGGCGCGGACAAGTACGGCCTGACCCAGCTGCGCAATCTCGACCGGCTGCCGCCTCGCGGCGCCGTCCTGATCGCCTCTCCGCTGCCGATCGTCGGGGGTTCGGGCAGCCCGGCGCGCGTCCTGGCCCTGGTCGAAAATTGATCGTCGCGGAGGCGGTGGGCGCCGCCCTCACCGAACTGGGCGCGGAGACGGTCTTCGGAGTGGTCGGCAGCGGCAACTTCCATGTCACCAACGCGCTGGTCGCCCGGGGCGCGCGCTTCGTCGCGGCCCGGCACGAGGGCGGCGCCGCGACCATGGCCGACGCGTACGCCCGGGTGAGCGGCCGCGTCGGCCTGCTGTCGGTGCACCAGGGCCCCGGCCTGACCAACGCGCTGACCGGGATCACCGAGGCCGCCAAGAGCCGTACGCCCCTGCTCGTACTGGCCGCGGACGTGGCCGCCTCCGCCGTGCACTCGAACTTCCGGATCGATCAGGGGGCGCTGGCCCGGGCCGTCGGAGCGGTACCGGAACGGCTCCACTCCCCGGCGACCGCGGTGGCCGACGCGGCCCGGGCCTGGCGTACCGCGGTGCTCGAGCGGCGTACGGTGCTGCTCAGCCTGCCACTCGACGTCCAGGCCGCTCCGTTCGCCGGCCTGGTGACGGTTCCGGAGATCACCGTCCCGGCCGCGCAGGCGGCGGAGGCCGGCCCGCTGGCCGACGCGCTGGCCGGCGCCCGGCGACCGGTGTTCCTGGCCGGCCGGGGCGCCCGGCATGCGCGTGAGCCGCTGCGGAGGCTGGCCGAGCGTACGGGCGCGCTGCTCACCACCTCGGCGGTCGCCCGCGGGCTGTTCCGCGGCGACCCCTTCGACCTCGACGTGAGCGGCGGCTTCGCCGCACCGGTCGCCGCGGAACTGATCCGCGACGCTGATCTCCTCGTTGGCTGGGGCTGCTCCCTGAACATGTGGACGCTTCGGCACGGTGCGCTGGTCGGCCACGGCACGAGGGTCGTCCAGGTGGATCTAGAGCCCGAGGCGCTCGGCGCGCATCACCCCGTCCAGCTGGGTCTGGTCGGGGACGTGGCCGAGACCGCGCGGGCCGCCGAAGCCGAGCTGGCCCGCCGCGCGTACTCGTCGGCGGGCTATCGCTCCGCCGAGCTGGCCGGCCGCCTGACCCGGGAGCTCCGCTGGCGCGATGTGCCGTACCAGGACGACTCCGACGGCTCCCGCATCGATCCCCGGACGCTCTCGATCGCCTTGGACGAGTTGCTTCCCCGCGAACGCACGGTCGCCGTCGACTCCGGCAACTTCATGGGCTACCCGGCCATGTACCTGGAGGTCCCCGACGCGAGCGGGCTCGTCTTCACCCAGGCGTTCCAGTCGATCGGGCTGGGCCTGGCCACTTCCATCGGGGCGGCGATCGCCCGTCCCGACCGGCTGACCGTGGCCGCCCTCGGAGACGGCGGTGCGCTGATGGGGATCAGCGAGCTGGAGACCGCCGTACGGCTCGGACTCGCACTGCTGATCGTGATCTACGACGACGAGGCGTACGGCGCCGAGGTTCACCACTTCGGGCCCGACGGCCATCCGCTCGACATCGTGACCTTCCCGCCGACCGACCTGGCGGAGATCGGCCGCGGCTTCGGCTGCGCTGCCGTCACCGTACGCCGTCTCGACGATCTCACGGCGGTGGCCGACTGGCTGGCGAGCCCGCGCGATCGGCCCCTCGTCGTCCACGCCAAGGTGACCACTCACCGGGCCGCCTGGTGGCTGGAGGAGGCCTTCCGAGGACATTGACGGCCCCAGAGCGCACCATCAGTCCCGTTCAGGCCCGCAGCGCCAACAAGACCCGCCGGACCCGTCAGACCGACCGGACACGCTGGTCCCGACGGTCCGGCAGAGCGCCCGCGGGGCCCGCTGGACCGGACGTTCCCTGGGGACCCGCCGGGCCTGTGGGACCCGTTGGTCCGGTAGGTCCAGCCGGTCCTCTACGTCCTATACAAAGAACTTTGTAACCGATCCGGTAACACCACGCGGGGTCGCTGGCGTGCAAGCCCGCGCTTCTCGCGGTTCGCACCGCGGTGATGGCCTCCGCACTGGCCGAGGTCGCCATGCCCATCGCCAGAGCGGCCGCGCCCGCGCCCGCAATGGCCAGGCCGGACACGGCGCGTATCAGGCACTTTTGAATTTCCATCAATATGCCTCCTTGAAGAACCATGTCATAAAAATCCAACGCATTACCCTTATGCCATCCCCCCAAAACAATTTCACGAAGCCCATACGCCGTAAGAATTTACGTTGATTTATGTTCCCGACAGACATACTTTAATCACGGGCGGCAGCCGAGGGCGGTCCGCATTCCAGGCGGTACCGGGGCCAGGCGTCTCTGGACGGCCGCAGGGCCAGGTGACGATCACCACGCGAAGGCGACCTCGGTCATGCGACCTCTGCAGGAGTGTTGTATTGGTCGTACCTGTGCGAATTGAGAAGCCTTGCGCCTCACAAATGCCCGCACGCGGGTACACCGCCCCTCGCCGGGACCGGCGATGGTCTCGACCAGTCCGCGCGCCTTGAGCTGGGACACCGACGCCGACACATGGCTCTGCGCAAAACCCGTCCGTTGCCTGGACCGGACGCCCCACGGCCTTCAGGTCGACCTCCGCCCGGTAGCCGCGAATGACGCCCCGCTGGCGCAGCGCCCGGACGCGTTCCAGCGATGTGGACGGTGAGACGCCGGTGGAGGC
>JAOPYK010000116.1 GCA_025964695.1 Streptosporangiaceae bacterium | reverse complement strand
TCAGGCTGCTTCGGCGCTGAGGGTTTGTGCCACGGATCGGCGGGCTGCGATGCGGGCGGGTATGGCGGTGAGTGCTGCTGTTGCCAGTAGGGGCGCGAGTGCGGCGGTGAGCAGCCACCACGCGGGGGGCATGGTCACCTGTCCGACGCTGAAGGGCAAGTACAGGACGATGCCCAGCGGGATGCCGGTGATAGCGCCGGGCAGGGTCGGCAGTAGTTGTGCGGTGGACAGTCCGGCCGTGATCTGCCCGGGGGTGGCGCCGAGCGTGCGTGCGATGGCCATGGTGGGGCGAGCTTCCATAGCCGTGGTCCAGGTGATCGTGATCGTGTTCACCGCGGCGAGTGCGATCAGCGCGGCGGTGACCGCCAGCAATACGTGGCGTCCTTGCTCGTCCCGCAGGTTGCTCAGCGACGAGGGACCCAGGCCGTAGCCCTTTTCGGGCTGCGCGTAGATCATCAGCAGAGCTGCGGCCATGGTCATCGCGGCCGCGGTGCCGCACGTGTGCAGGAACGCGCGGCCGGGTCGGCGGGCGATCAGGCGCAGCCCGAGCAGGAGTGAGGTCGGCAGCGACGCGGAGAATCTGGTCAGCCGGGTACGGTGCTGGGGCCGGTGGGCGGTGTCGGCCAGCGCGGCGACGGTTTCGGTGCGCAAGGCCCGCACGGTCGGACCGATCGTGGTGAGGACAGCTACCGCCAGGGCGACGATGGTCGTGAGGGCGATGGTATGGCCGGCTGGTCCGGTGGCGGTGGTGATCAGACTGGCGGTGGGGTTGATGACGGCCGGTTCGGCCAACCGCGCGGCCACCAGCCCCAGTACGTCGGCGAGTAGCGACATGGTCAGGTATTCGGTGAGCAGCACTGCGGCGATGAGGCCTGGGGTGGCGCCGACGGCCTTGAGTAGTCCCACCCGGCGGGTCTGCTTGGCGGCACGTCCGGCGGCCAGCACCGCCACGCCGACGATCGCCAGAAAGCTGAGCAGCCAACTGCCGATGACCAGGATCGGCTGGCTGTCCTTGAGCATGACAGAGTCCTGATCGGCGATGAACTGCCAGGTGAAGAAGTCCACCGGGATCGTGGATGTGCTGGAGGAGTTCACGAACGTCTGGGTCGCGGCGGGGTCGCGCAGCTTCAGGTCCATCGCGGATATCGCCGAGATGTTCGCGGACGCCAGCGTCTTGGTGTCCGCTTCGCTCAGCCAGACCAGACCGGCGTAGTCGCTCGGCCCGCCGTCCCCGCCGGCCAGCTGCGCCCACGGGTAGATGGGGTGGGTCGCGGTCACCGCGATCCCGACGACAGGACGCGAACGGTCGGCGATGGTGACCTGGTCGCCCACGTGGACGCCCAGCGCGCCAGCGAAGCCGCGTTCGACCACGACGCCCCCGGGACGTACCCAGCTCCCAGAGGTCACCAACGGATGGTTGAGCGGGCCCAGGGTCGCGTCGGCGCCCTCCGCCACCATATGTGCCGTGGAGCCGTGCGCCGTGAGCGTCGAATAGTACTGACGGTACGGTCCGTTGTGGGCGACGACCCCGGGAGCACCCTCCAGAGATTCCAGGGCCGACGTCGCGGTCCGGTCAGTGCCATAGGAAACGGCCACCACGTCCGGCCCGGCCGTGGCCGCGCGGGTCTGCCGGTAGAGCGTGCCCGTCGCGCCGCCCAATGACCCGCCCAGGCCCAGCATGGCGGTGGCGACGGTTATCGCGAGAAGGAGCATCGCGGCCTGGCCGGGATGCCGGCGCACGTCGGCCAGAACGAGGCGGAACACGAGCAGGATGCGGCCCACGGCGTTCAGTCCTCCAGCCTGATCATGCCATCGAGTCGCCCGGTGGTCCTGCCTGCCAGCCGGGTGTCGTCGACGAACATCCCGTCGCGCATCGAGACCAGCCGGTCCGCGGTGGCCGCGACCCGCTCGTCATGCGTGACGATCACGAGGGTCTGCCCTGCGGCACGCAAGCCCTCAAAAAGCCGCAGCACATCGAGCGTCGCCGCGGTGTCCAGGTTCCCGGTCGGTTCGTCGGCCAGCAGAACCAGCGGCTCGTTGGCCATGGCCCGGGCGATCGCTACCCGCTGACGCTGCCCCCCCGACAGCTCCCATGGCAGGTGCCGGGCGCGGTCGGCGAGCCCGACCCGCTCCAGCAGGAAAGTCGCACGGTGCCTGGCCGCGCGCGGCGAGCCCCCCGCCAAAAGCGCGGGCAGCTCCACGTTCTCCACCGCGGACAACTCCTCCACCAGATGGAAGGCCTGGAAGACGAATCCCACCGACCGGCGCCGCAGCCGGGCCAAAGCCCGCTCGCTCAAGGTGTCGATGCGCTGGCCGGACAGCCACACCTCCCCATCGGTGGGCCGCTCAAGGCCACCCAGCAGGTGCAGCAGTGTGGACTTCCCGCAGCCGCTGGGCCCCATCACCGCCAGCATCTGTCCCGCTGGTACCTCCAGGTCGACTCCATCGACCGCGCGAACCAGACTCTGCCCCTGCCCATGCTCCTTGAACAGGTCGCGGACCTGCAGCACACCGCCGAACTCGTTCATGCACCCTCAGATTCGTTCTCGACCCTCGACCAGACTCGCTCGCAGGCTTCCAACCAGCGCAGGTCCGCCTGCAGCCGCAACGCGATTCCTTCCAGCAGCAAGGCGGCGACCGAGCCATCCGGCTCGGGCAGCATCGCGCCCTGCGCATCATGCAAGCGACGCAGCAGCTCACGGCGCTGCGCCGCCACGAGCTGCACCGGATCGGCGAGCCGGGCCGCGCCTGCCGCGGCGAGTTTGAGATGGAACTCCGCCAGGTCCGGTTTCGGCCAGTTCACCTCGGCAAGCCACGCGGCCACCCGCTGCTGGCCAGCCGGAGTCAGCGCATACACCTTGCGGTCCGGCCGCTCCTGCAGCCCGTCCGTCCATTCGCAGACGACCAGTCCCGCTCTCTCCAGCCGGGTCAGGGTCACATAGACCTGACCCGCGTTCATCGACTCCCCCAGCGGGCCGAGAGCCTGCCGCAGCCGCGTGCGCAGGTGGTAGCCGTGCGACGGTTCCTTCGCCAGCATCGCCAGCACGACGTCTTGCATGCACCACCCCTAACGGCTAGCCAATAGCTATCGGTTAGCCGAGACGGGTGTCAAGCGCCAAATGCTGCCGCGAAACCGGGCA
>JAOPYK010000113.1 GCA_025964695.1 Streptosporangiaceae bacterium | reverse complement strand
GCGGCCTACACCACCTGCGACAAGGAAGTCCCCAACCCGAAACCGTCGAACGCACGTCGGTAAGAAGTACAGCTACAAATACGCCACCACCGGCTCACCCACGCCCAAGGTCACCCGAGTCTCCGGGACACTCCCGCCCGGCCTGAAACTCGCCACCAACGGGACCCTGTCCGGGAAACCCACGCACAAGGGCACCTACAAGTTCACCCTGAAGGCGACCAACGGCATCGGCACCCTGGCCAAGGCCAACAAGAGCGTCGCCGTCAAGTAAGCAGCGACCAGACAGCAGCGACGAAAGGCAGCAGCGAACAGAGCCCTCCGGCCTACTCATCTCCTAGCGGACAGTAGGCCGGAGGGCTGTTTCACGAGGTCGCTCGGTTGGTCCAACTGGTTGGCCGTGGGTCTTGTCCGGGAGACGGACGCATCGGGTAGGGAGCCGGCGTATTCGACCTTCAACACCGGCCCAGCGTAGACAGACCGGCGGAAAATCCATATAAGGCCAAGCCTGGGCAGCGATCCCCGGCGCTACCGCCGCCACGTACGTGCCGGTGGCGGGCGACGCCGGTCACAAGGCCGCCTGCCAGGTCACCGCCACCAACAGCGCGGGCAGCACCGACACCTCGGCGACCATCACCGTCCACGCCCATCGACCGGATCCCGCTGCGGCTGGTCTCGACGCGCGGCTGCGACGGGCTGACGGCGGTCCAGCACTACGAGCGCGGCTGAGCGGTGCTTCCCCGGGGGATCAGCACCGGGGTGGCCACCGGCCCGGACACGTCCGCTCCGTGCTCCAGTACGGCCATCAAACGCCGAGCGACCTCCTCGCCGTACCCGAACACGTCGTGGCTCATCGCGGACAGCGTCGGATGGGTGAGCCGGCACAGTTGCGAGTCATCCCAGGCGAGGAGTGACAGCTCGCCTGGGATCGAGACTCCCATCTCGGCCGCAACCGAGAGTCCCGCCACGGCCGTGATGTCGTTGTCGTAGAGGATCGCGGTGGGCCGCCGGGCCGAGGAGAGCAGCGCCCGGGTGGCCCTGGCTCCCTGCTCGCCCGAGTAGTCCGTAGCGAGGTTCCGGCCCGGTTCCAGGCCGAGCTCGGTGACGGCCTCGGTGAAGGCCCTGGTCCGGATGCCGCTGTGCCCGAGCCCCTCGGGGCCGCCCACCCGGGCGATCCACCGGTGCCCGAGCGCAGCCAGATACCGGACGGCCTCGGTGACGGCCACCGCGTCGTCGGTCCAGACCGAGGGGAACCTGCCGGTCAGCGAGGGATCGCCGACCGCGATCACCGGCAGGCCGAGCGCGGTCAGCGCCGGGATGCGCGGATCGTCCTCGGTGAAGTCGACCAGGATCGACCCGCTGATTTGCCGGGTCTTCCACCACCCGTCATGGACGGTGATCTCCTCGTCCATCGACCGGACGAGCCGCAGCAGCAGCGAGCAGGACCGGCCGGCCAGGACGCTCTGGATGCCGGAGATGAACTCCATGTAGAACGGTTCGAGTCCCAGCATCCTGGCCGGCCGGGCGATCGCCAGCCCGATGCTGCTGATCTGCGCAGACGACAGCGAACGGGCCGACAGGCTCGGCATCCAGCCGAGATCCGTGGCCGCCTTGCGGATCCGTTCCCTGGTTGCGGGCGACAACCCCGGCCGGTCGTTCATCGCCAGGGAGACCGCGCCCTTGGAGACCCCCGCGCGCTCGGCGACCTCCTTGATGGTCACCCGGCGTTCGCTCATCGGGCGGTGAAGATCGCGGCGCAAACGGCGGAGGCGTCCGGTGCGACGCCGTTCAGCCCGGTCACGGTGATCGTGGCCCGGTCGCCGGGCAGCAGGGTGATCAGGCCCCGGTCCGCGACCGCGTCGGGAGCGAGCCGGTCGGCCTGCAACAGCAGGTCGCGCAGGAACGTATGGGCTGTGATCACGACCTCGAGGGTAGTGCCCGCGGTCACGACGTCGAGGGTCATCTCCGAGTCGGGGAAGGCGAAGTCGCGATCCTCGCAGGCATAGGAGAAGTCGCGCAGGCCGTCGGCCTCGACGGCCAACAGCTCACGTGCCGGGTCCTTGAGCTCGGTGAGCCCGTCCGGCAGCGGCAGCAGGGCGACGCTGCGCGGCGGAACCGAGAACGCCAGCTCCTCCTCGGCCAGGACCGACCCGTCGACCTGGACCCGGCGGGCCACCACGACCGACTCCCAGACCTGGGGAGACTGGTTGTCCACGGCCACGACCGTGCGGCCCTCACGCGTCTGGAAGGTCAGAAGCCGGTCGGCGTACAGCCGGCGCAGCTCGTGATAAAGCGGTTTAGGTCGCGCGGCCCCGTCGATCGCGGCCCAGGACGTCACCGGCCAGCAGTCGTTGAGCTGCCAGACCACGGTCCCCGCGCAGACCGGCCAGTGGGAACGCCAGTGCGCGACGCCCGTCGCGATGGCCCTCACCTGGTTGACCTGGGTGAGGTAGTGCCAGTCGTCGAAGGTGGCAGGCGGGGTGAAGTGGTGGGCGAGCCCCCGCTCCAGCTTGCCGTTGCCGTCTCCGGCCTTCTGAGGGTGGAGCATGGCGGGCGAGTGGGGGCTGAGCGGCTCGTCGCTCAGCGCCTCCCGGAGGGTGGCATAGGCCGGCGGGGCCTGCCAGCCGAACTCGGCCGCGAACCGGGGAACCTCGTTCAGATAGTCGGTGTAGTCGCTCTGGTTCCAGACGTTCCAGGAGTGCGAAGTGCCGTGCGCCGGGTCGTTGGGATGGTGATCCCACGATCCCTCGCTCAGCGCCACGCTCGACTTCGTCACGACCTGCTCCTCAGCTACTAGACCGGTTTAGTAACCTTTCTCACTTACTCCGGCGGGAGCGGTAGGACCACGTGGACCCCGACGAGCAGTCGTAAAGCCACAACCCTCGATCCTGCTCGTCCCGGCCCACGCCCGTCCCGAGAAAAGAAAACCCCAGGTCACGACCGCGGCCAGGTTCTTCTGCGCCGCCGGTGCGTCCGACTGCCCGAAGCGACACGAGCAGCCTCGTTCTCCGACTGGCGGGAGAGCCAACCTGGGATCAACTGACCTGGAAGCTGCTCTGGATCACGAGCTGACCGCCGACATGGTCGGGATCGTCCCGTTCCCATCTGTGTGGCTTCCCCCGGGGGCACACTCATGAACAGCAAAAAGCCTTGCCTGACCAGCGTGGAACGCTGACAGGCAAGGGTCTATGTACGTGCAACTGTGTGCCGCTCAGGGCCGCCATACGCCGCCATCTACGGGCACAGCACGGGCACAGCCCAGCAGGGTCACGGGGTGCGCGGGTCCTCCTCCGGTTCCGGGTCCTCCTTACCCTTATTGAGCACGTCGTCAATGCGCTGGAACCAGGTGTCATCGAAGCCGTCGAGGACCTGCGAATATGTCCGGTGCGCTTCAGTTCGCGCGTTATCCGGGTTTCAACCGGAGATGGGGACGTTGGCCTTGGAGCCGACGTGTTCCAATTGGGCGCAGAATCCGGCCTGGTCCTCGGCCGCGTTGCCGACTTTGAGGAAGAGCTTCCCGCCGCCCCTGAGCGCGAGCTCGTAACCGATCACACTGTCAGCTTTGACGCCGACGTCGTCAGGCCTCATGCCGATGCGGCTCATCGCCTCTACGTTTACCCGGCGCCTCGTAAGCCTCGCGATCTCAGACCAGGCAATGGTGCGCGGTCGACGGCCCTTGTGGTGCACGAGACCGCCAGCATACAAATAGTACTGCTGGGCCCGCTGCAGGCTCACCCTGACGGCGTAGATGAGCAGCACAACGCCCAGGACCAAGCAGGGCAGAGCGAGCACGCCGAGGCCTCTTACACTCCAGGTCATTCCTGCTCCGTAGAGCAAGGCGCCCAGGACCAGCGACCCGATGCCGAAAAAAGCCAAGGCCCGGATCAGGTCACCACGCCGCGTCGGCGCCCGTTGGGCGATGATCAGTTGGCCGAGCTGCCGTTGCCCCGCCGCCTCGATCACAACAGATGGGATTCCCGCAATCGCCATCGCCTGGATTCCTCTCCATATAGTGATACGGAGGGCGAGTCTAGCGGGTTACGGATGAGATTAGGAGTGGTCCCGGGCGCACGGGATATACGCGGGATAGCTCACGGCGCGAGGTGATGACAGCGAAGCATCCCAGCAGGTCAGAAGCCGATTTGCCGCTGGAAGCAGCGCTCGATTCCTAAACCGTGCGTCGCAGGTTCGAATCCTGCCGGGGGCACCCTGATCGAACAGCGAAGACCCCACCTGACCAGCAAGAACGCGGAAAGGTGGGGGTCTTCTTATGTGCAACCGCATGCCGCTCTGTGCACCCTTGAACCACTGTCCACGGACGAGCCACGGACGAGCTGCGGACAGGGCGACAACAGACCTCACTTGCCTGGCGTCCTGGCCGAAGGGACCGAGATCGTCCTGAGCTAAAAGGGCACCGAGCATTGGGCGTCCATCGACGCTGATGGCGGGATCATGCTCCGCGCAACGGGCGCCACTTACGACAAAGCCGATGAAGCACGCATCTCCGTACGCGGAACAAGGACCTGCGACGGCCTCGGACAGTGGCACACGAACCAGACCGACGGCACCTGGGCATCACTGCGCGACCTCCGCCACCGGACAGTTAACCGGCCGGCTTGCCCGAGCACGGCGATGACGGCACGCAACGAGCCGAGGCAGCAGCCACACAGTGCGGCATGCGCGTGGGGCTTACCGTGCGCTTCGCTCGCTCATCGGCTACAGGCGGACGGAGGCGTCTCAAGATCGGCATCCAGCGCGCTATCGGCGGCATCAGCGGATGTTCTCAGCGGGCGGGATGGATCGGGGTGTACCACTATCGGTGTAGGTAATCGATCTCACTGGAGTGTCTATGACGTCCCTGGCCGTGAACGGCGACGCCTTCATCATCCAGTTCCCCCGTCCTACGTAGGCGATGATCATCTGGTGGGCGGCAACGGATTCGCCTCGTAGGAGATCCCGGAAAACCGTGGAAGAGCCAGGCAGCGAACATGGTCGGCTCGGTGGTGTGCTCGGTTCTAAGGGTGAAGCCGGGTTACCAGCGATTGAAGTCCGGGCCGCCGCCTCCGTTCCCGAGGCGGATCAGGGCACCCGCTGAGCGACTGACACGGTTGTTTTGATCGTCAGGGTCGCAGCGCGGCGCATCAGGTGCTCCAGGTCTTCGACGGTCGCGTGGAGCGAGGCGGAGGGGGTGCCGTCAAGCAGCGCGGTCGCGGCGGGCGGTGTGGGGTCGGCGTGGACCTCGTGGTTGCGGCGCACGTACGCGCCGCCGATGAAGCAGGAGATATCGGCGGCGGACACGCCAAGCTCGGGATCGCCGCCGAGCAGCGCGGCCGCGCCGACGGCGATCAGCGCCCTCTTCTGCTGGGTCCGGCCGTGGCCGGCGCCGTGGATGAACAGCGCCTCGGCGGCCACCATCAGGTCGACTAGGCGGTCCTCGGCCAGCCCGCGAGAGCCGGAGGACACCAGGCGGCGTATCGCCATCTGCAGCGACCGGTTCCCGGCTACCGCCGGGTCGGTGAGCATCACCATCATCTCCTCTACCTCGGCGACCTGCCCAGGGCTGTACAGGATGGTGAGCCGGTTCTCGTCGGGCACCTCGACGCGAGTGAGGGAAGCGGAGTAGCCGCGGTCGGCATCGAAGTCGCCCGGGTGCTGCATCTGCAACGGGCGGCCAAGGGTGACCGACCCGCCGCACACCAACCGCAGCGCTATCTGCAGCCACAACGCCTCCTCCTCGATCGACACCGGCGCCTCGACCGGACCGGGGACCTCCCCGACCGGAACCGGGTAGCTGCTCACCTTGACCAGCGCCCGCTGGTAGGCCTGCGGCACCGTACGGCCGGTCGCGGTCGAGGTCGCCTGATCCGGCAACCCGGTCTGCAAGGCCGCCGATACCTCCCCGTCGTCCATGAGCCGGATGACCAAACCGGAGGCCACAGTCACCTGGGGGTGCAGGGCCGTCTCGAAGCCCAGCAGCGGCACCAACTGCAGCAGCCGTACGGTCTGCGTGAGCAGCCCGGCCTCCACCCGGTCGTACACCTCATCAAAGGCGCCCCGGTCGAAGACGTAGCTGCGGGTCGCCTCCACCAGCGGCGTACGCGCAACAGCCCCAGAGGGAACAGCAGGTGAACGGCAAAGCCCCCTGCCTCACCCGGTGCCGGTGCACCTCGGTGGGCGGTGCGGGGCTATCGGGTTAGCGGGACTCCGGCGAGGGCGAACAGCGCCCCTGCGGTTCCGGCGGCGATGAGGGCGGTGACCACGCCGCGGCGCAGGGCCAGCAGCCAGAGGGCGGCGAGTGCGAGGAGTGCGTACTGCCACAGGTGGGTCAGGGCCAGGGCGAGGGGGATCGTGGAGCCGGCGATGGCGCCGATGGCGGCCGCTCCGGCGCCGGTCAGGAACGCTTGGACGCGGGGGGCGTCGCGGAGCCGGTCGAAGTGGCGGCCGCCGAGGAGCACGAAGGCGAAGGAGGGGGCGAAGGCGACCAGGGCTGCCAGCAGCCCGCCGCCGATGCCTGCGGCGGCGTAGCCGACGACGGCGACGGTCTGCACGACCGGGCCGGGGGTGATCTGCCCGAGCGCCACGGCGTCGAGGAACTGGGTGCCTGTCATCCAGTGGTAAACGTGGACGGCGTCGTGCTGCATCAGAGGGATGATCACGAATCCGCCGCCGTAGGACAGGGCCCCGACCTTGGCCGCCACCCATGCCACCGCTACCAGCCCTCCAGCTGCGGCTGTGGGCGGGGCGAGCCCTAGCAGCATCGCGGCACGGCGCCCGGCAGGGGCTCGCGAGTGTGCTGGTGGCCTGGCGTGAACGGCGGTTTCGATCAGGCCGCAGCCGGTCAGGACCAGAACCAGCCAGGGCCCGATCAGGGCGGCGGCGATCCCGCCCGCGATCAGGTAGCACGCCCACCGGGCCCGAGCGGCCCGGGATGCTCCGGCGCGCCGCCAGCTCGCGGGGACCAGCCCGGCCGTGGCGTGCGCAGCGACCGCGGGGACCGCCGCCCCAGCCCCGGC
>JAOPYK010000068.1 GCA_025964695.1 Streptosporangiaceae bacterium | reverse complement strand
CGGTGCGGACGAACTCCAGAAGGAACCAGGCGGCGGCATCCAGATCGTCCTCACCGAGGAGGCACTCTACTGCGCGAATCTGGGCACCCCGGTCAGCCCGGAAGGCGTTGAGACGATCCTGGCGTCGCACCTGTCGCGGAAGCGAGGCACTGAGATCGGGCGGTTCGGCTTGGGCTTCAAGTCGGTCCTCAGCGTCTCTGACCGACCGGCGTCCTTCAGCAGAAGCGGCTCATTCGGATGGGACGCGACAGCGACGCGAGAGGCGATCCGCGCCCGTGTCGCCAGTGACACACCGACTCCGGTCCTGCGGGTAGCGCATCTCCTGGATTCCGCCAAGGAAAAGCGAACGATCCGGTTCTCGGCGAGCTGATGGACTGGGCCACCACGGTGATCAGGCTTCCGCTACTTGAGGGGGCCGTCCGGCGTCTCGCCCGTGACATCAAGGAGTTCCCGGCCAAGTTCGCGCTGTTCTCGCCACACGTCGAACAGGTGGTCTTGGAGGACAGACGCAATCCGGCCCGGGTCTACAGACGTGAAATCAGGGTCCGTGGAGAGGGCGAGAGCAGGGAACTCGTCTCGTTCGAGAACGGCAAGGCGTCCGAGTCCGAGTGGAAGGTCTTCCAGAAGATACACAAGCCTTCGGCGAAGGCGCGCCGAGAAGCCGCGGAGTACCACGCCAGGTCCGAGGTTCCCCTCGCATGGGCCGTTCCGACCAGCAGCCACCAGAGCCTAGGAGAGTTCCTGGGCCTTCTTCCCCACGACCTACGGCACCACTCTGCGAGGAGTGCTAAACGCTCCGTGGAAGACCAACGAAGACCGACAGAACCTCCTGCAGGACAACGCCTTCAACCAAGAACTCCTGGACGCCGCCGCGAGCCTCGTCGTAGGCTCATTCCGGAGCTTGGCGACTCCAGACGACCCTTCGAGGCATCTTTTGTTCATCACTGCTCGGGGTCGAGAGTCGAGGAACTGGGCCCACATGATCTTGGAAGTCGTGCCTGTTCTGCTATCCCGGCTCACTCACGACACGAACCGGACACCACGCCACTTTGCCGGGGCCCTGCTTGCATCCCGACGCGATGTTCTACGCAAGGGCATCGGGCACCTGACAGCCTCGCCGATCTGGTCGCCGAGGCGTTCTCCCGCTGGTACGCCCCTCACCTGTCTCGACAGGTTCGGCGCGGCGCCCAATCATCGGGTGGACAAGGTGACCCTGGTAGGCCCGGCCTCTCACGTCACCTATGGGGGCTTCACCGTCCACAAGCCGGTGGACTGCTATCTGTTCGGCAAAATCACCGCCCGGATCGGCGGCGAGGCCGTCGACGTGGACGATATGTTCCGGCAGGTTGTCGAGCAGACCCTGGCCCCGGCCCTGGGCGACGACACAATCCTCGGCCACGTCGGTACGTATGTGAACAACACGTCTGGGACGGCGGTGGACCATGACCCGGAGTTCTACGCCCCCGCCAGCGCGGAAGCGCTACGACGTGTCATGGAACGCGAATCGGTAGCCAACGACACGGGGCAGGGCGGTGTGTTCGGCGTTCACCGCGGCCATGCGCCGCTATGGGATTCCACTCGAGTTGTGGACAGATATCGGCAAGTTCACCGGACGGCACCAGCACTCGCATCAGTACCGGAATGCGGCATGAAATCCATGGATGGGATTTCCGGCAGGCGCGAGGCTGGTTTGGTCAGATCTAGTGCGATTTCTTCTTCAACTTCTTTGTCGCCTTTTCTCTCTTGCTTCTTATTTTCTCTGCGTTCTTCATCCTCTCCATTCTCTTCTCCGCCCGTGTCTGTGCGACAAATACCCCATTGCCGGTCAGCCATTTTCGGTACGATTCAACAGTCCCCAAGACATGGTCTTCAGCGTCTTCGGGAAGTTCGCTCGCCGAAAATCTAATGTCCACGTAGGTGGCTTTCGCTCGCAGCAGCCCTTCAGGGGTGTTCTCTCTGCTCATATTATTGATCATCTCGGCGATGTCGGCCCAGACTCTTTGCTGATTGGGCCCTAGGCGTGCCTGTATCCGTTTGGACCGTGTGGCGTCGCCGATCGCGGACGGGCGGGGAAACGGCACGTCAGCCTTCGCACCGATATCCCCGAGCCATTTCCGCTTATCGGCAACCCGTTGACGCGCGTAGCGATACTGGTTGGCTGGGAAGTCTTGAAGGATCCCTTCAGCTTCGGTGACGACCGCGTTCAGGCGGGACATACTGCGGGCCTGTCGCAGGTTGTCCATTCGCCGGATGAGAACGTCCAACTTCATTTCCCTGTCCTTGACCTCCGCCTGGGAAAGGCCAGGCCGGGTTACCGGCCCTTTCTGCGGATGCCGGCGGGCGAGCCTCGGCGAGGACGGGTCTGCCGTCACTTCATCGATACTGAGTTTGCAAGTGCGGAACCGCTTGAGGAGATGTCCATCGTCGACCTGTCCTGAGGCGATCAGTTGTGCGGCTGCAGCGTACATTGCGCTGGCGTGACGCATATCCTTTTTACGGCAAGCATCGAACGCCGCGTCCAGGTAGGCGTTCACCCGTTGGTCGAGCCGCTGCGGAGAAACGCTGCGCTCTCGCCCGAGTCGCTGTTCCTTTGTCGCGGTGGCGGCTCTCGTCCCTACGATGGTGCGTCTCTTACTGAGATCCGCCGCCTGTGGCGTAACGATTCCCGAGCTGGTCAACCGGCAGTCGCTGAGATCCACCCATTCGGTGGGGGCGTGTGGGATCTGAGTCCCGATTTTCACCTTTCGGGTGAAATCATGGTCGTCGCATTTGACGCGTAGCCCGTACCCGTCACGTTCCAATAGGGGTGCTGGCATCCTGGTGCCAGGGCCGAATATCCAAGTGACCCACGGACGGTTCTCCCTTAGCTGCTCGTCGCGTTCGAGCCACGATCCGCTCTGCATATCCGACAGCGCAACCGCGATGAGGCTGCCTTCGCTCTGTAGCCGGAGCGTGATGCCCTCGCACCCGATCTCGCCGTGCAGATCACCATGGAACTCAGGATCGTGGAGCTGCGCGCCATGCTCCCTCAGCCACGCGGTGAAGTCCCGATTGATGAACAGGTGGTCGGCGCTGCCCCTGCTGTTGCTTCTGCGCGTGCACACCGCCTCCCCCGTCGGGTCGGGGAGATGAGCAAAGTGCGGAATCCGGATCCTGCCGACTCTCGTGGTGAGCTGCTGCCCGCAGCCTCCCAGAAAGTTCCCGCACCACAAGCCCCTGCCCTTGTAGAGGACGGCAAGACGCCGTGCGTCCTGCCACTCGATCGGAAGGATCACTGGATCCCAAGAATCCGGATGTCCCAGAACGGCGGTTTGGACGAGCCGCGTGTCTTCCCGATCCATGTTGTCCTTTCGGAATACGGGAGTGCACTTATTATGCCAGGCCGCCCCAAAGCCATCGGCATAGCGTTATCAAATCGTTTCCCACCCTAATGCCCGGATCATCACCGGGGCATCCGACTTTCGGAGAACCCTGTACTGCTCAAGAAATGCACCGCCACCGCGCGACTTCCTCTTGTCAAGTCACCAACCCACTATTCATGTTACTCTTTGCACTTTATTCATAACGTAGAGTTAAAACTAGCCTCGATCTTTCGTGATCTTGGTTTGGTTGTTTGACGCTGTCGTGGGCCGCCGGTTTTCGGTTGCCGGTCAGCATGGTGGCCCGGCTGTCGCGTCGGGTGGGCGGGGTTCCACGGTCCCCTTTGGTGGTGTCCTTTCTGTGTCGTCGGGTCGGTTCGGCGGGGTCAGGTCGGTGCGGGTAGGGCGTGCAGGCGGGTGTGGGCCGTGGTGATCGTGTGGGCCCAGGGCCAGGAGGCGGCCAGGCGCAGGCGTAGCCGCCGGCCGCCGTGCACCAGTCGTCCGGCGCAGGTGAACAGGCGGAGTCGCAGTCGTTTGGGTTCCCACCGGCGGGCGTCGCCGTGCAGGGCGAGCATTTGCATCCAGGCCAGGAGTTCACACGCCAGGGCGACGATCTCGCACCAGATCCGGTTCTGGGTGAAGTCGTGGAGTGGGAGGTTGCGCAGCCCGGTGTCCTTGGCGCCTCGGATGCGGTCTTCGCAGCGGGCGCGTCGTCGGTGGCGTAGTTCCAGGTCGGCGGGCCGGTCTTTCTTTGTGTTGGTGGCGAAGCAGGTGAAGCGGTGCCCGTCGATGTCGGTGAACCGCAGTTGCGCGCCGGGGTGGGGTCGTTCGCGGCGGACGATGATGCGCATCCCTTTCGGCCAGGTGGTCAGGTCGAGCATCCCGGTGATCTCGGTGACCCATGCGCCCGGCCGGGCCGCACCGTCGGCGTCGCAGGCCTGCTGCCACGCCTTTTCGGGAATCTGCAGGATGGCGTGCTGGATGTCGTCGGTGATGGTGAACCCGACCGAGTACCGCAGCCGCCGCCCGGGTTTGGTCAGCCAGTCCAGGAACTCATGGGTGCCGCCGGCCGAATCGGTACGGATCAGTACCTGACGGCGCCGGTGCTGGGGGAGTTGGGCCAGGGCGAGCCGGGTCGCCTCTATGTGGTCGGCGGCGGTGTTGGAGCCGGCCTTGCCCGGGCGCAGCAGCATCGCCAGGGGCTCACCGTTGCCGGCCGGCCCGTGGTCGGCGAACACGGCGATCGGGTGGAACCCAAAGGTCTTCTTCCAGGTCGCGGTGGCGTGTTCCTTCTCGGAGTGAGAGATCACGACGGTGGCGTCGATGTCCACCGGGATCGGCTCTCCCTCGGCGCCGGGAGCGTGCTCGCCGGCCAGCGCCCAGGCCCGCTCCCGCGCCATCGCGCGGGCGGCCCGGATCGCTTTCAACGCCCGCACCGGGTCGGCGGCCAGCGCGTCGACCAGCCGCGACACCGTCGGATCCGAAGCCACCAGCCCATACAACTCACCTTGGGAACGCAGCATCGCGATGTCAGCCAGGCAGTCTCCGCCCAACGCCAGCGTGAGAGCGAGATCCGCCACGATCTTTCCTGGATCGTGGACCGCCCGCGGTTTGCGCCACCGCGCTAGGCCAGCGGAAAGCCCCTGGTCAAGGCCAGTCACCCGCAACGTCTGCACCAACAGCAGACCCCCGGCCTGGGACACGATCCCACGGCCGTCGGCGGACACCACGATCTTGTTGCTGACAGCGGTATTCTTCACCTGGAAAGTGCCTTTGAACTGGTGCGGAAAAGGACCTTAGACAAGCCCTATTCTCCCAGCTCAAGGCACTTTTCTCATGTAAACGATCAAGCCCGCCCGGCCCCCCGGTGAAAGCCCGAGGTTAGGTTCTATTCGGTCGATGCCCGCCGAGATAGCGGTCGAGCAGCGCTGAGGTCTCGGGCTCTGTCTCGACGCCCAGCCGGTTGTTACGGCGTGTGATCCGCTCTGAGATCTCCTTGATCGCTGTGATGTTCTTGCCGGCCGCCAGGGCGAGGATCTGATCACGCAGAAGCAGCTCAGAGCCGGGTTCGGCGATGAGCCCCTTGAGCGCGGCAGCGCGGGCACCGCCGAGGTCGCCGGCCGCAAGCTGCCGTGTGGCGAGTTCGTGGGCGACCTCGGCGATGGTGTCGATCATTTGCTGCTTGAGGCAGTCGGCCCATCCGTACCTGCGTGGGTCTGTGCCGGAGAACGGTTGCCCGTGGACGAGGGCAAGGGAGCGGGCAAGG
>JAOPYK010000057.1 GCA_025964695.1 Streptosporangiaceae bacterium | reverse complement strand
TGCGTGGGCGCCGTCGTACAGCACGCCCCGGCCGGCCAGCCCGAACCGGGCGGCGGCCAGTCCCGTCATCCGGTGCACCGCCGTCTCGACGCTCATCAGCCCCAGGTCCCTCGCATAGTGCCCGAGGACCCTGCCGCCGGCGCTCGGGATCGTGTATCAGAAGGCCACTTGGGTCAGTGGTCTGGAAGGGGATCGCACACGGGGAGGCGGAGTACGAACCAGGCCTGGTGCACTCTGCTCGGCCTGGCCATGGACCTCCTGGCCTGGCTGCAACTCCTCGCGCTCGATGGCAAACTCGCCCGGGCCGAGCCCGCGACCATCCGCGACAGCTGTTCGACGTCCCCGCCCGGCTCGCCGACCACGCCCGCCGCCGGGAACTGAGGTTCGACCCCGCTTGGGCTGCCGCCCATCACGCCGTCACCGCATGGGACCGCGCCCAGGCCCTGCCCGACCCCGGCTGACCCCACCGCCCCGATACCTCAGAAAGGAGCACCCCGCAACACCCTCGGCGAGTGGAAGCCGACGCCGCCCGCGACGACACGCGGGCCACCGCCCTGCCTAACCCCACACACTCAACCCGCGAACAGCCAAAAACGGACACCCCAGCCGATCCCCTCACGCCGGCGCGCGCACGTGAATGATCGAGGCGAGGCGGCCACGGTGCACGAGGCCGCGGAAGTGGTGGCGCGAGAGTTCGATGCGCACTCAGGCAGACAAAGAGAATCGGTGGCGCTGCCCTTCAGCCGGACAGCGATAGGCCGTTGATGAGCACTTCAGCCACGTTCTCGGCGTAAAGCCGAACGCGCGGCTCGTCCGGTGAAGTCATCTCCGGGTTCATCAGCGAGGCGAGCCCGATCTGGCCATAGGGCGCGGATCCGCCCGAAGTGAGAAGAAAATAGAAGACCTCGTATGGGACGTTCTTGATTCTTCCTTGCTCGCGCAGCAGTTCAAAAACAGGTATGTAACGCGATCGGACAGGCTCGATATACTCGTGGTAGAGATACTCCAGCCGATCCGTTTTGGCCGCGCCTTCCACAGTGACCAGTCGAGCAAGATACGGGCGGGTCACCGAATATTCGATGAAATTCAGGATCAACATCCTCAACCGCACCATGGGGTCAGCCGATTCGTCGTCCGCGGCTTCCAGGTGTTCCAGGAGTGGGCGGAAAGCCCAGTCGACGGCGGCGCGCCATAGATTGGCCTTCGAACCGAAGCGCTGAAAGAGAAGATTGCGGCTGACACCCAACTCGTCATTTACCGTCCGCAGCGAAACCCCGTTGTACCCGTGCACCGAAAAAGCATCGATCACCGCAGCCATCACCTGGTCGGTCGGGGCGAATTGAGCGTCCTTACGCGGGCGCCCTCGTGGGCGGGTGACACGTGGCGGAGAATCAGGCATGAGACCAGCTTAGCGACGCCTGCTCTCCTCCGGCCGGGACCGGAGAGAGCAGGCGGGGACCTCTGGCGGACAGGGCGGCTATTCCATTATCGCGTGAGTTTGTCGACGGGCTTGAACTTCGCTTCGCCGCCCTCGAGGTTCTTGCTGAGGAATTCATGACGAGCGCGCCTGTGGGTCTGGTCGATCCACCCGGCTACCCCAGGGACGTACCGGCGAAGGGTCTCACGCGTCAGGTTCGGAACCACCCGGGCGAGAGGGGCGTAACGCCACAGCCCGGGGTCGGGCAGGCCCGTCCCCTGGAAGTTCTCCCCCAGGTAGAAACGCGCGTGACCGAGTTGCGCCTTATGCCGCAGTTTCCCGTAGACCTGGCGCAATCCCCGTGCGTCCTTCGCGGGAAGAAAGGTGTCCATGAACGACCGGCACAGCTTCCGGGAGTCCTTGCCCGGCCTCGGCTCCTCCACGAGCGTGATCAGTAGCTGCGCTCTGAAGGCGTCCGTCATGGTCTCCGGGAACCACGGCGCCTCGGCACCCATGAGATGCCCGACATAGCGCCAGTGATGCATCATGGCCGCGATGTCATCGTCGGTGGGAAGGTATCCGAGAAGCTTCAGCTGCTGCCCAGGGGCGAACGAACTGAGAAGGAGGGTCCCGAACATCCCGAACTGGCTGATGGGCACCCCCAGCTTCTCCCGATCCCACTCGGGGTGCGGCAGCAGGGTGTGGCGGATCATCGAGTGCAGAGTGCGCACGAACACCGCAGAGCGACGTCCCACGCCGCCGGGTCGCATTGCCCCAGGCTCGGTGGTGTCCGTCCAGAGGCGGCAGGTCTCCAAGAACCGGCCGAACGCCGACCCGCCGGCCGGTCAGCGCGAGCGGTTTGGCGATGCTCTCCAGCCCGTAACCGGGGAACGAGACCATGCCGAAGTACGGGTACAGCTCCTTGCCGTACCGCCGGAAGACCTCCGCGCCGTGTTCGACCTTCTCCCAGTCGACCCACTCGGGATCGGTGTTGGTCTGCTCGAACAGCGCCACGAGTTCCGGAGAGGGGTCGCTGACGCTGTCGATGCCGCCCTGGAGGGCCTGGCCGACGTCTTTCCTGGCACGTGCCTTGCCCCGGGGCGAGGCGAAGGCGGCGGAGATGTAGTCGTCGCCGAGCGGGTCACCAGTGTTCATGGCCCGCCCGAAGGCCGTCGCGAGGTCCTCGGGGATGTCGAGGTGGCTCTTGGCGATGCGTTCGAGCTTCCGCTTGACCGAGCGCCCCATAGGGCTGTCGACGGTTCGGAAGTACGAAAAGCGCTCTGGGATGGCTACTTCGGTTGACTGCGTCATCGATGTCACCGCTTTCAGATGGTTGGAGTGTTCTCGGCGGGCCTTCGACGGAGGAGCGCGGCCCGGACAGCCGGCCGGCCTGGTGGTCAGCCGGCCAGTTCGCCTGCCAGTTCGCTGGCGATGCGAATGGCGGTTGCTTCGTCGGCCAGGGACTCGTCGCGGCGCAGCAGTCCGGTGATGAACGCCGTGCCGCGCAGTTCTCGTTGGGGCGGGCCGATCAGGATGTGGGTATGGGGACAGACATCGGCAGGTCGGGATAGAGCAGGCTCGGCGGCATCGGTATGACGCCGTCGAAGAGGGGATGAACTGTCACATCGCCTATCCGCATGGAAACCTCCAAAGAATGGTCCGCCCGTCCCGGCGCGGACGAGAGGAAGCGCGAGGTGTCGGCAGGCTGGCGAGTGCCTGCCGGAGGGGCTGTCCTGGGAGAAACGGGCCGGACATGTATCGACCGTAGACTTTAAAATGTTAGTCGTCAATTTATTGTTCGGTGATCCTTTTGAACTTTTCGCCACAGGACCGGCACCGCCTTCCGGGCGCCGCCGTGCGCTGCCGTGGCCGAGATGCGGACGTCGGGCCGCCGGGACACAGCGGGCCAACGGTGGGACGGAGAAGTGCCTTTCCCGCTTCGGAAGACGCGTCTCGGCGCGGATGGCTCAGTGAGGCAGTCGTCTGTCCAGCGCGTAGTAGAGGTGGCACGAGGCGTCGCCGTCTGTGCCACCAGGCCGCCGAGACCCTCTCCCCCGCGCCAGCCGCAGATTCTGGAAGAGCGGCGAGACCGGACAGGGCGCGGCATTCGCCGGGTCGCCTCTGCCGAGGGCAGGCAGAGGATGATGGGCGCCCCCGCACGTCACGTCACGTCGGAGACGGTACCCGCGTCACCTGATCCTGGCAGTAAATTGACTATCAACACTTTAGTGCGTAGAGTCGACATCGCAACAACAGGTGCCGACGCTCCTCGCAGAGGACCCGCCGCACCAGGCTGCCTCTCGTCGCCCGTCGCTCCTGGTCGTGCCGGAGCCCCGTCGCCGCGTGAAGTCGGCGCAGAAGCCAGGCCTTCGCCCCGGCTTTGCCGCCTCCGCGCCTCGGTCGGCGCACACGGGAAGGCGCGCGGGCCGAAGGGCGGTCAGGAGGTCCACGTACCAAGAAACAGAGGAGCGCTGCCGTGCCCCGTCAACGCATTGATGTCCACACTCATGCCATGCCAGACGAAGCGATCGCGGCGGTCGCGGGCCGGGGTTACCAGCCGACCGGCGGCTACCGGATATCGGTGCGGTGGACGCCGGAGGCCGCGCTCGCCTACATGGACCGGCAGCAGATCGCCGCCCAGCTCGTGTCGATGCCGATGGCGTTCGCGGGGTCGGACGACGACCCGGAGTTCGGGACACGCCTGTCCCGGATGATCAACGAAGGGCACGCCAAGCTGATCGCGAAGCACCCCAACCGCTTCGGAGCCTTCGCCACGCTGCCTGCGGACGGCCCCGACGCGGCGTTGGCGGAACTAGCGTACGCCTTGGACGAACTGCGGCTCGACGGAGTGGTGCTGACCTCGAATGTGCTGGGGCGTTATTTCGGCGATCCGTCCCTTGAGCCGTTGCTGGCGGAGCTGGCACGGCGAGACGTACCGGTCTTCGTACACCCGGTGGACTGCCCGCACATCGACGTCTTGGGATTCGGCCGCCCGAGTTCGATCGTCGAATTCCCCTTCGACACCGCGCGCAACATCAGCAACGCCCTGTACACCGGTGTCTTCCAGCGGCATCCGGGGCTGCGTCTGATCCTGGCGCACTGCGGAGGGGCGCTGCCCACACTCGGATGGCGGATAGGCGAACACACCGTCATGGGACGGGGGCCGGACGACGCGGACATCGATCCCGCACATGTCGCGGACGTGCTGCGAGGGCTCTACTACGAGACGGCGCTGGCCGGGAGCCGCAACTCGCTGCTGCCGACGCTTGAGGTGACCACCGCGGACCACATCCTCTTCGGAACCGACTGGCCCGCGGCCCCGGAACCCACGGTCGTACGCAACATCGGCAACCTCACCGGCTTCGACGGCTTCACCGAGGAGGAACTGCGAGGCGTAGAGCGCGACAACGCGCTCAGGCTGTTCCCTCGGCTCGCCTGACGTCCAGCCGAGGGCACCACATCCGACCGGGACGTGGGTGACGCAACAGGCCCGCAGCCCGCTGATGGACCTGAACGAACGCGCCCAGCAGTTTCGCTTCCTCATCCGCGACCGCGATAGGAAATTCATCGACGCCTTCGACCACAGTCTTCGCAGCGGCCGGCATCACCGTGCTGCGCACCCCTCCCACACGCCGAAGGCGAATACGTTCGCCGGAACGGTGTATCTTGAGCGTCCGCCGCGAGTGCACCGACCGGCTACTGATCTTCTCCCAACGCCATCTGGAAACCGTCCTGAAGATCTACGTAGGCCACTTCAACGGCCATCGCCCGCATCGTTCCCTGGCCCAACACCCGCTCCCCCTGTGCCGTGCCAATACTCGCGTGCTGGCTTCCAGTTGACGGGTGAGCGCAGCCAGGATCGCCCGGTCGGCCCAATCCGGCCTCGGACGAGCGACCTGACGGCGGCACCGCAACCTCATGTCGCAGCACGAGGATTTCCACCTCCTGGAGGCATCGCTGCGAGCCAGCAGCACCAGCCACCCCACGACCCTGATCAAGATCAGATACAGCAGACGGAAACACAGGGAGAACGAGGATAAAGCCAACAGCCCTGTACGAGCATTGGCACAGCACAGGGCCGAGGTGCGGCCCTTGTCACTGATCGATCTCCCCTATCCTTGCGATGGTGAGTTCTGGCAGTTCAGTTCCGCGACTCCCCACCTGAAAGGACTTGTATGGGACCCCGTGTCGTCGTCACCGGAGGAAGCGGGAAGCTCGGCCGCGCGGTCGTACGCGAACTCGCCGAGCACGGATGGGACGTGGTCAACCTCGATCGGGTCTCCTCCGCCGACCCGATCGTGCCATTCACGAGAATCGACCTGACCGACTACGGGCAGGTCGTGGAAGCGCTGACCGGGGTGGACTCGCGGTACACGGGAGTCGACGCGGTGGTCCACCTGGCGGCCGTGCCCGGCCCCGGCATCGCCGCCAACGCCACCACCTTCCACAACAACGTGACCAGCACCTACAACGTGCTGTCGGCCGCCCGGCACGCCGGTATCCGCAACGTCGTCTGGGCGTCCAGCGAGACCCTCCTCGGTCTTCCGTTCGACACGGCTCCGCCGTACCTGCCGGTGGACGAGGAGTACCCGGCCCGCCCGGAAACGGCGTACTCGCTGGCCAAGCTCCTGGACGAGCAGATGGCGGCGCAGTTCTGCCGCTGGGACCCCGAGCTGAAGCTGATCGGCCTGAGGTTCTCCAACGTCATGGAGCCCGACGACTACTCCGACTTCCCGTCATTCGACGCCGATCCGGCGCTGCGGTCCTGGAACCTCTGGTCCTACATCGACGCCCGGGACGGTGCCCAGGCGGTGCGCAAGGCCCTGGAGCACACGACGCCCGGGTTCGAGGTGTTCGTCATCGCCAACGCCGACACCGTGATGTCGCGGCCGACCGCGGAACTGGCCGCGGA
>JAOPYK010000024.1 GCA_025964695.1 Streptosporangiaceae bacterium | reverse complement strand
GGGCGCCTACGTTGATGCGGCGGCGTCGGTGCACGATGACTACCGCCGTCGCGGAACGTCCCCGTCGTCGTTCGACATGGCCGCCTGGGGGCTTCCCCCGGCCGGGACGGCGTTGCCGTGAGCCGGGGGCGATCGCTCAAAAATGGCCCCCATTACCCCTGGCTGGGGACCATGATCATCCCCGGTTTCGTCCCGCGAGCTGACATGGAGCTGCCACGGGACGCAAATCACCGCGAAATCCCCATCGGGCATATCCGACGAAAATTGAATCGTCGCAGGTGCGGAGGCGTACGGGAATCGAACCCGCCGGCCCGAGATCCTCGGGCCCATCGGTTTTGAAGACCGCGGAGACCACCAGGTGCTCACCCGCCTCCGCCCATGACCCTAACCCTGATCATCAAGCCCTGATCACCGCACGCTCATCGTGCCGGGTGGTCCCTCAGGCGTAGAGGGCCTCGATCGCGTCGGTGTATTTGCCGTGCACGACCCGGCGCTTCAGCTTGAGGGTCGGGGTGAGCTCCTCGCTCTCGGCGGTCCATTCGGCGGGGAGCAGCCGCCACTTCTTGACCTGCTGGACCCGCGCCATCCGGGCGTTGGCGTCCTCGATGGCCTTGCCGACCTCCTCGAGCACGAGCGGGTGCTCGGCGAGGGCCGCCAGGTCGGTGGTGTCGATGCCGTGCGCCGCCGCCCAGACGGGCGCGACCTCGCCGTCCAGGGTGATCAGCGCGACGACGTACGGCCGACGGTCGCCGTAGGCGAGGGCCTGCCCCACGAGCGGGTGCTCCTTGAGGTGGTTCTCGATGAGCGAGGGCGCGATGTTCTCGCCGCCCGCCGTGATGATCAGCTCCTTCTTACGGTCGATGACCTTGAGAAAGCCGTCGCCGTCGAGCTCGCCGATGTCGCCCGTGTGCACCCAGCCGCCGGAGTCGAGCAGCTCGGCGGTCGCCTCCGGCCGGTTGAGGTAGCCCGAGGTGCAGGTGGGCGAGCGGACCAGGATCTCGCCGTCCTCGGCCAGGCGTACTTCGACGCCGGGGAACGGCCGGCCGACCGTGCCCAGCTTGAACTCGTCGTTGCTGTTGGCGGTGACCGCGCCCGTGGTCTCGGTCATGCCGTACACGTCGAGGATCTTCAGCCCGAGCCCGGCGAAGAACCTGGCCACCTCCACCGGCAGCGGGGCGGCCGCGCTGAGGGCATGCACGACCCGCTCGACGCCGAGCAGGCCGCGCATCACCGACAGCACGGCCGCGTCGGCCTGCTCGTAGGCGGCGGCCAGGTCCGGCGAGGTGGTCCCGCCGAACTCACAGCTCGACACGTACGCGCGTCCGACCTCCATGGCGCCGGCCACCGCGGCCTTCTTGGCCTCGTCGGTCTCCATGCCGAGCACCGCCTGGATGCCCGCCATGATCTTCTCCCAGACCCGGGGCACCCCGAAGAACGCGTTGGGCCGCACCTCACGCAGCACGGTGGTGAGCTGTGCCGGGTCGGGGCAGAAGTGGATGTGCGACGCCCGGCCGATCGGCAGGTAGATGCTCAGCACCCGGTCGGCGATGTGCGCGAAGGGCAGGTAGGAGATGCCCACGTTGTGCTCGGGCAGCCCCGAGGTCGCGTCCGACACCGCCGCCTCGTACAGTGCCATGGCGTGGCTGATGATCACGCCCTTCGGGTTGCCGGTGGTGCCCGAGGTGTACAGCACGGTGAGGGTGTCGCCGGGCGTGACGTCCCGCCAGCGGCGGTCGATCCCGGCGGCGTCGGCGGCCAGCCGCTCGCGGCCGAGTGCGAGGAAGCCGTCCCACGTGAGGTACGGCTCGCCCGCCGGACACGCCTCCGCGTCCAGCACGATGATCTTCCGCAGCGCCGGCAGCCGGTCCAGCACGGGCTGCCAGCGGCCGAGCTGGTCCGTTCCGTCCAGCACGGCGACCGCGGCGCCGCAGTTGGCCGCGACGAAGGCCACCTGGTCCGGCGCCAGCGTCGCGTACACCGTGGTGGGCACCGCGCCCGCGTGCACCGCGCCCAGGTCGGCCAGGACGTGCTCGCTGCGGTTGGGCATCATCAGCGCCACGACCTCGCCCGGCTGCACGCCGAGGGCGACGAAGCCGGCGGCGACCTCGAGCGTCCGCTGCCGGGTCCGGCTCCAGGTGAGGGTCTGCCAGGAGCCATCGACCCGGTCCGAGTAGGCGGGCAGATCTCCGTACCGCTCGGCAGTGTCGGCCAGCCGGGTGCACAGGGTCTGACCTGCGATCCCCGCCACGAGCCGCGCCCGGTGGGTCAGGATGTCGGCCGTCTGGCCGAGGTCTGCCGTCATCTCGCCCACCTCTCCGTATTGATCTTTGTCAGTGTTCACTTGCAGAGGTGAGCATCGCACCATGCCGAAGTATGTTCGGACAAGCCACTTCGTGGGGATTGTGTCCTGTCATGGACCGGATCGGAGCGGGTTCAGGTCTTCTTGTTCTTGATCACCAAGCGGTACGAAGGGTTGGATCTCAGCTTGTGAAGCCCGTGACCTCGCGTGTGCGCCTGACCCGGTACGCCCATGGCGGTGGGTGCGCCTGCAAGATCCCGCCTGGAGAGCTGGAGGCCATCGTCTCCGGCCTGCTCGGCTCGGAGGCGGGTCGCCCGCTCCTGGGGCTGGAAGAGGCGGACGACGCCGCCGTACTGAAGATCGACAAGGACCGGGCGATCGTCTCGACCGCCGACTTCTTCACCCCCGTGGTCGACGACGCCTACGACTGGGGCCGCATCGCCGCCACCAACGCGCTGTCCGACGTGTACGCCGTCGGCGGCGAGCCGCTCATGGCACTCAACCTGCTCGGCTGGCCGCGGGACACTCTGCCTATGGAGCTGGCCCGGGAGGTGCTGCGCGGCGGCCTCGACGTGGCCCGGCTGGCGGGCTGCGTGGTCGCGGGCGGGCACAGCATCGACGACCCCGAGCCCAAGTACGGCATGGCGGTCACCGGCATCGCCGACCCCGAGCGGCTGCTCCGCCTGGACGCGGGCCGTGCGGGCCTGCCCCTGTCCCTGACCAAGCCGCTGGGTATCGGCGTGCTCAACACCCGGCACAAGGCCACCGGCGAGGTGTTCCCACAGGCCGTCGAGGCGATGACGACGCTCAACGCGGAGGCCGCCCGGCTGGCGCTGGAGCGCGACCTGCGCTCCGCCACCGACGTGACCGGGTTCGGCCTGCTCGGGCATCTGTACAAGCTGGCCCGCGCCAGCGGGGTCACGGCGGTGGTCGACTCCGCCGCGGTGCCGTATCTGGAAGGCGCCCGGCTGGCGGTACGGGACGGATTCGTGTCCGGCGGGACCCACCGCAACCTGGCGTGGGTGCGCCCGCACACCGAGTTCCGCAGGGTCGCCGAGGAACAGCGGCTGCTACTGGCCGACGCGCAGACCTCGGGCGGGCTGCTGGTCGTCGGGGAGATCCCCGGCGCTCCGGTCATCGGCGAGCTGATCACCCGGGACGGCCCCGTGCTCAGCATTCGCTGATCGCGCCGCCGGGCGGTTCGGGAGCACCGGCGCGGTCTTGGCCCGCCGGCCGTTCCTCAGGCCATCGGCGCGGCGGCGAAGACGGCGTCGAACCGCTTGCACCAGATCACGACGCTCTTGTAGCCGCTCAGATCGGTGCCGCCCGGGATGGTGTAGTTGGAGCTGCCCTCGTTGCCCTTGAGGGTGCCCAGAGTGAGATAACCGGGCGCCAGGCTCTCCTGCGCGTCGTGCGGCCGCGCCGACAGCACGACCTTCACATCCGGCCCGTTCGAGGTGTGCAGGCCCTCCAAGCGCAGCACCTGGGAACCGCCGGGGAGCCGGTAGACCCGGACGGTTCCCGTCGTCTCGCCATGCGAATACGACCGCCACGTGCGGCCCTCGAACAGGGTCCGGGCGGCCGGTGCCGCGGCGGCCGTGCCCTGGCCGGCGCCGCCCCGCGCGGTGACCACGCCGGCCGGGGCGGACTCGGCGGACTTCTGATCGACCCACAGCTTCCAGGGCTGGAAGGCCACCAGCCCGGCGACGGCCAGCAGGACGACCACCACCGCCCCCGCCCCGAGTGCTCCCTTACGTCCCATGGTCGTTCTCCCCGTGCCGGCCCGGCCTGCCGCGGCCGGATGACGCTTCTCACCACCCAACAACACGGTGCCGGAAAGAACGCGATTCCCGGGGTTACAGGGTCCTTACGGCGCCACCGGGCGAACTGGGGGCAAACCAGGGGTCAAGGTGCTCACCCGGCTCGTGTGGCTTTTGGGTGCCATGGGTAGGCGCTCTGTAACGGCCTTGCCACACCGCGGGGCCGACGCCTCTCATCGGAGGGATCCGCCATGACCATTGGGGGCATCTTCACCGCCATCATCTTCGGCGCCATCATCGGCGCGGTCGCCCGGCTGCTGGTTCCCGGCAAGCAGAACATGCCGATCTGGCTGACCGTCCTGGTCGGCATCGTGGCGGCGTTCATCGGCTCCTGGGTGGCCAGGGGGTTGTTCCACTGGAACACCAGGGGATTCAACTTCGGCGAGACCCTGCTGCAGATCGTCGTCGCGGTGATCGGCGTCCTGCTCGTCACCGCCCTGTGGCCGAGGAAACATGAGGTCTAGCCGCCGGCCGCCGCCCCCGGTGGTCGCAGGATCGCGCGGAGTTCCTCGAGCACCGTGGGGTCCTCGATCGTCGGGGGCACGGGCACGTCGTGGCCGTCCGCGATGCCGCGCATGGCGCCGCGCAGGATCTTCCCGGACCGCGTCTTGGGCAGCGCCGGCACGATGGCCACCTCCTTGAACGACGCGACCGGCCCTATCTGCTCGCGTATCGCCCGAACGAGCTCCTCCCGCACCCGGCCGGCGTCCACCGCCGGGCCCGCGGGGGAGCCGCTCTTGAGGACGACGAGACCGCGCGGCACCTGCCCCTTGAGCTCGTCATGCACCCCGATGACCGCGCACTCGGCCACCGCGGGATGCGCCGCGAGCACCTCCTCCATAGTGCCGGTCGACAGCCGGTGCCCGGCTACGTTGATGACGTCGTCGGTGCGGCCCATCACCCACACGTAGCCGTCCTCGTCGAGGTGGCCGCCGTCCCCGGTCAGGTAGTGACCGGGATGCCGGGTGAGGTACGACTCGACGAAGCGTTCGTCGTCCTGCCAGAGCGTGGGCAGGGTGCCCGGGGGCAGCGGGAGCCGCAGCACGATGTCGCCGTCCTCGCCCGGGTCCGCCTCCACGCCGCCGGGACGCAGCACCCGTACGTCGTAGCCGGGGACGGAGACCGTCGGAGACCCGGCCCGCACCGGCATCGGCTCCAGCCCGCGCGGGTTCGCCACGATCGGCCAGCCGGTCTCGGTCTGCCACCAGTGGTCGATCACCGGCCGTCCCAGCACCCGTTCCGCCCACCGGCAGGTGTCGGGATCGAGTCGCTCCCCGGCCAGGAACAGCGCGTCCAGCGCGGACAGGTCGTACCCGGCCGGCAGCCGGCCCTGCGGGTCCTCCTTCCGGATGGCCCTGATCGCGGTGGGCGCCGCGAACAGGATCTTGACCCGGTGCTCGGCGGCCACCCGCCAGAACGCCCCCGCGTCCGGGGTACCGACCGGCTTGCCCTCGTAGAGCACCGTCGTGCAGCCGGTGAGCAACGGCGCATACACGATGTAGGAATGCCCGACCACCCAGCCGACGTCGGACGCCGCCCAGAAGACGTCACCCGGGCCGGCACCGTAGATGTTCCGCATCGACCACCGCAGCGCGACCGCGTGACCGCCGTTGTCCCGGACGACGCCCTTGGGCCGTCCGGTCGTGCCCGAGGTGTAGAGGATGTACAGCGGGTCGGTCGCCGCGACCGGCACGCAGCCGGCCGGCCGGGCGCCCTCGAGCGCCTCGTCCCATTCCAGATCCCGGGGGCGCACCAGGTCGGCACGGGCCTGCGGGCGCTGCAGGATCACGCAGTGCCGGACCTTGTGCGCGGCCAGTTCGAGGGCCCGGTCGAGCAGCGGCTTGTACGCCACCACCCGCGTCCCCTCGATGCCGCAGGAGGCAGAGACGACGACCTTCGGCCGGGCGTCGTCGACCCGTACGGCCAGTTCCCTGGCCGCGAACCCGCCGAAGACCACCGAGTGGACCGCGCCGATCCGCGCGCAGGCCAGCATGGAGATCACCGCCTCGGGCACCATCGGCAGATAGATCACCACCCGGTCGCCGCGCTCTACCCCCAGGCCGCGCAGCGCGCCCGCGAACAGCGCCACTTCGTCGCGGAGCTCGCGGTAGGTGTAGCCGCGCCGGGTCCCGGTCACCGGGCTGTCGTAGATCAGCGCCTGCTGGCCGCCGCGCCCCTCCTCGACATGCCGGTCGAGCGCGTTGTCACACGTGTTGAGCTCACCGCCGGTGAACCAGCGGTAGAACGGCGGCGCACCGTCGTCCAGCACCCGGTCGGGCGGCGTCAGCCAGCGGATGTCCCGGGCGGCCAGCCCCCAGAACCGTGTCGGGTCGGTGATGCTCCGCTCGTACGCGGACGCGTAAGCACCCATGCGTGTGCTCCTCCGGACGTGCCGCCACCCCTGAGCCGGGGTGCACCTCCCTTTGGGGGCGCACCCCTATAGGGCGTGCTCCGGGCCCCGTTCGTCAAGAGGGGTTCTTCCTCGCCCGGCAGGAAGCCTGGTGCGGAGCGGCCGGGCCCCGGCCGCACCGGTGGCGTTCCGGCGGCCGGAGGGGCCGGCGGTCAGGTCGTCTCGAGCGCCTCGACCGGGTGGGTGCCCGGCGCCGGCCGGTGCCGGACGCCGTGCACGGCCGCGACGGCCGCCGCCAGGGCGGCCCCGCAGGCGACGATGACGAAGCACAGCACGTACGAGTGCAGGGTCGGGACCTTGGTGCCCGCGATGGTGCTTCCGGTCAGCAGCGAGGCGGTCACCGCGCCGGCGACACTGCCGCCGGCGGTGCGCACCAGCGAGTTGATGCCGCTGGCGATGCCGCTCTGGTCCATCGGGACATGCTGGACGGCGAGGGTTCCCAGCGCGGCGTAGGCGATGCCGAAGCCGATGCCCTGGATGGCGCCGAAGGCCAGGAAGTCGTATCCGTGGCCGTTCGACACGGCCAGCCACAGATAGCTGAGCCCGGCGAACACCGACCCGATGGCCAGCGTGAAAGCCGCGCCGATCCGGCCGGCGATCCGCCCGGTGTACGCCGAGGCGACCAGCATGGTGACCGTGCTGGGCAGCGAGTAGAGACCCACATCGAGCACCGATCCGCCGAGCCCGTAGCCGACCTTCGTGGGCGTCTGGACGAAATTGGAGATCAACGTGAAGGCGGCGAACATCGAGAAGCCCAGCAGCAGCGAGGCGAGGTTGGCCGAAAGCGACTTGGCCCCGACGAGCAGGCCGAGCCGCACCAGCGGTTCGCGGATCTTCAGCTCGACGCCGACCCAGATCCCGCACAGCACGAGCGACGCGGCGAACAGGGCGAGCACACCACCGGAGGTCCAGCCCCAGGAGTTGCCCTGGCTGATGGCCAGCAGCAGGCAGACCAGCCAGCCGCCCAGCAGGAGCGCTCCGGCGAAGTCGGGCCGGCCACCGGCTCGGGTGCCGGAGTCGGGCGCGCTCACGGCGATCAGCACGAGTCCCGCGGCCGCGAGCCCGGCGGCGATCCAGAACACCGGGTGATGGCTGGTCGTGCGGTCGGCGATCAGACCTGTCACGATCATGCCCAGAGTGCCGCCGACTCCCATGGTCGCGCTGACGATCCCGATGGCGGTGGTCACCCTGTCCCTCGGGAAGACGTCCCGGATCATGCCGATGGCCAGCGGGATCAAAGCCGATGAGGTGCCCTGCAGCGCCCGGCCGGCGATGAGCAGGGGGAGCGAGCCCGACACCGCGCAGATCACCGAACCGGCGAGCAGCAGGCCCATGGCCACTAGGATCATCCGCTTCTTGCCGTACATGTCGCCGAACCGTGACAGCAGCGGAGTGGCCACCGCACCGGCCAGCAAGGAGGCGGTGAACACCCAGGTCACCTCGGTGACCGATACGTGGAAGGCCGTCATGAGCCGGGGCAGGAGCGGGATCACCAGGGTCTGCTGCACCGATACGACCATCCCGGCCACCGCGAGCGCCAGCAGGGTCAGCCCGGTGGGTGCCGGAAGAGCGCCCCGTTCCACCGTGCCGGGTGCCGTACTGACGGCGCTGCCTGTCATGGGGGTCCCTTCTCGTTATGTCATTCCGAGGTACGATATTACTTACTTAAGTTAAGTAAGTAAGTACTAGTAAGATTACTCACATGCCGCTGGAAGAGCACACCGACGAGTCCCGCGACGCCGTACCCGACGACGTCGTGGAGCTCGAACGCGCGCTCACCCGGATCTCCCATCTGCTCACCCGGGCCCGGCGGCACGACCGCACGGTCGCGGAGGCGGGGGTGAACGTCGATCGCGCCGGGGTGCCGCTGCTGCGGGTGCTCGCCGACGAGGGGGAGCCGATGCGGCCCGGGGAGCTCGCCACCCGGCTCGCCGTCGAGGCGCCCCATGTGACCCGCCAGGTGCAGCGGCTGGAGCGGGCCGGGTTCGTCGAGCGGGTCGCCGACCCCGACGACCGGCGCTGCCAGCGGGTGCGGCTCAGCCCGACCGGCCGGGAGGCCGTCGACTCGATCCGCGCCGTCGGCCGCCGATGGATGAACGAGGCGCTCGCCGAATGGCGGCCCGAGGACCGGCGGGATCTCGCGCTGCTGTTCCACCGCATGGTCGACGACTTCCTCGACCACGCCGACCGCAACCAGGCATTCGGCCCGCCCGACCGCTTCTGAAGGGCCCCGCTTCTGAACGGCCCCGCTCTTGACGAGCCCCGCTCGCCGGCCCAAGCCCGGCCGTGAGCCCAGCGTCCGGTGCCGGGATACCGCGGGCGGGCGGCTCCGCGGGGTCGCGGGTCTGCCGATCGGTGGATGGCCTCATCAGCCGAGGGGCGTCCTTCACGGTGGACGACGGGGAGATCTTCGGAATCCTGGGCCCCAACGGTGCCGGGAAGACCACCACGGTCGAGTGCGTCGAAGGGCTGCAGCGGCCCGACTCGGGCGCCGTCCGGGTGCTCGGGCTCGACCCGCAGGCCGACGGGCTAGGCTTATCTGGGTGGACATTCGGCGACACGTCCCCCGAACCGACGCCGTGCTGGCCGACCCCCGACTTCGTACCGCCGAGGAACGTCTCGGCCGTGCGATCGTGAAGACGGCGGTCGCCGGCGCGCAGCGGCGTGCCCGCAGCGGTGAGATCGCGCCGGAGACGGTCGCGGACGCGGCGGTGGCTGCGCTGCCCTCGCACGCGGCGAGCCTGCGGCCCGTCGTCAACGCGACCGGGGTGCTGCTGCACACCAACCTCGGCCGGGCCCCGCTGTCGGCGGCCGCCCGGGAGGCCGTCCGCGCAGCGTCGGGCTGCACCGATGTGGAGTACGACCTCGCCACCGGGCTGCGGGGCCGGCGGGGCCAGGGCGCGGTGGAGGCGCTGCTGGCCGCCTGCCCGCCCGCCGAGGCCGCGCACGTCGTCAACAACAACGCCGCCGCGCTCGTCCTGGCCGCGACGGTCCTGGCCCGGGGACGTGAGATCATCATCAGCAGGGGCGAGATGGTGGAGATCGGCGACGGCTTCCGCCTCCCCGACCTGCTCGTCTCCACCGGAGCCCGGCTCCGCGAGGTCGGCACCACCAACCGCACCACCGCCGCCGACTATGCCGCCGCGACCGGACCGGACACCGGCTTCATACTGAAAATTCATCCGTCGAACTTCAGGATCTCGGGTTTCACCGCCGCCGCCGGCATCGCCGAGCTCAGCGCGCTGGGCATGCCCGTCGTCGCCGACATCGGCTCCGGGCTGCTCGCCCCCGAGCCTCTGCTGCCCGAGGAGCCCGACGCCGCCACGGCGCTGCGGCAGGGCGCGGCCCTGGTGACGGCCAGCGGGGACAAGCTCCTGGGCGGACCGCAGGCCGGGCTGCTGCTCGGCGCGGCCGAGCCGGTCGAGCGGCTGCGCCGGCATCCGCTGGCCCGCGCGCTCAGGGTCGGCAAGATGACGCTCGCCGCCCTGGAGGCGACGCTGCGGGGGCCCCAGCCGCCCGCCGTACGCCAGCTGCACATCGCCGTGACGGAGCTCCGCGACCGGGCCGAGCAGCTCGCCAAGGAACTCGCCGAGCACGCCGTCGACGCCCTCGCCGTGGACTCGGTCTCCACCGTAGGCGGCGGGGGAGCACCCGGTGTCGAGCTGCCGAGCGCCGCGGTCAGCCTGCCGGAGTCGTACGAGGCACTGCTCCGCGAACGGCGGGTCATCGGGCGGATCGTGGCGGGCAGGCTGCTGCTCGACCTGCGCGCCGTGGAGCCAGGCGACGACGTCCGCCTGCGGGACGCCGTGCTCGCCGGCGGGCATCGTGCCTCCGGCCGGGCGGCGACCGTCCCCGTCCCCGGAGATGAGGCGTAGATGCAGGTCGTCGCCACCGCCGGGCACGTGGACCACGGCAAGTCGACGCTGGTGCGCGCGCTGACCGGAATGGAACCAGACCGGTGGGCCGAGGAACGGCGGCGAGGCATGACCATCGACCTCGGGTTCGCCTGGCGGACGATGCCGTCGGGCAGGCGGCTCGCCTTCGTCGACGTCCCCGGCCACGAACGGTTTGTGACCAACATGCTCGCGGGGGTGGGCCCTGTTCCCGCCGTCATGATCGTCGTGGCCGCCGACGAGGGCTGGAAGCCGCAGTCCGCCGAGCACCTCGCGGCCATCGACGCACTCGGGATCCGGCACGGAGTGCTCGTGGTGACGCGCTCCGACCTGGCCGATCCCGGTCCGGCGCTGCGCCAGGCCCGCGCGCACATCGACCGCAGCAGCCTGCGCAACGTCGAGAGCGTCACGGTCAGCGCCGCCACGGGGGAGGGGCTCGACCGGCTGGTCGCCGCCCTGGACCGGCTGGCGGCCCGGCTGCCCGTGCCCGATCCCGCGGCCGCGGTGCGGCTCTGGATCGACCGGGCGTTCACCATCGCCGGCAGCGGCACCGTCGTCACCGGCACACTGCCGGCCGGCACCCTCAGCGAGGGCGACGAACTGCTGCTCGGCACCCGGCCGGTCCGGGTCCGCGGCATCGAGTCGCTCAAGCAGGGCGCCCGGGCCGTCTCCGGCGTGGCCCGGGTGGCGGTCAACCTGCGCGGGGTCGACCGCGCCGACGCCGGGCGGGGCATGGCCCTGGTCACCCCCGGCCGCTGGACGGTCACCGGCTGCGTCGATGTGCGGATCGGGTCGGCCGAGTCCTCAGGCCGGCTCGCCCGCGAGATGATCCTGCACCTCGGCTCGGTGTCGGTGCCCGTACGGCTGCGGCCGCTCGGCCCCGACACCGCCCGGCTCACCCTCAACACCCCGCTGCCGCTGCACGTCGGTGACCGGGCGCTGCTGCGCGATCCGGGCCGCCGGGTCGTCGCCGCGGTCAGCGTGCTGGATGTACGGCCGCCGCCGCTGACCCGCCGCGGGGCGGGTGCCGCCCGGGCCCGTGAGCTTGCCTCCTGGCCGGACCGGCCGGGCGGGGAGCTGCTGCTGCGCCGCCACGGTGTGCTCCGCCCCGCCGACCTGGAGGTGATGGGCTGTGCCCCGCCGCCCGGCGCCGTACGGCTGGGCGCCGGCTGGGTCGCCGACCCGCAGCACTGGGAATCGCTGCGCCAGCGGCTGACCTCCGAGCTCACCCGGCACGCCGCCGACCACCCACTGGCGCCCGGCATCCCGCTCGAGGCCGCCAGGCTCCGGCTCGGCCTGCCCGCCCGCCGGCTCGTCGCCGAGCTGGCGCAGCCACCGCTGCGGCTCGCGGAGGGCAGGGTCTACGGGCCGTCCGCCGAGCCGGGGCTGCCCGGACCGGTCGCCGAGGCCCTGCGCAGGCTCCGCCTGCACCTGAGGGCCAAGCCGTTCGCGGCGCCCGACGCCGACCACCTCGCAGAGCTGGGACTCACCGGACGGCTGCTGGCCGCCGCGGTCAAGGCCGGGGCGGTGCTCCAGCCCGCCCACGGGATCGTGCTCCTGCCGGGCGCGGACCAGGAGGCCGCGGCGATCCTGGCGACCCTGCCGCAGCCGTTCACCGCCGGCCAGGCGCGCACCGCGCTGAACACCTCCCGCCGGGTCGTCATCCCGCTGCTCGAACACCTCGACCGTTGCGGTTACACCGAGCGCGTCAACGAGCACCGCACCATTCGCTGACCGTTCCGGGTCGGCGAAAATGGGTTGATACGGATAGGTGATCTCTGGCCTTATAGATCACGTCATAGAACACGTCGGAAACTGCACCACCCGGTGGCGGCGAATGCCGCCGGGTTCGGACCTTCACGGAGAGGAGACGCAGATGCCGTACGAGACTTTGCGGGGCGGCCGTGTTCCGATCCGGATGTGGACGGACCCGGCGGGCGTCGAGGACGTCGCGCTCGACCAGCTGCGCAACGTGGCCGACCTGCCGTGGGTCGAGGGCCTGGCCGTCATGCCCGACGTGCACTACGGCAAGGGCGCCACGGTCGGCTCGGTGATCGCGATGCGTGACGCCGTGTCGCCGGCGGCCGTCGGCGTGGACATCGGCTGCGGAATGACCGCGGTCAGGTCCACCCTCACGGTCGAGGACATGCCGGACGACCTCAGCGGGCTGCGCGGCCGGCTGGAAAAGGCGATTCCGGTGGGGCGCGGATCGCACAAGGCGGCGGTCGACCCGGGCGGGCTGCCCGGGCTCAAGGAACGCGGCTGGCACGAATTCTGGAAGGGCTTCGACGAGCTCGTCCCCTCGGTGCGCGGACGCTTCGGCCGGGCACGCGCGCAAATGGGCACTCTCGGCGGCGGCAACCACTTCCTCGAGCTGTGCGCGGACGACGACGGCGCGATCTGGATCGTGCTGCATTCCGGTTCGCGGAACATCGGCAACGAGCTCGCGGAGCACCACGTCGAGGCTGCCCGGAAGCTGCCGCACAACCAGGACCTGCCCGACAGGGACCTGGCGGTGTTCCTCACCGGCACCGCCGCGATGGAGCGGTACCGCCGGGACCTGTTCTGGGCCCAGGAGTACGCCCGGCGCAACCGCGCCGTCATGCTCGCGCTCGCCCAGAACGTGCTCACCAACCGGTTCGGGCCGCAGAGGTGCCGCTGGGACGAGCTGATCTCCTGCCACCACAACTATGTGGCGGAGGAGGTCTACGACGGCGTCGAGCTGCTCGTCACCCGCAAGGGCGCGATCCGCGCGGGCGAGGGCGACCTGGGCATCATCCCGGGCTCGATGGCCACCGGCACCTACATCGTCCGGGGCCTGGGCAACGCCAGGGCCTACAACTCGGCCTCGCACGGGGCCGGCCGGAAGATGAGCCGCACCATGGCCAGGAAGACCTTCACCCTTGACGACCTCGTGGCACAGACCCGCGGCGTCGAATGCCGCAAGGACACTGGCGTCATCGACGAGATCCCGGGGGCCTACAAGGACCTGGACTCGGTGATCGAGGCCCAGTCCGACCTGGTCGAGGTGGTGGCCCACCTCCGTCAGCTGATCTGCGTCAAGGGCTGAGGGACATGGCCAGGCGGCAGCGGACCGCGACCGCGCGGGCCGCTGCCGACGGCATGAAGCTGCACCGCCGAGTCGTACGGTTGGACGGCCGCGACCACACCCTCATCGGCCTGCGGCCCGGCACGACGGCCCGGTTCAGCACCAACCGGTT
>JAOPYK010000001.1 GCA_025964695.1 Streptosporangiaceae bacterium | reverse complement strand
CCCCGAACTCGGCGGCAAGCGCGAACACCTCGTCGACATGCCGCCGCGAGTCGGCCGGCGAATCCTCGTTGTAGGGGCAGCCGCCGACGACGTCGGCGCCCCGGCGAAGCCCCTCCCGCAGCAGCTCCAGCGTCTGGGGGGCCCGCAGCAGCCCTTCCTGTGGGAACGCGACGACCTGCAGGTCCAGCAGACCCCGGTACTCCTCACGCAGCCCCAGCATGACGTCGAGGGTCATCAGCCCGACAATCGGATCGACGTCGGGATGAGCCCGGACGAAGGTGGTGCCGTTGATGATCGCCTGGTCGAGAACCCGCATGGCTCGGTCCCTGACAGTGGCCGGGGTGAAGGCCCGCTTCAGCTCGCCGGTGACGGCGATGGCGCCGTCGAGCGTGCCGTCCTGGCTGGCCTGCTCACCGTCGAGCAGTGCCTTGTCGAGATGGAGGTGCGATTCGATCAGTCCGGGAATGACCACCCGGCCCGCACAGTCGATGACCGTTTCAGCAGTCCGGCCCATGGCCGGCAGGATCGACCGGATCAGCCCGTCGTCAGCCTCGATGTCAACGAGGCCGGACGCGCCGCTGATGCGCGCGTCGCGCAACACCAGATCGGTCACAATCGCCTCCAGAGTGGCTGGGAAACACCATCAGGAAGCTGTATACGACCAGCATATTACGGTATACCACTAACTGTGTATCGCGCCTGTTACCGGAACCTCACTTATCCGAGGACCATCCGCAGTCCGATCACGAGCCCGTGGCGCCAAGGATCAGGCAGGGCACAACCACTTTGAAGACCGGGGCGGCCACGGTCAGCAGCAGGATCGTCCCGGCGGTTCCGCTGAGGCAGGCGACCACCATCAGCCGGGTGATCAGCGGACGCCGCTCGCGGGAGCCTGTCGCGGAAGGGGGCGGTGCCGCCCAGGTAGCCGGGCCAGATCGCCACCATGTTGGTCACACCGGCGGTGACCATCAGCTCGCGTGGCCGGATCCGCGCTCCTGAAGCCGGTAGGCGGCCACGAGACCCCCACACCACTCGGCCAGAGAGTCCTCCGTCAGTCGCTGCCCGGGCTCGAAGACCCGGCGGATGACATCGTCGCGGATGGCCTTGGACACCTGCTGGGGCGACATCCGCCGGTCCAGGGTGACGCTCATCACGGCCTCGCGCTCTAGGAGCCGTCCTATTCGAATGGTTGTATACGACCATCGTGCGAGGTCAGAGAACTGAGTCGCCATGAAACCACTAGAGCCAGGCCCCGTAAACGGCGGTGCATACGTGCAGGCCGAGCCTTCGCGATGAGTATCGATCCGTTCGTCCCTTGGATCCCGGTCATCGAGGCTGCGCCCGGTGGCGAAGGACCACTGGCCGGGACTCGCCTGGCGATCAAAGACGTTATCGACGTGGCCGGATTTCCGACAGGTGCCGGTCATCCTGGCTGGCTGGCCACCCATCCTCCGGCCGACACGGATGCCGACGCGGTAGCCAGACTGCGCGCGGCCGGCGCCCAGCCAGTGGGCAAGAACCACACCGACGAGCTCGCCTACAGCCTGGCCGGTACCAATGCGCATTACGGTACCCCCGGCAATCCAGCCGCACCCGGACATCTGCCCGGCGGCTCTTCCAGCGGCACCGCGGCCGCCGTCGCCGCAGGCCGAGCCGATCTCGGTCTGGGCACGGACACTGCCGGATCCATTCGGGTTCCCGCCGCGTACATGGGCCTGTACGGCCTGCGTCCCAGCCACGAGCGTGTCTCGCGGGCCGGCATCATTCCCTTGGCGCCCTCCTTCGACGTGCCCGGCCTGCTGAGCCGCGACCTGCGGACACTCGAGACGGCCACCGCATCTTTGCTTGCCGGTACCAGAGCGGCCGAGGCGGCGACCTGCCTGCTGCTGCCCGCCGACCTATGGGGCGCGGTCCCGGAGCAGGTTCGAGACGCGCTCGCGCCGAGCGTGGCACAGCTGCTGAAACACGTGCCCGCGAACCGAGCTCCCCTGTTCGATGAGGGCTTTGGCCGGTGGGAGCAGACCCGTACGGCTTTCTCCACGGTCCAGGGAGCGGAGGTCTGGCGCGCTCACGAGGCGTGGATCCACGCCGAGCGCCCAACCTTCGGACCTGGCGTCAGCAGCCGGCTCGCCGCGGCGGCACGGGTGACCATCGCAGAAGAGACCGAGGCCCGGCGAAGCCTCCGCCAGACCAGAGAAGTGCTCGGCCTTCGCCTGTCCCGAGGGGCCGTCATGGCCATTCCCAGCGCTCCCGGACCGCCTCCAACGCTGGGGGGGAGCGGTTCCGACCGCACAGCAATCGTCCGCTTCACCTGCCTCGCGGCGCTCGCAGGAGCCCCCGCGATCAGCCTGCCGGTCGCCCGGATCCGCGGTCTGCCCCTCGGACTCTCCCTCGTCGCGGCGCCCGGAGGCGAGGAGGAACTTCTGGAGTTGGCGGCCGCGATGGGCTGACTCTGAGGTTCGCTCAGCCAAGACCGGTGAGTGACCCAGCCTCGGCGCCGACGAATGTCGCATCGCGGTCGCGGGTGAGGAGTGGACCGTGCTCGGCCAGGAAGGCATGCCGTAACGCGGGGGCCGGGCCGCGGTGCGGCTGCAGGCCGAACGCACCTTCATCGACGACGAACGCCTCAAGCAGAAGACCACGACCCACGCGTAAACGATCACCGTCGGCGGTACACAGATGGGACTCCACCACGCCTTTGACGTCGGCGGCGTCCGACAGCGCTCGGTGTATCCACAGCTCGGGTATCCCGGGGTTGTCCACGCAGAAGTCCAGAAGGCGATCCGCCAGCAGGTAGATGCCCGCCTGGTCGGGTGTGAACTCGGCGAGTGCCCAGTCGTACATCGCCCGCGTGGCCATGTCGGCGCGTTCCATCACCGCGAGGCAGAGAACATGCCCCGGTCGGTCTCCAGTCACAGGTGCAGATCGGGCAGCACGAAGTCGACACTGCCCGGCCGGCTCGCCGCCGTCGGTTGTTCCGCAAAGTAGTGCCCTCGCACGTCGGCCGACCGTATCAGGCATCAGCACGTCGCTTTGCGCCATCCCACGCCAGGGCGGGTATCGTCCAAGCCCACCGACCCGATCACGGGGAGTCGTGCCGTGGTGATCGTGACCGTTGTTGTCGTGGTGCTGGCGTGGTATGCGCTGAGGGGGGTGGCGCACTGGTGGCGGCCAGCCCGGCTGGCGGTGGACCGGTTGTCCCCGCGCACCCGATGGCTGCACGGATGGGTTCTGTCGGCACCGGCGACTTTCACGTATATCGCGATCTTCACTGCGTCGACGTTGCTACAGAAGACCGCGCCACCGAAACTGATCTATCTGCTCACCAAGTTGCAGAGCACCAACCTGAAGCATCTCGGGACGGATCCGGTGATCGCGCTGGCTGACAGCGCGTTGTGGGTGGCGGGCCATGGTGCCGGGCTGAGCTTCTATGTGGCGCTGTACGCCACCGTGGTGGCCTGGGCGGAACCCCGATACGGCACACCCCGCATGATCCTCATCGGGTTGTGCGGGCATGTGTTCGGCTCATTGCTGACAGCCGCGGTGGAGTGGCGCGCGATCGAGTCGGGCAGGGCATCCGCCCGTCTCGCGCACACCACTGACGTGGGGGTCAGCTACATCATGGTCGCCGGCTGCGTGGCCGCGGTGGTGCTGATGCAGGGTCGCTGGCGGGTCGCTGGTGCGACCGCGCTGGGAATCGGCATCGTGCTGCCCGTCTTCGTGACCCATACGCTGTGGAATCTGGGGCATTTGTTCGCCGCGTCGTGCGGGCTGGTGGCGGCTCTGATCGGTCTGCGGATCGCCCCGCCTCGCACCCCGGTGGACTTTCTGCCGTCTCTGGCGGCGTCAGGGAAGCCGGGAGAACCAGATCAGGGGGGCGCCGCCGGCAGCAATGGCCAGCAGCAGGCCGAAGCCGATGAAACGGGCTGATACGTGGCGGTGTTCGGTCTTCCAGCCGAGTGAGCTGCCGATGTCATGGCGTAGGTTTGGTCGATCTGTTCATCGCTCACCTCGCCGAGCGGCTGGGAGGGCGGTGTGTGGGCGGCGTTAATGATGAGAATGTCGATGCTGCGTCCGGTCCGGTGGGCGATGTCGTCCATCAGCCGGCGGATCGCGGGCTGTCCGGTGGACAGCTCGGCGGCGGTGAAGTGGGCCTCGCCGCCCTGCTCGCGTATGCGGTCGGCGATCTCCTGGCCGCGCTCCAGGTTGCGGCCGGTGAGGACGACGGTGGCACCTTCGCGGGCCAGGGCGGCGGCGATGGTGCGGCCGATGTCGCCGCTCGCGCCGGTCACCAGTGCCGTACGGGCGTGCATTCGGGTCATGCCGATGTTCTCCAGTGTCAGGTTCGCGGGAGTGCGGGCCAGGCTCGCAGGTCCGGATGGGTCAGGCGAGGGTGAGGGGGCCTTTGACGGCGAGGAAGGTGCAGCCGGTGGCGGTGTGGGCGCCGTGGGCTTCGCCCGCCTCCCACAGGACGGCCTGTCCGGCGGTGATGTCGGCGCTGGTCCCGTCGGCGCCGGTGACGGTGGCACTGCCGGTGGTCAGGGCGAACAGCAGCGGGGCGCCAGCGCCGTGGCGGCCCATGCGGCCGCCTGCCTCCAGGTGCAGGCAGGTGAGGTTCATTGCCGGCGCGGTGGCCAAGGGGGGCGACGCGGGTGCCGCGGCTGTCGAAGTCGGCAAGGTCGTCGCGCGGTCGAGGACGCCCCCAGGTCCGACGGGCCGTCGGGCGTCCAGCGGAACGCCCCGTCGTCGCCCTGGAGCGCGGTGACGAAGGCCGCCGTGCGGGCCCGCTGCGGGGCGGGGCGATGCGACAGGTGACGTCATGATCTTTCCTTTTCACAGGAGCCTTCGGCTTCTTTGGCCACCCTCAGCCCTCCCACGACGGGAGCGTCAACGTCGGCCCGTCGCACGCTGCGGCGCTGGCCAGGAGCGTGGGGTCAGGCCGTTCCAGTGGTGCGGAAGACGGGCCAGCACACCTCGATCCGGGCCTCGCTCTTCGCAGGTGCATCGAGCCGCCCGCGCAGGTAGTTCTCCCGCATCGGCCCCCTTGCGGGCCAGCTCGACGGCACGCTGACGGAACTCGATCGGATGAGGTGCAGGCACGAAGCGCTTCCTTCCCAGCCGACACAGGGTCAACTCAGGTGAGGTGGCCGTGCTATGGGGGGAAGCTCAGATAGTCGGTGGTGTGCCCGCGCGGTCTGCTTGAGTTGTGGGTGAGGGACGGGGTGGCCGCGGCGAGGTTCTTGCGGGAAGCGAGGCGCGGGTGGCGGCTGGCTCGGCTATCGGTCTGGAAAATCCCGGCCAGGATGTCCAGAACCGGGCGACCGCTCCGACCAATGGGGTGCGCGCCCGCCCGGGTGCCGGACGAAAGGATCGAGATGAAGTACATGATCATGATGTTCGCGGGTCTGGGCGCCACCATGGAGACCCGGACGCCTGAGTGGATCACGAGCATGCACGAGTTGATGCTGAAGCTCGACACAGAGTTGAAGGAGGCCGGCGAGGTGGTGGCGGGACACAAGCTGATCGACCCGAGCCAGGCGAAGACGATCCGGTTCGACAACGGTGCCCCGGTGCCGACGGACGGGCCGTTCGCCGAGATCAAGGAGTCTCTCGCCGGCTACTGGATCGTCGAGGTGAGCGAGGAGCGGGCGATCGAGATCGCCTCCCGGGTGGTCGCGTACACCGAGTACCCCATGGAGGTCCGGCGGATCATGGACGAGCCGCCACAGCTGTGACCGGTCTCAATACCGTTATGTGTCCGACGGCCCGGTGAACGCAGCCCAGCGGATCGAGGACCTGCTGCGCGAGTTCGCGCCGCAGGTCCTCGGCGCGCTGGTGCGCCGGCACGGGCAGTTCGACGCGTGTGAGGACGCCGTGCAGGAGGCGCTGCTCGCCGCAGCACTGCAATGGCCGGCCGATGGGGTGCCGGACCGGCCGCGGTCCTGGCTGCTGACCGTGGCCAGCCGGTCGCTGGTCGACGGGTGGCGCGCTGAGAGCGCGCGGCGCCGCCGCGAGAGCGCGGCGGCGTTCGATCCGGCCGGCCGCGGACCGGCCGACGATGCCCAGGACGCCGACCAGCGGCCCACGGCCGCTGACGACACGCTCGTGCTGCTGTTCTTGTGCTGCCATCCCGCGCTATCGCCCCCGTCCCAGTTGGCGCTCACACTCCGCGCGGTCGGCGGCCTGACGACCACCCAGATCGCGGCGGCGTTCCTGGTTCCCGAGGCGGCGATGGCGAAGCGGATCAGCCGAGCCAAACAGCGCATTCGGGACGCCGGCGCCCGTTTCGAGCTGCCGTCTGAGCCGGAGCGCACCGCGCGGCTCGGCGTGGTCTTGCACGTGCTCTACCTCGTCTTTAACGAGGGCTACACCACCAGCACCGGGCCTGGCCTGCACCGGGCCGACCTGACCGCCGAGGCCATCCGGCTCTCCAGGCTGCTGCACCGCTTGCTGCCTGGCGAGGGTGAGGTGGCCGGGCTGGTGGCCTTGATGTTGCTGACCGACGCTCGCCGGGCGGCCAGGACCGACACTGACGGGTCGATCGTGCCGCTCGCCGAGCAGCGCCGGCCGCTCTGGGACGCCGCCGCGATCGCCGAAGGTCTGGCGTTGCTCACCAGAACCCTCGGCACCGTCCCGATCGGCCCCTACCAGCTGCAGGCGGCGATCGCCGCACTGCATGACGAGGCACCCACCGCCCAGGAGACGGACTGGCCGCAGATCCTCGCCTTGTACGACGTCCTCGCCCAGGTGGCGCCAGGCCCGGTGGTCACACTCAGCCGCGCGGTCGCGCTGGCCATGGTGCACGGCCCCACCGCCGGGCTCGCCCTGCTCGGCACCCTCGACACCGACGACCGGATGACCCGCACCCACCGCCTCGAAGCCGTGCGGGCACACCTCCTCGAACGCGCCGGTAACACGGCCGCGGCCCGCGAGTCCTACCTGCGCGCGGCGCGGATGACCGCCAGTGTGCCCGAGCAGCGCTATCTCACGCTCCGCGCGGCCCGGCTGCACCACCTCGCCCCGCCCACCGACCCGGCCGGCTGACCCGGCCGCTTGATGAGTACCTGCCCGCCACGCAGCTTTTCGTTCGCCGCGGCTTGAGTGGCGAGCGCGTCGTCATAGGCGGGGATGAGCCGTCGGGGCAGCCGTGCCCGTACATCGTCGGGGCGCACCAGCACGTGTGAGTCCGCTGAGATCAGTCGCCGTTTCGTTCCAGTCACCTGAACCCAATCAACCATCGGGTGTTGAACTCCTCCAGCATAGTAACTACTATATAGCGAGTATAATATACAAAATCGCTGTAAGGGGTTACCCATGGTTCGGCCTGCACCGGTCTTGACCGAGGACAACCAGCTCTTCTGGGACGCGGCGGCGCAAGGTCGGCTCGTGGCCCAGCGATGCCGGGGCTGCGGGCGACTGCACCATCCGCCCCGCCCGATGTGCCCTGATTGCCACTCGCTCGAGCGTGAGGTCGTCGAACTGGCGGGAGTGGGGAGGGTGTACAGCTACGCCGTGCTTCATCACCCCCGGAACCCCCGGTTCGACTATCCGCTGGTGGCCGTGCTCGTTGACCTTGACGAAGGCGTCCGGGTGGTGTCGAACCTGGTCGGTGTCGAGCCCGCCGACGTACGTATCGGGATGCCGGTGCGGGTGGCGTTCGCGCCGGCGGCGGACGACACGGCCGTCCCGGTGTTCGAGGCTGACGAGGCGGGCCGATGAAAAAGCGACTCCAGGGGGCGACCGCCATCGTCGGCGTCGGCCAGACGGAGTTCTCCAAGAACGCGGGGCGCAGCGAGACCCAACTGGCCGGTGAGGCGATCCTGGCGGCGCTGGGCGACGCCGGCCTCGGCCCCCGGGACGTGGACGGCCTCGTGAGCTATACCATCGACCCCGTCGAGGAGACGGAGCTGGTGCGGTCGGTCGGGATCCCCCAGGTGGGCTGGTCGAGCCGGGTGCCCTATGGCGGCGGCGGGTCCCAGGGCGTGCTGCTCCACGCGGCCGCCGCGGTGGCATCGGGCGCGGCCGACGTGGTGATCGCCTACCGCGCTCTGCGGGCACGGTCCGGGAATCGTTTCGGCGGGGCGACCGGAGGGCTGCAGCCGACCTCGGCGCACTCCGGCACGACGGCGATGCAGTGGTGCTTCCCGTACGGGGTGTTCACCCCCGCCTCGTGGATGTCGCTCAACGCCACCCGCTACATGCACACCTTCGGGGTGACGAGCGAGGACTTCGGGCGGGCCGTCGTGCAGTTGCGGGCCTACGCCGCCACCAACCCCAATGCCCATTTCTATGGCAGGCCCATCACCCTTGAAGACCACCAGGCGTCACGGTGGATCGCCGAGCCGTGCATTCGGCTGTTCGACTGCTGCCAGGAGACCGACGGCGCCGTCGCGCTCGTCATCACCGCGGCCGACCGGGCCGGTGACACCAGGGCCCCGGTCGTGATCGAGACGGCCGTCGGCGCTGCCCTCTTCGAGCAGGAGGTCGCCAGCGACCACTACCACGCCGACCTGTCGATCATGGATGGCTCGGTGGCCCTTGGCCGACAGCTTTTCGACGCCTCAGGGGTCAGCCGGGCCGACATCGACGTGGCCATGGTGTATGACGCCTTTTCCCCGATCCTGCTCATGCAGCTGGAGGGGCTGGGCTTCTGCGGATTCGGCGAGGCCAAGGATCTCATCGCTGAAGGCAATCTCAGCCTCAAGGGTGCGCTGCCGTGCAACACCAACGGCGGGCTCATCGGCGAGGGCTACATCCACGGCGTGAACCTCACCCTTGAGGCCGTCCGCCAGCTCCGCGGTGATGCCGTCAACCAGCTGGACGATCCGCGGTTTGCGTTGGTGGCGGCGGGCCGGACCGGAACGATCCTGCGCCGGCCCTGAGCCGTCACCTGGGACGTCCTCCGGGAGCATGGCTTTGACGACGACCGGATCGAGGGCTCTTCGCCTCCAAGGTGATCTTCGAGGATCTGTGGGTCGACTGAGACGTGCCGTCGAGGTCGACGTCTCCGCCGCCGTGCCCCTGCCGGCACGTCACGTCGTGCGGGGCAGCCTGATCGCGCCCACCGCTCCGACCGAGCCGTTAAGGCATGACGGGATTCTGCACGGCGCCGAGCCGCGCCAGCGCGGCTGTCAGTACCAGTCTCGATGGTGGTGGGGAGCTGCCAGGTGACCGGCGTGTCCGCGGCGACGCCTCGCTCGGCGAGACCGGCGGCCACCCGTACGGTTTGGTCCCGGAACTGCGCGAAGCTCACCCTGCGCGCGCTCGTCGACGAGCATCTCGTCATCGGGTGTCCGCGTGGCCCGCCACTCCACCAGCTGCCACAGCCTCGTCAGGGGGGACCTTCCGGCTGTAGCGCGGCAGCATCTCCGCAACGTCGGTGTCGAGAGGAGCCAGCATGCGCACTCCGTTCGGAGGTTGCCCCGCCGGCAGAGCATCGCCGGCGGCCTCGCGCTCCGCCGTGTGGATGCTCGTTCCGCTCGATGTCGTCTGACGCGCTCGCCGTCGGCTCGGTCGGCGATGTTCGCAGGGGCCCGACCGCCGCGCGCCCTAGAGCTATAGTACGTGCTATGCAGATACTATATGCTATATGTACTTGGAGGTTCTGAGCCCCCACCGCTGACCGAGAACGAGTGGGAGAAGTGATGAGGATTCTGGGGTTCAATCGCGTCGAGTTGCTCCTGGCACCCGACGACATCCACGAGGCGGCCGAGCGGTTCAACGACCTGCTCGGCACGTCCTTCGCACCGCCGAGACTGACCGCCGACGGTCACGTGTTGACCACCACCGACTGGGACAACCACGTCGAGCTGTACGGGCCGTCAGGCCCCGAGAGCCGGATTGCCTCCAGCAGCGCCGAGGCGGGCCGCGGCGCCATCGGCCCACTCGTATGGGAGGTGGCCAGCATCGACGAAGCCCGCGAGTATGTCCTCGCCCGGGGCCACCGGGTCCACTTCGAATACCAGGAGGACGGGATCAAACAGATCGTCCTCGATCCGGCCGAGTGGTACGGCTATCTCATCACCTTCATCGAGCGCTCCGCTTCCTAGATCGCCGGGCACTCGTCCCGCGCGCCGTGACAAGCCCGGGGACGACCTGATCAGCGTCCTGGTACAGGCCGAACTCGAGGACGAGGACGGCTTCTCGCAGCGCTTGTCCGACGCCGAGGTACTGGCCTTCGCCTATCTGATCTGGCCGATGCCACGAAGCCAATCGACGGTCTTACGCATCGCCTCGGTGAGCGGCATCGGGTGGTAGCCGAGCAGCTCGCGGGTGTAGGAGTTGTCGAACCAGGGGACCGGGAAACGGCGCCGGGTCAGATCGACCAGTGTCTCGCCGTAGCGTGCAAGCGCTTCCTGATCGTCGGGGCCGATCCGCACTTCCGCGATGCGGTGCCCGACGCCGGCCACCTCGCACGCGACGTTGAGAAACGCCGCCGTCGTCATCGCGTCCTCTCGGCCGAACGCCAGGTAAGCGTCACCCGGTTTCCCCATATCGAGGGCCGCCACGACGGCGAACGCCACGTCCTCGGCACGCACCCAGGGCACGGGGTAGCTGACGTAGTCGCGCAACCGCCCGCGAATCGCCGCTCGGACCAGGCGGTTATAGCTGGTCTGGCCCATGGCCCGCTGCGGGCACGGCGCGGGACCGAACGTGCCGCCCGGGATGACGAACAGGATGTCCTGTCCGGTGGCAGCCCTGCTCATGCCCTCCCGGAACGCCCCCGCCTTAGACACGCTGTACGGGTCGTCAGGGACCTCCTCGACGACTTCGGGATGTTCGCCGAGTGGCTCGTCGTGCCTCAGGAAGGTGGTCGTCGCGAGCTCGACGACACGGCGGCCATCGCGCGCGGCGACGTCGTAGCAATGCACGGACCCGTCGAAGTTGGTCGCCTTCGACGCCGCTAGATCCTGCGCCGCCCCTCCCAACAGCGCCGCCGAGTTGATGATCGCGCCGGTGCCCTCGGCGGCCCGCGCGACGTCGTCGATCGAGGTGATGTCACCGTGGACGAGGGTGACACCGAATGCGGCCAGCGGACCGGTCTCGCTTCCGGGCCGGACCAGGGCCCGCACCTCGCGTCCCTGCTCGACCAGGAGGCGGCAGATATTCGATCCAATGAGACCGGTCGCCCCGGTGACCATCACGGCATTCATGTCGTCTCCTTACGATCACGTCCAGGGGGGTTCAGGACTTCCAGGCCGCGACGACCTCGTCGACCGTGGTCGGATTCGTGATGAGCGCCAGCGTGTGCTGGACGACGGCGGCCGCGTACTCCTCGGGGACGCCGGCGATGGCGTCGAGCGGCAGCACGGTGCGGTAGCCGAGGTCGGCCGCGGAAAGGCAGGTGCCCAGCAGCGCCTCGTTCACCGACACGCCCACCGGTACGACGGTTCGCACGCCCAGGTTGCGCAGGATCGAGTCCAGCTCGGTGCCGGTGAACGGGGTCAGCCCGTGGATACGGTTGCAGACGATGTCTTCCGGTTCCGGGCCGAGTTCCGTCAGCAGTTCCGCGGCCGGGGAGCCTTCGAGCATTTGTTCGGGATTTTTGATGACCATCGCCATCAACCGGTTGTTGATCGTGAGGCCGGCCCGGTCGGCCCGCAGAGATACCGTCGCGTGCACGACCCGTACTCCCGCGAGGCGCGCCGCAGTCGCCAACCGGATCGTCGCGGGGATCACGCCTTTCGCGTCGACCGCGCGCTTGAGCTCGCTGTCCGGGACGCGGTCGCCGATCACTCCGCGTTGCATCTCCACCGTGACCACGGCTGTCGTGCCCGGGTCCACGAGATCCTTCAGGTCGGGCATCGCGATCCTTTCTCTTGGATGGCGCCAATCGCCTGGATGCCAGCGAACATTCCGGCGTCCTGGGCCGCCTTGTCCGGCGAGGGGCGGTCCACGATCTTCAGAAGCGGATGCCCGACCATGACTCGCGGGCGGCGCCGGTGCAGTACCACGTCCATGCCACCGCGTGCCAGGCCGAGTGCGGGCCTGCGCCCCATCCCAGGACCGACGCCGGACACGATCGCGGCCTTCCCGGTTCCGAACATCATCCCTCCAGGTGGAGTGCGGCACCCCGGCATGCGTACGGAAGCCGGTCAAGCGGGCGAGAAGGCTCCGTTGCTTGGAAGGGCCTGCACGCCGCAGGTCCGTCCAACGTCCGTCGTCCATCCGGTAATGGGGCGGCCAGACCCGGCTCCAGCGAACCATTTTCACTATATAATATGCAATATTCCGCGCGAGTAAACATGGTGGCTGTGGCGAGACGCGCACAGCCGGGCATCGGCACGAAGAGATTCCTGGCGGCGGCCGCCGCAGGACACCGTCACCGCATCGCTGTACCTCGACGACCACGCCAAGAGCATGAGCAGCGCCCTCGGACCTGCCCTGCCTGTCTCCGGACCACGAAAGGGCCTGACCGATGAGACGACATCTTGTCGCAGCGCTGGCCACCGCCGCAGTGGTGGCCACGGCGCCTCCGCGACGCCGACCGGAGCCGGGCGCGCCGGTGACCGCGCCGATGTGAAGCCCGCTCTGCCACCCCCTTCTCCGGGTCTCGGCGAAGAGGGCGGGGCCTGTCGGGCGGCCCGCTTGTCTAGGTGTTCACCGGTCGTGCATAGTAATTACTATTGTCGGCGTTTGGGGCGCGCCGGTTCTAGGCGCGGACCACCCCGCTTACCTGTCAGAACGAGGAGACCTCATGGCCAGGCTTAACAGTGCATCGGCCGCCCTGAGCCCTGAGATCAGCGCCGTGCGTGACTCTGTGCACGAGGCGGTCCGCGGAGTCACGGCGAAGTTCGACCGGGCGCAGTGGCTCGTCTGTGCCCGGGAGGACCGGTTTCCCACGGAAGCGTGGGCGCTGATGGCGCGTCAGGGGATTCTCGGCCTCGGCGTTCCCGAGGAGTACGGGGGGGCGGGGGGCGGACTCACCGAGGCGACCGCGGCTATGGAGGCGATGGCTGCAGCTGGTGTCCCGTTCGCCCTGTTCCTGCTCACGGTGTTCTCCCGCACTGCCATCTTGCTGCACGGTTCCGAGGACCAGAAGCAACGCCTGGTCGCCCCCACCGCCGACGGCTCCCAGCCGATGTGCTTCGCCATCACCGAGCCGAACGCTGGGACGAACTCCTTCGGCATCGAGACAATGCTCACCAGGACCGACGACGGCGGCTATCGGCTCAACGGCGAGAAGATCTTCATCTCCGCAGTGGACGCAGCGGACCGGATGATGGTCGTGGCACGCAGCACTCGTCTGTCGGACGCGCTCGACCGCCGTCACGGCTTCGCGCTCGTCGTTGTCGACGTCAACTCCCCGGGACTGACCTACCGGCCGATCGACATGGGTCTGGTCATGGCCGACCGGCAGTTCTCGGTGCATTTCGAGAATGTCGACGTGCCCGCCGAGAACCTGATCGGCGAACTTGATGGGGCGTTCCGGTACCTGTTCGACGCGCTCAACCCCGAACGGGTTCTGGCCGCCGCGTGGTCGATAGGCCTCGGGGACTACGTGCTGGACAAGGCGGTCCGCTACGCACGGGACCGCAGTCCGTTCGGCCCCCCCATAGGTTCCTACCAGGCCATTCAGCACCCTCTTGCCAAGGCCAAGGCCGACCTGGATGCGGCGCGGCTGATGATGTACTCCGCGAGCCGGGCCTTCGACGCCGGAGAGGACGCCGGTTACCTGGCCAACGCGGCGAAGCTGCTGGCCTCACAGGCTGCGGTTGAGGCGTGTGACGCCGCTATCCAGGCACACGGCGGCTATGCGTTCACCGATGAATACGACGTGTCGTCCGTATGGGGTCTCATCCGGCTCCTCAAGATCATCCCGGTCAACAACGAGGTCGTGCTCAACCACATCGGCGAGCACGTCCTTGGGCTTCCCCGATCTTCCTGAACAGAGTGCATGCCACCCGCATGTTCCACGCGAGCTGGACCGCGGGGCGCGGCTGGTGACGAACCTCCGCGATGCGGACCACACGACACTCCACTTGGATGCGCCCGTGGGGATCTCGTTCGACGTGCTGGACGGCGTGACTCTGCCCCAGGCCGGGCTCGTTGATGTCGTCGTTGTCGGGCAGTTCCCGCTAGGACTCGTGGAGCTGTTGCATCATCACCCGGCCTGGTCGATGACGAGCGGAAGCCGGGAAAGTCCGCGAACGTTGCTGTGATACATGCGTTCGATGCCCGACTCGTCGATCTGATAGTCGGGGAAGCGCTTCAGGAGCTCCTCAAACGCCACACGGATTTCCAGCCGGGCGAGGGAAGCCCCCAAACACAGGTGACGGCCGAAGCCGAAAGCGACGTGCTTGTCGATGTCCCGGTGGATGTCGAACAGCTCGGGGTCGGGGTATTTGCGCTCGTCGTGGCCGGCAGAGCCGGTCAGCAGGATGACCCGAGACCGTTCCGGGATGACCGTGCCATGCAACTCGACGTCGCACATTGTCCAGCGGCCCTGATAGTGGGATGGCGGATCCCAGCGCAGCATCTCCTCGACAGCGTTCGGGATCAGGGTGGGGTCAGCGACCAGCTCACGCCGCTGGTCGGGATACCAGCTGAGGGCGACGACGCCGTTGGGAATAAGCTTGGCGACGGTCTCATGCCCGGCGAACGCCAGCTCGAGGAACCGGAAGGCTAGCTCGCTGTCGTCCAGCATGCGGGACCCGCCGTTCACGTCATCGACCTGGGTCGTCATCAGCATGGTGATGACGTCGTCGCCTGGATTGTGCCGCCGCTCAGCCACCAGTTCGGTGAGCAGGGTGATCAGCTCGATGTGGGCTTGTCTGACGTCATCGGACAGCGTCCCGTCCTCGCCACGGGCCGCGATCCGGTCGCTGAGCAGGTGTACGTCACCGCGCAGCGCCTCCGGAATACCGATCAGCTCGCTGATCACATCCAGCGGCAGGCGGAAGGAGAACTCCTGGACCAGGTCGAACCCGTCGCGCTCGAGCTGCCGGTCGAGGAGCCGCACCGCGGTGTCGCGGATGAATTCCTCCATCTGGCCGACACGACGGGGTGTGAACATCCGCGCGGCCACCTTGCGGTGGAAGGTGTGCTCGGGCGGATCCTTGACGATCAGGAACGGTAGACCTCTGTCCTGCCCCTCCAGCGTCACACCCTGTGAGCTGGAGTAAACCTCGGGGGCAAGGTGGCCGGCTACGACGTCTTCGTAGCGCGACAGCGCCCAGAAATCATGTTCCTTGTTGAAGTAGACCGGTGCCTCGTCCCGGAGACGCTTATACGTAGGGAAGGGGTTGTGGGCGATCTGCCGGGAGAAGGGGTTGTAGTCCAGCATGTGATTCTCCTGATCACGCGGCGGCCGGCCGTCGCGGAAGCTAGAGCTGACTGAAGGCCTGGTCGAACGTGGAGGCGGAGGCCGATGCGCGCACGGTGAGCTCGTCGACGCAGACTGCCGGATGCTCGGCGGCGACTCCGAGCAGACCGGTGATGGTACCGGCCACCTGGTCGGGGGACATGAAACGTTCGAGCCCGAGTCCTCGGGTTCCCCAGTCTTCAAGGGCCCGCCCGAGCGTGTCAGGGTCGAAGCCGCTACCGAAGTCGGTGGGGAAGGTCTGCCCCACTCGGACCCGGCAGAACCGCAATTCCGGGTGCTCGGTCTGCCATGCCTGCAACGCCCGCTCCAGAGCGACTTTGCTGGTGGCGTAGGCGCCGAGAGCGATCCGCGGCTGGTCGACGCTCTCCGACGACAGAGCCGCGACGAACGCGTGCGGGGCGAGGACGGGTAGACAGGACTGGAGCAGCTGGTGGAAGCCGACCACGTTGGTCTCCAGGACGTGCCGCCATTCGGCCAGACTCGTCTCGGCCATCATTTTGAGCGGTGCGGCTCCAACGCAGGAGATCAAGAAGTCGACCTGGCCGAGATGTGCGCGCACCTCCACGGCTAGCCGCTGACATTCTTCCGCGTCCCGGATGTCGACGCAGACGGGATGACCACCCGCGGCCTCGGCAACGGTCTTCGCTAGCTCGGATTCTCGGCGAGCCGCCAGTACCACCTGGGCTCCCTCGCGGATGAGGCGGACGGCCAAGGCCCTGCCGATACCGGCCGAGGCCCCGACCAGCAGCACTCGTTTGCCCGCCAGTGGACCGGTGGCGGTGTTCGGTGTCTCGGACATCGTCGCTCAGATCCCCTCGGCCATCGCCTTGATTTCGAGGTATTCCTCGAAACCGGCCACACCGCTTTCACGGCCGATACCGCTCTGGCGGTAGCCGCCGAAGGGGACGTCGAAGTTGTAGAAGTTCCCACCGTTGATCGAGACGGTGCCCACGCGCATGCACTCGGCCGCGGCCCGCCCCCGCTCGGCCGATTCGCTGATGACCGCGCCGGACAACCCGTAGGCGGAATTGTTGGCCATGCGTACGGCCTCGGTGTCGTCGCCGTCATAGGGCAGCACGCAGATCACCGGTCCGAAGATCTCCTCCTGCGCCACGGTGTCGTTCTCGTCAACGTCGATCAGGACGGTGGGTTCGACGAACCAGCCCTTGGGCAGGTCGCGGGGAATCCCACCGCCGAGCGCGATCCGGCCACCCTCCGCGACTCCCTTGTCGACGTAGCCGAGGACCCGCTCGCGCTGCCGCTTGCTGATGAGGGGTCCCATGAGGTTCGCCGGATCCTTCGGGTCGCCATAGGGCCAGCCACGCAGTGTCTCGACGAGGGCCTCCACTCCCTCGTCGTACTTGGCGCGGGGGAGGAGGAGCCGGGTCAGGACAGCGCATCCCTGGCCCGCGTGCGTGGTGATGTGGAAGGCCGCGGTGATGGCCGCCATCGCCAGGTCGGCGTCATCCAGGGCGACCAAGGCGGATTTTCCGCCCAGTTCCAGGAAGACCTTCTTGAGATCGCCGGCGGCGGCGGTCATCACTGCCCGACCAGTCGCCGTCGATCCGGTGAGGGACACCATGTCCACCCGCGGGTCCTTGACCAGGTGCTGCCCGACCTCGTGCCGAGAAGAGGCCACGACGTTGAGGACCCCGGCCGGCAGTTCGGTCTCCTCAGCAGCGATCCGTCCCAACGCCGTGGCGGCCCAAGGACTGTCGGGAGCCGGTTTCAGGACGACGGTGCAGCCTGCGGCCAGGGCGGGCCCGATCTTGGCGAGGTTGATCTGGGTCGGGAAATTCCAGGGCGTGATAGCACCCACAACGCCGATGGGCTCGCGCCGGAGCCAACGGTGGGACGAGCCGCCACCGGCTCTCGGCACGTCGCCGAGATCAACCTCCCACGCATAGCTCTCCGCGAGGTCGGCCACCCAGCCGATCCCCTCGACAGGGGTGTCGAACTGCGGACCGTTCGTGAGGGTGATCGGAGTGCCGATCTCGTCGACGAGATCGGCACGCAGTTCGGCGGCGTTCTTCACTAGCGCCTGCTGCAACTGGCGGAGGCAGTGCGCACGAAGGGCGTGATCGGTGCGCCATGCGGTCCGGTCGAAGGCCGAGCGAGCGGCCCCGATGGCCGCATCCATGTCGGTGGTGGTCCCGTTCGCAGTCACGCCGAGGGTCTCTTCGGTCGCGGGGTTGATGTTGGCGAACGTGCCACCGTCGGTGGACGGAACCAGTTGGCCGTTGATCAGTAGGCGCTCGGTACGGCCTGTGCCTGGCATTGAGCCTCCAGAAGGGGTGGGGGAGCCTTGGAGGAGAACCGTCGACGACAGATGGAGTCCTCAGTTGATGATATATATCTTATTGATATTGCTTGGCCTGGGCAACGGTTTATGGCCGGGAGACCGAGGAGGTCGTAGTGCGGTTCGAAAACAAGATCGCGATCGTGACGGGTGCGGGGCAGGGAATCGGAGAGGGGTACGCCAAGGCGCTCGCGGTGGAGGGCGCCCGGGTCGCGGTGGCCGACCTCAACATCGAGCAGGCGGACCGCGTGGCCAAGGAGATCGAGGCCGGCGGCGGGGTCGCGCTCGCGGTCAAGGTCGACGTGGCGGACGCCGCCAGCGCGGCCGCGATGGCCAAGACCGTTAAGACCGCCTGGGGCGGAATCGACCTCCTGGTCAACAACGCTGCCATCTACGGCGGAATGAAGACCGACTCGCTCATGGCCGTCGACATGGACTACTACTACCGGTTCATGGCCGTGAACCAGTACGGTGCCTTGCACTGCACGCGGGCCTGCTATGACTCCATGGTCGAACGCGGTGGCGGAGCGATCGTCAACCAGTCCTCCACCGCCGCCTGGATGGCGGGCGGGTATTACTCCATCGCCAAAGCTGCCCTCAACAGCCTCACGGTGAGCCTCGCCTCCCAGCTCGGTTCGCAGAACATCCGAGTCAACGCCATCGCGCCCGGCCCGACGGACACCGCGGCCACCCGCAGCGTTGTTCCGGACGCCTACATCAGCCCCCTGGTGAACAGCTTGGCGATCAAGCGGCTCGGCACCCCGGAAGACCATGTCGGGGCGCTGCTGTTCTTGCTCTCGGAGGACGCGAGCTGGGTGACGGGTCAGATCTTCGCGACCGACGGCGGCCAGATCGTCCGAACGTAGGTTCGCGGGCCGAGGCTGGTCTGGAAGGAGGAATCCTTCCGGACCAGCCGTCGACTTTGTTGGCACCGAGATGTCGCTGTGTGCCCTGGACCGCAGGAATCAATGGGCCAGTGTCAGCGGGCCTGCCGGGCTCGCGGTAGCGGCGCTGGCCGGGGGTGCTAGAACGGGCGTCCTGCACGGACTCTGCTGGAGACCGGGGCCGCCCGGCCGATGCGACCAGCACGTGATCGTGCCCAAACGTATCCGCGAGTACAGTGCTGCTGTGTCTGAACAGCTGCGACAGCCCAGGCTCGCGGAGCTGATCGCGTCGCGACTGCGGAGCGAGATTCTGACCGGTCGCCTCGGTGAGGGTGACCGTCTGCCACGCCAGGAGGACCTTCTCGCCCAGTTCCAGGTGGGACTGCCGTCGGTGCGGGAGGCGATGCGGATCCTGGAGACTGAGGGACTGGTCTCGGTCCGGCGGGGCAACGTGGGCGGGGCCGTCGTGCACCTGCCCACGGCCCGCCGCACCGCTTACATGCTGGGCCTCGTCCTGCAGGCCCGCCAGTCGACGCTCGCCGACACCGGCACCGCTTTGAGCCGGTTGGAACCGATCTGCGCTGGCATGTGTGCCGCCAGGCCGGACCGTGAACAGGCCGTCCTGCCCGAACTGCGGGCGCTGCTGGAGGAGCAACGCGGTCTGCTGAGCGACGTGGTCGCCTTTAACCGCGCCTCCCGTACCTTCCATGAACGGATCGTGGAGCGGTGCGGCAACGAGACGATGATCCTCGTGGTCGGCGCGCTGGAGAGCATCTGGTCGGCGCACGAGGTCGAGACCTACGAGCATGCGGCCCCAGCCGCCGAGCCCGGTGCCGGCGCGATGAAAGCCGCGTTCGGTGATCACAGGGCCTTGTTGCGCGCGATCGAGTCCGGAGACGAGGAGAAGGCGGCCGCATGCGCCCGAACTCATCTCCAGGCCGCGCAGGCCTACACCTTGAGCCGGAGCGATGCTCTCACCGAGATCACGGCCGAACTCGTCCGCGGTGGTGGTTCTCGGCCACTGCGGCTCGGGTGACAGATCAAGCGGCCTGGCTGACAGCTTTTGCGCCTGCCTGCCTGCCTGCCTGCCTGCCTGGCTGGCTGGCGCTGCGGCTCCTAATGCGGCAGGCCTGGCGTGGCGAAGGGTCGCCCGCTCTCTGCCCCGGTAAGGGCCTTGTGAGGCTACATAGCAATTGCTACGCTCCGGCCATAGTGACCGCTATGTAGGGAGCCCGTGAGTACCTGATAGCGGCCTTCACTCGGCATCTGGAGGAGCCATGTCTGTGCAGCCTCGTCGTCTCATCTCCGTCGATTCCCACGTGCTCGTCCGCCCGGACGACGTCCGCAAGAGGCTTCCGTCATCTGTGGCAGCCGCGTATGACGAGGCGCTGAAGGAGCAGGCCGCCGCCGCGAGCGAACTGCGCGGAGGCGTGCAGATGACGCTGGGCGACGACTTCGATCTGGAGGGAGCCCGTAGCCCCGGCTACTACGAGCCGAACGCGCGGCTCAAGGAGATGGACCGCGACGGCGTCGATGTCGAAGTGCTCTACTCCGAGCTCAGCTCCTTCCGCCACTTCCACCTGGTCAAGGACGACTGGCGGACGCTCGCGCGCGCTTTCAACGACCATCTGGCCGAGTTCGCCGCGGTGAACCCGAACCGGCTGGTGGTGTCCTACCAGTTGCCCATCGTCGAGATCGACCACGCCGTGCAGGAGGTGCACCGGCTCGCTGAGGCCGGAGCCAAGTCGGTTCAGCTTCCCAACTACCCCGCCGAGCTGGGATTTCCCGACTACCACGACCGGCAGTACGACCCGCTCTGGTCCGCGCTGGAGGAGACCGGCATTCCGATCAGCCAGCACCTCGGCCCGAGAGAGACGCTGTGGGAGGTGTTCCGGCGCGACCCCACCCCGCAGAAGGGGATCTTCACCTCGCAGGCGCCGATGGCACTGGCGGAGAACCTGGCGTGGTGGCTCCTCACCGGCGTGCTGGAGCGCCACCCCCGGTTGAAGATCGTGCTGGTGGAGCCCGGTCTGGGCTGGGTCCGCTACTACCTGGACACCCTCGACGGCATGGTCGGCATGTACCGCTTCCCCGACATCACCGAGAAGCCCAGCTTCTACTTCAGCCGGCAGATCTTCCTGACCTTCATGGACGAGGTGCGTGGCGTACAGCAGCGGCACGACCTCGGCGTCGACAAGATCATGTGGTCGACCGACTTCCCGCACCCGGCCACCACCTGGCCGAACTCACGGGAGTTCGTGGCGAAGAACTTCGCGGACATCCCCGAGGACGAAACCGAACTGATGGTATGCGGCAACGCCGCCGCCCTCTACGGACTCTAGAGCGATGACCGAAGGCAATGGACCGCTGGCCGGTCTGCGGGTCCTCGACCTGTCCTGGGGGATCGCCGGTCCCATCACGACGATGCTGCTGGCCGACAGCGGTGCCGACGTCATCCGGATCGAGTCGCCGCACGGCGACCCGGTCCGCGACGAGGTCGCCTATCGCGTCTGGAACCGGGGCAAGAAGAGCGCCGTCGTCGACCTCGCCGCGCCCGAGCAGCGTCAGGCCTTCCTGCGGCACGTCGCTGAGGCCGACATCCTGGTGGAGTCCTTCGAACCGGGGGTCACCACCAAGCTGGGTATCGATGAGCCCACGCTCCGCGCGATCAACCCGCGGCTGATCTACTGCTCGATCACCGGGTACGGCCCGGACGGCCCGGACGCGCACCGTCCCGCCTACGACGCGCTGGTCGCGGCCCGTACCGGCCTGCAGTGGGACCAGCGCGGCCGGGTCGGTACGACCCTGAACCTCATCGCCGGCGCCCCCACCCCAATGGAGGGCATCGAGGTACCCGGCCTGCCGGCCAGCCGTTTCGGCCAGGACGGCCCGGTCTTCCTGCGCTCCACCTGGGCGAGCCTGGGCGCCGCCCTCGCGGCCGGAGTCGGTATCGCCTCGGCGCTGCGCGCCCGCGAGGTCAACGGGTTGGGCGAGCATGTGGACACCTCACTCCTGCAGGGCGCGATGGCCGCGGCCGGGCCGACCTGGATGCGCGCCGAACATCCCGACGCGCCGGGGTTCTGGATGTGGGTGACCGATCGACGTGCACCGGAGGGGCTGTTCGAGTGCGCCGACGGCCGCTGGATCCACTTCTGGACCATTCGCCCGACCCTGGTCCTGGAGGCCGCTGAGTCCGACGTCCTGCAGATGGAGGGCGAGAAGGACAACATGCGGGCCGGGACTGGAGTACGGATCGGAATGGAGGCGGAGGACCTAGTCGTCCTCTATTACTACTACCCGCTGCTCGCCGAGGCGTTCCGCAAGTTCCCCAGCGATCAGTGGGTGGCCTTCGGCGCGGCCCGCGCTCTCGGCATCACGCTGGTGCGGTCTCCGGAGGAGGCACTGAGCGACCGGGCGCTGCTTGACCAGGGATGCGTCGTCGAACTGACCGACCCCGAAGTCGGCGCCATCCGCCACGCGGGTGTGCTGCTGGAATTCTCCGAGACCCCGGCGGGCATCCGCGGTCCTGCCCCGCGCCGGGGCGAACAGACCGAAGAAATCCTCAGGGCACTGCCGAAGCCCGCCATCCCGCCGGCGCGGCCGGCCGCCACGCCGCTGCGCGGGCCGCTGGAGGGAATCACCGTCCTGGATCTGGGGCTGGGGGTCGCCGGGCCGTGGGGCGGCCGGATCCTCGCCGACATGGGTGCCACGGTCATCAAGGTGCATGCTCTGCACGACGGCTACTGGACCCGCACCAGCATGGGCATGGCCACGAACTGGGGAAAACAGAGCATCGCGCTCAACCTCAAAAACCCCCAGGCACGCGAACTCCTTGAACGCCTCATCGCCCAGGCCGACGTGCTCGCTCACAACATGCGTCCGGGCGCCGCAGAGCGCCTGGGCATCGGCTACGAGGAGCTGCACGCTCGCTATCCGGGGCTGATCTACTGCCACACCCGGGGCTTCGAGGACGGCCCGCGTTCCCTGCTGCCTGGCACCGACCAGACCGCCAACGCGCTGGCTGGGACCGAGTACGAGGATGGTGCCTGCCGCCTCGGAGGCCCTCCGATCTGGAGCCGGGTCAACATCGGCGACACCGGCAACGGCTTCCTGTGGGCCACCGCGGTCATCCAGGCCCTCTACCACCGAGAGCGGACCAGCTTGGGCCAGCGGGTGGGCACCGCCATCATCAACGCCTGCCTGCTCAACACCTCCTTCGTCTACGCCCACGCCGACGGCTCCCCGGTGGCGCGGCCGCAGATCGATCTCCAGCAGCGCGGCCTGTCGGCCCTGCACGGGCTCTACCGGCTGGCGGACGACCGCTGGGTCTGCGTCGCGGTCCTGGACGAAAGGGACTGGCCCGATCTGTGCGCGGCGCTGGAGGCCCCCGAGCTCGGCGACGATCCGCGGTTCGCCTCCGCCGGGTCGCGGCGGGAGCACGACGGGGAGCTGCGTAGGGTGCTGGAACCGCTTTTCGCGCGCTTTGCCGCCGACGAGCTGCTCGCGCAGTTCGACAAGCGCGGCCTGCCGTGCGAGCTGTCCTCGCAGACCTTCGCCGCCGAGCTGTTCGACGATCCGGACATCGCTCGGCGGGGCTGGATCGCCTCGGCGCAGGTGCCCGGGGTGGGGGGACTGGAGCAGCCCGCCCGGCTGGTGGAGTTCGGTACCAATGTGCCGGGAGAGGTGAGTGGTCCCTGCCTGGCGGGCCAGCACACCCGGCAGATCCTGGCCGGACTCGGTGTGGACGAGGCCGCCGTGGCACGACTCGTTGAGGACGGGGCCGTACTGGCCACCTGACACCGACGCTGATGCGCGGGCGGTACGGTCCTGCCCGTACCGCCCGCTCGGCTGTCAGCTCTTGGGCGTGACGTTCGGAGTGGGGCTGGGGCTGGCGGAGGGCTTGATCGGGTTGCCCTTCAGATCGGTCTCGGTCTGGGTTCCGGGAGTGAGCAGGGTGGGGATCTCGCTGGCGAGCCACCTGCCGTCCTCGCGGGCCAGCGTGAACTGCAAGGTCGCACCGGTCGAGCTCAGGATGCCGCTGGAGGTGGTCAGCTTGATGTCGGCCACCACCACGACCGTCGCCCTGCTCCGGGTGACGTCGCCGACGTAGACCTGCCGGATCTGCGGGCGAGAGACGTACTTGCCCGACTGGATCATCGTCGTGAGCGAGGACCAGTTGGGCTTGACCGTCGCTTGGGCGGTCTTGGTCAGCACGTTCTGCTGTGCCTTCAGGTAGCCGGTGACGTTCTGGTAGTCATAGCTGTAGAGCGTGCCGGCCACCTGGCTCGCGCGCTGTTCCACCTGTAGCCGTTCGCCACCGCCGGAGGAGAGGTGCTCCATCACTGCGACACCGGTGACGGCCACCAGCGCCACCGACAGGCCCGTGATCACGGCAGTGGTCGCGCTGATCCGGATACGCCTGCGGCGTGGCGAGGGGTTGTCATCGCTCTCCGCGTCCGTTTCCTCGCTCGTGTCCTCGGCGTCCGAGAGCCCGGTCTCGCCTTCGCCGTCCGCGTCAGCACCGTCCGAGACCAGCGCCTCGGCCTCCTCGCTCTCCTCGCTCTCGTCGCTGCAGGCCTCTTGGCTTCTGTCGCCACCGGCGGGCTCCGGCTCGGTGCCGGTCCTTGCCCCATTCACTGCCTTGGAGCCGTCAGCGGCGCTGGGCTCGCCGGCCGCCGTGCTTCTCGCCGTCCGCCGCTGCGCCACGCGCCGCTGTACGATCTGCTCGAAGAGTTCGACCAGCTCGTCGTCGAACTCCTCGTCCGCCACCCGTTCGGCCATGTCATTCTCCTTGCTTCTCGCGGTTCGGGGCGGGCTTGCTGCCGCCTTTGCGGCGGACCCTGACTCCGTCCCATGCGCCGAGCGCACGGGAACGCAGCAACAGAGGCATGGCACGGAAGCCGACGCCGAGCAGGATCACCAGCGCGACGAGCGGTGGAATCAGCGTCAGCCGGAGGAACCCGGGATCGGTGGAGCGCTCCTGCTGCGCCGCCTGCCGTCCCGAGATCGTCGATGGTGCCGGAAGCGGCGTGGAGGTCGCCGGACTCGCCTGGCCCTTCGTCGCCCCGGCAGGTTGGGCGGAGGGCGGAATCACCACGCCGGGGCAGCTCGGGATACGCCCGACGGTGGGCAGCGGCTGCGGCGAGGTGTATTCCGGTGCCGGCTTCGGCCCGTTCAGCGTGATGACGAAGTCGATGTTCAGGTTGGGCAGGCCGGTGGGGCCCTTAGGGGAGATCTCGTTGAGCACGCTCACGAGTTGCGGCGCCGTCTGCGACTGGTAGGCGAGCGAGTCCATCGCCGGTTTGGACAGGATGACCGGCAGCGCCTGGTCCAGTGACCGCAGTATGCACTTCTGCTCCGGCAGGGTTGCGTCGAGGATCTGGTTGAACCGCTGGACCAGGTCGGGCGACTGCCGGATCACGGTGGTGAGCGGGCCGGTCTCGCTGGCCAGCGCGTCGGTGAAGGAGGTCAGGTTGTCCAGGCTGGAACCGAGCTCGTCGCGGTGTGCGGCGAGGGTGCCGCTGACCGTCGTGAGCTCACCGATCAGGCTGTTGAGCAGCGCGGTGTTGTGCGCGAACGTGCTGGTGATCTGCTCGCTGGAGTCGAGCAGTTCGGAGACCGAGCCGGAGCGGCCATTCCAGCCGAGCGCCAGTTCGTGCGTGAGGGTGTGCAGATCGTCGGCGTTGAGTCCCTGCACCGCCTTGTCGGCGGCGGCGAACAGCGCGTCGTAGGAGACGGCCACGGTAGTGCGCGACGCCGGGATCGTCTCGCCGCCGCGCAGCGGAGGCCCGGGGGCGCTCGCAGGCGGCAGCGCCAGGTCGACGTAGGGCTCGCCGATCACGGACTTGCGACCGGCGGCGGCGGTGACGTTGTCGGGTACCGTCGCACCCCGGTTCAGGTCGAGGTCGGCGACGACCATGTGGTGGCCCAGCCGTACGGACTTGATCTTCCCGACGGTCACGCCCAGGTAGGTGACGTCGAAGTTGGGCTGAAGCCCGGGAGAGGAGGAGAACTCCACCCTGATGTGCCGGGGCTTGGTGAAGACGTCGAAGGTGATGACGTTGGCCAGGGCCCAGAAGGTCATCACCACGCCGAGCACCGCGAATACGATCAGGTTGATCCAGGTCCGCCGGGTCATGAACGGCCTCCCATGGCGGCGTTGATCTGGGTGAGCGCATTGGCCGTGGTGGGGGCGCTGCGACCGGGGCTCCCGAATGAGACGGCCTCGACCGTGTAGAGAAGGAGTTGGCCGTTGTAGATCGACCGGGGCACCTTGCTCACATAGTTCTGCAGGGACGTGATGAGCCCGCCGAGATTGGTCTTGTCACTGGCCAGCGTGCCGATCACCGGACCCATTCGCTCGATCAGGGTGCGGAGCTGGTCTGTCCGCCCGACCAGCAGGTTGGCGTCGGTGGTCTGGGTCAGCTTCGAGATCTGGTCGAGAGTGTTCAGCATCTGGTAGCGGTCGTCGGAGAGTACCTTGGTGGTCCTGGCCAACGTCCCCGGCAGATCGTCGAGTTGCGCCTGGCCCTTGGCCAGGTCGTGGCCGAGCCGGGCCAGATCGTCGACCGCACCGGCGAGCTGGGCCCGCTGGCCGGCGAACAGGGCCGTCAGCTTGCTGGCCTGCGCGATCATCTTCTGCAGTTCCGGGCCCTTGCCCGCGAACGCCGTCGAACCGGCCGACACGATCGCCTGGATGTCGTTGTGGGCCAATGCGGTCAGCAGTGGGGCCGCCTTCCCCACCACCTGTTCGAAGGCGGGGACCACGCTGGTGGCGGAGATATGGCCGTGGTCGGCGATGAACGGCCCGACGTGCAGGCCGCTTGAGGGCGGGCTGAGCTGGATGAAGTTCTCACCGAGCAGCGAGGTGACGCCGAGTTGCGCCGTGGTGCCTTGCGGAATCCGGATGCCGCGTCTCAGGGAGAACGTGACGTTGGCCCGGTAGGCGCTTCCCGAGCCGGCGAGCTTCATCCCGGTCACGGTCCCGACCCGTACGTCGGCGATCTGCACGGAGTGGCCCACCGCCAGGTTCTGCACGTCGTCGAAGTCGGCGGTCAGCACCTCGCCGCCCTTCGGGGACCCTGCCGTCTGGTAGGAGCAGCCCGTCACCGTCAGCAGAAGCACGATCGCAAGCACTCTGAGCCGTCTCATGGGCGCTCCTACTGGCAGTTGGAGAAGGGCGGGGGCAAACAGGGAACCTTGGAGTTGAAGGTCGGCTGCCTCAGCGCCGCAGCCAGCCACTCCCGGTAGGTGTGGTCCAGCGCCAACCTGATGGTCAGCGCGTGGTCCGTGTGGTTGGTCGCGTTGATCAGCATGTAGGTGGTCGGGGTCAGCGTCTTGAAGAACTGCTCCAGTTGGTCGGCGTTGCCTTTGACCACCAGCGAGACTTGGGCGAATCGGCCGAGGTCCTGGACGACCTGCCCCTGGAACTTCTTAACGAGCACGTTTCCGTGCTGCACCAGGCTGGCCAGCGCCGTCAGCAGGGTCTGGACCTGTCCACGCTCGTCGGACAGGTCGGAGCTGGCCTGTGAGAAGTCGGAGATCAACGACCCCAGGATCGCCTGCCGTTTGGAGACCACCCCGGCGATCTGGTGCAGGTTCTGTGCCACGGCCACCAGCTGGCCGTCCTGGCCGGCGATGTGCTGGGTCAGGTCGGCGGTCTGCTGGAGTGCGGCGTTGAACGCCGAGCCGTTCCCGGACAGTGACCGGGCGCTCTTGTGCAGGACCTGGTTGGCGAGGCTGGGGTTGAAGGCGTCGAGCAGGTGGGTGAACGCCTTGATCCCCTGGTCGACCTCGACCGGCACCTGCGTGCGGTTGGTGTCGATCACGGCGTGGTCGGCGAGCTTGGCCCGGCCCGGCTGCCAGGGGGGTGAGAAGGTCAGCGTTCGTTCACCGATCAGGCTGAGTGGCACGATCGCCGCACCCACGTTCGCCGGGAGCGGCACATTCCGGTCGATGGAAGCGACCACCCTGGCCTTGCCGCCCTCAGGCGTCACCGAGTCGACCGTCCCGATATCGGCGCCCATGACCTGGACCTTCGACTGTGGATACAGAGCCAGCGCACTGGTGAAGTAAACGGTCACGTGATAACGCGCGGGGGAGGACGCGTTGAGCTGCTTGGGCACCACGGAGCATCCGGTGAGCAGCAGCAGCGCACCGATCAGGACGAGAAGCGGGTTCCTCATGAGCCTGCCCCGTTCGGGAACCCGGTCGGCACGCCGGGGTAAGGGTAGTTGGGAGGTACGAAGCTGGGTTGGGGACCGAACAGGCTGGCACCCACCGGGCCTATGCCGCCCAAGCCGCCCTCCAGCCAGCGGCCCGTCTCGCTGCGGTCGTTGGACAGCTCCTGGAAGTTGGGGCCGAGCCAGGCCATGGCGATGTTGAGCTTGGGCAGGTTGTTACCGGTCAGCAGCCCGGAGACCTGGTGCAGGTTGTTCAGGATCGAGTCGAGGTCGCTCTCGTGCTTGCTGATCACCTGGTTGAGGGTGTTGACGGCATGACTGCCGTTGCCCAGCACGGCGCGCAGGTCGTTGCGGCTCCGCTTGAGGGTTTTCAGCAGGGACTGGCCGTAGACCAGCAGCTGGTCGAGTTCCTGATCCTTGGAGGCGAGGGTGGCGGTGAGGTTCTTGCTGTTGGCGATGATCGCCTCGACCTCGGGGGCCCGCTGGTTGAGCGTCCCGGTGAGCTTCTGCAGGTCGGCCAGCATGGTCGCCAGCTCTGCGCTGGTCGGAGGGTTGATCCTCGCGGCCTCTGTCAGGATCTTGTTCACCGAACCGGTGTCGAACCGGTCGGCCAGGTTGGTCGCCGCGTTGATCGACTGGTTGAGGGTGTAAGGGACGCTGGTGCGGCTCAGCGGAACGCGCCGCTGGTCGCGGGGGAGGGAGGCGAGGTACGGCCTGACCACGGGGCCGGACAGCGCCACGTACTGACCGCCGAGCAGGTTGGCCGCCTGGACGTCGGCATGGGTCTGGGGACCCAGATTGATGCCGCTGTCGACCTTCCAGGTGACGACCACGTGGCCGTGCTGGAAGTCTGGAGAGACGCTCTGTATCGTCCCCACCCGTATCCCGGCCACCTCGACGTCGTCGCCCGCCTTGAGCTTTCCGGTGGAGGAGAAGACGCCGCTCATGGTGTAGCCGCCCTCGCCCAGGTGCAGGGTCCCGAAGGCGTAGGCGAACAGGACCGCGACGGCGGTGACGGTGACGCCGACGACGGCGACGAGATAGGGGTTGTGGCCCCGGAAGGTCGGCCTGGTCACGAGCGGCCTCCGTTCACCGCGCCGAGCAGCAGCAACCCGGCCAGCCTGCCGAAGGTCGCCTTGTCCTTCGCACCCAACTTGCTGGTGCTGCCCGCCGCGGCCGGCGGCAGCACCTCCGGGAACGGGCAGGTCGGGGTGTAGACGAAGTTCAGGCAGACCAGGGATGCGCGGGCGAAGTGGCCGCCGCTCTGGGTGCTCATCAGTGCCTGCAGGGCGGACGGCAGCCCCTGGACGATGCCGTTCAGCACCTTGCTGTGCTGGTGGGCGATGTTCAGAAGCTGCCTGGTCGTGGTGACGACCTGGGACAGCTGCTGGACGTTCCCAGCGGTCACCGAGTTGAAGTCGCCGGTGAACTTGCGCAGGTGGGCGAGGGCCGTGGTGAGCACGCCGCGGTTGGCGTTGAACGCCGCGGCGAGGGACTGCAGGTTCTGTACGGTCTGCGCGATCTCCTGGTCGCGCTGGCCCACGGCGTCGGTGACCACCTTGTAGTCCTTGATCATCTGGTCGATGGTCGCGCTCCGGCTGCCGAAGGTGGTCAGGAGCAGGTTCAGGTTGCCGACGATCTGGTTGATGTTGCCCTCGTTTCCCTGGAGAGCGGTGGCGAACGTCTGCAGCACCCGGTTGATCTCGGTGGGGTCCAGGCTTCCGATGAGCGGGCCGAGACTGTTGATCACCGAGCCGAGATCCACCGACGACTCGGTCCTGGTGATCTCTCCGCCGCTGCGCAGGAAGCCGGTGCTCTGGCCGGGCGTGAGATAGACCTCGCGGGTGCCGATGAGGTCCCGCCACCGGATGACCGCCTCAGAGTCGGCAGGAAGGCGGACGTGCTGGTCCACGGAGAGCCGGACGAGAGCCTTGCCCTGGACGACCTTCACCTCGGTGACCTGGCCGACCGGCACGCCCGAGACCTTGACCAAATTGCCGTTGCGCAGACCGGAGACGTTGTCGAAGCGGGCCTGTATCGAGTAATGGTCCCCGAAGCTCTGGCCGATGATGCGCAGCGCCAGGTAGAGGGTCAGCAGGGTCGTGATGAGCGCGAAGACGGTGAAGCGGACCGCGGCTCTGCGACTGGGGCCCCGCCGCCGCCGGGAGGCGTGTCCGGCCATTTACTTCCCTCCCAGCTTGGGGTAGGGCAGAGCCTTTGGATAGGGGCGGCAGAGCCCGAGGACCATGGTGCAGATCGGGTCGGCCGCGTTGAGGTGCACTGTCTCGGTGCCGAGGAGGGTCCCGTTGGGCCCCTTGGCCTGGAGGATCCCGGCGCTCTGGTTGAAGAAGCCACCGACCGCGCGGATCAGCATCGGGGTGTTCCCGCGGTAGTGGTAGAAGATGTTCAGCGCCGGGATCAGGCTGTCGATGATCCGACCAGGCCCCTTCGGGTCGGAGTTCAGCACTGCGGTCACCTGGCCGGAGAGATGGCTGGTGCCGGTGAGCAGCGCGGAGAGGGCGGCGGGGTCGCCGGTCACGGCCGGGCCCACCGCGTTGAGATCGCCGGCCAGGCTGGTGATCTTGTTGCCGCGGTCGGCGAAGGTACCGGTGAGTTTTGCTCCGTCGCCGATCAGGGCCTTGAGGCTCTGAGCGTTCTGCGTGGACAGGTTGAGCAGCTTGGCGGTGTTGTCGATGGTGTCGGACAGCTCCTGGCCGCGGCCGTTCATCCCTTCGGAAAAGGTGTGCAGAATGGTGTTCACGTCGTCGGGATTGATCGCGTTGAGCAGGTTGTAGGTGGGCCGGATGATGTCGGTGAGCTCCTGCGGTTCGGTGGTCCGGGTGACCGTCGCGCCGTCTGCCAGGTAAGGGCCGGTATCCTCGTCGGAGCCCGGCTGGAGGTCGATGTACTTGGGGCCGAAGACCGAGAGCGGCTCGATGGCCAGGGACGCGGTGACCGGGACCCGGATGCCGTGGTCGAGCCGGACGCGTACCCGTACCCTGCCCGCGCTGGTGAGCTTGACGGAGGCCACGGTGCCGACGTTGATCCCGCGGGTCTTGACCGTGGACTGGCCGTCCAGGCCCTGACCGGCCCGGCCGAAGCTGGCCTGCACGTAGGTGGAGCCCGGATGGCTCTGCTGTACGCCCAGGTACGCGGCGAACACGCAGCCGCCGACGGCGCACACACCGATCAATCCATAGAATCGGCGAGATCGGGTGGTGAGATCGGTGTTTCTCATCCGGTCAGGCTCACCGTCCCTCCGTGACCCCAGAAGATGTAGGAGAGCAGCAGATTGACCATGATGATCGTCACCATCGACTCCCTGATCGCCCGTCCGGTGGCGATGCCGACACCGACGGGGCCGCCGGCGGCGTAGAACCCCCGGTAGCAGTGAATGATCATGATGATGAACGAGAACACGACCACCTTGATGACGCTGTAGAAGACGTCGATCGGCGGCAGGTAGAGGTGGAAGTAGTAGTTGTAGATGCCGGGGGAGACCCCGAAGAACTGGACCGAGATGAGCTTGGTGGCGAAGAACGCGGAGAACAGCGCCACTAGGTAGAGCGGGATCAAGGCGAGCAAGGTGGCGACCACGCGGGTGCAGACCAGGTAGGTCAGCGAGTTGATGCCCATGACCTCCAGGGCGTCGATCTCCTCGGAGATCCGCATGGCCCCGATCTCGGCGGTAAAGGCCGCGCCGAGCTGGAAAATCAGGGCAATTCCGGCGATGATCGGGGTGATCTCGCGGACGTTGGCGTAGCTGGCGATCAGGCCGACCAACGACTGGACGCCCAGCCGCTGGAGGCCGGGGACCGCCTGCAACCCGACGGTGGTGCCGGTGAAGAACGACATGAAGAAGATCACGAAGACCATGCCGAGGCCGACCACTACAGCGCCGACCCCAGCCACGATGTCCGACATCTGGCGGAGCACGGTCCTGAGGTACTTCCCGCGCAGGACCTCGGTGAAGGTGTGGTAGAGGACCCGTCCAACGAAGATGCTGAAGTCGGCGACGGCCTGGATACTGGCACGGGTCTGGAGGGCGCGGCCAAGCAGCTGGGTGCGCGACGAAATGATGGCGACCATATTCCCTCCTTCAGGTCAGGGGTGGAAAAAGGGCGTAGTCGAGGGTGGAGATCACGTAGTTGGCGGCGAAGACCAGCAGCGCGGCGATGACCGCCGCCTGGTTGACCGCCCTGCCGACTCCGCTTGGCCCGTAGTCGCAGGTCATGCCCCTCCAACAGGCGACCGCGGCGGCGATGAAGCCGAAGATCCACGCTTTGAAGAGGGTGACCAGGAGATCGGAGAGCCGCAGTAGCGAGGTGGCCCCGTCGAAGTAGGATCCTGGAGTAACCCCCTCCTGGATGACATTGAAGTAGAAGCCGCCGGCGACACCGGCGAGGATGACGATGGAGCAGAGCAGGACGCCGACGGTGCTGGCCGCCCACAGCCGCGGGGTGACCAGCCGGTGCACGGGATTGATGGCCATCGCCTCCATGGCGTCGAGTTCGTCGCGGATCCGGCGTGAGCCCATGTCGGCGGCCATCGCCGTACCGGCGGCTCCGGAGATGAGCAGCGCCGCGGCCAGGGGTGCGACCTGGGTCACCATCGCCTGGACGACGGCCGCGCCGGTGCCGGACTGCGCGCCGATCTGCCGTACGATCTGGCCGACTTGCAGGGAGATCGTGCCGCCCAGTGGCAACGCCACGAGCATCACCGGCAGCGCGGTCACGCTGGCCGCCAGATAGCACTGCTCGATGTACTCCGCCCACCACTGGGAGATGTTCCAGGTCTTGCGGAACCCCTCGATCGCGGTGATGAACAGGACGCCGGTCTGGTAAACGGCGCTCCCCGCACGCCGCCGGACCAGGTCCGTCCCCGAACTGACGCCACGCAGGACGCCGTCCGCCATCAGTTCCTCCCGCCGCGGGGTGTCGGCGCCGGGGCGGCGGGTGGTGGGGGGGCGGTCGGTGGCCGGCTGATGAAGGTGGCCGGTGGAGGGTACGCGGAGCGAGGAGGCATCATCAGTTCCCTGGGGTGGCTACGAGGAGGGAGGGAGCATAGAATAGATTGTATATAGTTGTTACTATGGAGACGAACTGTAAGCCGTACTGCGCCGCTGCGGCAACCCGCTCCGGCGTGGTCGGTCGTCCGGGACAGGAGACAGCGCATGGGCGAGCACGGCAGGCTCTTCGCCGATACAGGCGCGCCATGCGTGACGCCGGGCTTGGGCTCCTGCCCGCGCCGAAGCGCTACCGGGGCGCCGGTCGGGTCTGCGACTTCACCAGGAGCTCGGCGCGCAACACCAGCTGCATCTCGAACCGCCAGTCGTGATCGTGGAGCTGGTCACCGAAGATCTCCTCCAACTGCCGCATCCGGTAGCGCACCGTCTGCGGGTGGACCATCAGCCGGATCGCGGTCTCAGCGACGGATCCGCCCGTGGTGAGCCAAGCGAGGAGGGTCTCGGGTAGGCGAACCCGCTGACCGGCGGTGAGGCCGGCGAGACTGCTGAAACCGCGTCTGGCCAGAATGCGCATCACCCCGTCGCTACCGAAGAGCAGCAGCTCTGGTATGTGCTCCTCGCAGTGGATCCGCCGCTGGTCCGGAATCATTCCCGAACTGGCGAGAGAGAGCGCATTCCGCGCCATCTGGAGCGAAAGCGGCGCCTCTACGAGTGGCACGGAGGGACCGACCGCGAAACGCATATCGCCCAGCGCCCGGCTCAGCAGTTCCAGGCGACCCGGACGCTCTGGTTCCGGAAGGAGTAGGAACGGATCCGCCCGGTCCAGATCGGCGAGTGCCTCTTCCTGAACTGTCGGCGGGATGTGATATGTGCCGCGACTGCTTCCGTTGAGCGCGATACACGCAATGGTGTCCGGCAACTGCCAGTCGATCTGACGGGCGAGCGCGCGAATGGCGGCGAACGTCGTTTTTCCGGGATCGGAGACCAGCAGTTCCAGCAGCCGCTGCCGCCGATACTTCAGGCCCTGGATGTTCTCGTTCTGCAATTGCTCGTAGGCCTGGACGGAATACGTGGAAACCACCTCGGCACACGTGAACAGGGTCTCGGCGAATGCGTACATCTCCTCTGGAGGAACGCCTTTCCGCTGTCCTGTCTCGGACAATCGGCGCCAGATCGTCCGGGCGCCTATACGGAAGGCGGACTGCAGTGCGTTGATCCCGCGGCCTTGCAGGTACTCGCCCTGTGCCAGGCCATGGAACACCTTCAGTTCTGCCTCGGACACCGGCTCGCCATCGGCCAGTACCCGAACGAGCAGGTCAAGGCTGGTCGCCACACTCCGCTGAACCCGGAGCGCGAACCCGGCCCGCGGCCGGGCGTAGTCCGGAACGCATCGCTGGATCTCCTCGACAAGCTCGTCGGTCAACGACCGCAGTTCGAGTCGGAGTAGCTCGGCCAGATGCCGACCCACTTTCTGCGCAGGCACAAAAGGCGGTGCCGCAGTTACGCTTTCGGTCATTTCAGCCTCGATGATCGTGCCCTAGCTGCTGACCGCGCCCTATTTCGCGTCGATCTCCGGAATCGCCACCCTCGGTTGGGCGGAGAAATCCGGAGTGTCCGCGACCCAATTGATTCTAGGGAGCGGGGGAGTGATGGTCAACCGAACTCCTCCGGCAGTCCTTGTCATCCGTCAGAAAAAACGAGCTATCTTCTTTGATCCGGTGTATCGGTCGGTGGGGTCGGGGAGACGTTTTCGTCCGTGCGGAGTCGAGCGGGCACGGACCGTCTGGCCGCGTCTCCATGTGGTACCTGCCGTACTAATCCAGGATGCCAATTGTGGTCCTGCCGACAAGCAATTCGCAGAGGCTGAATCGTACTGTCGGCATGGGCTGGAAGCGGGAACCCCTGAACCGCCTCCGGCCGCCATAACATCGAGGAGGAGCTCATGGAAGAGCCATCAGGCGAGGAACGAGCAGGCGGTTCCGCGACTCGGCGCGGGTTTCTGGGCGGAGCGCTGACCGTGGCCGCCCTCGCGGCCGGTCAGTGGACACCCGTCTTCCGGATCCCGGCGGCCAGCGCCGCCGCGACCATCCCACCGCCGCCGAACCCGCCGAGCGGCATCAGCTTCTACCAGCAGGCGTACCAGAACTGGAGCGGTGAGATCCAGGTCGACGGGCTCTGGACCTGCGCCCCCACGAGCGCGGCGGACGTGGTGACGCTGGCCAACTGGGCACGGGCCAGCAAATGGCGGGTCCGCGCGGCCGGCAAGCGCCACGGCTTCTCACCGCTCACCGTCGCGTCCAAGACGCCGAGCAACGTGGTGATCGCCGACACTACCCAGCACCTCACCGCGGTCACGGTCAACAGCGGCTCGCCGGCCAGCGTGACCGCGCAGACCGGGGTCACGATGGACACCCTGCTCAGCACCCTGGAGCAGGCGGGGTACGGCTTCGCGCACGTGCCCGCTCCCGGCGACCTGAGCATCGGCGGAGTGCTGGCCATCAACGCGCATGGAGCGTTCGCGGGCAAGACCGGCGGGGCGACGCCTGAATCCGGGCAGACCTACGGCTCGCTCAGCAACACCATCGTCTCGCTGACCGCGGTTGTCTGGGACTCCTCCAGCGGCCAGTACAAGCTCAAGACGTTCTCCCGCAGCGACCCGGCCATCGGCCCGCTGCTGGTCAGCCTGGGCCGGTCGTTCATCACCGAGGTCACCTTGCGGGTGGGCGCCAACCAGCGGATGCGCTGCCAGAGCTACGCCACCATCCCCACCAGCACCCTGTTCGCCTCGCCGTCCCAGGCGGACAGCAACTCCTTCGCCTCGTTCCTGCAGAGCGGCGGGGGAGTGGAGGCGCTGTGGTTCCCTTACACCCAAAACCCTTGGCTCAAGGTCTGGTCGGTCGAGCCGACCAAGCCGCTGCCGTCCAAGGAGGTCAACGCGCCCTACAACTACCCCGGGACCATCCCGCAGCAGGCCGCCGACCTGCTCTCGCAGATCGTCTCCGGCAACGTCAGCGTCACCCCTGAGTTCTGCAACCTCATGTACACGGCCGCCACCGGAGGGCTGGTGCTCACCGGCACCGCCGACATCTGGGGCTGGTCGAAGAACGTGCTGCTCTACGCCCCGTCGGAGACGCTTAAGGTGACCGTCAACGGTTACGCGGTGCTCACCTCACGCTCCCAGGTCCAACGGGTGGCCAGCGAGTTCTTCAACTTCACCCAGTCGCGTCTGCAGACCTATGCCAGCCAGGGCAAGTACCCGGCGAACGGCCCAGTGGAGATCAGGTGTACCGGCCTGGACCGCACGGCCGATGTCCAGGTGCCCGGGGCGGTGCAGCCGACGCTGTCGTCCGTCCGGCCGCGCCCTGATCACCCGGAGTGGGACACGGTGGTGTGGCTGGTCAACACCATCATCCCCGGCACGCCCGATAGTGAGCAGTTCTACCGGGACATCGAGCAGTTCGTCTTCAGTACCTACAACGGTTCCTACGCGTTCGCCCGCGTGGAGTGGGCCAAGGGCTGGGCCTTCAACGGCACCACGGCATGGAGCGATCCGACCGTGCTCGGTACCACCATCCCCGGAACCTTCCGGGCCGGCCTGCCGTCGGGCAGCAACTGGGACAGCGCGCTCGTCGCCCTGGATGGCTACGACCCTCACCGGGTGTTCAGCAACTCGTTCCTGGACAAGCTGCTCCCCTAGTCCCCGTCGGCTCCCGAACTGCCGCGGGCAGGGGCCGTCGGCTCGTCTCCCACCTGGACGGGCCGACGGCCGCTGCTGGGATAGGTCAGCCGGCATGTTTTGGCATAGCGGCCAGGCTCGCCTGGCCAGGCCGTTGCGGAGAGCCCGATCATCTGGGCGCGGCTGCCTGGATCCGCTGGTTGAGCTCCGACCCGTGTACCTTGCCGATCGAACTACCCTTGAATATCTATCATAGCAATGATAGATAAGTAAGCGTCTCGATGGAACGGCCTGCGACAGGAGGATCGGATGGGTGACGTGGGCACCGTTGGCGCGATCACTGACGAGGGGATCGCCCGGCTGCGGTCCCGGATCGGGATCCCGCAGCTCTACCCGGCACCGCCTCACTACCGCCGTATACCGATCTGTAGTCGCCTAGCAGCCATCTGACCGCTGATTGAACGGGGACCTGACCGCGATCGGCGGACCGCCGGTCGCTCGACGCTCCCGTCCTTCGGACCGTATGTGATCGCGCCCTTCGTACGGTCCGGAGGACGGGCAGCATGGCCGGGCGCGCCGTGAGAACCGCGATGCGCACTGGGCGCCCGTCTCCGGGGCTTGCCGCCCTGTTGATCGACTATCCGGGGGCACCGGAGACCCATGTCCTGCACTGGATGACCAGCAGCCTGACCCTGGGCGAGCTGACCACCGCTGCCCGCGTGCTCGCCGCCGTGCTGGGTTTCGTGGTGTGGTGATCCGCCACGAGTTCGGTACGGCCAAGCGGGTGCGGTGGGCCGTCCACGATCAGAAGTCCGAGCCTCCGTCGACGTTGATGTCGGCACCTGTCATGTAGGTGTTCGTCCGGGACCCGGCGAACGCGATCACCGGCCCGATCTCGGCCGGGAGGGCGGCCCGTCCCAGTTGCGACGGGTGACCGAAGTCCTCGTCGATGATCCTCATCGCCTCGTGGAGATCGTCGGGATCGATCTGGCGTTCCGGCGGTAGGGAGCGCAGGTATTCCTTCATGCCGTCGGACAGGAACGATCCTGGTGAGATCGTGTTCACAAGGATGCCGTCACCCGCCAGCGTGAGGGACAGGTTCTTGCTGAAGCTGGTGAGGGCCGCCTTGGCGGCCGTGTAGGCGACCAGCTCGGGGGACTGGCGCCGAACCGAATGGGCCGACACGTTGACGATCCGGGCCCAGGCGGCCTTGCGCAGCAAGGGAAGCGCGGCACGCGCACACCGGGCGGCGCTGATCGTGCCGATGTCGAAGGTGGCGTACCATTCGTCGTCCTCGAGGTCGTCGAAACGGCGGGCGACACCGACGTCGGTCGGCCCGACGGCGTTCACCAGTACGTTGAGCTCGCCCCAGTGCTCGCCGATCCGGGCGAAGGCGGAGTCGACCTGGGCGCGGTCGGTCAGGTCGGTGGGAATTGCCAGCGCCTCGGGCGCCCCGAGGGCCTTCAGGGCGGCGGTCGTGTCGTCCAGCGCGTCCAGGCCACGCGCCAGTATCGCGAGGCGGGCGCCCTCCCCGGCCATGACCTCGGCGGCGGCTCGCCCCATCCCCTTTGACCCGCCGCTCACGACGACCGCGGCGTTGCCCAGTCCCAGATCCATGTGGTCCAGTCTCCTCAGCTCGATGCAGTTGCAGGTTCCCGTCGTACGAGGGCACGGCGGCGACGTCCAAGGCCTACGGCGAAGGGCGTGCGCCGTAGGCCCGCCCCCAGCCCGCGTCGCCGAAACCCCGTGCGCAGGTGCCCACCGGCACCTGCGCGGCGATGCCTCGGCGTTGGGAGAGCAATGGCCGAGGGCCACCGTTCCCCAACGACGTCGGTGCCTGGACCGGTTCGCAGATCACGGCATCACACATCACTGTTCGATCCTCCACTCGCACGTGCCGCGGATCCCGTGGCCACCGATCGCCGCCGGAGTCGTTGGGGAGCGCTGGTCGTCCGAGACGTCAGGCGCTGTAGCGCGTCTCGCCGGCCGCAGCCCGGACCTCGTCGACGTCGCTGGAAACTCGCATGGGCATCCATACATCAAATATAAAGGATAAATACTATTATCACCCCATGTCAACGCGTACGCCTTCGACCAGGTCGTCGCCGGCCTCCGCTCAGGCACGCTGGTCGACGACTTGCCGCCTCTGCCTGGTCTGGTGTCGGTAGGCTGTGGTCACTCGGCGGGGGCGAGCCTCACCGTGTACCAACAGGCTCGGCACAGGAGCCATCAAGCGCTCTGTCTGTTCGGCTACGGTGGCCGGGGTCTCGGCGGCCACCTGCCTGACCTCCGAAGGCCACAGCCACCGTCGGTCTGGTCGAGCCGCGCCCCGGGGGTGACGACGTGGGCGCGGCGGCACGCGGAACACCCGTGTCCGGAAACTCACGTCGACAGTAGCCGTGCCGGGACGTCGATGTGCCTGCTGCGCACGTACTCCCCCAGCCCTTTGGCCTGTGGGTCGGGACGGGTAGCGGACGCGACACCGTCCCCGAGTAGCCCCACGACCACGAAGTTGAGCGCGTGCAGGTTTGGCAGCTCAAATCGCCGGATCACCAGATCTGCGGCCTCGGGCAGCAGCTCGCGTAGGCGGTCGGGGGTCAGTGTGTCGATGAGCCACCCATAGGCCTCGGCCGACCGGGTCCAGAGCCCGATGTTGGCGTTGCCGCCCTTGTCTCCGGACCGGGCGCCGCAGATCCGGCCGAGCGCCACGCGCCGCGTCTCGCCGGACGGGCGGGACGAGGTGGGGGCGGCCTTGGGCACCGTCATCAGGGCCACCTGGACGTCATTCGCCGCAGTGTGCGGCACCTCGAAGGCGCCGCCGTCCGGCAGCTCCACCAGGTGGGTCACCTCGGCCGCGGGAATGGTCGTAGGCCAGTACATCGCGAACGGGCTCTCCGCCGTGGGCGGCGTGGTGGTGTGGATTCCGGCGTAGCCCGCCAGGATCAGCTCCATCATCGCGTCGGAGAAGCGGCGGCCCACCTTCTGCGGGTCAGCGTCCTTGACCGTGATCCGCAGGTGGGCGGTGGCCTGCTCATTGGTCGGAGCGTCGGGGCGGTCGAAGCGCAACAGCCGGACGTCAGCCTCGGCGAACGACGCCTTCCCGCCGAGCAGGTCGAACAGCTCATGCTCCGCCCATGCGGCCTTGGCTTCGATGTCGAGACCGGTCAGCACGAGGGTCATCGTGTTGCGGTAACCACCGTGGCAGTTGAGCGCGACCTTGAGCCGGTCGGGCGGCGGGCTGCCACGGGTGCCGCTGATCCGCACCCGGTGCGGGCCCTCCTGGTCCAGCCGGAGCGTGTCGAAGTGGGCGACGACGTCGGGATTGGCGTAGCCGGGCTCGGCGATTTCGTAGAGCAGTTGCGCGGTGACGGTACCGACCGAGACCAACCCCCCGGTGTCGTCGTGTTTGGTGATGACCGACGAGCCGTCGGCGGCGACCTCGGCGATCGGGAACCCGGGGTAGCGCCGGTCGATGATCTCCTCGAGGAAGGCGTAGTTGCCACCAGTGGCCTGCGGTCCGCACTCGATCACGTGCCCGGCGGCGACGGCTCCCGCGAGCGCGTCCCAGTCGCCGCGGCCCCAACCGTGCCACCACGCGGCAGGACCGACGACCAGCGATGCGTCGGTGACGCGGCCGGTCACCACGACGTCGGCGCCCGCACCCAGCGCCTCGGCGATTCCCCAGCCGCCGAGATAGGCGTTCGCGGACACCGGGGCGACGCCTGCCTCGGCCAGCTTTTGGCCGGTGTCGAGTTGGGCCAGGTCGTGCCCGGCGGCCTGCAGCTCGGCCAGCCGGCCGGACAGGTCGTCCCCGGTGACATGCGCGACCCGAGGTGCGAGCCCGAGCCGTGTCGCGAGGGCTTTCACCTCTTCGGCCAGGCCGCCCGGGTTGAGGCCGCCTGCGTTGGCCACGATGCGGATGCCGCGATCGAGGCAGGTGCCGAGGACCTGCTCCAGCTGTGTGAGGAAGGTCTTGGCGTAGCCCGCGGCGGGGTCCTTCTGCCGCGCCTTCCAGAGGATCATCATCGTCAGTTCGGCTAGATAGTCACCGGTCAGCACGTCGATCGGGCCGCCGTCGACCATCTCCCGGGCAGCGGCGATGCGGTCGCCGTAGAAACCCGAGCAGTTTGCGATCCGGACGCTGCGGCGAGGGTCGGGGCCGCTCATGGTGTGCTTCCGTCGGAAGTACGGGGAAATGCGCCCGCCGGGCGGCCGGGCCCGGGAGTTCCTGCGAACGCCTGCGCGATGGAGATCCACTCGGTCGCCACTGGTCCGCTCACCTGCAGCGCCGTGTCGGCGACGTGGCGGCGCTGGGTCACGACCAGGCAGAAGTCCAACGCCGTGCCCTTGACACGGTCGGCCGCACCGGCCTCCCCCCAGGCCCAGGTGTCGCCGGAGGGTGCCACCAGCTCGACCCGCACCGGCGCAGCCGGCACGGGTCGCCCGCGCAGCGCGAAGCTGAACCCCGCGGCAATCACCCCGAGGTGCGCGACGTGACGCAGCCGGTCGGTCGGCTCCCGCACCATGGCCAGCGCGTCGGCGATGTCCTGGCCGTGTGTCCAGGTCTCCATCAGCCGGGCGGTCACCGAGGACGCGGCGCTCATGTCCGGCCCGTACCATGGCAGGCGGGTGCGTGGGTCGAGGCCGCGGAAGGTGGCAAGGTAGGCGTTGCGCGCCCGGTCGAGCCAGGCCCGTGCCTCCTCCGCGCCGAGGTGCGAATGCTCGGCGGCCACCTGGTCGGGGAAGCCGTCCCCGAGGTCCATCAGCGTCGCCGCATCGCGACGGAATCCTGCGGGATCCACGGCCGCCTGGTGCGCCGTCTCGTCGAAGTACGCCAGGTGGGTGAGCTGGTCGCGGACGCTCCACCCGGCCGCTGGTGTAGGCGTTGCGACGCCCGTGTCGTCCAGGTCCGCGACCAGGGCCCGGATCATTTCGGTCTCAGCCTCCAGGTCGTCGAGCAGCTGTCCCATCGATACCGCCATGATCAGCACCCCTTCCAGACGGGGGAGCGCTTCTCCCGGAACGCCGCGGGTCCCTCTTGCACGTCGGCCGAGAGGTAGACCGGCTCCCAGATCTCCTCGGCGCGGGCGTAGGCCTGCTCGCGGGGGAACCGCGTCGACAGGTAGCCAGTCTGCTTGGCGGCGAGTACTGACAGGGGCGCGTTCGCGGCGATCCGCTCGGCGAGTTCCTGCGCGTGTTCCCGCAGCTGCGCGGCGGGCACGACCGTGTTGCGCGTTTCACGGCGGTCGATCGTCAACCAGGCGACGCCGCGCACTACCTCGTACCTGAAAGGATCGGTCACTCGGGCTCGTCCTCTGTGATCACGGCGAGTGGCTCGCCCGCCTCGACGGCCTGACCTACCGCCACGAGCACCTCGGCGACCGTGCCGTCGCACGGAGCCTTTACGGTGTGTTCCATCTTCATCGCCTCGACCACCAGGATCGGTGCCCCGGCCAGGATGGCCTGCCCGGCCTGCGTGGCGACCCGCACCACCGTGCCCGGCATCGGCGCCAGCAGTGAGCCCGGCGCTACCTCCGAACCTGGTTCGGGGAAGCGCTCCGGCTCGTACAACGTGCTCGCGCCGAGCGCGCTGTCGCAGAAGGTCGCATCGCCGACGCGGTGCACGTCGATCCGGCGGCGCACCCCGGCCACTTCGAGGTCGACTACGTCCGGTCCGACGTGGTGCGCGACGACATCCACCAGCTCGGTCCCGTTCACCCGGGCCCGCAACCGGTCCCGGCCCAGGTGGTAGCGTATGTCCAGCTCCGTCCCCGCCACGTCGCGGTACTGCGCGCATTGGTCCTGGCTGCGCACGTTGCGCCATCCCGACGGCACCGGGGCCAGGACGGTTGTCGCCGCTCGACGGGCAGCCTGGTCTGCGAGCGCCGCGGCCAGCGCGTGGAGGGCCGTTCCGGTCTCGTCGGCGTCGCGTGCGAGGGCGGCTGGGTCGTGCCGGGTCAGGTAACCCGTATCGGTATGGCCCGCTCCGAACTCCGGTTCGCGCAGGATGCCGACCAGCAGGTCCCGGTTGGTGACCACGCCGTGCAGGTGAGCCTCGGAGAGGGCCCGCGCTAGGCGGCGGACCGCCTGTGCCCGGTCCGGGCCGTGCGCGATGACCTTGGCTAGCAGCGGGTCATAGTGAGTACCGACGACGGATCCGTCGCGCACGCCGGTGTCGACCCGGATCCCGGGCAGGTCGGGAATCCGGAAGCGGTGCAATGTTCCGCTGCCCGGACGGTAGTCGGCAGTGGGGTCCTCGGCGTAGAGGCGGGCCTCGATCGCGTGGCCGACGACTTCGGCGGAGCGCACCTCGTCCGGCAGTGGCGCCCCTTCGGCGATCAGCAGCTGCAGCGCGACGAGGTCCAGGCCGGTGACCGCCTCCGTGACCGGATGCTCGACCTGCAACCGAGTGTTGACCTCAAGGAAGTAGAAGCTCCCGCTGGAGTCCATCACGAACTCGATGGTGCCGGCCCCGACATAGCCGATCGCCTCGCCCGCGGAGACGGCGGCCTTGCCGAGCTCCGCGCGCAGCGCGTCGTCGACCGCAGCGGACGGCGCCTCTTCTATGATTTTCTGGTAGCGCCGCTGGATCGAGCACTCTCGCTCGAACAGGTGGACCACGGTGCCGTGGGTGTCGCCGAAGATCTGTACCTCGATGTGGCGCGGGTCCTCCACGAGGCGCTCGAGAAACACGGTGCCGTCGCCGAAGGCCGACGCGGCCTCGCGGCGCGCGGCCGTGACCGCCGCGACGACCTCACCGGCGTCACGCACGATCCGCATCCCGCGCCCGCCACCGCCGAACGCTGCCTTGACCAGCAGCGGGAACCCGATGCCGACGGCGAGCCGCTCGAGCCGGGTCGGGTCGTCTGTGGTCCGGTCGTCGCCGTCGGGCAGGCCGCCAACGGTTGCTCCCGGTAAAACCGGGACACCGGCCTCAGCCATCAGTTCCTTCGCCCGGATCTTCGATCCCATGGCCTCGATGGCAGCGACGGGCGGCCCGACGAAGACGATTCCTGCCTCGGCGCAGTCCCGGGCGAAGCCTGCGTTCTCCGACAGGAAGCCGTAGCCCGGGTGAACGGCATCGGCCCCGGTGGCCTTCGCCGCCGCGAGGATCGCGTCGCCGCGCAGGTAGGTGTCAGACGGGACGGCACCGGGGAGCCGCACGGCCTCGTCGGCGGCCTCGACGAACGGCGCGTCGGCGTCCGGGTCCGAGAACACTGCGACGGTGGCGATGTCCAGCTGCCGCGCGGTCCGCATGATCCGCGCGGCGATCTCGCCTCGGTTGGCGACGAGCAGTTTTCCGATGGGCATGTTTCCCCTCACATCCGGAAGACGCCATAGCCCCGCTGGCCGGCGACGGTGTTGGAGTGCGCGGCCGACAGCGCCATCCCGAGCACCGTGCGGGTGTCGCGCGGGTCGATCAGGCCGTCGTCGTAGAGCCGGGCGGTGACGAAGAACGCGTGCGACTCGGTGTCGATCTGCTTCTCGATCGTTTGCCGCTGCCGCTGATCAGCCTCGGCGTCGAACTCCCGTCCGCTGGCCTGCGCCGCGTTACGCGCCACGATCGAGAGCACGCCGGCGAGCTGCGCGGCGCCCATGACGGCCAGCTTTGACCCGGGCCAGGCGAACATCAGCCGCGGGTCGTAGGCCCGCCCGGACATCCCGTAGTTCCCGGCCCCGAACGAGGCGGCGAGGTTGATGGTGATGTGCGGGACCCTGCTGTTGGCCACGGCGTTGATCATCTTGGCGCCATCCTTGATGATCCCGCCCTGCTCGTAGGTCTTGCCGACCATGAAGCCGGTGGTGTTCTGCAGGAACAGCAGGGGCGTGTCGGACTGGTTGGCGAGCTGTATGAACTCGCTCGCCTTTTTCGCCTCCTCGCTGAACAGCACGCCCCGGGCATTCGCGAGGATGCCGACCGGAAAGCCGTGCACCGAGGCCCACCCGGTCATCAGGCTCGTTCCCCACAGCGGCTTGTACTCGCCGAACCGCGAACCGTCGACGACCCGGGCCAGCACGTCCCGTGGGTCGAACGGGACTTTGATATCAGCGGGGGCGATACCCAGCAGCTCCTCCGGGTCGTACAGCGGCTCGTCGGCCGGCAGCGACGGGCCGGGTCCCAGCTTGCGCCAGTTCAGCTCGGCGACGATTTGGCGGCCGATCCGGATGCAGTCACGTTCGTCGACGGCGAAGTGGTCGCACAGCCCGGAGACCTTGGCGTGCATCGCCGCGCCACCGAGCTCCTCGTCGTCGGCGTCCTCACCCGTGGCCATCTTTACCAGCGGCGGTCCGCCGAGGAAGACCTTGGCCTGCCGGTCGACCATGACCGCGTAGTCGCACATGCCAGGCACGTACGCCCCGCCTGCGGTGGAGTTGCCGAACACGAGCGCGATGGTCGGGATTGCCCTGGACGACAACTCGGTAAGGTCGTGAAAGATCTTCCCTGCCTGCACGAACAGCTCCGACTGCGATGGCAGGTCCGCACCGCCTGACTCCACGAGGTTGATCACCGGCAACCGATTCATCCGGGCGATTTCCAGTGCCCGGAGTGTCTTTTTGAGCGAGTGCGGGTTCATCGCCCCGCCCCGCACCGTCGGATCGTGCGCGATCAGCACGCACTCGACACCGGACACGACGCCGACCCCCGTCACGACACTCGCCCCGACCGGGAACTTTGTTCCCCATGCCGCAAGGGTGGACAGCTCCAGGAACGGCGCGTCGCGGTCGAGTAGGAGCTCGATGCGCTCCCGGACCAGCATCCGGCCGCGGTCCCGGTGGCGTTGCTGGTAGCGAGGACCACCCCCCGCGATTGCGGCCTCAACCTGCTCCTCGAACTCGGCGAGCACGCGCAGCTGAGCCGCGCGGTTCGCACGGTAGGTCTCGTCGGAGCTGTTCAGCCCAGACTTCAGTACGGTCGGCATCTCAGGGTCCTCGCCAAGGTCTCAGTAGGAGCGGGCCAGGCCCAGGCTGTGCTGTCGCCGCCATCACACCGGGCAGCCGTGGAGAGGCGGTGAATGTTCGAGCCCGCCTCGGGCTCCGTGATCCCGAAGACGACCTTGCTCTCCCCGGACGCCATCCGGGGCAGCCACTGGGCACGCTGCTCGGGGGACCCGAACTCCGGGATCATCTCACCGGAGATGGCCGCCGAGACGAGCAGCAGCGACAACGGGACACCGGCGGCGGCCACCTCCTCACACACCATCGCCAGCTCGATCAGGCCGCCACCGCCACCGCCGTATTCGTCGGGCAGGTTGATGCCGAGGAACCCGCTCCTGCCCAGGGCCCTCCACAGCTCAGAGCATGGCTCGCCTGCCGCGGCTTTCGCCGCGTAGTACTCGGCCCCGAACTCACCGGCGATGGCGGCAACCGTATCGCGCAGCGCGCGCTGTTCGCCGGTCTCATGAAAGTCCACGGCGACTCCTGACTCGTGATGCGAAGGACAGGTCACAGCCCGGGTCGGTTGGTCCGCGGGCACGGACACGCGGCTTCGCAGACCCGAATTAGTGCATTGTGATTCACTATCGGGTGGGATGCAAGCTCGGCTCGTAGATGCATCGAGGACGTGGGTCCACCTACTGGCGCCGCCGCGCCGTGACTTCGCGCAAGGCGGCCCATACCTCGCCATGCACGCCGCGATCAGCCACCTTGCGACGCGTAGCCCTCTTCAGCAGCGGCATGCCCGAACGATCCACGGAGATGCGCGACAGACGGCCCTGCATGCCTCGGTGCGGCACCCAGCGCCCAGCGTGTGGATATAAGCGTCGCTCGAAGTGAATTATAGATCACTTGCTTCACGACTCGTTTGGCCGCTTGAGCTCAGTCCGGAGAGCCCCTCGGCCTACTTCCTCCCGGGGCTGGTCGGACCCTCGATGGCGCCGACTGGCTGCTCACCGGCCGGATCCTCGTCGCCGAGGAGGCATTGGTTGCCGGACAGTCGCAAACTGCTGCCCGCGGAGCAGGTACTGTCCTGGGCACAGGCCTGCGCCGGGGGACATCGCGACTCGCAGCGCCCCGGTCTAGGTGGCCGCCACCCGGGCGCTGCTGGCGGCCGAACTGCTCGATCCTGACGCGGCCGCGGCCCAGAGCCGATCCGTTGCGACACTGGCGACGCGGCCTGCTGCATGAAGGGTCTCGCCGCGTTCGTCGCCGGGTTCTGGAACGGTTGATCGACGAGCCGTCCGGACAGGCCGCCAGCGGCGTGCCTACGGGGCGGAGCTGAGCTCGTGATCATCATGGCGGCCTCGGGCCTGCTCGCCACCCGCCACCCCCGCCGCTCGAGGTCGCGATGGACGAGCCGCCAAGCCCGCGCCTGCAGATCAAGAGACCTCGTGCAGGCCGCCGACACCCCACGGGAGAGATCGATCACCCGGACGCCGTCGAGTACGCCTGCCATCAAAGATTTCCTCTCTGACTGAGCTGAGCTGTGCTGGGCATCGGGCGATCCAATGACGTGAAGCCGATGTGCCTGGGGGTGGTGAGCTCGCCCCGAAAGCGGGCTCCTTGCGGGCATATAGTAGTTACTATAACGTGGATGTGTCCAACCCTATAGCCACGAAGGAGGGGGTCATGGCCGCGACAGCCATGAAGTACCGCCTGATCTCCGCAGACGATCATGTGGACCTCACTCATGACGCGATCAAGGAGAATCTCGCCTCGAAGTTTCACGCGGACTACGACGATGCGGTCAGGGATTTCGGAGCATCGATGAGGCGCACGGTGTCGGCGTCGGCCAACCAGCTCTGGCGGGAGCAGCAGGGACTGGCGGGGGAAGACCGCAACATGCTGACGGCGATGGCTGACCGCCACCACCCGGCCAGTGGACGGTCAGGACACACCAATGCGCACGAGCGGCTCAAGGACATGGATCTTGACGGAGTCGAGTCTTCGGTCACTTACTGTGAGGTGAGCGCGTTCCGCTACCTCTACACGATCAAGAATGGCTGGCGGGAGGCCACCAGGGCGTTCAACCGTACCCTCACCGACTGGGCCTCTCCCGCCCCCGGGCGACTGGTCATCAACTACCAGATCCCGATCCACGATATCGATGCCGCCGTGGACGAGGTCCGCAAGGCGGTCGCTGCGGGCTGCAAGTCGTTGCAGCTGCCGGTCTACCCGGCCGAACTCGGGCTGCCGGACTACTGGGACAAGCGCTACGACCCGCTATGGGCCACCATCCAGGAGACGGGACTCCCGATCTGCCTCCATATCGGGCTGAACACCCAGCTCGACAACCTCGCTCAACGCGACCCCACGCCGCAGAAGGGGATCTTCGTGCCGATGTGCGCGCTGTCCACCGGCGAGGCGCTGGGCATGTGGGTCCTCGGTGGGGTACTCGCGCGGTTCCCCGAGCTGAAGGTCGTGTTCGTGGAGCCGGGCGTGGGCTGGGTGTCCTGGTGGCTCTACACTGTCGACGACATGGCGACCCGGCAGGGGTATGAGTTCCCCGCGCTGTCCGAGCTGCCCAGCCACTACTTCAGGAAGAACGTCAGTCTCACGTTCGTCGACGAGCCTGACGTGATCAGGCACGCCTACGACCGGATCGGCGTCGAGAACGTCATGTGGTCCTCGGACTACCCGCACCCCGTCTCGAGTTGGCCGCACTCCCAGGCCGGCGCGGAGAAGATGTTCGGCGATGTCCCGGAGAAGGAGCGCGAGCTGTTGCTCAGCGGTAACGCCACACGCATCTGGAACCTCTGACTCGTCACTGGTCTCCTCTGTGCGAGGGCCGTCGGCGTGGGGCTGGCTCTGGTCGGCGATTCTGGGCGGTCCAACAAGCGAACGCCATGACCGCCGTTTGTCTCCGTCTGTTGTAACGGTGCGAGTGAGTAGGTGATCTAGCCTCCCACTGATTTCCCTGGTAATCGAAAGTGTCGGCTACCGGGTGCGGGCAGCCTCCATGGTAGATCCGGGCAGCCTAGCTGGCGCGCCGGGCGGTCTCCGCCGGCCCAGGTGTTTCTGGATGCGCTCGGCCGGCGTTGTTCACGCCGTCGACATAGGCGAACAACGCGTTGTCACGTCGTCCGCCCGTGCCGCGAGTTGCGATGGACGAACTCGACCTTGAGTTGTGGGAATGAAGTTCTCAATGCCGGGGTCTGCCGCACGGACCGCTCCTGTACAGCCGTCTGCTCGATGAGTCCGACTCCCGGTCGGGGCGCGGGGAGATGGCAGTGGGCCGCGGGATCGGGATCAAGAGCTAGTCATTTCCGGTTCACTTCGGGGCAGGGGTGAGGGCTTGACGCCGAGGCACTGGTGCACCATGGCGTCGAGTAGTTCGGCCAGTCGCGCGCCGGAAAGACCGCTGCGGAAGAACAGAGTCGACTGGATGGCGCCGATCGCCGCATGGACGGCGAGACGGAGCTCGCCGTCGGCCAGGTCCGGGCGCAGCGGCGCCAGCACGTGTACCCACTCCTCGATGTAGTGTCGCTGCCTGCGGCGCAGTCGCCTGCGGTCCTCCTCGGGGAGGTTGTGCATCTCGCGGTGGTAGACCGCGAGAACGTTGCGCTCGGTGATCGCGACATCGATGTGGTCGCGCACCAGATCGGACAGCGCCGAGCGGTCGTCCGCCGCGGTCGAGACGATCTCCGCAGCCCGCTCGGAGAGCCGGTCCATGCCGTAGTCGAGCATGGCTACCAGGATCGCGACCTTGCTGTCGAAGTGCCGGTAGATCCCGGAGCCGACGATGCCGGCCTGCGCGCCGATCTCCGCCATCCCGATCGTGTGGAAGCTCCGGCGGGCCGCGAGCTCTGCGGCCGCGGCGAGGATGCGCGCCTTGCGCTCGGGGTCGCGCTGCCGTCGGGACTGAGCATGCTGCATTTGTTCAGTGTCGCACCCGCGCGCTGGGATACGTAGTGAACCCCAGCTCGCTTATGGAGTCACCGTGGACTGGAGACCGTCGGTTCCACCAGGCACGCAGTCCCCGATCCGGGCCACTCGGGCTCACGGCGTTCCGAACACCGAGCGGCCGGCGAGCTCCTCGCGCAGTTGCGTCGGCGAGGTGACCAGCAGCGCGTGCAGGGGCAGCGCTTGAACACTGATCCCGTTCATTGGTGGTCCTCCTTGGTTTCGATCCCGAGCAGGCGCAGTACGTCGGCGGTGGGGATGCGGATCGATCGGCCGACGCGCAGCACCCGGGTGGGCCAGGTCTGGGTCTTGACCGCGTGGTAGGCGCTGCTGCGTGTCGGTGCCGAAAACCCGGTCAGACGCTTGTGATCGGGCGAGTAGCGCGATCCAGCCGAACACCCGCAAGACGATCAAGTACAGCAGCCATAAGGCCATCCCACGATCCTCCCGAAGCCGGGCCGCCGAGCATGTCAAAGCCCCAGATCAGGCCCTATGACAGAGTTCTTGGCACCCACAGGGCACGGTGGCACTTGGCTCATAATCAGCAAGCCCAGATCTGTTGACTTGCAATGCGCAAGTCAGAGTTCTATGTTGGCAGTGCCGAACCGCTGATCAGCGGAGGAGCGGACACGGCTTGGTATCTGGTGGAGCTCCGCTACGTGCCCGAGTAGGTGGCCGCTGTCCGGCCCGCGCATCGCGCGTACATCGAGGGGTTGGTACGGGACGGCAAGGTCGGTGCCGCCGGCCGGTTCGCCGACGAGAGCGGCGGTCTTTTCCTGTTCCGGGCGGGCGACGGGCAAGAGCCGGCGAAGCTCGCGGACGACGATCCCTACCACGTCGAGGGGGCGGCCGAGCGGCGCACGGTCCGGGAGTTCGACCCGGTGATCGCCTTCGGGGGCGGCCCCGAATGATTCGTACACAAAGGACGGAAGGCAGGCGATGATAATGACCACTCGAGAGGTGAACAAGGACGCCGCCTCGGCCGGCGGTGCCACGACGGCGCCAGCGGACAGCCCAATGGTGGAGCGTGAAATCAACGGCGCGGTGGGGGTGCTCACCATGCGTCACCGGCCGCATAACCTGCTGGACCCAGAGTTGACCCAGGAGCTGATTGAAGCGCTCGGCTGGGCTGCGGAAGCTGGGGTGCGCTCGGTGATCGTGAAGAGCGGTCTGCGACATTTCTCCGCCGGCGCCGACCTCGACCTGATGCTCGTGGCCGCCAAGGAGGGCGAGGGAGTTCTCGGCTGGCCGATGCTGGATCTGCTTCGGGCCTTCGACGCTCTGCCGGTGCCGGTCGTCGCCGCCGTGCACGGGATCTGTGTCGGCGGTGGCCTCGAGGTGGCCCTGGCGTGCGACTTCGTGATCGCGACCGAATCGGCCAAGCTCGGGTGCGTCGAGGCTACGGTCGGCCTGCACCCGCTGATGGGCGGCATTCAGCGGATCACCCAGCGTGCCGGTGCCGCGCGAGCAAAGGAGATGGCGATGCTCGGGCGTCGCTACGACGCACGGACGCTGGAGCGCTGGAACGTGATCAACCGCGTTGTGCAGGACGAGCAGCTCGACGTCGTGGCGCTGACCCTGGCGCGTGAGCTGGCCGGCGGACCCACCGTCGCGCACGCCGCGACGAAGGCGCTGGTGTCCCGCACGATCGACGAGGGTGTCCGCGCCGCCGACGAAGCCATGGCCGAACTGCAGAAGCCGATCTTCGCCTCCGCGGACTTTCCCGCCGGCGTCGTCTCTATCAAGCAGAACGGGCCCGGCATGGCCCGGTTCGAGGGGCGGTGAGCCGTATGTCCGGACCGCTTACCGGCATCCGCGTCGTCGACTTCTCGCGGGTCCTTGCCGGGCCGCATTGCGCGCAGACGCTGCAGGACCTGGGCGCCGAGGTGATCAAGGTCGAGCCGCCCGGCGGCGACATGTCCCGCAAGGCGTTCCCGCACCAGGGCGAGATCTCCGGTTACTACGCCCAGCAGAACGCGGGCAAGCGAAACCTGTCGATCGACCTGAACGTTCCTGGATCCAGGGAGGTCGTGCTGCGTCTGTGCGACACCGCCGATGTGATCGTCGAGAACTTCCGGCCGGGCACCCTGGAAGCCTTCGGCGTGGGTTACACCGACGTGGCGTCCCGCAACCCGTCCGTCGTGTATGTCTCCATCAGTGGTTACGGGCAACACGGCTCGTGGCGTGCCAGGTCGGCCTACGCCCCGACCGTTCAGGCCGAAGCGGGCATCACTGCGATCACCGCGGCGCAGTTCCCCACGGTCGACGGACAGTTGCACAGCGACTCGTTGTCCCACGCCGACGTCTACTCGGGGCTGCATGCCGTGATCGCGGTCCTTGCCGCCTTGCACGAACGTGATCGCACCGGGGAGGGCCGGTACATCGACGTGGCGATGGCAGCGGTGATGGTCGCGGTCAACGAACGCGTGCACGCTGACCTGTCCGGCACCGAACTGGGTGCCGAGCTGCCGATCCTCGGCGCCACCGACTGTGCGTTCTTCGTCGGGCCAGGTGGCGAGCAGTTCGTCAGTCCGATGAGCCTCGTCGGCAGCACGTCCTTCCCCTTCTACCTCGCGGCCATGCGCCGCGGGGACCTCGCCGACGACCCGCGTTTCCAGACGCCCGAGGACCGGCAGCAGAACCTCGACGCGCTGCATCGGATCGTCCAGGAGTGGATCTGGACATTCGATGACATGGCTTCGCTCGACGCCCAGTTCGACGAGGCGAAGATCCCCACCGGCCGGGTCCAAACCACCGAGGACCTGGCCGAAAGCGACTGGGCCCGGCTCTGGTCGGCGACCCGCACCACACCGGACCGTGACGGCGGCCGCATCACGGTTCCGGGTCTGCCCTGGCACTTCTCGACCACCAAGGCCAGCGGACAGGACGTGGAGGGCGCCGAGGTCGAGCCGGAGCGGATCCCGGCCTACCAGGGGGAGCACAACGACCAGGTACTCCGTGACCTCGGGTACACCGGGGCCGAGATCGACGACCTGTGGAACCAGGACGCGCTGGTCTGTCCCCGCAGGGCGAGCGCCACAACCGGCCTGGAAGGAGCGTGAGCGCTGCGTTGGGCCACGTACCTCTCCCCACGGGACGGTCAGGACCACATCGGAGTGGTCGTCGACGGGGTGCTGCATGGCTTCAGGGAAGCGAAAGAGCTGATCTCCCTGCTGGCCGACGACGCGGTGTTGGCAAGGGCTGCCGAAGCGGCCATTGCCGACCCGCTGGAGACAGTGCCGGAGAAGGACCTGGTGCTCCGGGCACCGGTTCCGGTGCCGCCGTCGATCCGGGACTTCATGGCGTTCGAGGAGCACGTCGTGACGTCGATGCGGGCGATCGGCCGGGACGTCGACCCGGTCTGGTACAAGATCCCGGTCTTCTACTTCACGAACCCCGCGGCGGTGCGCGGACCGAAGGACGCCGTGCCGATCGCTCCCGGTTCGAGGGCGTTCGACTATGAGATGGAGATCGGCGCGGTCATCGGCCAACCGGGAAGTGACATCCCGGTCGGGGAGGCGGGAAAGCACATCGGCGGCTACACCGTCCTTTGTGACTGGAGTGCCCGCGACCTCCAAGAGGAGGAGATGGCCCAGGGACTCGGCCCGGCCAAGGGAAAGGACACCGCAACGAGCCTCGGGCCGTACCTGGTCACGCCCGACGAACTCGCCCCCCGCAGGCAGGGCAAGGGGTTCGACGCCGCGATGACCACCACGGTGAACGGCAAGCCCTACAGCGCGGGCAACTGGGCGACAATCCAATGGTCGTTCGCGCAGATGATCAGCTACGCCTCACGCGGCACGCAGCTGCGGGCGGGTGACGTCATCGGTTCGGGCACAGTCGGCACCGGCTGCATCCTCGAGCTGTCCCGCGTCCACGGCGCCGAGCGGTACCCGTGGCTGCGGCCGGGCGACGTGGTGCGCACGACGGTGGAGGGGCTCGGCGTCATCGAGTCCGTCGTCGAGCCGGGCGCCCGAGTCAACCCCCTGTAGCGATGTCAGTTCGCAGTGACGGCCGCGGCGAGGGGAGCCGGCACCACGGTCTGCCACGGGTGCGACCAGGAGAGGTCCTCGCGCTTGAGGACCTCCGGAAGTCGGCGCAGCGGGTGCCGGTACCCGCAGGCGGCCGGCAGACCTGGTGGATGACCCGCTTTGGGCCGTCATCAATTTTCCAGGTGTCACCTGTCTTGCCGGAGACTACTGGAAAGCGGTGTGCTCCGAGTTCAGCCCTGCTCGGCGGTGACCGCCGCCGCGAGCGGATAGGGGGCGCTGTCCCGCCAGGGCCTCAGCCACAGCTGATCCTCGCGCGATACCGGCCGCCTGCAGTGGTCGCAGTGCACCTCAGGTCGGCTGAGGTGGTGGCCGCACTCGCGGTGCAGGAACTGCATGGGCGCGGCCGGCTCCGCCGGCGTCGTGTGCCGGGTGCCCCAGTCGGCCAGCGCACGCAGCACCGGCGCGAGCTCGGTGCCCGCCTCTGTGAGGCGGTACTCCTGGCGCGTGCGGCCGCCGTCGCGGTAGGGCACCCGGGTCAGCAAGCCGGCGGCCACCAGGCTGGAAAGGCGCGCCGAAAGGATGTTGTCGGCGATGCCCAGTTCCTCGCGAAACTCGTCGAACCGGGTCGTTCCGTGGGTCGCGTTGCGCATGATCAGCAACGTCCAGCGATCCCCGAGCACATCGACCGCCCTGCCGATCGGGCAGGGCGGGTTCGTGGCGGTCCGTGGCATTCTGCTCCCTCCACTCTGACTTGCGTCACGAAAGTCTCCTGTTACGGTAATAACATGCTGGCTTTCGGAATGCAAGTAACGAGGTCATTCCGGAAGGAGATCCCACGGATGCACAGATCGAAGCCACCCGTCGCCCAGACCGGGGGACCAGGGCCCCGGAGCGTTTGAGATTTGTCCTGGTTTGAGGTGAAGGCTGGGTGGCGGCGACCAGGGGTGCCCCCGGCGGGTGGGGCGAGCACGGCACTGGTTGATCATGGAGTTCTCTACGCTTCACGATCTACGAGGTGCCGTGCTCGCCGCTTCATCTTCCCCCATGCTGGTGTCTGTCTCTGCTGTGGTGCCCCGCCTTGATCCGGGTGTGCCGGCTGGTCTTCGCTTGGGAGGGCGAGGTCGCGAGTCTGCTGGCCAGGTCGGCGGCGGTGCCTGATCCGCGTAGCCCTCAGGGTCTGCGGATCCAGCGCCGCCGCCGCAAACTCGGCGCGAAACGATGGAGCACCGAAACCGTCTACCCGATCACCGACCTGACCGCCGAACAGGCCACCATCGAGGAACTGGCCACCTGGGCCCGCGGCCACGCGACCGTGGAGAACATCGTCCACTGGGTCCGGGATATGACCTTCGGTGAGGACGCCGGCCACCCCCGCACCCGCAACACCCCGGCCGCTCTGGCTTCCATCCGCGACCTGATCCGAGGAGCTCTCCACCTCGCCGGCCACGCCAACATCGCCTCCGGCCGCCGCGCCCACCCCAGCCTCGACCAAGCCCTCACGCTCCACCAGATCGAGTGATCACACCAAACCGGGACAAAGATCAAACACTCCAGGGCCCTGGGGTGGTTCCCGGCCCTTACCTGTCGGGGTAACTGCGGACTTTGGCGATCGGCGACGATGCGCCCGCCGGTGACGGCCCCGCGCATCGTCGTTCTGTTGCGCGTTTCCGCAGGTCACAAGAAGTTCACCTATCGGTAAACCGCCGGTGACCAAAAATCAGTCTTCGATCGCTTTACTTTTCTGTGGATTTTTCTCGTGATCGGAGATCGGCAATGACGCAGGGCCTGAGTCGGCGGACGTTTCTGACGTCCACCGGCGCGGCGGCCACCCTGGCAGCGATTGGTACCCCGGCGTACGCGACGGCGAACGCCCGTGACGCGGCCACGGCGAGTGAGTACGTGGACGTGCAACTCCTGAACATCACCGATCTGCACGGAAACCTCCACGGCAGCAGTGTCATCACCGGCGCGGGCGGCTCACGGGTGACGGTCGGCGGAGTGGGATACATGGCCGCCCACCTGCAACGACTCCGCGACGATCGGCCCAACTCGATCTTCTTCGGCCCGGGCGACATGTTCTCGGGCTGGGAGTTCGACGCGGTGAGTGTGGCCGACGAGTCGACGATCGAGGCCTTGAATCGAATGGACTTTCGGTTCAGTTCGGCCGGCAACCACGAGTTCGACAGATCGCCCGCGTTCCTCACCGCCCACATTGAGCGCGGCATCCCGTTCTCCGAGGTCGGCTGGGACGACGAGTTCATCGAATCGACCGGTCGCCGGTTCCGCGGTGCCGAATTCCGCTACTACAGCGCCAACATGGTCTGGTCGGCGACCGGCCACACGGTGGTGCCGCCGTACAACATCGAATGGGTGGACGCAGGGCACGGACGCTGCCTGCCCATCGGCTTCATCCATCTCACCGCGATCGGGACGGAGAGGGCCCCCGCATCGTTCCAGCCCGCGCTGACCACCCTCGACGAGCTCCACACCGTCAACAGGTACGCCGCCGAGCTGAAGGCGCGCGGAGTGAACGCGATCGTCCTCAGCATGCACGACGGGGCCGTGGCGGGCAGCGACTACAACAGCGGCAGCAACCCCTCGGGACCGGCGTACGATCTGGCCCGGCAGGTTTCCCCAGACATCGACGCCATTGTCACCGGACACTGGCACAGCCGGTTCAACATGATGGTCCCCGACCCCAATGGAGCGCCGCGCCCGTTCGTCGAGGCCGGGTGCAACGGCCAGCTCATCAACGAGATCAGCCTGAAGCTCGATCCGTGCTCCGGCAAGGTGATCAGAGAGCTCACCGTGTCGACCAACCACGCCAACACGCAGGACGTGGCACAGGACCCGGAGCTCAAGGAGGTCGCCGACTACTGGCTGGGCTTCACCGCACAGCGGGGACTGACCCCCATCGGGCGGCAGACAGGCCCCTTCACCCGAGCTCGCAACGCCGCCGGTGAGAGCACGATGGGGGACCTGACCGCCGACTGGGCGTACTGGTCGGGACGACAGCCGATCGGCCCCATGAACGACGGCAACAAGTACCGGAACGTGCCTGCGGACCTCGCCCTGATCGCCATCGCGCCCCGCTTAGGCAAGGCCGTGATCGGCGGTGACCTCGTGGCCGGCACATCCGACGGCGCGATCACCTTCGCACAGGCGTTGAAGGCCGTGGGGTACGGCGACCCGGTCGTCACCGCGACCGTCGCCGGCCGGCAGATCCACGACGTCCTGGAACAGCAGTGGACTACTGGTGCGAACGGCGGTGTCGTGTTCGCGCCGCTGGCGGTATCGCACAACGTCCGCTACACCTTCGATGCGAGCAGGCCGGTCGGCGACCGGGTCGACCCCGCCGACGTGCTCATTGACGGGTGCCCGCTGGACATCACCAAGAAGTACCGGCTCGCCACCATGGCCTACACCTTCGTCCAGGGCGACGGGTACAGCGCGCTCGCCGAGTACAGCAAACCGGTACGGCACGTCCGCGACTACGAGAGCTTCGTGAAGTTCATCGGCACCCACGAGGTGCTGACCACGGCGCCTCTCGACCGCGTCTCGGCCAAGAACGCGCACTTGGCCGCTCGTGTCAGCGAAGTCTCGGCCCCGTCCACGGAGCCGCGTACGAACAACCTCCGATTCGGGTCCTTCCAGATCCCCTGCTGAACGAGGACACCCGAGGAAGGTGAACTGTCGGTCCACGAGTGCAAGCACGCCGCCTGAGCTGGCCGGATGATTATTCGGCACCCGCAAGGTCTGCGATGAACTGCTCCAACAGGTCTGTAAACGTCTCGGGCACCTCTTCGTGCGGCGCGTGTCCGGCTCCGTCGATGACCTGCACAGCGCCACGCCACAGGGTCGGGAAGGCAAGATTGCGAAGGAACTCCAGGCGAACCAGTTGCTCCTGTTGACCATGCAGGATGGCCAGCGGTCGCCGCAGGGTGGACGAAATCGCCACCTCGTCGAGAAACCGGCCTTCCCCGAGGCTGGCCGCCAGCCCTGCTCGCGCGGCCCCATCGGTGGCGAGGATGTCGGCGACGAAGGGGTCCAGCCGTACCGTTGAGCCGGGCGCGAGGAAGCTCGTCGCATACGCCCGGGCATCCTCCGGGCTGACCTGGGCGGTGAAACCGGCGTTCATCGCCGGATTCGGCAGGAAGGCGTCGGCCATTGCTGCGGCCGTCGCGATCGGTGGCGTCCCGAAGACGGCGAAGCCGGCCGCGCCGTCGAGTACGGGCGCCGCTTCCAAAGCGATGTGGCCGCCCAGGCTCCAGCCGACGATCAAGGCCTCGTCGGCGCCTAGCGCATCGGCGAAGGCGGCAAGGACCGCGGCATAGCCGGGCAGCGAGTAGCCGCTCGGCTCGGACAAGGCCGGCGACTCGCCATGCCCGGGCAGGTCGAGTGCCAGGCAGCGGAAACGTCGCCCGAAGGGACCGTCCAGTAGGTGCCTCCAGGTCCGGGAGGACGAGGAATTGCCGTGTACCAGGACGACCGCCCGTCCCTCACCCGGGCTCTGACGGTAAGCGATCTTCTGCCCTTTGATGTCAATCACGTCCTTGGTCACAGCGATTCTTCTCCTGATCAACTCGCCAACTAATTTCTCGGGTGGCGGAACACTCTCACCTCGGCCTCCGCAGAGGAACCCTGGGGGGTACGGGAACCTAGAGCTACCGCCGGTTCACCTGCGGATGCTCATGCCGTGATCATGCGAGGTTGCGGGCATCATCGCCGCCGATTTCTTGCATCTGGACACCATCGCGCTCAAGCGCCTGTACGCGCTGGTCTTCATCGAGCACGGCACCAGGCGCCTGCATCTGGCCGGCGCTAGCACTTCCACGGTGCGCGGTCGGCGACCTGCTGGCGGTAGAGGCGAAGTTCCCGCGGCATGTTCCAGCTCAGTGCGCCGACGACTGCTCCCTGCAGGCCGTACAGCGCGATGAACTTGCCCTCGGCCGGGTCGCCCTCAACGACGGCGCTGTCTGCGTCCTGGGGCCAGGTGCCATATGCCTGGATCTTCACGTCGTACTGATCAGTCCAGAAGTAGGGCACCGGCGAGAATGGCTCGCCCCTGCCCAGCAGCGTCCTCGCGGCCGCGATGCCCTGTTCTGTGGCGTTCATCCGATGCTCGACCCGCAGGCGCCTGCCGAGGCCGGGATGTGTCCAGCTGGCGACGTCACCGGCGCCGACGACCCCGGGCGCCGCCCGGCACAGGGAGTCGCAGTCGACTCCGTTCGAGAGCGACAACCCACTACCGGTGAGCCATCGGGTCGCCGGCACCGATCCGATCGCGATGAGTACCACGTCCGCCGGCAGCAGCGTGCCATCGGTCAACTCGACGCCGGAAACTCGCCCGCCGCCGTCGGCCAGCCCGGTGACGCCGAGGCCGGTGCGGACGACCACCCCGTGGTCGGCGTGCAACGTGGCGACCATACCGCCGATCCGCGGGCCGAACTGACGGATAACGGGCGCGGGCAACGGATCGACGAGGGTGACGTCGAGCCCGAGTTCCCGGGCCACGCTGGCGACCTCAGTCCCGAGGAATCCAGCGCCGATGACCACGACGGTCGGCTCGGACAGCAGATCCTTGCGGAGCGCCAGCGCGTCGTTCATGGTGCGCAGCACGTGCACGCCGACGAGGCCGGGGTTGAACGGCAGCCGGCGTGGGGTGACTCCGGTGGCGATCACCAGCCCGTCGTAGCCCAGCGTGGAGCCGTTGGACAGCCGAATCTCCCGCGTTTTCAGTGTGAGTCCGGTTGCCTTGTTGCCCAGCCGGAAGTCGGCGTCCAGCGCGGTCAGATCGGCCTCTCGGCGCAGGGCGGTACGTTCTGGCTCGCACGTGCCGGACAACACCTGCTTGGACAGTGGCGGCCGGTCGTACGGCAGCCGATCCTCTTCGCCGACCAGCGTCAGCCGGCCGGCATAGCCCTCGCGGCGCAGCGTCTCGGCCGCGGTCAGCCCGGCTGCTGAGACGCCGACGACCACGACATGCTCCATTGTCACGTCTCTTCCAGCCTGATGGCCAGGCTGGGGCAGACCCTGGCCGCCTGACGCACGTCCTCGTGCAGCTCGCCGGGCGGATTCTCCTGCAGCAGCACGACCACGCCGTCCTCGTCGCGCTGGTCGAACACGTCGGGAGCCAGCAGCACACACTGTCCGGAAGCGACGCATTTGTCCTGATCGATGATGACCTTCATGAGGAGTCGCTCCTTTACTCACCAGGACACAAGAAGTTCATGCACGCCGTAGACGAGCATGTCGTGCTTGAAGTTGACCTCTTCCAGCGGGACGGCCAGCCGAAGCGTCGGGATGCGCCGGTAGAGGGTGCCGTAGACCACTTGCAGTTCGACCCTCGCCAGCGGTTGACCGAGACACTGGTGGATGCCGTAGCCGAAGGCGATGTGGTGGCGTGCCTGACGGTGGATGTCGAGACCATCCGGGTCGGGGAAAACGTTCTCGTCGCGGTTGCCGGAGTCGTTCGCCGCGATGACGCCCTCGCCGGCCTTGACCAGATGCCCACCGACCTCGACGTCTTCGATGGCGACCCGGCGCCGGCCGCTATGCGTGATGTTGAGGTAGCGCAGCAACTCCTCGACCGCGTTGGCGACCAGCTTCGGGTCGTCGGCCTCGCGAAGCTCGGCCAGCTGGTCGGGGTGCTGGAGCATGGTCAGGGTGCCCAGCGCGATCATGTTCGCGGTCGTCTCGTGCCCGGCGACCAGCAGCAGCA
>JAOPYK010000260.1 GCA_025964695.1 Streptosporangiaceae bacterium | reverse complement strand
TACGCGCTGCACTGTGGTCCCGCCGACGCTCTGCTGACGGTGGAGAGTCTGGAGCAGGTGGCGCAGACGCTCGTGCGGCTGTGCCGCACAGCACCGGCCGGCGTCCCGACATTGGAGCCGGAGCCGGTGACCCGGGACCCGTCGGCCGGTCCACAGGAGGTGGCGGAGCACTTCCTGCGGGCGCTGGCCGCACGCGACGCGCTCGGCGCCCTTACCTACGCCGACCCGTTGCTGTCGGCCGGCAGACCGTCGGAACTGACCCTGGACGAGGTGGACGAGGCGATCGACGACCTGCGTGCCCGGCCGATCGACTGGCGGCAGGGACGGCTGTTCCAGTCCGATGACACAGGGACCTACCGCTTCAAGGCGACGTTCACCCACCGCCCGGCCGCAGAGCTGTCGGTGTACATCACCCTGCGGCAAGGCCGATGGCTCGTCTGCGGGTACTCCGTGGGGACCAAACAAGTGATCGGCATCAACCATGACTACTGACCTTCGCGGTCGAAGGCCACATCAATCGCAGCGCCGGTGCGGTGGCCGCCGAGTGGGCGACTATGACGGGTCGGGTTCGTACGGGCGCCAGCGGATCGGTGAGCCAGTCCAGCGGGGTGGCCGCCGTGGGCGCCGAACGGCCGAGTCCCGGCAGGTCGGCGACGAGGGCGGGTGCTTCGTCCAGTTCGCTGAGTACTCCGTGCCAGGACTCACCGTCGAGGGAAGTCCGTGCAGGAGAACGAAGTCGGGCGAGGTCCCGTCCCGGCGACATAGGTCCGGGATCCGCCGACTTCGTGGAAGCCGCCAGGAAGCACGGCCCTCGGCGAGATGACCGGGTTCGGCAAGGTCAAGCTTCTCCCGGGCATCTGGGACAGCCTCCAGATCAACACGGCCGGCCCAGCGGTAGTAGGTGCGCTCGCCGATACCGGCGTACACGGCTGCGGCGGCGAAGGTGGCTCCGCAGGCGATCGCTTCGAGGAGCTGCTCGCGGATGTCGTCGGCGAGAAGCTTCAAAGGGCGCCCGGGTCCTGGCCGGGGTCTTCGTCTGCCATGACGCAGGACGGTACGACGTGTACGGGGCTTACGTCGCGGGTGAGCGCTACTGCCCTGCATGTCGTCGCGGTTTCGGGGTAAGCCGTGCTGGCCGGTCTACGAATGGGATTGGCTCGCCGACCAGGTCACCGGAGCATCGGACATGAAATCCCCTTCAGCCCCCTCCGAGGTGGTCTGGGACCCCGGACCGTTCACCCGGGCCCAACGCGCCGGCGTCGCCTGCGTGTCCTGCCACAAACGGTGGCCGCAGCCGGAGATACGCGTTGGGGTACTGCCCGACCAGCGGCCCGTGTACGCCTGCCGAGGATGCGCAAAGGTTCCGTGGGCGTCTCGGTCAGTTGAGATGCCGTAAGGTTTTCGGGACGCCGTCGGCTATACCGACCTGGCCAAGCAGCATCGGGTGTTCGTTGAACACCGCCGAGACCGAAACTGTAACCCTCGTGGGCGCGAGGCTCTGAGGAGCGGGTGCGACAATTCGGGTCGTGGCGACACCTCTAGCGCCGATCCGTCACGAGGTTGCTCACCTGCTTCGGGTCGCTGAGTCGGAGGTCATGCCTCATCGGCTCAGCGCGATCAGAGGGTTGGGCACCGTCGGGAGCCGGCAATCCGCAGGCAGCCCGGTATATGGGTCCATCGTGGACGTGCTGCTCAGGGCACTCACCGATCCCGAGCCTTTGGTCGGGGTGCGGGCGCTGCGCGGGCTGGGCCGGACGGCCGCGCCACAGGCGTTAGAGGCGGTGGCGCCATGCTCTCCCATCCACGCCACGTCACGCGGGAGGCGGCGGTCAGAGCGCTGTTTCAGATCGACGCCGACCGCACTGTTGACCTCTTGATCGACGTGCTCCACGACGCAGACGTGCAGGTGCGGGCTGCCGCCGACGCAATGACGTCGGCCTCTCAGGTGTGGCTGATGTTCTAGCTGGTCTTCGCGGTGGTGATCGCGGCGCGCAGGTCGGTCAGGAAGGCCTTTCCGTCGGCGTCGCCGCCCAGCCCTAGATAGAACGACGTTGCGGCGTCCCGCGTCTCCCCCGACCACAGGCCGGTGACGCTGACCCCGCTGTCCCCGCCGTCCACCTGCCCGAACTGCGCGGCCAGTGCGGACGTACCAGCGCTGACACCGTCCAGCCGAGCGGACCGTACGTGCGTGCCACGATTGACCCCAGTGATCGCGATGATCAGATAGCCCGGCGTGTAGAGGGCCACTGAGCGGTGCTCGGTGTCTGGGTCACCGGAGCCTGTCACCCGGGCCAGCAGTCCCGGCCTGGACAGGCGCACGCTGCGGGTCTCGCAGCCGGCGATCGCGTCCCCAAGGACATCACCGAGCTGATTGGCCTGGGCATGCGTGGCGATCGCCGTCCGCAGTGCGGGGTCGATCTGCCCGGAGTCGATCCGCCGGCTAGTGCGCTCGTACTGTCGCTTCATGATCTCGGAGGTTAGAGCACCGGCCGACATTTCGTGACGTTTCCTCGGCCTGCCGATACCTGTCCGGGCCGCTGGCACTCCGCCGCTCCCCACCGCACACCTTCACCCTCAAGCCCCGGCTGGACATCCTCACCAAAGATCAACACCGCGCCGTCAGCAACATCAGGCGCCACCACAGCGTCCTCGCGCAAGAGGAGGCGATCGTCTTGCTCGGCAACCTGCCGGTTCACCTGACCTCGCACTGGTTGCCGGTGTCGATCAGCGCACGAAGCCTCGCGTCGTTACTCGCCGCCTGCTCCGCGTTGGTCCTGCTGTCCGGGTGTGGTGGGTCGGCGACGCCGGCTTCGGACGCTGCCAGCCAGCCCGCTGCGGCCAGCCCAACCGCTGTGGCGAACACGCACGTGTCGACGCCTTGGCCGACACCGACGTCCGGCCGAACGCGTTCCCGACCCACACGCAGAAGGCCAAGCTGAGGCGTGTCCCTGCCACCCACCGGCCAGCAACGCACCGACCAGCGACACATAAGCCCACCCACGCCCCCGCCGTGCCACCGGGCGGACCGACCGCGAAGTGCAACGACGGCACCCTCTCGTACTCCCAGCACCATCAAGGGACGTGCTCCCCATGGCGTGGCTGTTTGGTACAAGTAGGGCACCTCCGTCTCGCCGTCACGGCCCCAAGCCCGCATAAGTCCTGATGCAGACGCCCCACCTGGTCAGAACCGGGCGGGGCGTCAGCGTGTGGTGCACGCAAACACGAAATTACCCGCCAAGAGGAACGGCTGTGACCTGTTCCCACCGATACAGGTGGCCATCTCGCACTTGTGACACCAGGTGCACCTCGCGGATCGTTGCCGAACGCGGGGCAGGTCGCGGACGCAACGCAGCCATAACCGGTGCGGCAGGCCCCTCGCTGTTGCTATAGGCGACGGAGATGTGCGGGGTCCATTCCGGTTCGTCGTCGAGCTGGTGCGCGGCGACGGTCTCGGCTATGGCCTCGCGGATACCGGCGCGTACGGGGTCGAGCGCTTGCGGCGGCCGGATACCGAGCACTACCGCCTCGGAGTGGAACAGCGGCTTACCGACCTCTACCGTGACCGGTCCGAGCAGCTGCAGGCGCTTGGCGGCGGCCGCGGTCATGTCCTGCATTTCTCCGGAGCTGATCTCGTCTTCGAAGCCGATGATCTGCGTGGTCATGTGCAACCACTCGGCAGGGACCGCGTCGATGCCGGCGACCCCGCCGAGGCGGTTCTGGCATTCGGCGACCAGCGCCTGGATGTCGGCGTGGTCGTGGAAGAGGATGTGCCAGACCAGGAGACGCCGGCCAGGACGGACCCCGGGCCGCCACCACCAGTGATCGGACATCTGTTCCGGGAACGGGCTCATGGTGCCTCCGGGGCAGAGATGGCTCGGTGTTCGAGCGAGCCTGCTTGGAAGGCTCGGATGCGTTCTCTCAGGTCGGCGGCCGGGCGGCTTCCCGCGTAGCGGGTGTGCCCCAGCCTCCGGCCGACTTCACCGATGCGGCCGATGATCGTGACC
>JAOPYK010000292.1 GCA_025964695.1 Streptosporangiaceae bacterium | reverse complement strand
GCCGGTTTCTGATCCATCCCGCGCCGTACCCGCACAGCGTTGAAAGGCCCCGCCGACCCAGGTCTGCGGGGCCTTTCATTTTGCGCTGTCGTCTCGGCCGCCGATGCCGACAGGTGCTGCCGGCCGCCGGGCTCGGCCGCCGCTGCCTGCCGCTTCCAGGGGTGCCCGAGAGGCGCCTCTGGAGATCTGTCCCATCGCCGGGTGAGCGTCCCGAGTCCAAGGCGATGACCGAGGCGTGGGCCGCGGAGCCGCCCGAGGAACTGCGGATGTGCTACGACCCGTACTCCCCGGACGGCCCGGGCCACTTCCCGGTGGTGTTCGCCAAGATGATGCGGCTGTGGCGGGAGGAGCCCGCCCTGGACCTCGCGGAGCTCGCCAAGATCGAAGCGCCCACACTGGTCATGCAGGGCGACGACGACGTGGTCACGGTCGAGCACAGCGCCGCCGTCGTCCGGGCCGTGGCCGACGCCCAGCCGGCGGTCGTGCCCGGCGCCTCCCACGCCCTGCCGCTGGAGCGGCCTGACCTGGTGAACCGGCTCATCCTGGAGTTCCTCGCAGCGGAGCGGCCGCCCACCCTGATGCCGCTCAGCCGCTACGGCGTCCCCGGCTAGCGCGGGCGCACTCGGCCGGCGCTCGCCAAAGGCGAGGCCGTGCCGCGCCGGTGTCGGAGATGCGCGCCGCTCGCCCGTCAGGGTTGCGGGGACGGCGCCTTCAGCTGAGCGCCTTCTTCAGCGCGCCGAAGGCGACCCTGGGGTCGGTGATCGCGTGGTAGATCCCGGGGATCGGCCGGTCGATGCTGAGCAGCGCGTAGACGCCGTGCATCGCGCCCCGCACCGAGTACTCCACGGTGAAGACCACATCCTGCGGGATCTCGGTGTACTGGCCGAGGAAGGCGAAGTTCTTCGAGCCTCTGGGCACGACCAGCGGCCGGTCCTCGACGCCGCGCGGCTGGAACGCGCTCGTGACGTACGGCATCATGACCGGGATCACCGTGGTCGTGGCGCTGATCTCGCCCAGGTCGTCCTCGAACCCGAGATGGTGCACGAGCTCGGTGAGAAGTTCCTGGCCGGTGGCCTCCGACATCCTCTTCTCGATGAAGTCACCCGGCTCGTCGACGAACAGCCCGTACCCCCAGAGCGTGAAGACGTCGTCGGGCTGGCCGTCGAAGTGCGGCTGGTGCGGTACCACGATCGACATCAGCCAGCGGGAGTCCACGAAGGTCATCAGGGCGCCGGTGCCTGGCGCGTTTCCGGAGAACTCCTCGATCCTGTGCAGCAGCAGCGGGCTGCGCATGGTCAGCGTGAACGACTCCCACTTGGACTCCTCGACGTTGCCGGCGAAGCTCATCGGACGACCGAAGTCCGGAGCCCTTCCAGCGATGCACTCCCACAGGGCGAAGCCGCCGTCGCGTTTGCCGCGGATGAGCCCGGGAGCGTGATCGTCGTCGCCGTACGCGGAGTCGGAGGTCATCGAGCCGAGGGTGATGAACGCCAAGTCGTCGGGCCCGAGCTCGTAGGCGCTGTGCCGGCCGTCCCGCTCCAGGTGGATCCTGATCGCCCGCCGGTCGGCACCGGCGGAGGTGAAGTCGACGTCGGTGACCTTCGTGCCGTACTCGGTGACGACGCCCTGATCGGCCAGCCAGCTCTGGATCGGACGCACGATCGAGTCGTACTGGTTGAGCCTGGTCCGCCGGACGCCGCCGAGGGTGTGGATCCGCGGGAACTCCTGGGCGAAGCGCAGGAAATAACGCTTCAGCTCGATGGCACTCGACCAGGTCTGGAAGGCGAAGGTCGTGCGCCACATCGCCCAGAAGTTGGTCTCGAAGAAGTGCGGTGAGAAGAACTCGTCGATGCGCCGTGAGCCGATGGAGCGCTCGGGCAGCGCCATGAGCCTGGTGAGCTCGGCCCGGTCCCGTACGGTGAAGCCCAGGTCGGCCGCGTCGACGAGGGTGTGCTTCTCGTCTATCAGCCGGGCTCTGGCATGGGTCTTCCAGGTGGAGTTGAACTCCCGGATGTCCGCCAGCACCGATGTCGCCGGATCCGTGAGCGTGGGAATCGTCTCCAGCAGATCGCAGAGGCAGCCGTAGGCCTCCTCCTCGAACATCCGACCGCCGCGGGTCACATAACCGTGTTCGGGGTCGCCCGAGCCGTCGAGCGCGCCTCCGGCGACCGGCAGCTCCTCGAGGATCCGGATGTCGGCCCCCTTTAAACCGCCGTCCCTGACCAGGAAGACCGCCGCGGCGAGGGAGGCGATTCCACCCCCGACGATGTAGGCCTTGGCTGTGGTTCCCACCATGCTCATCTGCTCTCCCCCCTGTCTCCCCCATGACCTCCCCAAGATCATGAAGTCCCCGAAGTCCTCCCTACCCGGCGGCATTTCCGGTTACACGGGGTCATGGCGGGGGAGCCGGTCGTACGGTTCCGTCCGGCGTTTCTGTTAGGAAGGGGGCGTGACGAACGGCGGCGGTGAGATGGAGCTCCTGCCGGGGATGGACGACCTCCCCGCGCAGGCCACCGGCACGACTGCCCGGACCGTCAAGGCCGGGCGGGCCGATGAGCCGGCCGGTGAGCCGGCCAGTAACCCGGCCAAGAAGCCCGCCAAGAACGGGAAGGGCGCCAAAGGGGCCCGGCAGGCCGCGGACCGGCTTCCGGTGGCCCGGGTGGCCGTGGACATGTCCCTGCCGCATCTGGACCGCCCCTTCGACTATCTGGTCCCCACGACGCTGGACGACGCGGCGGTGCCGGGCTGCCGGGTGCGGATCCGGTTCGCCGGGCAGCTCGTCGACGGGTTCCTGCTGGAGCGCGTCGAGGAGAGCGGCCACGGCGGGCGACTGTCGTTCCTGGAGCGGGTCTCCTCACCCGAGCCCGTACTGGCCCCCGAGATCGCCGCCCTCGCCCGCGAGGTCGCCGACCGCTACGCCGGCACCCTCGCCGACGTCCTCCGGCTCGCCGTGCCGCCCCGGCACGCCCGTGCGGAGGCCCAGGAGACGGTGCCTGCGGCGTGCCCGGCCGACGTCCCCCCGCCTGATCCCGGCCCATGGGCGGACTATCCGGCGGGCCCGTCCTTTCTGGCAGCCCTGGCCGAGGGTAAGGCGCCCCGGGCGGTGTGGACCGCCATGCCGGGTCCGGACTGGCCGCAGGCCGTAGCGCGAGCCGTACGGGCCACGCTGGCGGGCGGGCGCGGGGCGCTCGTCGTGGTGGCCGACGGCCGGGACGTGGCGCGGGTGGACGCCGCCCTCACCGACGAACTCGCCGCCACCGCCCAAGCCGCCCCGCCAGAGGTAGTGCCCAGCCTGCCCACAGAGAGGGCGCCCATGGAGGCCGGGGGACCGAGCGTTGCGGGTGGGATCGGCGAACCCCTGCACGTCGCGCTGACGGCGGAGCTGGGACCGGCGGAACGATACCGCCGGTGGCTCAAGGTGCGCAGGGGACAGGTGCGGGCGGTCGTCGGCACCCGGGCGGCGATGTTCGCGCCCGTGCGGGACCTCGGCCTAGTCGTGCTCTGGGACGACGGCGACGACGTGCACGCCGAGCCGCACGCGCCCTATCCGCACGCGCGGGAGGTGTTGGCGTTGCGCGCGCACCGGGCCGGGGCGGGTGCGCTCATCGGCGGGTTCACCAGGACCACCGACGCCAGCCAGCTCATCGAGACCGGCTGGGCCCGGCCGCTGGTTCCCGGCCGGCCGGAGCTGCGCCGAACCATGCCGCGGATCAGGCCGGCCGGGGACGATCTGGAGCTGGCCCGGGACGAGATGGCCAGGACGGCCCGGCTGCCCGCCCTGGCGTTCCGTACCGCCAGGCAGGCCCTGGAACACGGGCCGGTCCTGGTGCAGGTGCCCAGGAGGGGGTATCTTCCCGCGCTCGCCTGTGGAAGGTGCCGGGGCTCCGCCCGGTGCGCCGAATGCTCCGGGCCGCTGGCTATGCGCTCGTCCCACGCGGTCCCGTACTGCCGGTGGTGCGGCCGGATCGCGGGGGACTGGCGCTGTCCCGAATGCGGTGGCGCCCAGGTCCGCGCCGTCGTGGTCGGGGCGGGCCGTACCGCGGAGGAGCTGGGCAGAGCCTTCCCCGGGGTCAGCGTCCGGACCTCAGGCAGGGACGGGATCCTCGCCGAGGTCGGCCAGGAGCGGGCCCTCGTGGTCGCCACGCCGGGCGCCGAGCCGGTGGCCGGCGAAGGCTACGCGGCCGCGCTGCTGCTCGACGGCTGGGCGCTGCTCGGAAGGCCGGATCTGCGCGCGGACGAGGAGGCGCTGCGGCGCTGGATGAACGCCGCCGCGCTGGTCCGCGCGGGCGGCCACGTCGTCGTGCTGGCCGACGGGGCCCTGCCGCCGGTGCAGGCCCTGGTCCGCTGGGACCCGGCAACCATGGCGGAACGGCAGCTCGCCGAGCGGCGAGAGCTCGGCTTCCCTCCGGCGGCCCGGATGGCCTCGCTCACCGGCACCCCCGCGGCCGTACGCGAGCTGCTGGCGGCCGTCCGGCTGCCGGACGGGGCGGAGATCCTCGGCCCGGTCCCGGCGGCGGACCGGGACGGCGACACGCAGGAGCGGGCGCTCGTGCGGGTGGCCCGGTCGGCCGGGGCGGCGCTCGCCCAGGCGCTCAAGGCGGCCCAGGGGGTGCGGAGCGCCCGCAAGACCGCGGAGACGGTACGCGTTCAGCTCGATCCGCTCGAGCTCATCTGAGGACGGCATGCGCCTGACGACGGCGTCGGCGGTACTAGGGTTTTCAGTGTGGCCGACGACTGGGTGAAGACGACCGTCCGTGAACTGACGGAATGGGCGGGAAAGCGGCGCGGCGAGTTCGACCTCGCCGGTGCGGAGCTGCTGCTGGAGCTCGCCCACGAGGGGTTGGGGCTCTCGGGGATGGCGGAGCTCGGCTCCGAGGAGCTGCGCAGCCTGCTGCTCGAGGAGTTCCCCGACGTGGTGGTCGCCAATCCCGACGACGTCCCGGCGGTGCTGGCGACGGCCGGGACGCTGGTGGACTTCCTCGGTGAAACCGGTGCGGTGCCGCCCGGGCGGCCGGAGATCCTGCGCGCCGAGCTGAAGCGGCTGGAGCCGGAATTCACCGAGATCATCGCCGAGAACGACGCCGCCGACCAGGAGGCGGCCTTCGAGGTGCTCGCCCGGATGATGCGCGCCGACGGCGTCGACCTCACCGACGAGAAGGCCATGGAGCGCTGGGTCCGGGAGTTCGAGGCGCTGCCGGAACAGGAGCGCAACGCCCGCACGCTGCCCTACCTGAGCGACCAGGAGGACGAGACCACCGTCCCGCCGGTGCGGCTGGCGTCGCAGGCCGAGCTGGCCGCGGCGGTCCGGGAGTCGCGGCTGCTCACCGACGTCCGGGATCTGGTGGCCTGGGCGACCGGCCGCGAGCTGACCGAGGACGACGAGCTGACGGCGGCGGACGCCGACGCGGCCGCTGAGGCCCTCGGGCTGTCCACACCGCGCCGGCGCGACGAGGACATCCCCGAGATCTCCCGGCTGTGGTGGGCGGCCCTCGAGGTGGAACTGGTCACCGGCGAGGACGGCACGGCCGCTCCCGGCGCCGGGCAGGCCGCCCTGGACGGCACCGACGAGGAGCTGCTGGACCTCTGGCTGCGGATGTTCGACGACGTCACCACGCTGGATCCGGACGAGGACGACCAGCTGACCCCGTACGAGGTCGTACAGAACGAGCTGCCCGGCGTGCTGCTGCATCTGTACGAGCAGGAACGGCCCTCCACCCTGGAGGAGCTGGCGGGTGCGCTGGCCGAGCACATCCTGCAGCTCTACGAGGTCGGCGACGACGACCCGCTGGAGGGCGCCGCGGAGTACGCCCTCGAACTCGAGCTCGGGGACCTCAGCGAGTGGGGGGTCGTCGAGGGCGGCCCGGAGGGCTTCCAGCTGACTCCGCTGGGAGTGTGGGGGGTCCGGGAGCTGCTGATCGCCGACGGATACACCGCGCCGCTCGTGGGCGACCTCGCGCTGGGCCCGGCCGACGCCCTCATCGAGGGCCTGGCCTGGCACGGCGAGGACACCGCCGACGAGGAGATCGAGCTGTGGCTGGAGCGGCGCGAGCCCATCGCGGCCGCCACCGAGCTGATCGAGCTCATGCAGGCCGGCACCCCCGGCACCCGGCATCTGGCCGCCGCCGTGCTGCACCATGTGGACATGGCCGCCGCACCTGTGCTGCGCGAGGCGCTCACCAACCGGCTGACCCGTCCGTACGCCACCCTGTGGCTGCACGAGCACGGTGACGACACCACCGACATGGCCCCCACCGAGATGATGTGGATCTTCATCGACATGGTGGCCGGGCTGCTGGAGACCGCACAGCCGGCCGAGGCCATCGCGGCCTCGCTCGCCGATGTCCCCGATGAGGTCGATCTGTTCGGCATGGTGAAGGAGATGTGGCGCATCGACCACCCGGACGTCACCCAGGTGCTCGAGGCCCTCGGTGACCACCACCCGGACAAGGGGCTGGCCAAGGCGGCCCGCAAGGCGGCGTTCAAGGCCCGTTCCGCGCAAGAAGGTGCCTGAGACCTCCGTAGAATGGGCCTTGTTCCTCCGACAGTCACGGACGAACGCTCGATCCGCAGGAAACGGAGTCACCCCTTTGGCCGTCAAGCCCATCCGTCTTTTCGGCGACCCGGTGCTGCGCACGCCGGCGGACCCGGTCAAGGACTTCGACAAGGAGCTGCGCAACCTCGTCAAGGACCTCACCGACACGATGATCGACGCGCCCGGGGCGGGCTTGGCCGCGCCGCAGCTGGGCGTGGGCCTGCGGGTCTTCACCTACTACGTCGATGATCGCCTCGGCCATGTGGTCAACCCCACGCTGGACCTCTCCGAGGAGCAGGAGACCGACGACGAGGGCTGCCTGTCGCTGCCCGGCCTGGCCTTCCCTACTCCCCGGGCGCTCCGCGCGGTCGCGAAGGGCTTCAACATGCACGGCGAGCCGATCACCCTCGAGGGCACCGACCTGCTGGCCCGCTGCGTCCAGCACGAGACCGACCACCTCGACGGCATCCTGTTCCTCGACCGGATGGATCCCGAGCAGCGCAAGCTGGCGATGAAGGCCGTCCGTGAGGCCGAGTGGTTCGGCGACCCGATGCCGGTGATCAAGGAATCCCCGCACCAGACCTTCGGCAGGGCCCTCTAGTGCGGCTGGTCTTCGCCGGCACCCCGCAGACCTCGGTTCCCGCGCTGGAGGCGCTGCTGGCCTCCCCGCACGAGGTCGTCGCGGTCGTCACCCGCCCCGACGCACCCGCCGGACGCGGCCGCCACCTGGTCGCCAGCCCGGTCGCCGAACGGGCCGCCGCGGCCGGCATCGAGGTGCTCAAGCCGGCCAGGGCCCGCGACCCCGAGTTCCTCGACCGGCTCCGGGAGATCGCCCCCGACTGCTGCCCGGTGGTGGCTTACGGTGCCCTGCTGCCGCGCGCCGCGCTCGACATCCCGGCGCACGGCTGGGTCAACCTGCACTTCTCGCTGCTGCCCGCCTGGCGCGGCGCGGCCCCCGTCCAGCACGCGATCCTGCACGGCGACGAGATCACCGGTGCGGCCACCTTCGAGATCGAAGAGGGCCTCGACACCGGCCCGGTGTACGGGCTGCTCACCGAGCCGATCCGGCCCACCGACACCACCGGCGACCTCCTCGGACGGCTCTCGCACGCGGGCGCCAAGCTGCTCGCCGACACGATGGACGGCATCGCGGACGGTGTGCTGCAACCCCGGCCACAGTCCACCGAGGGCGTGTCGCACGCCCCGAAGCTAACCCCGGAGACCGCGCAGGTGGACTGGAGCGCCCCGGCGTTGCGCATCGACCGGCTCGTCCGGGCCTGCACCCCCGCGCCCGGCCCCTGGACCACGTTCCGCGGCGAACGACTCAAGCTCGGCCCGGTCCGGCTCGCCAACGGCGCCGGGCCTCTCGCGCCAGGGCAGGTGCGGGTCTCCAAGCGTGAGGTACACGTCGGCACCGGCACCCACCCGGTCGCTCTCGGTGAGGTCCAGCCGCAGGGCCGCAAGCACATGACCGCGGTCGACTGGGCCCGCGGCATCCGCCTGGGCGACGAGGACAGGCTCGGCCGATGACGCCCGCCCGCTCTCGAACCCGCTCCGGCTCCGGCGACAACCGCAGGCCCGGTGGCCCGCGGCAGACCGGCCGGCCCCAGGACCTGGTCCGCCGAACTGCGTTCGACGTGCTGCGCGCCGTCGACACCCGCGACGCCTACGCCAACCTGCTGCTGCCCAACCGGCTGCGCGAACGCGGCCTCACCGGCCGGGACGCCGCCCTCGCCACCGAGCTGACCTACGGCACGCTGCGCGGACGCGGCACCTACGACGCGATCCTGGCGATGTGCAGCGACCGGCCGCCGCACCGCATCGACGCACCTCTGCTGGACGTGCTGCGGCTCGGCGCGCACCAGTTGCTGAACACCCGGATCCCGCCGCACGCCGCCGTGGCCACCGCCGTCGACCTGGCCCGCTCGGTGTCGGGCCCAGGGCAGGCCAAGTTCGCCAACGCCGTGCTGCGCAAGGTGGCCGGCCGCGACCTGGCGGCCTGGATCGCCATCGTCGCGCCGGCCGACGAACTCGGCAGGCTGTCGGTGACCTACAGCCATCCGCGCTGGATCGTCACCGCGCTGCGCGACGCGGTCGGCCCGGCCCAGATCGAGGAACTGCTGGCCGCCGACAACGACCGCCCGAGGGTGACCCTGGTCGCCCGCCCGGGCCGGGCCACGGTGGACGAGCTCCTGGCGGACGGGGCCGAACCCGCGCTGTACGGCCCGTACGCCGCGTATCTGCCGGAGGGCGACCCCGCCGCGCTGCAGGCCGTACGAGACGGGCGTGCGGCCGTTCAGGACGAGGCCAGCCAGCTGGTGGCCCAGGCCGTGGCCGCGACGCCGGTCGAGGGCCGGCACGATGGGCGCTGGCTCGACCTGTGCGCGGGCCCCGGCGGCAAGGCCGGTCTGCTCTCCGCGTTGGCCGCGGGACGCGAGGCCCGGCTGCTCGCCTGCGACCTCCAGCCGCACCGCGCCCAGCTCATCGAACGCATGGTGGACGCCCGGACCGGGATCGCCGTCATCGACGGCACCGCCCCGGCCTGGCGGCCCGGCACCTTCGACCGGATCCTGGTGGACGTGCCCTGCACCGGCCTGGGCGCGTTGCGCCGCCGCCCGGAGGCTCGCTGGCGGCGGACCCCGGAGACCGTGGCCGAGCTGGGCCCGCTGCAGCGCCGGCTGCTGTCCATCGCGCTGCAGTCGGTACGGCCCGGCGGCGTGGTGGGCTATGTGACCTGCTCACCGCATCTGGCCGAGACCCGGGTCGTTGTCGACGACGTGCTGCGGGGCCGCACCGACGTGGAGCGGCTGGACGCGCCCGCGGTGCTCACCGGGATCGCCCCCGGGCTCGAGGGACTGGGTGACGGGCCGTACGCCCAGTTCTGGCCGCACCGGCACGGCACCGACGCGATGTTCCTCGCCCTGCTCAGGCGGACCTGACAGCTGTCCCGCAGCCGCCCGCGATCCAGACGACCGCCGCCGGCATCCCCGGCATACGGGCGCGCTCGTGGCGGCCAGGGCCGGACCGCCGACCGGTAGCCGGTCCACGCCGGGCCGTGCAGGTCCCGCAGCTGAACGTCCTCGTGCCAGGCCGCCAGGCCCGCGCCGTAGGACACGGCCACGACGGCGCCGATGAGGAAGCGCGGGTCGAGCAGGCCCAGGAGCAGGTAGGTGACCGTCATTCCGGTCTGCATCGGGTTGCGATAGGGGCCTCGATGGGAACTGCGGCGGGCCGGCCCCGGGATCGGTAATCTCGGATGCCGGGAAACATGATCGCTCGGGGAGAACCACATCGTGACCGGGTTCTGGCACGCCATGTCGTTCATCGGCAGCGCCGCCTTCTACCTGCCGCTTCTGGTGGTGGTGTACTGGTGCGCCGATCCGCGGCTCGGTGCCCGCGCGATGGTGCTGCTCACGCTGAGCGGTGTCATCAACGGACTTCTCAAGGTGGTCTTCCACGCGCCGCGGCCGTACTGGACCTCGGGGATCAAGGCGTACGAGTCCCAGGCGTCGTTCGGGATGCCCTCGGGGCACGCGCAGAACGCCGTGGTCGCCTGGGGGTTCATCGGGGTGTGGCTTCATGGGCGTATCCGGTGGACGGGCCGCTGGGAGACGGCCGGGCGCAGGGCGATCCCGGTGTTCGTGGTGGTGGTCATCGCGCTGATCGGGTTGTCGCGTATCCAGCTCCATGTGCACTCCCTCGGGCAGGTGGTGGCGGGCTGGGCCGTCGGCGCGGTTCTGCTCCTGGTCGCCCTGAGGCTCGAACCGGTCGTGGTGCCCTGGTGGGGACGCCGCCCGCTGTGGCTGCAGATCGCGGTCGCGCTGGCGGTCGCGTTGGTCTTCCTGGCCGTGACGGATCTGGCGGTCGGGGAGCTGCGCGGATGGCGGATCCCGGACGCGTGGACGAGGGCCATCGGCGCCACCGGCGGCGCGGTCAAGCTCCTCTCCCTGCGTGAGGGGGCGGCGGCCGCGGGCGCGCTGTTCGGCGGGCTGTGCGGGATCTCCTGGCTGGCGCATCGCGGGTGGTTCGACCCCGGGGGAGCGCTCTGGCGCAGGCTGGCCCGGCTGCCGGTCGGCCTGGCGGGAGCCGCCGTCGTGTGGTCTGCCGGGCTGCTCGCGGGACGGGCCGTGCCGGTGATTTTCGTGGCGAACGCCGTGCTGGGCCTGTGGGCGACGGCGGGCGCGCCGGAGCTGTTCGTGAGGATGGGCCTGGCCGCCCGGACCCCTGCCGGTTACCCCCGGCCGATCACCCGGCCGGGTGAGGCGCCGGACCCGGAGCCCTCCTAAACTCGAAGCACCATGGCCCTTCAGATCTCTCCCAGCATCCTGTCCGCCGACTTCGCTCGGCTGGCCGACGACGTCGCGCTCATCTCCGGCACCGCCGACTGGGTGCACGTCGACGTGATGGACAACCACTTCGTGCCCAACCTGACCATCGGGCTGCCGGTGGTGGATGCGCTGCTCAAGCACAGTGCGCTGCCGCTCGACTGCCATCTGATGATCGAGGACCCGGACCGCTGGGCCCCCCAGTACGCGGAGGCAGGGGCGGGCAGCGTCACCATCCACGCCGAGGCGGCGAAGGCCCCGATCCGTACGCTGCGTACGATCCGGGCGGCCGGCGCACGCGCCGGGCTGGGCATCAACCCGGCCACCCCGGTGGAGCATTTCGACGACCTGCTCGATGAGATCGACATGCTGCTGCTGATGACCGTCGAGCCCGGCTTCGGCGGGCAGCGGTTCCTGGACGTCGTGCTGCCCAAGCTGCGGCGGGCCCGTCAGATGATCGACGGCCGGGATCTGCCGGTCTGGCTGCAGGTCGACGGCGGGGTGAGCCCCGAGACCGTCGAGCGGTGCGTGGAGGCCGGGGCGGACGTGCTGGTGGCCGGCAACGCCGTCTTCGGTGCCGAGGATCCGGCCGAGGCGGTACGCAACCTGCGCGCCCAGGCGGAACGGGCACTTCTCCGCTGATCCCAGGGCCTGCGGGCGACCGTCCGGCCACGCCGATGGTCTGACCGGTTCGGGCCCGACGTCTGATGGTGCCGGTGGTCACCATCCACCCGCCTTCACCATCCTCAGATCACGCGGCGCCGCTGATGACTTAACCGAACGAGCGCTTGGTTGGCCAAAGGTGGTCGTGGGCATCCTCACATGTGGAGGGGAATGCCGGACATGGCACACTGGTTACTCAGTCAGTCAACGCGTGCTCCGGGGTCGGTGAAAATCCGAACCGGCGGTGATAGTCCGCGACCCGGCCGAAGCCATCGGCCGGTTGACCCGGTGGAACTCCGGGACCGACGGTCAAAGTCCGGATGGGAGGCAGCGCGCGGTACGCCCCCGCCCAGGGGGCGTGTGTTTGCCGCACCCCGGAGCCTTCATGCCGCAAGGAGGCCCGGGATGTTCACCGGCATCATCGAAGAACTCGGCGAGATCGTGGCGATCGAGCCCGCCACGGACTCGGCCAGGCTGACGATCCGCGGGCCGCTCGTCACCCAGGACGCCGCGCACGGCGCGTCCATCGCGGTCAACGGGGTCTGCCTGACCGTCGTGGACCTGAAGGAAGACACCTTCACCGCCGACGTCATGCGCGAGACCCTCGACCGCTCCAGCCTGGGCGTTCTGGAGCCCGGCTCGCGGGTGAACCTGGAACGGCCGGTACGCCTCAGCGACCGTCTCGGTGGCCATCTCGTCCAGGGCCATGTCGACGGTGTCGGCACGATCGTCGCCCGGGAGCCCGGTGAGAACTGGGAGGTCGTGCGGATCTCGCTGCCCGGGGGGCTGGGCCGCTACATCGTCGAGAAGGGCTCGATCACCGTCGACGGGATCAGCCTGACCGTCGTGGACGCCGGCGACGACCGGTTCTCCGTCAGCCTGATTCCCACCACGCTGGACCTGACCACGCTGGGCCGCAAGGCCGTCGGGGAGCCCGTCAACCTCGAGGTCGACGTCATCGCCAAGTACGTCGAGCGGATGATCGGCGCCACGTCGTGAGCGGAGCGAGGGCATGAGCTGGACCCAGGCCGGCATCGAGGTCTTCGGCGAGAAGCTGCTCTGGACCGATCTCGTGGGCAACGCGTGCGCGCTGGGCACGGTCTGGCTCGCGATCAGGAAGACGATCTGGACCTGGCCGGTGCAGCTGGCGGGCTCCGTGCTGCTGTTCGTCGCCTCGGTCAGCGCGCACTTCACCGGCAACGCCCTCAAGCAGGTCATGTTCGGGGTGCTGGCGGTGTACGGCTGGGCGAAGTGGTCGCAGGGGCTGCGTGACGGCCACCACCTGCCGATCCGGCCGGCCACCGCGGGGGAGCGTGCCGTGCTCGTCGCGGTCCTGGTGGCGGGCACCGGGGCCGTCGCCCTGCTCTTCGCGAACCTGCGGTTCCTGCACGCCGACTGGATGCCGCTGGCCAACGCGTACATCTTCGTCGGCAGCGCGGTCGCGACCTTCGCGCAGAGCCGCGCGCTGGTGGACTTCTGGTGGATCTGGGTCGCCGTCGACCTGGTCGGGGTGCCGCTGGCCATCCATTCCAAGCTGTGGGTGACCGGCGGTGTGTACGTCTTCTTCTTCGTATTGGTGATGATCGGGTTCCGCGACTGGCTCCGGCAGTACCGGGCGCAGAGCGTGCGCAACCCACCTTCTGAGGCGGTGGCCACATGAACAAAGGTGAGACCAACGGCGGGTTCGACAGCGTCGAGGACGCGATCGCCGACATCGCGGCCGGCCGGCCTGTGATCGTCGTCGACGACGAGAACCGGGAGAACGAGGGCGACCTCATCTTCGCCGCCGCCAAGGCGACACCGGAACTCCTGGCCTTCACCGTCCGGCACACCAGCGGCGTCATCTGCGTGGCCGTGCCGGGCGCCGACCTCGACCGGCTGCAGATCCCCTTGATGACCTCGCAGAACTCCGAGCACATGCGGACGGCGTTCACGATCACCGTCGACGCCCGGCACGGCGTCACCACCGGCATCTCGGCCGCCGACCGGGCCCGGACGATCCGTACGCTGGCCGACTCGGCGACGGAACCGTACGAGCTCGTACGCCCCGGCCACATCTTCCCGCTGCGCTACCACCCGGGAGGTGTGCTGCGTCGGCGTGGCCACACCGAGGCCGCGGTCGACCTGGCGCGGCTGGCCGGCCTGTCCGAGGCGGGGGCGCTCTGCGAGATCGCCAACGACGACGGAACCATGGCGAGGCTGCCCGAACTGCAGGTGTTCGCCAAGGAGCACGGGCTCAGGCTGATCTCCATCGAGCAGCTCGTCGAGTACCGCAAGCGCTCTGAGAAGCTGGTCGAGCGGGTCACCGAAACCCGGCTGCCCAACCGCTTCGGCATGTGGCGCGCGGTCGGCTACGCCAGCTCCATCGACGGTGGCGAGCACCTCGCCCTGGTGTACGGAGACCTGGGCGACGGGGACGACGTACTGGTCCGGGCGCATTCGGAGTGCCTCACCGGGGACGTGCTGCACTCCGATCGCTGCGACTGCGGCACCCAGCTCGACGGGGCGATGGCGGCGATCGCGGAGCGCGGCCGCGGAGTCGTCCTCTACCTGCGCGGTCATGAGGGCCGGGGCATCGGGCTGCTGGCCAAGCTGCGCGCCTACGCGCTGCAGGACAACGGCTCCGACACCGTCGACGCCAACCTGGAGCTGGGCCTGCCGGCCGACGCCCGCGAATACACCAACGCCGCCCAGATGCTGGCCGATCTCGGCGTTCGCTCGATCCGCGTGCTGACCAACAACCCCGACAAGCTCAAGGGCCTGCGGGGTTTCGGCCTGGAGGTGCTGGGCCGGGTCGCGCTGCCGGTCGTCGTCACCGAGCACAACCGGCGTTACCTGACGGTCAAGCGGGACCGTCTCGGCCATGAGATCGAGGGATTGTGAGCGGCGTCCGCGCGGCGTCGGCGATTACCCGCGCGGTGAGAACCCGCCGAGCGGGCGGAGTGAACGGGGAGTACGCATGAGTGGGACGGGCCGCCCTGAGGACACCACCGTCGACGCCGCCGGGCTGACGCTCGGCATCGTCGCCGCCCGCTGGCACGGTGAGATAACCGACCGGCTGCTGGAGCGGGCCGTGCTGGCCGCCAAGGCCTGCGGGATCGCCGCGCCCGTGGCGGCCCGGGTGGCGGGCGCACTGGAGCTGTCCGTCATCGCGCAGCAGCTCGCCCGGGAGAACGACGCCGTCGTCTGCCTGGGGGCCGTCATCCGGGGCGAGACCGCTCATTTCGACTACGTGTGCGACTCCGTCACCGCAGGCTTGACCAGAGTCTCACTCGATGAGAGCACGCCCGTGGGCAACGGAGTGCTGACATGTGACACCATTGAGCAGGCATTGGATCGCAGCGGGCTGCCGGACAGCCGCGAAGACAAGGGATGGGAGGCGACTGTGGCCGCTCTAGACACGGCTCTGACCTTGCGAGGACTGCGGCATCACGGTCACGCCGGGCATGTGACGGAGCATCTGAGCTCCTGAGCCGCCCGGTTTCCCGACGTTCCATCCACGAAAGGTTGTCACTGTGCTGTCCCTTGTCCTGCCCAAGGGCTCTCTCGAGCGCGCCACCGTCGAGCTGTTCGACGCCGCCGACCTGACCGTCCGCCGCACCTCGGACCGCGACTACCGCGCCTCCATCGAGGATCCGCGGATCGACCGGGTCCGGGTGCTGCGCCCGCAGGAGATCCCGACCTACCTCGAACAGGGCCTGTTCGACCTCGGCATCACCGGCCGTGACTGGATCACCGAGACCGACGCCGACGTCATCAGCCTGGGTGAACTGAAGTACTCCAAGGCGACCTCCAACCCGGTCAGGGTCATCATGGCGGTGCCGAACGACGCTCCGTGGCAGTCGGTGGCCGACCTCCCCGAGGGGGTCCGGATCTCCACCGAGTTCCCGGCCATGACCGAGCGCTACCTCGCCAAGCACGGGGTCAAGGCCCGGGTCGTCCCGTCCTACGGCGCGACCGAGGCCAAGGTCCCCGACATCGTCGACGTCATCGTGGACCTGACCGAGACCGGCTCCTCGCTCCGCAAGAACGGGTTGCGCATCCTCGACACGCTGCTCACCAGCTACACCGAGCTCGTCGCCAACCGCGAGGCGTACGAGGACCCGCAGAAGCGGGCGGCCATGGAGGACATCGCTCTGCTGCTGCAGGGCGCCATCCGGGCCCGCGGCAAGGTGCTGCTCAAGCTCAACGTCTCCAACACGCAGCTGCAGGCGGTGCTGGACATCATGCCGTCGATGTCGTCGCCGACCATCACCTCGCTGGCCGGCGGGGAGATGCACGCGGTGGAGAGCGTCGTCGCCAAGCACGGTGTCAACACGCTGATCCCCGCGCTCAAGGCGGCCGGCGGCCGCGACATCCTCGAGATCCCGATCACCAAGATCGTTGACTGACACTCCTGATTCCGGGGCGCGAGCCGGCGGTGGCGTCGTGACGCTGCCCGTGGTCTGGCGCCCGCGCACCACGCGGATCCTGGCGTACACGCTGGCGAGCACGATCATGATCGGCATGATCGTGCTCGCCTTCGTGGTGCCCCGCGACTGGGGGACCGTCGACCGGGTCGGCCTGGTGACGTTCGGGCTGCTGGTCGCCTGGATCCTGCACGTGCTGGCTCGCTGCCGGATAGCCGCCGACCGGCGGGGCCTCACGATCGTCAACCCGCTCTACACCCGGCGGTACGAGTGGGCCGAGGTGGTCCGGGTGAACATGTCGGCCGGAGATCCTTGGCCCACCCTCGATCTGGCCAGCGGCGACTCGATCAGCGCCATGGGCATCAACGGCGCCGAACACCGGCTCGCCGCGCGCCAGATGACCGAGCTGCGCATCCTGCTGCGCACCTACGGTGAGGCCCCCGACCCGCTGGCATAGCGGGGTGACGGAGGGGTCAGATGCGCGCCGCCTCCCGCTGCGCGGGTCACGGGCTCTGCGGGCATCTCGTCCCCGGCCTCATCCGGCTGGATCCCTACGGCTTCCCGATGATCGCGGACGCGCCGGTGCGCACGGGGTCACTGCACGACGCCCGGCAGGCGGCCGAGATGTGCCGCGCGCTGGCGCTCGGCCTCAGCCGTGCGCCCGCCGGTGACCGGTCCGCCCGCAGCTCCGCGTAGCAGAGCGCTTCCGACGCGCCGGTCCCGGCGGTCAGGCGGTCAGCAGGGTGGCGGTGCCGGCGCCGATCAGCGCGACGGCCCAGAGCCGGTCGAGGTTGAACCAGGCCCGCCGCAGGATGGCCAGGCCCACCACCTCGTACACCAGAACGGCGATCACGCCCGCCACCACGAACATGGCGAGCGTGTGCACCCCGGTGACGAACAGCCCGGCGGTGAGCGCGCTTCCCGCGCCGTGGCCCAGGCCGTGGGCGTGGGCGGACGGCACCTGCGCCTCAGAGGTCAGCACCGGCAGCAGCATCAGCCCGGCGCCGTGCACCGAGGACATCAGGAAGGACCAGCCGGCCAGCTGCCACAACGACAGCTTCATCCCGACCCAGCGGAAGTGCCGGTCGGACAGCAGCCGCCACAGTCCGAAGCCGACCAGCAGCGCGCCCCCGGCGATGGCGACCACCTGGGTGGTCACCACCGACTGGGTAAGCGAGACGAGGACCGCGACCGCGCCGACCGAGGCGGCGTGCCCGGCGGCGATCGCGGGCAGCGACTGCAGCACCAGGGCCCGGGACCGCTCCTGCAGGCCCCGGGCCACCGCGAACAGCCAGCCCATCCCGGGGTTGAGGCCGTGAAAGGCGCCCAGGGCGACCAGCGCCGCCAGCGATCCGTCCGTCATGAGCGGCCTGTCGTCACGGGTAGCAGTACGAGTCGGAGGAGGCGTCCCCGCCCTGCAGCCGGGTCTGGTGCGGGCGCAGCCCGCGGAAGTCGTCGCCGTGCGGGAAGAACCGCTGGTCGAAGGTGAAGCCCGTGAGGTCCGAGTCCAGTTTGGCGGCCCAAGCGCCGACCCCGTCGGGATAGAACTGGTCGTCCCACGCGCCGTACAACGAGTTGGTCACGTAGACGCGCTTGCCGTCGCGGCTGACCTCCACCATCTGCGGGCCGCCGGCCAGCGGCAGGTCCGGTGCGGCGGGATGCGGGGTCCGGCCGACGATGCCGCCGATCCGCACCGACCCCGCCTCCACCGGGTGGAAGGGGTCGCTGACGTCGTAGCGCTTGAGCTCGCCGGTGCCCCAGCACGAGACGTACAGCCACTGGTCGTCGACCGACAGGTCGATGTCGGTGACCAGCGGGGGTACGGCCCCGAACGGGGCGATCACCGGCGGCAGGTCCTCGGCGGCGGCGGGCTCGGCCGGGATCGAGATGACCTTCGTGGCGGCCCACTGGTCGCCGTCCCGGTGCCAGAGCCAGAGCCAGACCGACGCCGACAGGTCCTCGACGCTGACCACCACCCCGACGAATCCGTACTGCCTGGTGGGATCGTGGGCCGGGCGCAGCTCCAGCGCCATCTGGTGCTGGTCGCCGAGGTCCACGGTCTGCACATGCTTGCGCTTGCGCAGATCCCAGAAGTGCAGTGCGTGGCCGTACTTGCGGCCGAGCAGCAGTTCGCCGACCACCCCGTCCTCGATCATGGACGGGGTGCCCCACTCCGAGGTGACCAGAACGTCGTGCGCGATGTGCCACCAGGCGTCGTAGGCGAAGTACTGCGGACCCCGGTCCACCTCCCAGCGGCCGAGAATCTCGAAGGAGGTGTGGTCGAGCAGCGCGATGCCGCCCGGCCCGTCCTCGCCGTTGGCGCCGCCGAGCGCGGTGACGTAGAGGCCCTCGGGCCCGCAGTGCACGGTGTGCGGCCGGGAATAGCCCGCGCGCTTGGCCAGCTCGTCGGGCTCCAGCACCTTGACGATCTCCGGGCCGGTCGGATTCCCCTTGGTGTCGATCACGTAGATGCGCGACGACCGCAGCCCGGGCACGATCAGATAGCGACGTTCCACGTGCGGGTGCGGGGAGCCGGGGCACAGCGCGCTGCTGCACGCGTTCCAGCCGAAATGGTGCAGCTCGTCCCCGGTGTAGGGCAGATCGGTTCAGCCGATCACCTGGCCGTAGGACGCCGACTCCTCGTCGACGTCGAGGACCACGATGGCGTCGGGCTTCTCGGCGGCCCGGTCGAAGGCCGCGACGTAGGCGAGCTTCTCCGGCGGCGCGGAGGCCGCGTCCCTGGGTGAGGCATAGAAGGTGGGGTCGGGCTTCCACAGCGCCATGAGGACTCCTTCGATGTCGGGTGCATCGTCACACCGCGGTCGCGGCCGGGCAAGGCCGGCTCAGGCCACGGTGACCGGATGCCGGACGACGGCTCCGAAGAGGTAGCCGAGCGTGTTGTAAGGGGCCTGGTCCGGCTGGGTGACCCCGGTCTCGTCGGTGGCCCGCGCCAGCAGCTCGTACGCCCCGGGGTGCTCGGGCCGCCACCGGAAGTCCCACTGCAGCCAGGCGCGCGACCCGCTCCGGCCGCGGGCCCGGTGCCAGGTCGCGCCGCCGTCGGCGCTGACGTCCACGTGCCGGATCCGGCCGTTGCCCGACCAGGAGCGGCCGTGCAGAACCTGGGTGCGGCCGGCGGCCAGCCGGGCGTTCCACGGCAGTTCGAAGGCGCTCTTGACGACCTGGCGGGTCAGCGGGGCGCTGCCCTCGGCCGGATATCCGGGGCCGAACAGCCGGTAGTACTGGGTGTTCCACGGCGAGAACAGTGGCTGGTCGGCCACCTGGATGTCACCGAGCCACTTGATGGAGGCGATGCCCACCCAGGACGGGACCACCAGCCGGACCGGGAATCCGTGGTCGGGCGGCAGTGGCGCCCCGTTCATCTCGTATGCCAGCAGCACGTCCTTGAGCGCCTTGTCCACCGGCAGGGGACGGCGCACCCGTCCCAGGTTCGCGCCCTTGTCGACGAACTCGTCGTCGAGCCCGCGCGGCAGCAGGTCCACCGCCCGCCGGCTCAGACCGGCGTGTTCCAGCACGGTCGCCAGGCGCACGCCGCGCCAGCGCGCCACCCCGACCCCGCCGAGCCTCCACGGGGTTCCGGACACGGTCTGGCCCTGCTGGGTGGTGTAGAAGCCGCGGCCGTTGCCGGTGCACTCGATGAACGCGGTCAGCTCCTCGGCGGGAAGCCGCAGCAGGTCGTCGTGGGTGAACTCGACCGGCCGCTCCTCACCGGGGGAGCCGCGCAGCCCGGTGCCCCAGACCCGCAGCCGCCAGGTCCGCGCGTCGATCAGCGGTGTCCGGGTGTGGTTGCGCACGAAGAACCGGTCGACGGGGGTGAGCGGGCCCTGCCCCCGCATGGCCTCCCACCTGGTCTCCGCGTTCGTGCCGTAGACCGTGAACAGCTCGGGCGGCAGCGGCTTGACGATGGGACCGTCCGCGGCCGCGCGGCGGGGGGACGAGCCGAGGAGCGCGGCGCCCAGACCGGCGCCGGCCGAGGCTCGCAGCAGATTCCGCCGGGACAGGTGCCGGTGCCACTGAGCCGCACGCACCCGCTGGTACGTGGCCTCATCGGTGAGGTCGTCCATGAGATCGATCGTGATCGATCATTCCCATTAAGTCAATCGGAAAGATAGGAATTTCATTACGGAAGTAGCCTGAGCGGGTGACGTCGAACCCGGCAATCAGCTCGCCCGCCATCGAGTCGCCGGCCGCGCTGGCGGAGCTGCTCGAGCGGCATTCCTACCTGGCCGATCCGGGGCTGGCCACCGCGGTCTTCCTGGCGCTGCGGATGGGGCGGCCGCTGTTCCTGGAGGGTGAGGCCGGGGTGGGCAAGACGGCCCTGGCCAAGACCCTCGCCGAGGTGCTGGGCGCCCCGCTGATCCGGCTGCAGTGCTACGAGGGACTGGACGCCTCGCAGGCACTCTACGACTGGGACTTCCCGCGCCAGCTGCTGCATCTGCGGGCGGCCGAGGCGGCGGGGGTCACCGACGCCGGCCGGCTGGAGTCCGAGCTCTACGATCGCCGTTTCCTGGTGGCCCGTCCGCTGCTGCAGGCACTGGAGACCTCGCCGAGCGTGCTGCTGGTCGACGAGGTGGACCGCGCCGACGACGAGTTCGAGGCCTTCCTGCTGGAGGTGCTCAGCGACTTCACGATCTCGATCCCGGAGCTCGGCACGATCCACGCGGAGCGGCCGCCGGTGGTCGTGGTGACCTCCAACCGGACCCGCGAGGTGCACGACGCGCTCAAGCGCCGGTGCCTCTACCACTGGCTGGAGCATCCGACCTTCGACCGCGAGGTGGCCATCATCCGGCGCAGGCTGCCGGGCGCCGCCGAACGCCTGGCCCACCAGGTCGCGGCGGCCGCCCAGCGGCTGCGGACCGAGGATCTGCTGAAGCCGCCGGGGGTGGCGGAGAGCCTGGACTGGACCGAGGCGCTGGTCGCCCTGGGCTCCCGTGATCTCGACCCCGACACCGCGGCCCGCACCCTCGGCGCGGTCCTGAAGTACCGCGAGGACCACGAGCGCGTGGTCAAGGGCGGGCTCGAACGTCTCCTCAACGGCGGCCGGCCGTGAGCGCCCCGCCCGCCTCGCTTCCAGGCACTCTTCCCGCCACGCTGGTCGGCTTCGCGCGGACCCTGCGCGCGGCCGGCGTGGCCGCCGATCCCGAGCGGGTGCAGGCGATGATCGGCGCGCTGGACCACCTGTCGGCCGGGGACCCGTCGGACGTCTATTGGGCCGGCCGGCTCACCCTCTGCGCGGGCCCGGACGACCTGCCGCGCTATGACCGCTGCTTCGCCTCGTACTTCTCCGGCGAGGTGCCCCGGCCGGTGCCCCGCTCCACCCCGCCGGTGATCGTGCGGTTCGCGGCGGAACCGGCCCCCGGCTCGCGCGAGGAGGGATCGGGCGAGGAGCCCGCGGACGTACGGCTCGCCACGGCCAGCGCGGCCGAGGTGCTGCGCCGGCGTGATCTCGCCCGGTTGAGCGCGGCCGAGCGTGCCGAGGTGTACCGGCTGATCGCCCTGCTCAAGGCCTCGGCCGCGCACCGCCGTTCACGCCGGTACCGGCCGGCCTCGTCCGGGCGCGTCGATCCGCACCGCACGGTCGCGGAGATCCTGCGGCGCGGCGGGGAGATCTCGCGGCTGCACCACCGCACGCACCGCGAGCGGCCCCGGCGGGTCGTCCTGCTGGTGGACGTCAGCGGCTCCATGAGCCCCTACGCGGACGCGCTGCTGCGGTTCGCGCACTCCGCGACGCGGGCGGGGCCGCGCACCACCGAGGTATTCAGCGTGGGGACCCGGCTCACCCGGCTCACCCGTGAACTGCGGCACCGCGAACCGGACACGGCGATGACGGCGGTCTCGGCCGCGATCCCGGACTGGAGCGGCGGCACCCGGCTGGGGGAGGAGCTGAAGGAGTTCCTCGACCGGTTCGGGCAACGCGGAACGGCGCGCGGCGCGATCGTCGTGATCGCCTCCGACGGCTGGGAACGCGGCGACGCCGGCCTGCTCGGTGACCAGATGGCGCGGCTGCACCGGCTGGCGCACCGGGTGGTCTGGGCCAACCCGCACAAGGCGCGGCCCGGGTACGAGCCGCTCACCGCGGGAATGATGGCGGCGCTGCCGTATATCGACGCCTTCGTCGCCGGGCACAGCCTCGGCGCCCTGGAGGAGCTGGCCGAACTGATCGGATCCGAGCGGAGGGAGGTGGTCTCCGGTGCGTGACGTGCTGGACGACATCGCCACGTGGTACGCGTCCGGTGAGACCTTCGGGCTCGCCACGGTGGTCAAAACCTTCCGCAGCGCACCGCGCCCGGCCGGCGCCGCCATGGCGGTCTCCTCGAGCGGGGAGGTCGTCGGCAGCGTCTCCGGGGGATGCGTCGAAGGCGCCGTCTACGAGCTGGCTCAGGAGGTGATCTCCTCGGGCGTGCCGGTGACGCAGCGGTACGGAGTCAGCGACGACGACGCGTTCTCGGTCGGACTCACCTGCGGCGGGATCCTCGACATCCTGGTCGAGCCGGTGGGTCCCGCGACGTTCCCGGACTTCCCCGAGGTCGTCGCCTCGATCTCGCGGCGGGAGCCGGTGGCGGTGGCGACCGTCGTCGCCGGGCCCGGCGCCGTTGGGGCGCGCCGGGTGATCTGGTCCTCCCGCGCGGCGGGCTCGCTCGCACCTGGCCAGACGCACGCCACACGGCTCGACGCGGCCGTCGACGACGACGTGCGCGGCATGCTCGCGCAGGGGCTGACCGGGCAGCGGCACTACGGCAGGCAGGGTGAGCGGCGGCTGGACGAGCTCACCGTGTTCGTGCACGCCTTCGCTCCGCCACCGCGGATGCTGGTCTTCGGGGCGATCGACTTCGCGGCCGCGATGGCCCGGGCCGGCAAATTCCTCGGCTATCACGTGACGGTCTGCGACGCCCGGCCGGTGTTCGCCACCGCCAAGCGTTTCCCCGAGGCCGACGAGGTCGTGGTGAAGTGGCCGCACAAGTTCCTTGACGAGGTCTCCGGCCAGATCGACGAGCGGACCGTCGTCTGCGTGCTCACTCATGACCCCAAGTTCGACGTGCCGCTGCTGGAGGCGGCGCTGCGCACTCCCGCCGGCTACATCGGCGCGATGGGCTCGCGGCGCACGCACGACGACCGGCTGGCCCGGCTGCGGGAGGCGGGAATGACCGGCGAAGAGCTGTCCCGGCTCCGCTCGCCGATCGGGCTGGACCTGGGCGCCCGCACCCCGGAGGAGACGGCCGTGTCCATCGCGGCCGAGCTGATCCAGCTCCGCTGGGGCGGCTCGGGCCGCCCGCTCACCGAGACCGACGGCCGCATTCACCGCGACCCGGCCTGATCACCGGCTGCCACAGCGGGTTCCCGGGGATCGCGGCCGCGGCGGGTTAGGGTGGGCCATGCACGAGCACGTCGCGGGCCTGCTGCTGGCCGCAGGAGAGGGCCGCCGGTTCGGCCGGCCCAAGGCACTGGTGGAAGTCGCCGGTGAGCGACTCGTCGACCGGGGCATCAGGGTCCTGCGGGGCGCCGGGTGCTCGCCGGTCCTGGTGGTCGCCGGAGCGGTGACGGTCGAGGTCATCGGCGCGGTGGTGGTGCCCAACCCGGACTGGCGATCGGGGATGGGCTCCTCACTTCGAGCCGGGCTGGCCGCGTTGCCGCCCGGCGTCCCGGCGGTGGTGGTGGCCCTGGTGGACCAGCCGCGCGTCACCTCCGAGGCCGTGCACCGGCTGCTGGAGGCGCGTGGCTCGGGCGCGCGGATCGCGGTCGCCACCTACGGCGGGCGGCCCCGGAACCCGGTGCTCATCTCGGCCGAGTACTTCGGCGAGGTGGCGGAGCAGGCGGTCGGAGACGTCGGTGCGCGCCCCTTCCTGCGCGCGCATCCCGAACTGGTGACCTACGTGCCGTGTGACGACGTCGCCGCTCCGGACGACATCGACACGCCGGCCGACCTGGCGTCCCTCGAAGGCGACCTGGATCCGGACGAAGTGACTGATGTTACTTGACGCTTCAAATTTCTGGGCCTACATTGAGGATGACCTTGAATTTTCAAGGAATCCTCCCGAGGAGACGACATGAACATCGTCATCTGGGTCCTGCAGGGACTGCTCGCCGTGGCGTTCGCCGCGGCGGGGCTGATGAAGGTCACCCAGCCGCGTGCCAAGCTGGCCGAGAAGATGGGCTGGGCCCAGGACTTCTCCGACGCCGGCGTCAAGGGCATCGGAGCCGCCGAGCTACTCGCTGCGGTCGGCCTCATCCTGCCGGCCGCCACCAAGATCGTGCCGGTGCTCACCCCGCTGGCCGCGACCGGCCTGGTCCTGATGATGATCGGCGCCATCGTCACGCACGTCCGCCGCAAGGAGAACCAGATGCTCGCGGCCCCCGTGGTGCTGCTCATCCTCGCCGCCATCGTGGCCTGGGCACGATTCGGGCCGTACTCTCTCTGAGAGCGAGTGAATGGTACGGGGAGGACGCAATGGCCGAGTCCAAGTGGCTGGACGATACCGAACAGCAGGCCTGGCGGAGCCTTCTGGTCCTCACCTACATCGGGTTGCCGGAGCTGGAACGCACCTTCCGCGCGCACGGGCTCGTCCAGGTGGAGTACGGGCTGCTCGTCCAGTTGAGCGAGCACCCCGAGGGCCTGCGCCTGTGCGACCTGGCCGAGAGCATGAACGTCTCCCAGAGCCGGCTCAGCCACCGCATGAACAAGCTGCTGGATCGGGGCGTCGTCGAGGTCCGGCCGAGCCCGGAGGACGGCCGCGTCTCGATCGCGTACATCACCCGTAAGGGGATCGAACTCGTCGAGCAGGTCGCCCCCGGCCATGCCTCCGACGTACGCCGCCTGATCTTCGATCATCTGAAGCCCGCGCAGGTCGCGGCGCTGGCCGACGCGCTCGCCGCGGTTGCCGCGGGGCTCCGGCCCGGCGGGGGCTGCTGAGGCGGCGCCCGGTCAGGCCGGCAATGCGCTCTCGTCGAGCGCGCCGCAGTCGACGGCGCGGCGCAGCCGGTCGGTGAGCGCCCTGATGGTGGCGGGTTCGTCGAGCATGCCGTGGTCCTCGCCGGCGGCCTGCTCCTGCCAGGCCCGGACCCGCCCGATGACCTCGTCCACCCCGTCGAGGTGGTAGGCGTAGACCATGGCGTAGCGGCTCGGCAGATGGGCCGGGTGCAGGTCCCAGCCCTGGTAGAACCCGTGCCGCAGGGAGTGCGCGACATGTGCCGAGTGCACGGCCCAGGTGCGGTTGACCTCGTCGGCGCCGTCGTTGCGGGGCACCACGTTGGTCGAGCCGTCCGACAGGCGCACCCCGGTGGCGGCCAGGCTCACCTGCATGATGTTGCGGGCGAAGTCACAGGCCGGGTGGTCCAGCCGCTGCTGGTCCGGCGGCAGCCCGCACGCCGCCGTGTAGTCGAAGACGCCGAAGTGCGCGGCGTTGAGCCGCCCGGCCGCCGCGTCGAGGATGGCGCGCAGCCCGATCTCGCCGCGGTGGTTGATGATCGATTCGGTGGTCTCGATCTGGACCTCGAAGCGCAGGATGCCGCCCGGCAGTCCCAGCGCGGACTCCAGCCGGGAGAGGTAGTCGGCGAAGACCGCGACGTGCTCGGGCATGACCACCTTGGGGAAGGTGATGACGAACCCGCCGGGCAGCCGCCCGAGCCGGTCCCGCAGCGAGGTGAGGAAGCCGTCGAGGGTGCGCATGGCACGCTCGTGGCCGCCCTCGGCGAAGGACTTGATCCGGATGCCCCAGAAGTGCGGAAGCTCCTTGACCTGATAGGCCGCGGCGACCGCCTCGACCACCTGGGTGACGTCCCCGTCCTCCTCGGCGTCGGAACGGGAGCCGTAGCCGTCCTCGAAGTCGATGCGCAGATCCTCGATCGGGTCGCCGGCCAGCTTGGCGGCCACGCGCTGCCGGACCATGCCCGCGATGTCGGCGTCGATATCGAAGGCGGTGCCGAACGAGCCCGCCCCCGGCGTGTGGTTGTTGAACAACCGCAGCGCTTCGGCGCCGAAGTCCGCGGCGGTGGTCCGGGAGAAACGGTCCGCGGGCACATAGACGGTGTGCACCGGCTGGCGCCCGGTGGCCGCTCCGGGGAAGTGTGCGGCATGCTCCGCGGACGCGCTGAGAACCCGCTCGGAAAGGTCGTCGGTCGAGGAGACGCTCAAGTTCACCCCGCCATGATCCCCCAAGATCCCGTCGTCGTGTCACCCGGCTTCAGATCAATCACGTCGATTCCGCTGACGAAGGCGTTCGGCGGGCAGGTCATCGGCTCCACGCCGAGTCCCAGCCGCCGGCGGTCCTCGGGTACCTCGTCGGCGGTGTAGATCTCCAGCCACGGATGCGCCTCGTCCATCCAGAACGACGCCGACCGATCTCCGGCCGAGTCGGTGAGCCGTACCCGCACCCGCCCGTCGTCGTCCCGCTGCAGCGCGGTGTAGGCGTTGTCGATCTGCCGGTCTCCGAGCACATCCGGTTCGCGCAGGTCGTACTTGGTGCCGGTCACCTCCACCGGCGGCCCGATCGGCAGCTTCCGGTCGTTGGTCGGGAGATAGGAGCCGCCCGGAATCGACACCGTGCAGGAGTCGATCGGCTCCCCGACGGTGAGGTACGGGTGCGCGCCGTGCCCGTACGGGGCCGTACGCGAGCCGGTGTTGCGCGCGCTCAGCCGTACCGTCAGCCCCGAGCCGGCGTCCAGGATGTACTCCACCTCCAGGTCCAGCCTGAACGGATATCCGCCCTGGCCCAGCAGGGTGTGGGTGAGCCGGACCCGGCCGGGCTTCTGGTCGGCGAGCCGCCAGGTGACCCACCGCACCAGGCCGTGGATCGCGCAGTCCAGCGGCGGCTCGGAGATGTCGAGCTGGTGGGTCCCGCCGCCGTAGGGGTACAGCCCGTGGTCGACCCGGTTGGGCCAGGGCACGAGTAGCTGCCCGAGGGCGGCGGGCGCCGGTTCCTCGGCGTCGTGGGTCAGGATGAGGTCGTGCCCGTCGTGTGTCAGTCGGCGGAGCCCCGCGCCTCCCTCCGTGACGACGGCGGCGTATGGGCCGGCGGTGATCTCGAACTGGGTACCGGTGAGCGTCATGTCGCCCTTTGTACCCCTTGGCAGGAAGGAGATCCATGGTGCCCGTGATCGCGGTCACCGTCTGCCCGGGCGCATCGGGGATCGGCGGCCGATGACCGGGCGGCGGACGTGGGGCGATGGATGCCGATGAATTGCCCCTGGATCGCCGAGGGATCGCCGAGGGATCGCCGATGGATATGGTGTGCGGCGTCCGGCGCATGGCCGATGAGGGAGTGATCGTGGAGCTGTTCGACCTGTCCGGCAAGGTGGCGGTCGTCACCGGCGGTACCCGGGGCATCGGGCTGATGATGGCGCGCGGCCTGCTGCAGGCGGGTGCGCGGGCGTACATCAGCTCCCGCAAGGCGGAGGCCTGCGCCGCCGCCGCGGAGGAGCTCGGGCAGTACGGGACCGTGACGGCGATCCCCGCGGACCTGTCCACTCCGCAGGAGTGCGCGCGGCTGGCGGGTGAGGTCGGCGAGCGGGAGGGATCCCTGCACGTGCTGGTCAACAATGCCGGCGCCACCTGGGGAGCCCCGCTGGAGGAGTTCCCGGCGTCGGGCTGGGACAAGGTCGTGGACCTCAACCTCAAGGCGCCGTTCTTCCTCACCCAGGCCTTCCTGCCCCTGCTGGAGGCCGCCGGCACGCACGACGACCCGGCGCGAGTGATCAACGTCGGCAGCATCGACGGGCTGCACGTGCCCTCGCTGCCGACGTACTCCTACTCCGCGAGCAAGGCCGGGCTGCACCATCTCACCCGGGTCCTCGCCCGCGAGCTGGGTCCCCGCAACATCACCGTCAACGCGGTCGCGCCCGGGCCGTTCGAGTCGAAGATGATGGCGGCCACCCTGGAGACGTTCGGCGAGGCGATCGCCGGGATGGCGCCGATGCGCCGGATCGGGTGTCCCGACGACATGGCGGGCGTCGCCGTCTACCTGGCGAGCCGGGCCGGCTCCTATGTCACCGGCGCCGTCATCCCCGTCGACGGAGGACTCGGCACCACCGTCTGACCGGCCGCCGGGACAGCGCTTCGCCGGTCCTGCGCCGGCTCACGGCAAGGTCCGCGACGGCTTGCGCGCCATGACGGCCGCCCTGGGTGGTGTGGTCAGCCAGGGCCGGGGCCGAGTTCAGCGGCCGGATCGCGCGGCTGGGCGGTGACGTGTTCGAGCAGGAGCAGGACCAGCACACCGCCTACGGCGAGCAGCGCGGCTGCGACGCGGAACGACAGCACGTAGCCGTGCGTGGCCGCGCGGTTGGTGAAGAACCGCAACGGGACGAGTACGGCGAGGTCGAGGTACGGCCGGTCATGGACGTGAGGATCTGGAGGGACTCGTGAGCAGGCCGGTCCGGTGCCAGATCGCGCGGGCGGGGCCGTCGAGCAGGCCGATCTCGTCGAAGAAGCCCAGCGTGCGCTGGAACGCCCAGGCCATGGTGGCTCTGCGGTGCGGGCTCTTCAGCGCCACCCGGCGGGCGACCGCGGGATCGAGCCCGACCGCCCGGTAGCAGGACGGGTGGATCAGGGCACGTGACAGCTCGGCGGCCGCCGGGGTGAGGCTCAGCGCGTACGCCCGGCGGCGGGTGGGGGACAGGTCCGCGACCAGGTGCTTGAGCTCCTCGCGGGCGTACCTGATGTGCCGTGCCTCCTCGATGACGTGGATGCGGGTCACCTCGCGGACCACCGGCTGGATGGACTCGTCGGGGAACAGTGCCCGCTGCATGGTGTCCAGTGTCTCCTCGACCACCAGCGTCATGGCGAACTTCTGTACGGGGACGTACAGCCCGCCGGCGAGCTTGCCCGCCTGGAACATCGGCGCGGGCAGCCGGACGGCACGCAGGCCGAGCTTGTTGATCAGGCGCCCGAACATGATCGAGTGCCGGCACTCGTCGGCGATCTCGGTGAGCGCATAGGCGGCGTGCCTGCTGTCGACGCGCCTGCGGTAGGCGTGCATCGCCAGGCCCTGCATGAGCAGCAGCTCGACGTATATGCCGTACGACAGGATGCTGGCCATCTCGTGTCTGGACAGCTCGACGCGCCGGCGGTGGTCGAGCCGCTCCCACAGCGGTGTCTCGTAGAGGGAGACCAGGGTGGGCGGCATGCAGAACAGGTCGGGGTCGAGCGGCTGATCCCAGTCGAGGTCCGTCTCCGGATCGAACGAGTGCCTGCGCGAGGTCTGCAACAGTCGCTCGGCGACGACCTCACGGTCCTTGAGTTCGAGCGTGTGATCTCCGTCCAGGCATCGGATCACCGCGGTTCTGGGCGCTGCAACGACCATGATCCCTCACTCGTCAGACGGCGCTTACGTACGTCGTACGTTTACATGAAGGGGGGTTCGCGTCAACCCATACGAACCTAGAGAGAGCGGGCCGTCGCAGCGGGCAGGCGGATACCGAGCCCCCCGGGGGCGTGGCTGTTTGCGCGGGTCACTGAGGGTATGGATCACCACGTCGGCCGATATCTCAACCGGAGGTCTCGCATGACCGTAATGGCTGTTGGCTACGCCGTCCGTGACCTGTACACGCGGTTGCTGCGGGCCTGGAACGACCGAAACGCCGAGGACTACGCGGAGCTGTTCGCCGACGACGGCGCGATGATCGGCTTCGACGGCAGCCAGGCGAGCGGTAAGCAGATCACAGACCATCTGCTCCCGATCTTCAGGGACCACCCCACGGCCGCCTACGTCGCCAAGGTGCGCGAGATCCGTTTCCTCGGTCCGGGCAGTGTCATGCTCCGTGCCATCGCGGGCATGGTCCCCCCCGGCCAAGACCAGCTGAACCCGGCGGTCAACACCCTGCAGACGCTCATCGCCGAGCATCAGGAAGACGGCTGGCGGATCGTGCTGTTCCAGAACACGCCCGCGCAGTACCACGGACGACCGGAACTGGCCGAGCAGCACACCGCGGAGCTTCGACCGCTGCTGACCGGCGACACGATCGTGGCCTGACCGGGTTCCCTGGCGCGCAAGCCCCCTCGTTCACTCGCTGTGGGACCGGGGCCGGCCGGCGCCGGTCCCACAGCGAGTCGGACGGCCCTCTAGGGCAGCGGCCTTCTAGGGCAGCAGGGTGTAGTCGGGGAAGTTGCCGGGCAATCGTTCCCCGTCCGGCCCCTGGGTCACCGCGTGCACGAGGAGCCGGCCGCCGACGAAGGCGCCGCGCCAGGACGCGCCCAGGCCGCCGAAGAGCTCCTCGCGGTCACCCCGGGACCGCGGCCGGTTGACGCCGACCTTGAAGGCCCGGACCTCCCTGGCCAGCCGCTGGGCCGTCTCCTCGTCGTCGCAGGAGATCGTGGCGACCAGCGCGCCGTTGGAGGCGTTCATCGCGGCCAGCAGCTCGGCCTCGGTGTCCACCAGCACGATCGTGTCGACCGGGCCGAACGGCTCGGCGTGGAACAGCGGCGACCACGGCGGCGGGCCGAGGATGCTCACCGGCGGGAAGTACGCGGACGCGTCCTGGCCGTCGATCAGATGCCCGTCGTCGAGGGAGCCGCGCAGCAGTGGTATCCCGCCGCGGGCGATGGCCTCGTCGACCTGGCCGGTGAGTTCCTTGGCCTTGCCCGCGTTGACGAGCGGCCCGAAGTCCAGGTCTGGCAGAGGGTCGTCCGGGGCGGCCACCGCGAGCGGATGACCGAACCTGACCGACCGGATCGCCGGCAGGTAGGCGGACAGGAACCGGTCGAACAACTCGCGCTGGACCACGAACCTCGGATAGGCCGTGCAGCGCTGCTTGGCGTAGTCGAAGGTCTTGCGGATCTGCGCGGACAGCGTGTCGAAGTCGCCGTACTCCCAGACGCCCCAGCAGTTCAGCCCCTCCTGTTCCAGCACGTGCCGCTTGCCCAGGTCGGCGAGGGCGGTGGCCACCGCGGCTCCGGTGTCCCGGCCGCCGACGAACGACACACAGCCGATCTCGGGTGCGCGGACCAGGGCCGGCGAGAGCGCGGAGCCGCTGCCGCTGAGCAGGGTGACCGGCAGTCCCGCACGCCGCAGCAGGGCGGCGGCCAGGGTCAGGCAGCACAGCCCGCCATCGGTCGGGGTCTTGGCGATGACCGCGTTGCCGGCGAGCGCCTGCACCAGCATGGCGTGCGCGAGCACACTCATCGGGTAGTTCCAGGACGCGATGTTGCTGACCGGGCCGTCCAGCGGAACCCGCCCCTCGATCATCGGGCCGATCTCCGCCACGTACCAGCGGACGCCGTCGATGCAGCGGTCCACGTCGGCGCAGGCCGTGCGCCACGGCTTGCCGATCTCCCAGACCAGCAGCAGGGCCAGTAGATCCCGGTGCTCGGTGAGCGCGTCCAGGGCCGCGGTGACCCGGGCGGTCCGCTCAGGCAACTGTGTTTCGCGCCAGGCCCGATGCTCGGTCATGGCCGCCCGTACCGCCTCCTCCGCGGTCTGGGCCGACAGCATCGGCGGCCCGGCGATCGCGGTGCCGTCGATCGGCGAGGTCGCGGGCAGCGGCACCCCGTCCCGGTGCCACTGTCCACCCCACAGGTTGCGGACGCGGTCCTCGTCGAAGGCCTCGGGGGCGACCCTCAGACAGCGCGCGTACGTCTCGGACCATGATGTTCCAGGCTTCAGCATGAGTTCCATAGAGACACCTCCGTACGGCACGGTACGCAGCATGATCGCCGGATCAGTGGCCTAGGGGTCAGAAATCTGGCGAAATTTATCCACAAGGTATTAGAGAGACCGATTCTGAAAGGAAATTTTCGAGATCTTCACATCACGAGCTGCGGCTGAGGGAGAGAGCGGGCGTCGCACCTACGAGGTGCGGACGAAGCGGGTTCCTCGCGGGCAGTTCTCGACGGCGGGCCGGTACGAACGCGAGTCGACCACACGGGACAGCACGAGATGTTAAGAGATGTGTCCCAGGCTGTCGATCCTGAGCACGGCCGTTCGACTATGAGCAGAGGCCGGCGCCGATGCCGGCTGCGAGAGGCGGACACAATGAAGTACATGTTCCTGCTGTACGGCCGGCCGCTGCCGGGGCCGGGCACGGCCGAGGAGCTCGAGATGTACCAGGCGTACGGTGCGGCTACGCAGGCGATGGCCGAGGCCGGGGTGCTGATCGACTGTGGACCGCTGCAGCCCGTCGTCGCCTCGACCACCGTGCGGGTCCGCGGGGAGGAGACCCTGCTGACGGACGGCCCTGCCGCCGAGATCAAGGAGCACTTCGGCGGCTACACCCTGGTGGAGTGCGCCGACCTGGACGAGGCCCTGAAGTGGGCGTCCACCATCCCGGCCGCTCGTGATGGTTCCGTGGAGGTGCGACCGGTGGTGGCGATGGAGGTGCCGAGCTGAACGACCGACTCGGTAACGACCGACTCGACGAGGTGTTCCGCGCTCACTGGGGCGCGGTGGTGGCCGTCGTCACCCGCAGGGTCGCGGACCTCGAGGTGGCCGAGGACGCCGCCCAGGACGCGTGTGCGGTGGCGCTGGAGCGGTGGCCGGCCGAGGGCGTGCCGTCGAACCCGCGGGCCTGGCTGGTCGGCGTGGCCCGGCACAAGGCCCTCGACCGGTTGCGGCGCGAGACCAGACGGGTGGAAAAGGAGAGCGCGGCCATGCGCGAACTCGGTGAGGCCGGGACGCCGCCCGGGTGGCCGCTGATGGCCGACGACGAGCTCGGCCTGGTCTTCCTGTGCTGCCATCCCGCCCTCGATCCGGAGGTACGGGTGGGGCTGACCCTGCGGTCGGTGTGCGGGCTGTCCACGGCCGAGCTCGCCGCCGCTTTCCTGGTCCCAGAGCCGACGATGGCGCAGCGCCTCGTACGGGCCAAACGCAAGATCCGCCAGGCGGGGATCTCCTTCGGTGTCCCGCGGCCCGATGCGCTGGCGGACCGCCTCACCGCCGTGCTGCGCGTGGTCTACCTCGTCTTCACCGAGGGGCACAAGGCGACCGGGGGCCGGGAGCTGGTGCGGGCGGAGCTGTGCGACCAGGCGCTGCGGCTGGCGCGCGCCCTGGCGGCTTTGCTTCCGGGGGAGCCGGAGGTCATCGGCCTGCTCGGGCTGCTGCTGCTCACCGATGCCCGCCGGAGCGCGCGTGTCGACGCGGCAGGCGAACTCGTGCTGCTCGAAGACCAGGACCGGAGCCGGTGGGACGGGCCGATGATCGCGGAGGGCGAGGCCCTCGTCGAGCGGGCGCTGCGGGCGGGCCGGCCCGGCCCGTACCAGCTGCAAGCCGCCATCGCCGCCTGCCACTCCGGGGCGGAGTCGGTCGCCCGCACCGACTGGCGGCAGATCGCCGCTCTGTACGCCGAACTCGCCCGCTACGAGCCGTCACCGGTGGTGGAGGCCAACCGGGCGGTCGCGGTCGCCATGGCGGAGGGACCCGCGGCCGGGCTGGCCGTCCTCGAGGCCGCCGGCCGTCATCCCCGGCTCGCGGACTGGCCGCAGTTGCACATCGCCCGCGCGGAACTGCTGCGCCGCCTCGGCCGCCGCGCCGACGCCCTGGACGCCTACCGCGCCGCGCTGCGACTGGAACCGCAGGAGGCGGAGCGGGCCTTCGTCCTGAGACGGGTCCGGCAGCTCGGCCAGGATCTCGGCCGGGATCTCTGACACGGGCCCGGGCCGCGTCCTACCGTGGGGAGCGCCCGACCCACGCCGGTTCCGGCGCCACCTGCTGTGGCGCTATTCGATCATCTGGAGGCGGCCCCCTGGCGAATGACCACGGTCGGCTCGCCGGGCCCGCGGATCACCGGTGGATCACCGGGCGGATCACGGTGGCAGGCCGGGAAGGTGACCAGGGCCGCGACCTCCCGGGACGGGCGGGGTACCGTGGATCAATGGGGCGGCGGGGAGGCCGCGGGGGCGGCCGCGCCGTCAGGTGAGGGGGACCCATGCACATGCACGTCCGACTCAACTACATCGCGGGGGATCCGCTACGGCTCGGTGACGTCGTCAAGTACCTCGAGGACGAAGTCCGTCCGCAGGTGGAGGAGCAGCCGGGCAGCCTGGGGATGTCGCTGCAGGTGAACGCCTCGCTCGGGGTGGCCGTGCTGGAGTCGTTCTGGGTGTCGGGCGACGCCATGCGGGAGAGCGAGAAGGCCGTCGCACCGCTGCGTCACGAGATGTCCCTGCGTGGGACGGCGACCGTGGCGGTCGAGCGTCCGCGGCTGGCGAGCACGGTCCGATTGATCCGCCCGCCTGCCGGGGCGGGTGTACAGCTGACCCGTATGGACACGCCGACCTCGGGCATCGAGGACATGGTCGCCGCCTATGAGGAGACCACGGTGCCGTGGCTGACGGAGACCAGCGGATTCTGCGCCGAACTGCTGTTCGTCGACCGTGGGACGGGGCATTCGGTCAGCGAGACCGTGTGGCGGGACCAGCACGCGCTCGCCGCGAGCCGCAGCGCCGCGGCTGCGATCCGGGTCGACATGGCCGCGGCGACCGGCAGCGCGATCCGGGCGCTGGAGGAGTACACCCTGGTGTTCAGCTCGGTCCGCTCCCAATGACGTGCGGAGAGGCGCCAGGCCCGCTCGGGCGGGCCGGGTCCGCCTCGGGGACCGCCGCCCGGCGTCGGGCCCTCAGCGGGCCAGCCGGGACAGGGCGTCCAGCGCGTCGGTGAAGATGCCGGCCGGCGGCGAGACCAGGCCCGCGCCGACCTGCCCGGTGCCCGCGACCTTGCCCGCGATGCCGGTGTTGATGACCGGCAGGACGCCGGTGCGCACCACCTTGGTGACGTCCACGCCGGTGGGCGTGCCGCGGAAGGACAGGATCGGCACCTGGAACGACGGGTTCTCGGCCAGCGTGATCTCGTACATCAGCTGTGTCGCCGCCAGCGCGTCGGACACCTCGCCGCCGACGAAGCGGACGATCGCCGGTGAGGCGGCCATGGCGAAGCCGCCCACCCCGGTGGTCTCGGTGATCGCGGAGTCGCCGATATCGGGATTGGCGTCGTCCGGACCGTACGAACCGAGGTAGAGCCCGTCGGGGATGCCGGCCGGCCCGGTGAACCAGCGGTCGCCGGTGCCCGACACCTGGATGCCGAAGTCGGTGCCGTTGCGTGCCATGGCGACCACCAGGCTCGAGCCGGGCACGTTCCGGGCGGCATCGGCGCTCAGCTTGCCCGCGGCCATCCCCACGTTGAGGAAGAAGTGATCGTTGCCGTTGACGAATCGCAGCACCTCGGCGATGTCCGACAGAGGCGCGTCCGCGTCCACGATGTCGGCCGCCAGCTCCCGGAAGAGCAGCGAGGTCGCCGCCCGGTTCCGGTTGTGCAGCTCGTCGCCCATCTGGAGAGCCTGCGCCATGATCGCTTTGACGTCCAGCGGTCCGTGCCGCCGTACCGCGGAGCCGAGCACCGGGCCGAGCACCGCCGCCATCCAGTGCAGCCGCTCGATCACCTCCGGCCCGTACGCCCCGTACCGCAGCACCTTGCCCAGCCCCTCGTTGAGCGAGCAGTACGCCCGGGCGCCGGTGGTCGCGTCCTCGACCACCAGCATCCACATGGACGGGCTCACCACGCCCGCCATCGGGCCCACCGTGCGGTGGTGATGACAGGAGTCCAGGACGACCTCTCCCGCGGCCAGCTGGCGGGAGGCCTCCTCGGCCGTCGCGGCCAGTCCCTCGGCCAGCATGGCGCCGATCAGCGCACCGCGCATCGGGCCGGACGCCCGTTCCCAGGTCACCGGGGGCCCGGCGTGGAAGAAGGTGCCCGGCTCGATGCCGACGACCTCGCTCGCGGGCCGGACATCGACCAGCTGCGGGCGGGCCGCGAGCATCCGCTGCACGGCCATGGTGTTGGCGGCGGCATGGCGCGGGTCGCCCAGCACGGTGGCCAGAGCCTCCGCCGAACCGTCGGCGGGCGGCCGCCAGTCCACGGTCAGCACCGGCACCGCCTGCTGGGTCAGCGCCTCGGCCAGCACCGGGGTCCCGGCCGCGACGACCCGCAGTTCCCGGCCGAGCAGCCCGTTCAGCCGCGCGGCGGGCTCGCTCATGCCGATTCTCCTTCGATCAGGGCGATGGCGTGCCGGGCCGCGGCCGCGTTGGAGGAGAACACCGCCGCGCCCGCCGCGTGCAGCGCCGCAGCCTGCCGGTCGCGGTCCTGCGGATCCGCCGAGGTCCCGCAGAGGGAGACCACGACGGCCAGCTCGCGGCCGGCCCGTGCCGCCTCGATGGCGGGGGCCAGCAGCGCGGCCGGGTCGGGTTCGGCGCCATAGCCGAGGACGACGTCCATCAGCAGCACCCCGGTGGACGGATCCGCGGCCTCGGCGGCCAGCCGCTCCAGCCGGAGCGTCGGGTCGATCATCGGATGGGCGCGGCCCCGGGTCATCTCGTCCTCACCGAAGTCGATCATGGTGTGGCCGGGTGGCCCCAGCGCCCAGTCGGGGCGCAGCGGGATGTTGGAGCGGATCGGCCCGAGCGCGTCCGCCGCGATGAGCATGGCCTCGTCGCACAGCGTGCCGCCGGCGAACAGGCCGCGCAGCAGCCCCCGGGCCGGGGTCTGCGGGACGAGCCGGCTCGGCCACGGCGGCACCGGGACGCCGAGCGCGCCCAGCGCCTTCTCCACCGCCGAGGTCAGGTCGTCCTGCCCGGGACCGAGCAGGGCGAACAGGGTCGGCGTGGCCATCCGCCGGGCCGCCTCGCGGATCAGGTCTGCGACCTGCGGGGCGGGCGGCTTGGACACCACGAGGATCAGCTCGGTGGCCGGATCCGCGTCGAGCGCCGCCAGGGCCTGCAGGGTCGAGCGGCCGCTCACCTCCGCGGACAGATCCCGGCCGCCGACCCCCAGCGCGTGGCTGATGCCCACTCCGGCGGCGTCCAGCAGGCACATGACCTGCTGCGAGCCGGTGCCCGAGGCGGCGACGAGGCCGACCGGGCCGGGCCGTACCGCGTTGGCGAAGCCCAGCCCGGCGCCGCCGATCACGGCGGTGCCGCAGTCCGGTCCCATCACGATGAGACCGCGCCGGGCCGCTTCGTCCTTCAGCCTGATCTCCTGGCCCACGGTGACGTTGTCGCTGAAGACCATCACGTTCAGCCCGGCGGTCAGCGCGTCCATCGCCTCCGCGAAGGCGTACTGCCCCGGGACCGACACCAGGGCCAGGGACGCCTCACCCCGGGTCGCGGCCGATCCGGTCGTACGGGGTGGCGCCGTGGTTCCGAGGCCGCCCTCCGCCACGCCCGCACCGGGACCGGAGGCCGCGGACAGCAGCGCGGCCAAGGCGTCCAGCGCACCCTCGATCGCCGTCTCGTCCACCGCGCGCACAGCCACCACGAGGTCGTTAGGGCCGGCCTGCGCGGGCACCGGGAAACCCAGCTGCCCGAGCAGATCCAGATTGAGCTCGGTCGCCATCGCGGTCAGCGCGTCGAGCACCCCGTCCCGGTCGGCCAGCGTCCGGCCGACCCGCATCAGGGTCACCGAGTCGTGGTAAGCGCCGGGCCGGACGTCGACGATCTCCGTGCTCATGTGCTCGTTCCCCCGGTCCAGCGGCCACTCGCCCGGTCGCGGCTCACGCGGTCGCCCTGCCCGCCGCGGCCGTGGCGGCGCTCAGCGCAAGGGTGGTGCGGCAGCCGGCCAGCAATCCCCAGATCGTGTCGGCCCCGGAGGTGTGGCCCGCGCCCAGGAGCCGCCGGACGGCCGGGGCCAGCGGTTCCTGCCCGGCCAGCGCACGGAGCACGGCGGCGACCTCCGCCCCCACCTGCCCTCGGGCGGCACAGTGCAGCAGGGTCGCGGCGAGCGCGGTCGTCCGGGTGCCGGCGTCCGCGGTGACGGCGGCACCGATCCAGTCGGCCAGCCAGATCGAGGTCTCCCCGCCGTGCACCGCGCCGCCCATCAGCCGCAGCGACGCCAGCAGGCCGGCCAGTACGTCGTCGCCGCTCGGGGTCAACCCGGGGCCGAGGCCGACGATCCGCTCGGCCGCGTCGACCGCGTTGGCGAGGTCACCGGCGGCGCAGCGGTCCGCGAGCTGGAGGGGACCGGGATGCCCGGCCAGCCCGAAGACGCCCTCTCTCGACGCGGTCTCCAGGGCCATGACGCCGTGCGCGAGCCGGGCATGGGACACCGGGCCGAGCACGGGAGAGGGGTCCCACCAGCGGCGTACCCGGACCCTGATGCGCGAGCCGGCGTCCAGGCGGGGCTGGGACGCCGGTCCGTTCGTGCCGTGGACCGGGACGGTGATGTCGACGGTGCCGTCGCCGATCCAGGCGTCGTCAGTCTCCCGGACCGCGCCGAACGGGCGGTCCCGGCTGACGGCCCCGACGACGACCGCGTTCGGCAGCCGTACCGCGTCGGAGCTGACCAGCGCCAGCACGCTGGGCTCGGCGGGTGCGGCGGAGGTGGCGCGGATCTCCAGATAGACCGCGGAGGGGAAGACGGCGATGATCCGGGCGGCCCGGCGCGGTCGGTCCAGCAGGGGACGCAGGGCCAGGCTGGCCGCGCCCGCCACCGGCTTCCGGGCATGCTCCAGGCGCGGCGGGAAGTCTCTGGAGGCTGACTGCAGGCCGGCCGGCTCACGAAGGACAGGAGACGTCACGGGTGGCCCCTCCTGCAGGTGGACGCGGCGTCCCGGGCGGGACCTGTTGCCGCTGAACGTAAACCGCGTGCGCTCGCGGCCGTATGGGGAAAACTGCCAAGGATGGTTGTCTTTCTTCGTGTTTCTTGTCATGGTTGATCGCGCGCGAGAGACGGCTGCTACCGATTGGGCGATGTGTACGTTGACGAAATCACTGTAGAAGGCCTGGTGACGCGCGCATGACCTACGCCGACCCCGGCCCGCCCGCACTGCGCCTGGCCAGCACCGGCACGCTCACCTACGGCCTGTCGGTCGGGGAGGTCCTCGGTGTCTCCACTCTCGCCGGTGCCCGTCTCATCGGCGGCGTGAGCGGTCTCGGCCGGATCGTGCAGCGACTCAACGTCATGGAGGTCCCGGACATCCTGGCCTGGGTGAAGCCGCACGAGCTGCTGCTCACCACGGGCTACCCGCTGCGCAACACCCCGCAGTCGCTGGACCGGCTGGTGGCCGATCTGGACGAGCGCGGGCTCGCCGCGCTGGGCGTCAAACTCGGCCGCTACCTGGACGATCTGCCCGCAGAGATGATCGAGCAGGCCGATCGGCTCGGCTTCCCGCTGATCCTGCTGCCGGACGACGTCGGGTTCGACGACATCCTCAACCAGGTGCTGACCGACATTCTCAACCGGCAGGCGGCGGTGCTGGCCCGGACCGAGGAGGTGCACCGGGCGCTGGTCCACATCGTGCTCGGCGGCGGCGGTCTGCAGGAGGTCACCGACGAGCTCGCCACCCTGCTCGACGTGGCCGTCATCGCGGTCGACGGGGACCGGCGGGTGCTGGCCGGTTCCGGCCCGCAGGCACAGCTCGAGACGGTGCGGGCGGCGCTGCTCGAAGGGACCGGCCGAGAGGCGCCGGGCCTGCCGGGCTACGGAGTACAGGGGGATCACGCGGTGGTGCCCGTCGTGGCCGGCGGCTTCGACCACGGGCGGCTCATCGCCTACAGCGCCGGGGGAGCGCTTCGCGAGACCGATGTCGGCATCCTGGAGCGGGCGGCGACCGTCGCCGCGCTGGTCATCACCAAGCAGCAGGCCGTCGCCGCCGTGGAGAGCAAGTACCGCGCGGACTTCCTGCGGGACGTCCTCGCCGGGCGGGCCGGCGACAACGACCGGGTGATCTCGCACTGCACCGGGTTCGGCTGGGACCTGGGCCGCCCGATGGCCGTCCTGGTGGCCGAACTCGATCCCGAGAACTGGGGCCGGACCGGGCCGCGTGCCGGGGACAACCGTGGCACGCGTACGGCCCGTACCGGCGAGGCGGACCCCGGTACCGGCGCGCGCGACGGCGAAGACCGGCAGGTCCACGACCGCCTGGCGGTGGCACTGACGACGGCGGTACGGCGCCGCGACCGCGGGGCAGCGGTCGCCAGCTTCGCGCGTGAGATCGTCGCCGTGGTCGGGGCTCCGCCGGACGGTGATCTGACCGTCCTGTCCACCCTGGTCAGGGACGCCACCGCCGTATTCGGTGAGCACCAGGGGCTGCGCTGGACCTTCTCGGCAGGGTTCAGCCGCACGGTGGAGCACCCGCTCGCGTTGCCGGAGGCCTACGAGCAGGCGGTCAAGGCCGTCCGGGTGGGCCGCCAACTGCATGGGACAGGCGCCATCGCGCACTTCGACCAGCTGGGGGTCTACCGGCTGCTCAGCCTGGTCTCCGACGCCGCGGAGCTGCACGCGTTCGTCCGCGAGACCCTCGGTGAACTGGCCGGCGACGACGACCCGGAGGCCGTAGACCTGCGCCGGACCCTCCAGGTGCTGCTGGAGACCAACCTCAACGTCGCGGAGACGGCCCGGCGGCTGCACTTCCACTACAACACGCTGCGGTACCGCATCGGCAAGCTGGAACGGATGCTCGGTCCCTTCACCGAGGACGCGCACCTGCGGCTGAACCTCACCCTCGCCCTGCACGTCCTGCGCATGCGCGGCATCTAGTGGGCTGTTCGTGGTTCGGACCAATCTCCCAACTCGCCGCCGGAGTTTGGGCAACTGTCGCTGACGACGGCCCATCTGGGTAGTTCTACGGTGCCCGCATGGATGGCCCCGCCCGGTGAGGGCCATCGCGGCGGGTCACGGCCCGGGGGAGACGGTCCCACCGCCGAGCCCTGAAGGAGGGCGCATGGCTTTCGGCTGGAGCGTGCACGGTGACGGGCGGACTCCGCCACCCGGTGAGGTCGTCCGCCCGCACGAGAGGCTGTCGTGGGCACGGACCGTGGGGATCGGAGCCCAGCACGTCGTCGCCATGTTCGGGGCGACGTTCGTGTTCCCGATCGTCATGGGCCTCGACCCCAACCTGGCGATCATGATGTCCGGCATCGCCACGATCCTGTTCCTGATCATCGTCGGCGGCCGAGTGCCGAGCTACCTCGGCACCAGCGCGTCGTTCGTGGGGGCGGTCGTGTCGATCCGCGCGGCGGGCGGCACCACCGCGAATGTCACCGGCGCCATCCTGATCGCCGGTCTGGTCCTGGCCGCGGTCGGCCTGCTCATTCACTTCCTCGGAGCCTCGGTCATCCACGCGGTGTTCCCGCCGGTGGTGACGGGCGCCGTCGTCATGCTGATCGGTTTCAACCTCGCGCCCGTGGTGGCCAACGTCTACTGGCCGCAGGACCAGTGGGTCGCGCTGGCCACCCTCGCGTTCGTCGTCCTGTGCTCGGTGCTCCTGCGCGGCTTCTGGTCCCGCATCGCCATCCTGCTCGGCCTGATCTTCGGGTTCGCGCTGTCCTGGATCCTCGACCACACCGCGGGGAAGATCACCTCGATTCAGCCGGGCCAGCATCTGGTCAACGGCGTGGCGACCCCGTTCCCGCACTTCCGGGTGAACTTCGACGCGGTCAAGGGCGCCGACTGGTTCGGCTTCCCCAAGCTGCACGCCCCCGATTTCAAGACCTCCGCGATCCTGGTCGCGCTGCCCGCGGTGATCGCGCTGATCGCGGAGAACACCGGGCACGTCAAGGCGGTCGCCGCGATGACCGGCGACGACCTCGACCCGGTGCTCGGCCGGGCCCTCGCCGCCGACGGTGTCGGTACAGTGCTGGCCAGCGCGGTCGGCGGCTCGCCGACCACCACCTACGCGGAGAACATCGGCGTCATGGCCGCCACCCGGATCTACTCGACCGCCGCCTACTACGTGGCGGCGATCGTGGCGATCCTGTTCGGGCTGTGCCCCAAGTTCGGCGCGCTGGTGGCGGCCACGCCCGGCGGTGTGCTGGGCGGCATCACTGTGGTGCTGTACGGCATGATCGGCCTGCTCGGCGCGAAGATCTGGGTCGAGAACCGGGTGGACTTCGGCGACCCCGTCAATCTGGTGCCGGTGGCCGCCGGCATCATCCTGGCGATCGGCAACGTCACCCTGCAGATCACCGACAAGTTCCCGCTGTCGGGCATCGCGCTCGGCACCATCGTGCTCCTCATCGGCTACCACGCCCTCAACGCGCTCGCCCCGTCCAGGCCCGCTCCCGCCGACACGGGGGGCGGAGTGATCGCGCCCGAGGAGAGGGAGATCGGCGGGCCCGTGCGCCCGGCGACCCTGGACTGACCGATGAAACCATCCCCGTTCGGCTACGACGCCCCGGAGACCCTCGGTGAGGCGCTCGGCGCCCTCGCCGAGGCCGGGGCGGACGGCAAGGTGCTGGCCGGCGGGCAGAGCCTGATCCCGCTGCTCAACATGCGGCTCGCCGCCCCCGGCCGGCTGATCGACATCAACCGGGTCGCCGGGCTGGACACGCTGGAGGTCGTGCCCGCGTCCCCCGCCGGTCCGGCGGGCGTACGGGTCGGCGCGCTCGCCCGCCACACCAGGGTCGAGCGCTCCGAGGAGGCGGCCCGTGCCCAGCCGCTGCTCCGGCAGGCGCTGCGGCACGTCGCCCACCCTGTGGTCCGCAACCGCGGCACCGTGGTGGGCAGCCTGGCGCACGCCGACCCGGCCGCCGAGCTGCCGGCCGTCCTGGCGGTGCTCGGCGGCACCGTGGACGCAGTCTCCGCGCAGGCCCGCCGGACCGTCCCGGCCGCGGAGTTCTTCGCCGGGCCGCTGGAGTCGGCTCTGCTGTCCGGAGAGCTCGCGGTGTCGGCGTTCTTCCCCGCGCTGCCCCCCAACGCCGGGACCGCGTTCGCCGAGGTCGCCCGCCGGCACGGCGACTACGCCATGGCCGGGGTGGCCGCGGTCGTCGTCCTGGACGACGACCTGCGGGTGACCTCAGTGCGGGCCGGCTACCTCAGCGTCGCGGCCACCCCGCTGGTGCTCGACCTGACCGGTACGGTCGGCCACCGGCCGCCCGGGTCGTGCGACTGGGCGGCGGCGGCCGCGTACGCCGAGGACCACGTGGACCCGGAGGCCGACATCCACGCCGGTGCCGCCTACCGCCGTCACCTGGTCGGAGTCCTGACCGAACGCGTTCTGCGCACCGCCGCCGACGCCGCCCAGAGAGGCATCCGATGACGTCCGCGAGCGGGGTGGGTCGCCGATGAGCGAGGAAACGTACGAGATCGCACTCACCGTCAACGGGGTACATCGCAGTGCCCGGGCACCGGCCCGGCGGCTGCTGTCGGACTTCCTCCGCCACGACCTCCGCCTCACCGGCACGCACGTCGGCTGCGAGCACGGCGTCTGCGGCTGCTGCACGGTGCTGTTCGACGGCGACCCGGTGCGGTCCTGCCTGATGTTCGCGGTGACGGCCGCCGGGCACGAGCTCATCACCGTCGAGGGATTGGGCGGCACGGACGGATCGCTGTCACCGGTCCAGCAGGCGTTCCAGGACTGCCACGGCCTCCAGTGCGGCTTCTGCACCCCGGGCTTCCTGTGCACGGTCACCGCACTGCTGCGGGACAACCCGGAGCCCACTGAGGACGAGGTGCTCGAGGGCATCTCCGGCAACCTGTGCCGCTGCACCGGCTACCAGAACATCGTCAAGTCCGTCCACCGCGCCGCCGAGCTCATCGCGGAGCACGAACGATGACCCGGGACGGCCGTGGGCATTGTGAGCAAGCGCGCGCCGTCTGGACTGAGGGGCGCGCGGAGCGAGGTACGAGCGAGCACGCGACGAGGGATGACGGTGCGTCGAAGCGCTTGCGAGCCGCCGAGCGGAGCGAGGCCATGGGCATGACAACACAGATGTTCGGCGAGCCGATCGTCCGGCGGGAGGATCCACGGCTGCTGACGGGGCAGGGGCGCTATCTGGACGACCTGGGACAGGACGCGCTGGAGGCGGCGTTCGTGCGGTCACCGCACGCGCACGCCCGCATCACCGGCATCGACGTCGATGGGGCTCTGGACGTCGACGGCCTCGTCGCCGTCTACACGTGGGAGGACCTGACGGGCCGGGTGGGCGAGCCGCTGCCGCTGCTGATCCCGCATCCCGCGCTGACCCACGGCCGGACCGCCTATCCGCTCGCCCGCGACGTCGTACGCCATGTCGGGGAGCCGATCGTCATGGTGGTGGCGCGGGACCGCTATGTCGCGGAGGACGCGGCCGAGCGCATTCAGGTGACCTACGAGATGCTGCATCCGGTCGTGGGGATCGAGAACGCGGCGAGCGCCGAGCATCTGGTCCACGAGGACGTGCCCGGCAACGTCGGGGCCCGGCTCCTCCAGGAGGTCGGGGACGCGCCCGCCGCCATCGAGGCCGCCCCGCACGTGCTGGAGTTCCGGCTCGACATCGAGCGCAGCGCCTCCATGCCCCTGGAGGGCCGCGGGGTGTACGCGCGCTGGGACGCCGACGACGAGTCGCTGCGGGTGTACTCCTCGACGCAGACCTCGACGAGCGTTCGGATGGCCGTTGCGGCCAGGCTGGAGCTGGCGCCGGCCAAGGTGGAGGTGATCGCGCCGGACGTGGGCGGTGGGTTCGGGGTCAAGATCGTGCATCCGTGGCCCGAGGAGGTGCTGATCCCCTGGGCGGCCCGGCTGCTCGGCAGGGAGGTCAAGTGGACCGAGGACCGGCGTGAGCACTTCGTGTCGAGCGCCCACGAGCGCGGCCAGGTCCAGTTCGTGCGGGTCGGCTTCGACGACGCCGGCCGGGTCCTCGGGCTGGACGTGCGGATCCTGCACGACCACGGCGCCTACACCCCGTACGGCATCATCGTCCCGATCATCACCTCGACTCAGCTGCTCGGCCCGTACAAGCTCGGTGCCTACCGGGCGGAGGTGATCAGCCTCTACACCAACACCGTCATCGTCACGCCTTACCGCGGCGCGGGCCGCCCGCAGGGCGTGTTCTGCATGGAGCGGACGATGGACCGCATCGCCCGTCACCTCGGCCTGGACCGGGCCGACGTGCGCGCGGCCAACTTCATCCAGCCCGACGAGTTCCCCTTCGACCAGGGCCTGATCTTCCAGGACGGGCGGCCGCTCATCTATGACTCCGGTGACTATCCGGAGATGCTCCGCAGGGCCAAGGAGCTCATCGACTGGGACGGCTTCGAGACGGTGCGCGCCGCGGCGGCGGCCCGGGGCAGGCGGGTCGGCATCGGGCTGGCCTGCTATGTCGAGGGCACCGGGGTGGGACCGTACGAGGGCGGTCACGTCGAGGTCGACTCCTCCGGGCGGGTGCACGTCTCCACCGGGCTGACCTCGCAGGGGCAGGGCCATCAGACGGTGTTCGCCCAGATCGTCGCCAGTGAACTGGGCGTGCCGATCGAGGACGTCCAGGTCACGACCGGGGACACCCGGCGGTTCGGGTACGCCGTCGGCACGTTCGCGTCCCGGGCGGCGGTGATGAGCGGTAACGCCATCGCGCTGGCGTCGCGCAGGCTGCGGGAGAAGGCGCTGCGCATCGCGGGAGAGGCGCTGGAGGCGGACCCCCGCGACCTGGAGATCGTCGAAGGGGTGGTCCAGGTGCGCGGCAACCCGCAGTCGGCGATCCCGCTGCGCACCGTCGCGGTGCTGTCCAACCCGCTGCGGTACGCCTTCGACGAGGAGGCCCAGCGAGCCACCCAGTTCGCCTCCCGGGTGGGCGCGGCCGCCGACCAGCCGCCCGTCCCGCCCGGCGAGGAGCCCGGGCTGGAGGGCAAGGACTACTTCTCGCCGGTCCGCTCGACCTTCGCGGCGGGCATGCACGCCGCCGTCGTGGAAGTGGATCCGGACACTGCCGAGGTGCGCATCGTGCGGTACGCCGTCATCCACGACTGCGGACGGCTCATCAACCCGATGATCGTCGAAGGGCAGATCCACGGGGGAGTGGCCCAGGGCGTCGGCGGTGCCCTCTACGAGCGGATGGTCTACGACGAGTCGGGGCAGCTGCTGAACGCCTCGTTCATGGATTTCCTGATGCCCTACGCCACCGAGGTTCCGCGGATCGAGACCGGCCATCTGGAGACGCCCTCGCCGTTGAACCCCCTCGGCATCAAGGGGGCGGGCGAGGCGGGGGTCATCCCGGTGTCCGCCGTCATCGCCGCCGCCATCGAGGACGCCGAGGGCATCCCGATCTCGGCGATGCCCATCTCCCCGGACGAGCTCTACCAGCTGCGCCTGGCCCGCCAGGGAGAGCCGGCGGGGTTGCTCGGGGAGCAGGGGACCTCAACCCCGCCGGCTCTGTGAACCATAGTGGGCGTATAGCCGCCAGATGGGGTGGTTTGAAGATCTCGTTATGGCCCTGCCCGCGGGGCCGGAGGCGTTCACCGGCCCTGCTGGAGATAGCGGGCCGGCAGATGGTCCCTGAGCTCGGCGGGCTGGTAACCCTGCTTGTCGATACGGCGGAGCAGCGTCCGGAAATCGCGCGCCATGTGGGGCTTGAAGTGGACCAGGATGATGTCGCCCGGGTGCAGTCCGCCAGAGGTCTGGTAGGCGAGGTTCCCGTGCTCGGAGGTCTCCCGCCAGAAGAAGACCGCCTTGATGCCGCAGTCCCGGGCCGCTCTGCGGGTCGTGGTGTTGGACGCTCCGTAGGGGGCCCGGAACAGCGTGGGGCGCGTGCCGTACCGCACGGCGTAGATATCGGCGGTCTTGCAGATCTGGTACTTCTGCTGGGCGTAGGACAGCCGGGTCAGCAGCGGGTGCGTCATCGTGTGGTCCTCGATGAGGGCTCCGGCCTGCTGAAGCCGCTGGAAGTAGCCGTAGTCGCCTTTCGCGGCGTCGTTCATCAAGAACACGGTGATCGGGATCTTCCGGTCCTTGATGAGCTGGACGAAGTCGCGGTCCTTCTGCCAGCCGTCGTCGACGGTGAGGAAGACGATCTTTTCCTTGGTCGCGATCTTGCTGATCACGGGTGGCAGTGCGCCGCGCGCTCGTTGCGGCGGGCCGTCCGTGCCCGGGGTCGAGGGGACCGGGGTCGAGGGGACCGGGGTGGCTGGACCGGTGGTGGATGACGTCTGCCCGGCGGTGGGCACCGGGGTCGGCGGAGCCTGTGGAGCCGCCTGCGGGGAGATCATCGGCGCTGTCGCCGACGACCCCCGTGCCGTCGCGGAGTGTCCCTGGCAGCCCGCCAGTCCGCCGGTGGCCAGCGCCGCCACGGTGGCGGCCGCGGTCACGCGGGTCGTGCGGTGGCGGCCGGAAGCCATGAAATCCCCCTTGTACCCCCTGGGCGGCCACCAGCTTGGCGGCGGCCGGGGGCGTGACGGCTCAACGGGTACCTGTTCCCTACGCTTATTTGACCTTGAGTCGGCGCCGGATGTGGTCTGTTCATCAGGTCTTCACCGGCGTTCCGCCCGGCTGCGGATCGGGTGCGTTCCCGCCGAGGGAGACAGGAAGATAGTTCTCGATCGCGGCGGGCCGGAAACCCTGTTGGCGGACCCAGTCGAGCACGGTCTGGAAATCCTGGGCGAGACCCGGCCGGTAGTGCATGAGCATGATGTCGCCGGGGCGGAAACCCGTGCCGCCGTCTCCGCGGGCGAACGCGTTGTGCACGCCCCGCGGGGACTTGGTGCCGTTGTAGAACTCCGCGGACCAGATCAGGATCGATTTGATCCCGCAGGCGGCCGCCGCCTGCCGGGTGAGCTGGTTGTACGACCCGAACGGCGGCCGGAAGATCCGCGGCCGCCGCCCGTACTGGCCGGCGATGATGTCGCTGGTCTGGCAGATCTCCTTCTTCTGCGCCTCCAGCGGCAGGGTCGCCATGTTGGGGTGGTGCAGGGTGTGGTTCTCCAGCTGCGAACCGGCGTGCTTGAGCGCCCAGAAGTATTCGTAGTGGCCCTTCGCCGCGTCGTTGGTGAGGAAGGTCAGGATCGGCACCTTCTGCTTCCGCACGATGTCGACGAACCCGGGATCGTGTTCCCAGCCGTCGTCGATCGTCAGGAACACGACCTTGTCCTGGGTCTTGATCTGGTTGATGACGGTCGGCAGCCCGTCGGCGCTCTTCACCGGCGGCGTCCAGGTCCCGGGTCGGGGACGTTCCCACTGCTGGTCGGACAGATCGGCGGCCAGCCTGCTCCGCAGTGAGGGGCCGTCCGAGCCAGCAAGGGACTGCGCCCTGACCTCCGGCCATGCGCCGGCGCTGACGCCGAGCACCCCGGCGATCAGACATGAGATCAGTGGGATCTTCCCTCGCATCGGCCGTACCTCCCCGTCGTCACCACCACCCGGCTCCGGCGGAGGTTTACGCCCCTTAGATGTCGCTTCCTACCGGCAAGTTGGTACATGATCCGGAGGGGCGGGGCGTCGCGCCACGCCGCAGCGGGTCTGGATGCCCGTTTGCCCGCCGGTCCCGGCGGGCTGGGCAGATGTTGCCGTTCGCGCCGGCGGGCGGGTTGTCTAAGGTCGGTTCATGAAGGTCAACGGCAGTGCGACGGTGGCGGCCCCGGTGGGCCTGGTCTGGGAAGCCCTGCAGGATCCCGCGGTGCTGGTGCGCACGATCCCGGGATGCCGGCGGCTGGAGGCCACCGGCGCCGATACCTACAAGATGACGGTCACCGCCGGGGTGGCCTCGATCAAGGGCACCTACGTCGGGCAGGTCGCCCTCGCCGAACCCGATCCGCCGCACTCCTTCGTGCTGCGCGCGCAGGGCCAGGGAGCGCCCGGCACGGTCGACGCCACGGTGCTGGTGCGGCTGTCGGACGGCGATGGCGGGACCCGGGTCGACTACACCGCCGACGCGGTCGTCGGCGGGATGATCGGCGGTGTCGGCCAGCGCATGCTGAGCACCGTCGCCAAGCGGACCGCCGAGGAGTTCTTCGCCGCCGTCGAACGCGCGCTGACCGAGCGCCCGGTGCCCGTCGCCTCCGCCGCCCCGGTTACCGGAACCGCCCCGGCAACGCTGGCCCCCCCGGCGTCGGCGGCGGGGACTGCAGCGGCCCCGGACGTCCAGGCCGGCATGGGCACGGCCTACGCGGCCCCGGCGGGCGTCGGTACGGTCTATGCCGCCCCGGCCGCGGAGCGCGCGACGGGGCCGGTCGCCTGGGCGATGACCGCGGCGTTCGCGGCGGGCGGGTTCATCGCGCTCGGGGGAGTCGCAGTCGGCTACGCCATGGGCCGGCGCTCACGCCGGTAGCCCCACGCCGCCCCGGATCCGCCCGCGCCGGTAGCCCCACGCCGCCCGAATCCGCCCGCGCCGACCCCTGCCTGACCCAGGGACGCCTTTTGCCGATGATGTTGTTCGGTCCCCCTCGGGAGGGGGACCGAACAACATCATCGCTGCCCTGCCTGCTGCCCTGCCTGATGGGTGTCAGCCGACCGCTATCAGGTCGACGACGAAGATCAGGGTCTCGCCGGGCTTGATCGCGCCGCCGGCGCCACGGTCGCCGTAGCCCAGGTGCGGCGGGATCACGAGCCGGCGGCGTCCGCCGACCTTCATGCCCTGCACGCCCATGTCCCAGCCCTTGATGACCCGGCCGCCGCCGAGCGGGAACTCGAAGGTACTGCCATGGTTCCAGGACGCGTCGAACTCCTCGCCCGTGGAGAAGGCGACGCCGACGTAGTGCACGGACACATTGGAACCCTTGGTGGCCTCCGGGCCATCGCCGACGGTGATGTCGGTGATGTCGAGGTGGGCAGGAGGCTGCCCTTCGGGGAAGTCGATCTCGGGCCGTTCAAGCGCCATCGCTAAAGCTCCCGGATGGTGTAGTGGGTGGATGAACGATCGACGTTCACCCTAGTCGGTGCCGCGTGGCGGGAATGGAGCGCCGTCGCCGCCGGTTGACCCGAGCGTGAACGTAGAGATCTTCGCTGATGTCGTCTGCCCATGGTGCTATCTGGGACAGGCCCGGTTCCGTCAGGCCCTGGCCGGTTTCGAGGACGACGACGTCCAGGTGACGTGGCGTCCCTTCCAGCTCGACCCTGGCGCGCCGTCGGCCGCGACCCCGGCCACCGCGCGTCTGGCGGAGAAGTTCGGTGGCCTCGAGCGGGTCCATGAGGCCCACGCGCGGCTGCGCGGGCTGACCTCCGCCGAGAACCTTCCGTATGAACCGGAGCGGGGCCTGCACGTCAACACCCGCGACGCGCACCGGGTGATCTGGCTGGCCGGCCGGGAGGGCGGGCCGGCCCTGCAGGACGCGGTGGCCGACCGGCTGTTCCGTGCCCAGCACGCGGAGGGACGCGATCTGGGTGATGTCGCCACCCTGGCCGAGCTGGCCGGCTCCGCGGGTCTGGCGCCCGAGTCCGTACGATCCATGCTCGCTTCCGAGGAGGGACTCGCCGAGCTGGAGCAGGACCTCGGAAGGGCCCGTGAGCTCGGCATCACCGGCGTCCCGTTCTTCCTCTTCGAGGGCAAGTGGGGGGTGTCCGGCGCGCAGCCGGCGCAGACCCTTGAAGCGGCTCTGCGCGAGGTGGCCGGCAACCTCACGAGCTGACTCGCCTGACGACGGACCGTTTCGTTGGCAGAACTCGACGATTCGCGCGGGCGTCCGTGGGCGGTAGATGTAGGTCTCATGGAATCCCCGGCACGGCAGCTCAGGGGCGGCATCCGGATCGGCATCGACACCGGTGGCACGTTCACCGACGTGGTGGCCCTCGACGAGACGCGCGGGCGGATGGTCACTACCAAGACGCCCTCGACTCCCGCGGACCCCGCGGAGGGGTTCATGGCGGGCGTGCACAAGGTTCTTGGACTGCTCGGCGCCACCAGAGCGGAGATCACGGCGGTCTCGCACGGGACCACCGTGGCGACCAACCAGCTCCTTGAGGACCGCATCGGTGACCTCGGCTTCATCACCACCGAAGGTTTCGAGTTCCTGCTGGAGATCGCTCGGCAGAGCGTCCCCGACGGCTACGGCAATTCGTACTTCTGGGTCAAGCCGCCGCGCATCGTGCCCGTCCACCGGGTCCGTACCGTCGGGGGGCGGCTCGACCACACCGGCACCGAACTCCGACCGTTCGACGAGGCCGGGGCCGTCGCGGTGGCCCGCTGGTTCCGGGATCAGGGCATCGACACGCTCGGGGTCTGCTTCCTGCATTCCTACGCCAACCCGGAACACGAGCTGCGGATGCGCGAGGTGCTGCGCCGGGAGCACCCCGCCGCCGTGATCTCGCTGTCCTGCGAGGTGCTGCGCGAGTACCGGGAGTACGAGCGGTCCGTCACCACCCTCGTCGACGCCGCGGTTAAGCCGACCATGATGCGCTACATCGCGCGGATCGCCGAGCGCCTCGGGGAGCCGCCGTTCTATGTGATGAAGAGCAACGGTGGAGTGCTGTCGGCCGAGGAGGTCGTGCACCAGCCCATCACCACGGTGCTGTCCGGGCCCGCCGCCGGGGCGCTCGGCGCGGCCCTCGTCGCACGTACGGCCGGCCGGGACTCGGTCATCACCCTGGACGGCGGCGGCACCTCGACGGACGTGGCGGTGGTGCTCGGCGGGGAGCCGACGCTGACCACAGAGGGCTCGATCGGCCGGTTCCCCTCGAAGATCCCGATGATCGACATCATCACGGTCGGGGCGGGGGGCGGCTCCATCGCCTGGACCTCGCCTGAGGGCACCCTCAAGGTGGGGCCGCGCAGCGCCGGCGCCGACCCCGGGCCGCTGTGCTACGGACGCGGCGGCGGGGACCCCACGGTCACCGACGCGCACGTCTTCCTCGGCCGGGTCCCGCCCCATCTGCTCGGCGGCGAGATTCCGCTGGACCCCGAAGCGGCGCGGGCGGGCATCGAGGGGCTGGCCGCCGTCCTCGGCCTGGCTTTGGAGCGGTCGGCCACCGGCATCCTGGAGATCTCCGCCTGGAACCAGGCCAACGCCATCCGCCAGATCACCGTCAAGCGCGGCTTGGACGTGCGCGACTATCCGATGGTCGCGTTCGGCGGATCCGGGCCGCTGCTGGTCTGCCGGCTGATGGACATTCTGGGTCTGCCCGCCGTGATCGTGCCGGAGAACCCTGGCAACCTGTCCGCGTTCGGGCTGCTGACGGTCGACGTGAAGAACGACTACGTCCAGACCCACGTGGCCCGCGACTCCGAACTCGACCCGGGCGCCGTCGCCGGAGTGCTGGCCGGGCTGGAACGCCAGGCCACCGGCGCGCTGGACAAGGAGGGCTTCGACGCCACGGCCCACCGCCTCGTCCGGTCCGCGGACCTGCGCTACTTCGGCCAGGCCTTCGAGGTACGGGTCGCGGCGCCCGCGGGCCCGGTCGACGGGGACTTCCGCGCCGAGGTCGTACGGCGCTTCGAGGACGAGCACGAGCGGCTCTACGGCTACTGCTACCGCGACGACCCGCGCCACCCGGTCGAGTGGGTCAACCTCCGGGTCTCCGGTATCGGCCCGATCAAGCGGCCGGAGCTCGCCGAGCGGCCCTCGCGGGAGGACGGTGCGCTGCCGCCGCTCCCCGGCGCGTACCGGCAGGTGTACTTCGACGAGGATCTGACCCCCGCGGGACGGGAGGACGGCTGGCGGAGGACGCCGATCCACCGGCGGGAGGAGCTCCGCCGGGAGGACGTGATCACAGGCCCCGCGGTGATCGAGGAGTTCGGTTCCACGCTGCCCCTGCACCCCGGGTTCCAGGCCCGCTGCGATCCCTACGGCAACCTCCTGATCACCAGGCTCAGCCTCGACCCGGCAGGGCCGGAGAGCCCGTGAGCCGAGCCATCCGGATGAGGCCGGATGAGGCCGGGATGAGGACCGTGAGCACGCGCGCGGCGACCGGACTGAGGAGCGCGCAGCGAGGTACGAGCGAGCACGCGACGAGGGGAGCCGCCGCGTCAAAGCGTGTGCGAACCGACGAGCGGAGCGAGTCAAATTGAACACAGATCCGATTGTGCTGGAGATCGTCGAGGGCACCCTGGCCTCGGTGGAGCGGGAGGTCGAGACGGCGATCGCCCGGACGGCCCGCTCCCCGATGATCCGGGACGCGCACGACTTCCGGGCCGGCATCCACGACCGCCGGCTGCGGAAGCTGACCGGAAGGTCGTACTCGGCGCTGGTCCAGCCGATCGCCCGGGACTTCCCGCTCGACACCATGCGGCCCGGTGACGTCTTCTTCCACAACGACGTCTACCTGTCGGAAGGCGGGATCGGTCATCTGCCGGACCTGTGCGTCACCGTCCCCGTCTTCCACGACGGGGTGGTGGTCGCGTTCGTGCAGGCGTTCGGGCACCACGACGACATCGGCGGGTCCGTCCCCGGCTCGATGCCCTCGCACGCCCGCAGCGTCTTCGAGGAGGGGCTCATGGTCCCGCCGATCAGGCTCTGGGACCAGGGGGTGCCCAACGCGGCCGCCATCAAGATCATGACCCGCAACTCCCGGATGCCCGACTCGCTGGCCGGTGACCTGGACGCCGAGTGCTCGGCCTGCCTGATGGGAGCACGCCGCCTCGGTGAGCTCTTCGACCGGTACGGCCGAGAGACCGTCGAGGGATGCTTCGACGCCATCCTGGACAACACCACCAGCACCTTCCGAACGGAGATCCTGGCCAAGATCCCGGACGGGACCTTCACCTGGGAGGACTACGCCGAGCACGACGGGGTCGATCCGCCCCGGCTGCACACCCAGCGCATCACGCTCACCAAGACCCCCGAGAAGATCATCATCGACTTCACCGGGACCTCACCGCAGGCGAAGGGGCCGATCAACCACGCGGGCGACTACGCCGACGGCGTCTTCCTGAAGAAGTGGCTGGCGCCCGTGCTGCGCAACCTCGCCGACACCCCGGAACGCATGGCCGAACTCGACGTCAACGAGGGCGTCGTGCCGCTCATCGAGATGATCTTCCCGGAGAAGGGGACGCTGCTCACCCCGATCTTCCCCGCCCCCACCAACGCCCGGACCTTCGTCATCCTGCGGCTGCTCGGCGTCCTGGCCGGCGTGCTGGCGAAGGCGACCGGCGGCCGGATGCCGGCCGACCAGGAGACGATCCGCTACACCGGGGTGCACGGGTCGGACGCCGGCGGCGAGCCTTACCTGATGCGGGAGGTGCTCGGCGGCGGTTCAGGCGGCCGCTACTACGCCGACGGAGAGGACACGATCCATGTGGTGCCCGATTCCCGCAACATCCCGGTCGAGTTCGCCGAGGCCCGCTGGCCGTTCATCGTCGAACGCCTCGGGCTGGCCGCCGACTCCGGCGGCGCCGGGGAGTTCCGCGGCGGCCTCGGTTACGACAAGCACTTGCGCATGCTCCGGGACGCGCACTACATGTCGATCGCGGACCGCTCGATCCTGTCCTGCTGGGGGGTGAACGGCGGTGCGGCCGGCCGGCCGTTCCTGGTGACGATCGACGGGCGCGAGATGGAGGGCCTGGTCGACGCCGAGCCCGTCAAGGCCGGTGAGGTCATCAGGATCCGTACCACCGGAGGCGGTGGCTGGGGCGACCCGCTCGGCCGTGACCCTGGCCGGGTGGCCGCCGACGTACGGGACGGCAAGGTGTCCTCGGCGGGCGCCCGCGACGACTACGGGGTGGTGCTCATCGGAGAGACGCAGGTCGACGAGGTGGCCACCGGGCAACTGCGGGCACGGCTGCTCGCCGAGCGCGGGCCGGCGCCGTTCTTCGACCGCGGCCCCGGCTATCGGTTGCTCTCCGGCGGCCGCGACCGGGCCGACGTCGACTGAGCCTCCTGGCCGACCGGTCTGCTGCGTGAACAACCGCAACTCACCGACATGTCAAGGCCAAAGCCCGCTAAAGTCCGACTTTTCAGACGATCTAATTCGTTGGGGCGGGCCCATGAGTGTGTTCGGTATCGACTATGCGTGGGGGCGCCCGGGTGTCGCGGCGCTGAAGAAGGCCGGCGTGAAGTTCGTGGCCCGATATCTCTCCCACGACACCTCCGGCAAGAACCTCACGGCCGGTGAGGCGCGGCAGCTGTCCGACGCGGGGATCTGGATCATCGTGGTCTGGGAGACGACCGCGAACCGGGCACTGGCCGGCCGCTCGGCGGGGGCGGCGGACGCCACGGAGGCGGCCAAGCAGGCGAAGGCCTGCGGCATGCCGTCCGGACGCCCGATCTACTTCGCCGTGGACTTCGACGCCACCTCCTCCCAGCAGGCCGAGATCCACGCCTACCTGGACGGCGCGGCCAGTGTGCTGGGCCGCGACAGGGTCGGGATCTACGCCGGCTACGGGCCGGTCAAGCGGGCCTTCGACGCCAAGAAGATCGCCTACGGCTGGCAGACGTACGCCTGGTCGGGCGGAAGCTGGGACTCCCGGGCGCAACTGCAGCAGTATTCGAACAACCACTATGTCGGCGGGGTCGACTGCGACTACGACCGCGCCATGAAGGCGGACTACGGGCAGTGGCGCGTCGGCGTCGGTCCCGTGCCGCCGGCCGCCCAGGAAGAGGACGACATGCCCTACGGCCAGCTCGCCGAAGGCGCCCAGGCGATCACCCCCATCGCTCTGCCCCGAGGCCGCTACAAGACGATCGGGTTCATCGCCGACAACGCGCTGCAGGGCCTGCCCGCGGCGCAGCTCCGGGTCGCCGTTCACCAGGCGGGCTCCTGGCACCTGGCCACGGCGACCGTGGACTCCACCCAGGGACAGACCGTGGTGACCTTCCCCGACCCCGGTACGACCGACGGGGTCTCGGTCCGGCGGGAGGACGCGGGCGACGTCCACGTCGCCTGGGAGGTCTCCTGACGGTCAGCCCGGGCGTGAGGATCAGCCCAGGCGGAGCAGCCGGCCGGGCAGTCCCGGCTCGGCGAGGGAACGGCCGAGCTGGAGCTCGGTCCGCGCCCGGTCGGGTCCGCTGCCGACGGTGATCGCACCCAGCTTCCGGCCTGCGGGGGCGCGGTGCGGCAGCCTTCCCTCGGCGGCGAGCCGTACGGTGAGACCGGGCCAGCCGGCCACGGTGACCGGGCGGGTGGCGACCAGCGGAGTACGGCCGCCGAGCCCGTCGTCCACCTGAGCCACCCTCTCACCCGTGCGCGCCAGCGTGACGCTGGTGAGCGAGCTCTCGGTGACTTCGATCAGCTGCTGGGCGGCGTCGATGGCGGGTTTGGGGGTGGTGGCGCCGCTCTGCGCCATCACCGCCCCGACGATCAGCGCGCTCGCGGCGCCCACCCGCTTGAGCGCCGCGAAGACGTAGTTGCCTCCGGCCGCGTCGGTGAAGCCGGTCTTGCCGCCGATCACCCCGTCGCGGCCCAGCAGGGTGTTGCCGGCCGGGCGGGCCGCACCGCCGTCCGCCGGCGCGTAGGACGACATGCCGACCACCTGGGCGAAGGCGGAGATCCGCATTGCCGCCCGCAGCAGCTTGACCTGGTCGGAGGCGGTGCTCACCGTGGCCGAGTCGTAGCCGCTGGGATCGGTGTAGATGGTGTTGACCATGCCCAGCTCGCGGGCGGTGGCGTTCATCTTCTGGACGTACGCCACGTCGCCCCCGGCGTCCCACCGGGCCAGTTCGTGGGCGATGTTGTTCGCCGAGACGATCAACAGCGCTTCGAGCGCCTTGCGCTCGGTGAACCTCTCACCCGCCACCACGTCGACGTGGGTCTCCTGACGGGCCTTCAGGTCGGGCAGACGGGCGGCCTCCTCCGCGGAGATGGTGTAGGTCGGGCCGTCGTCGCCGTCGCGCAGCTCATGGTTCCTGAGGAAGACATAGGCGGTCATGACCTTGGCGACGCTGGCGGTGGGAGTCGGGGTCTGGGCGCCGGAGACGCCCAGACTGCCCAGTCCCTCGACCTCCACGGCGGCCTGGCCCTTGACCGGCCAGGGCAGCTGCGGGGCCGGGCCGGGGAAGGTGTGGCTCGTGGCGATGACCAGCCGCACGGCCCGATCCGGCAGCGGCCGTGCGATCTGGACCACCGCCAGCAGGACCAGCAGCGCGGCGGCCGCGGCGGCCCAGAGCGCGACGCGGCGCAGCGGCGACCGCCGGCGCCGATGCAGCGGCGGGCCC
>JAOPYK010000272.1 GCA_025964695.1 Streptosporangiaceae bacterium | reverse complement strand
CTAGACATCCGACGACGAGCCGCCCTGGACCCGTGAGGGTCGGGGCGGCTTTCGTGTCAGATCATCTACTGGTGGGAGCGGGGCGTGCATCCTCACCTAGTCCTGGTGAAGATCATCCCTTGGTAGAGAGTCCCACGCGTGCCCGTCCCCCGTGCCCGCCAGATCACGCTGACCGCCTCCGAGCGGCGACGGCTCAAAAAGCTGGCCTACTCCCACACCGCCCCATACCAGCAGGTCATCCGCGTGCGGATCGTGCTGGACGCCGCCCGCGGCTACTCCAACGCAAAGATCGCCCGCCGCCAGGGCGTCACGGTCGACACCGTCCGGCGCTGGCGCGGCCGGTACGCCGATGAGGGCATGGCCGGGCTCGCTGACCGGCGCCGGTCTGGACGGCCACCCAGATTCACCCCGGTCCAGGTCGCCGAGGTCAAGGCGCTGGCCTGTCACCTGCCGGCCGAGACCGGGGTGCCGCTGGCGCGATGGAGCTGCCCGGATTTGGCCGCCGAGGTCACCGGCCGCGGCATCGCGGAGGCGATCTCGCCCTCCACCGTCCGCCGGATCCTGGCCGCCGACGTGCTCAAGCCCTGGCAACACCAGTCGTGGCTGTTCATTCGCGACCCCAACTTCGCCGCCAAAGCCACCCGGGTGCTGGACCTGTACGCGCGTGTCTGGGACGGCGCCCCGCTCAGCGACAACGAATACGTGATCTCCAGTGATGAAAAGACCAGCATCCAAGCCCGCTGCCGCTGCCACCCGACCCTGCCGCCCGGCGCGTCCCGGATGATGCGCCTCAACCACGAGTACGACCGTGGCGGCGCGCTGGCCTACCTGGCCGCCTACGACGTCCACCAGGCCAAAGTGTTCGGGCACTGCTCGGCCAAGACCGGGATCGTCCCGTTCATGACCCTGGTCGAGAAGGTCATGACACAACAGCCGTACGCCTCGGCCAAGCGGGTGTTCTGGGTCGTCGACAACGGCTCCTCCCGCGGCCAAGCCGCGATCGACCGCCTGGCCAAGCGCTTCCCCAACGCGGTCATGGTGCACACACCCGTCCACGCCTCCTGGCTCAACCAAGTGGAGATCTTCTTCTCCATCCTCCAGCGCAAAGTCGTGACACCCAACGACTTCACCAGCCTTGACCAGGTGAAAGACCGATTGATCGCCTTCGAACAGCGCTACAACCAGGCCGCCCGGCCCTTCAAATGGAAGTTCACCCCGGCCGACCTCGAGGACCTACTGGCCCGGATCGAGCGACACATCCAGAAGGAGCGAACCGATCACCATGAACACCACCACCAGCCTGCCGCGTTGGAGGCCGCCTGAAAACCCCCGAAAGACTTACGGCGCAGACCACTAAGCACAAAGACCAGGCACAGAAGACCAGGACGGGGAGCCCGCCGGGCGTCCCGTTGGCGCCGCGCGTCGTGCGCTCGTCTATATCCTGATCCTGGCCCGCCCTTCAGCTCGTGGCGATCGGTTCTCGGAGTTCTGCCGCCCGCGCGTCCCTGTGCTCGCCGGACTCGGAATGCGGCTGGCGTTCATGCCCAGGGCCTGGCGAAGTCTCCGATGCCGAACTTGACGGGTCCCGGTCTACGGCCTGACACAGTGTCGGGTCAAGCCACGGCATGATCCTGAGACAGGTCCTGGGGCGAGTCTAGGGATGGACGACGAAGGCGGCCTCGGCCCGCGGGCCGCCGCCGTACGGGGTCACCACGACATGGTGCGTCCCCGGCGGGAGCGGCCCGGCGAAGAACTCATGTCCCTGGTTGACGGCATAGTTGAAGGTGCCCGCCAGATCGACGGTGGGCGTGTCGGGCGACGTCGGACGCCCGCTCAGCCGCACGGTGATCCGCTCTCCGGGCGTCCATCCGGTGCCGTGCAACACGAACACGGTGTCGCCGTCGCCGTAGGGCTGATTGACGATGATCCGGGGATTGCCGGTGGGCCGGTCGGTGGCGCCGGACAACGGTCCCGGTGGCTGGGCCGGGGGTGGTCCCTGCACCTGGGCCGGCGGGGGGCGGTTGTCGGAGGGCGGGTTCCGCACGTACTGATCGCCCACGACGCCGCACACGGCCAGCAGACCGGCGACCGCGCAGATCGAGCCGGCCACCGACGCCGTCCGGCCGGCCCGGCGCAGCCGGGACAGCGGAGAGCGGGACAGTTCCTCCAGCCGCCCCCAGCCCCCGCCCGCCGGTCGGGCGGATACCGGCGGTGCGATGGCGTGCCCCGTCGAGGAGGTCGGCGATCCGAAGGTGTCGTCCTGGTCCTCAACCTCGTCCTCGTCCTCAACCTCGTCCTCGGTCTCCGGCGGCTGCGGGCCGCGGCGCCACTCCTCGATGAGGGCGAGGGCCGGTGCCGGGAGGAGCGTCTGAGCCAGCTCATGCCCCATGTCGTCGTGGGTCACCGGTGCCAGTTCGGCGAGCAGGTCGGCCGGGGTGGGCCGCGAGGCCGGGTCCCGGCGCAGGCAGGCGGTCACGATGTCGAGCAGTTCGACCGGCAGCCCGGTGAGGTCGGGTGGCTCGGTGGCCAGCCGGACCAGGATGTCGGTCACCGTCTCACCCTGGTACGGGGCGTGCCCGGTAGCGGCGAAGGACAGGGTGGAGCCCAGCGAGAACACGTCGCTGGCCGGTCCCACCTGCTTGGTGTCGCGTGCCTGTTCGGGTGCCATGAAAGCGGGTGTCCCCACCGCCTGGCGGGCGGCGGTGAGAGTCGAGCGCTCCACCGCCCGGGCCACGCCGAAGTCGATGACCCGGGGTCCGTCCAGCGAGACCAGCACGTTGGACGGCTTCAGGTCACGGTGCACCAGCCGCGCCTCATGGATCGACTCCAGAGCCTCCGCGCAGCCCGCGGCGAGCCATCGTACGGCGGGCACCGGGAGCGGGCCGCAGGTCCGCACCAGCCGCTCGAGCGAGGGCGCGGCCACATAGGAGGTGGCGAGCCAGGGCACCTCCGCGTCGGGGTCGGCCGCGACCACGGGTGCGGTGAAGGCCCCGCTGACCCGCCGGGCCGCCTTGACCTCCTCGGCGAAGCGCAGGCGGAAGTCGGGCTCCTCGGCGAACTCGGCTCTGATCGTCTTCACCGCGACCAGCCGCCCGGCGGCCGACCGCCCGAGGTAGACCCGGCCCATCGCCCCGGCGCCGAGCCGGCCCAGCAGGGTGTACGACCCGATCCGCCGCGGGTCTCGTCCTGACAGCGGCTCGAACGACACCTGACCTCCTTCGGTATCCGCCCATCCTCCCTGCTGCCGATGGTCCGCGAGGTAGATTGCGTGCGGAAAGTGCATTCCGGACTATCGGCCGGTAACGGTCGGGTCATCCGACCCGGAAACCCCATTTTTCGGAATGCAGGCCTTTCCGGCAGGTCGAACGGGTGTTTGCGAGCGACCGGGCTTAACGTGGCCGGGCCGGGGAAGTGACGTTGCGTGGGATTGGGGAGCAGGGGAATGAGCGACATCACCGAGTCCGTCGAATGGAAGGCGCTGGCCGCCCATCACGCCGACATCCGGGGCCTGCACCTGCGAGATCTGTTCGACTGGGATCCGTTGCGCGCCGAGCGCATGTCCCTGGAGACGGGCGACCTCTACCTGGATTATTCCAAGCACCGTGCGACGCACGACACCTTCAGGCTGCTGACGGCGCTCGCCCGGAAGGCGGGGTTGCAGGACCGGATCGCGGCCATGTTCGCCGGCGAGCACATCAACGTCAGCGAGGACCGCGCGGTGCTGCACACGGCGCTGCGGTTGCCGCGGGACGCCGTCCTGACCGTGGACGGCCAGGACGTCGTCACCGACGTGCACGCGGTGCTCGACCGGATGGGCGACTTCGCCGAGCGCGTCCGCGCGGGGGAGTGGAAGGGGCACACCGGTAAGCCGATCAAGGCCGTGGTGAACATCGGCATCGGCGGTTCCGATCTCGGCCCGGCCATGGCCTACACCGCGCTGTACGACTACGCGCTGAAGGGCCTCACCTGCCGGTTCGTCTCCAACGTCGACCCCGCCGACATCACCACCGCGCTGGAGGATCTGGACCCCGACCAGACGCTCTTCGTCATCTCCTCCAAGACCTTCACCACCCTGGAGACCCTGACCAACGCCAAGGTCGCCAGGGAGTGGCTGCTGGACGGGCTGGGAGGTGACGAGGGGGCGATCGCGCGGCACTTCGTCGCGGTCTCGACCAACGCCGGGCGGGTCGCGGAGTTCGGCATCGACCCGGTCAACATGTTCGGCTTCTGGGACTGGGTCGGCGGCCGCTACTCCTTCGACGGCGCGATCGGCCTCTCACTGATGATCGCCATCGGCCGCGACCGGTTCGCCGAGATGCTCGCGGGCTTCCACGCCATGGACGAGCACTTCCGCACGGCGCCGTTCGAGCAGAACATGCCGGTCCTGATGGGCCTGCTGTGCGTCTGGTACAACGACTTCTTCGGTGCGCAGACCCACGCCGTACTCCCGTACAGCCAGCGGCTGTCGCGCTTCCCCGCCTACCTGCAGCAGCTGATGATGGAGTCCAACGGCAAGTCCGTCCGTGCCGACGGGAGCCCGGTGGGGACCGACACCGGCGAGATCTGGTGGGGCGAGCCCGGCACCAACGGCCAACACGCCTTCCACCAGCTGCTGCACCAGGGCACCCGGCTGGTCCCTGCCGACTTCATCGGGTTCGCCGAACCCTTCCGGGACGCCGACGGAATGCACGACCTGCTGGTGGCCAACCTGCTCGCCCAGACCGCGGTGCTCGCCTTCGGCCGTACGGCCCAGGAGATCGAGGCGGAGGGCGTCCCGGAGAACATCGTCCCGCACAAGGTCATGCCGGGGAA
>JAOPYK010000266.1 GCA_025964695.1 Streptosporangiaceae bacterium | reverse complement strand
GGTGGTGAGCGGCGTGCGGTTCAGCCCGGCCGCACCGGCGTCGACGGCGAACAGTCCCAGCCCTTCGTCGGAGCGCGCGACGACGAGGATCAAGCTCGCCGCCAGCCCGTCGAGCACGAAGGATTTGGTCCCGCGCAGCGTCCACCTCCCATCGCGAAAGCTCGCCGGCATCGCAATGTCCGACGGGCTCCACGAGCCTTCACCCTCAACGTAGGCGAGGGTCGCGATCGTGTCACCGCCGGCGATCGAGGGGAGGAGTTCCTCCTGCGCGGCGGTGTCCTCGCTGTAGAGCAAGGCGTTGGCCGCGAGCGCCACGGTGGAGAAGAACGGCGCGCAGACCAGCGCCGCGCCCATCTCCTCGAAGACGATCATCAGGTCCGTGTACGTGAATCCGGCCCCGCCGAACTTTTCGGGAATCGTCAATGACTGGAGGCCGAGCTGGCCCGCCATCTGCTTCCACACCGCGCTGTCATAGCCGTTGGCGGTCTCCATCAGGCGCCGCACGTCCTGCTCCGAGGAGTGCTGCCGCAGAAAGCGGCGTACCGCGTCGCGCAGCGCGTGCTGTTCTTCTGAGAAGACGAATCTCACGTCACCCTCCGTTGACCGGTCGGGGGCACCTTCGCGGGTGTCCGTCCGCGTGCCATGATCAGTCCTTGGTGCTGCGGAGAACGCCCATCGCGAAGTACTGCGCGGCGCCGCCGTAGGCCTGCGCCAGCGCCGTCCGGGCACCGTCGATCTGGTGTTCTCCCGCTTCACCGCGCACCTGTTGGGCCGCCTCGATAAAGCGGAGCATGCCGGACGCGCCGATCGGGTTGGACGACAGCACTCCGCCCGAAGGGTTGACGGGAAAGGATCCTGTCATCTCGGTCTCGCCGGACTCGACGAGTTTCCAACCCTCTCCGGGCTCGACGACGCTGTGTCCCTCAAGCCACATGGGCTCGTACCAACTGAACGGTACGTACAGCTCGGCGACATCGACCTCCTGGCGGACGTCGGAAATGCCGGCCTGACGGTACAGGTCGTGGGCACAGTCCAGACCTGCCTGGACCCGCACCGGATTACGCCCGGGGAACTGGCCGAGTTCGCTGCGCACAGAGGTCGCCGCCACCCACGCAGGCCGCTTCGAGGACCGCTTGGCGCCTTCTTCCGTGGTGAGAACCGCCGCAGCCGCGCCGTCGGAGGACGGACATGACTCGAGGAACCGGATCGGATCCCAGAGAAGTTTGGACTCCTTCACCTTCTCCACACTGATGTCCGGAATCCTCAAATGCGCGTAGGGGTTCTTGAGCGCGTTGCGGCGATCCTTGGTCGCGACCATCCAGCCGATGTGCTCCGGCGCGCCGGACCGCTGGATGTAGGCGCGCATCCACGGCGCGAACGCGCCGCCCGCGCCTGAGCCACCGCTACGTCCGCCGGACAGGCCCCACTGCGCGTTGCCCTCGGACTGCTTCTCCCAGGCAAGGGTGAGCACGCGATCGTGGATACCGGACTGGATCAAATGCGAGGCCACGATGAACGTGGAGCCGCCGACGCTGCCCGCCGTGTGGACGCGAATCATCGGCTTGCCGACCGCGCCGAGCGCCTCGGCCATGAACAACTCGGGCTGAACAATGCCTTCGAAGGCGTCGGGAGCCTTACCGATGACCAGCGCGTCGATATCGGCCCAGGTGCACTCGGCGTCCTCAAGCGCCCGCTGGGCGGCCTCACGCACCAGGCCGGTGATCGAGACATCGTCGCGGATCTTCTTGTGGTGGGTCTGCCCAACGCCAACCACCGCGCAGTGTCGCGCCATCACTCCCCCTCAAGTAGGCAAACGAGATTGTGCTGGAGGCCCTGGCCGTTCGTCGCGTGTGCGAGCGCATGATCGGCGGTGCCGGCGATGATCCGGTCCGCCGCCTCGATGATGCGGACGAGGCCGGCGGACATGATCGGGTTTCCGCACAGCGGCCCGCCGGACGGGTTGACGACAGTGTCCTCCGGAAGCCCAAGGGCTCGCCGCAGGATGATCTCCTGTGGGCTGAACACCGCAGAGATCTCGGCGACGTCGATCGGCCCGCCGTCGTAACCGGCCTTGCGTGCCGCGAGCGTGGTCGACGCTGACATGGTCAGGTCTCGCATGCCGGGCTGATGCGGGTCGATGCGGTGGTCCAGGCCGCGGATCCACGCCGGGCGCTCGACGAGCTGCCGGGCACGATCGCCGCGAGCGAGCACGACCGCGGAGGCTCCGTCGCTGATCGGCGGGAGATCGTGCTTGCGCAGTGGATTCGCATGATAGGGCTCGGCGAGCAGATCCTCGACCCGCAAGTCACCGCTCATCTGCGCATTGGGGTTGGCCAGCCCCGCGCGGCGGCTGCGGGACACTACTTCGGCGAAGTCGCGCTCGCTCGCACTGCCCGACTCCAACAGCGCACGTGCCTGAAGCCCGGCGTAGGAGACCGGATCGAGGCCGAGCGGCGCGAGGAAGTAGGGGTCGAGCTGCTGGGCCCAGACCTCTGCCGGCACGGACGGTGACGACTTGCCCGAGCCCATGACGAGGGCGATGTCGATGTCACCGTGCTGCAGGCGCACCCATGCCTCGTACAGTGCCCACGCGCCATCCATCTCGACGTGTGATTCGGCGATCGGCGGCCACGCGCCGGCCGCCTCCAGGTTGGAGACGAAGGCGAAGGGGCCGCCGGTGAGATAGTCGCAGCTACCGGAGCAGGTGAAGCCGATCTCGCTGCGTTCGATGCCCGCGGCGGCAATTACGGCGTTCACCGTCGGGATGAGCAGCTGGACTTCGCTCTCCGGCGCTCGGCGGGCCAGCGGAGTCTGGGCGGTCGCGACGATCGCGATGTCGGTGGCGTTCATCAGATCAGACGCTCCTGGTACTTCTCCGCGGGCTCATCGGGTTCACCGGTCGGCTCGAATCCGAACATGACGCCTTCAAGACCGATGCCGCCGCGATTGCTGAGCCCTTCGGTGACGCGCTCGGAAATCGGTTTCCAACGCGCCTTGACCCGCAGCCCGTTGCGGATCTGCTCATGCGGAATGCCGATGACATCCTGCTGCCCGATCGTGTTGTCCGCGCCGTCGAGGGCGATCGAGGCCAGGACGAACGGCTCGGTCTCTTTCTGGCCGTAGTACTGCACCGGGGTAATGATCGTGTATCCGCTGACGTAGCCGGTGTCGGCGACGTCCACCTCATCGGCCTCGGTCATCACGGTCACGTCCATGACGCAGTAGCCTTTGCCAGGAACATAAACACGTCCGCAGGTCGGGC
>JAOPYK010000261.1 GCA_025964695.1 Streptosporangiaceae bacterium | reverse complement strand
GCTCCGTGCTCGGCCTTGCCGGCCGGGCCACCCGGCGCGGGCGCGGCTCCGCGACGGCGCCCGCCGGCGCCCGGCAGATGTCGCCGGTCGATCGGGAACGGCTGGTCGCCGCGGTGCAGGGCGCGATGGCCGAGGCCCGCAACGAGCAGATGCGTGTGCGGAGCTTCCGCAACCTGTTGCTGATGTTCGCAGGTGTGCTTCTCGCACTGGCGATCGGTGTCTGCGTGATCGGAGTGGCGATGCCGGACAAGCTGCCAGTGTGCTTCCAACCGGTGCAGATCACACCGGCCCAGGGCCAGGCCCGGCGGATCGTCTGCCCTACACAGGAGTCCGAGCTACCGGCGCAGGCGGACATCGACAAAGTGCTCGCCGCCACGGTGGACCCCTGGGACGTCCCGCTGATCGAGTTCCTCGGCCTCATCGCCGCGGCCGTCGCCACTGCCACCGCGCTCCGCAAGGTCCGCGGCACGAGCACGCCGTACAGCCTGCCCGCCGCGCTCGCACTCCTGAAACTGCCGCTCGGGGCACTGACCGCGCTGCTGGGCCTGATCCTGATGCGCGGCAACTTCGTCCCCGGGCTGAGCGCGCTCGACAGCTCGGCCCAGATCATCGGGTGGGCCGTCGTCTTCGGGTACGCACAGCAGGTCTTCACACAGGTCGTCGACCGCAAAGCGCAGGATCTGCTTGAGGACGTCGGCGGTGCCGAGCAGCGGGAAAGGCCGACGGCCGGCTCGCCACAACGGCCGTGACCCAACGTCCGGCCAACGCCGCGTCGACCAGGGCGTGGGCCTCCTGAGCCCGGGACATAGTGGTCCGGATGGTGCGTGACATGAGCTCCCTGATCTTCTCGATGAACGCCGGGTCCTGGTCGTCACCCCCGATAGGCGGTGAAATCTTCGGCCAGGCGGGGACGGCCGCGAAGCGGCCCGACGTCTGTGCCTCCAGGTACCAGGTGATGTGCACGAGCGCGCCGCTCTCCCCGTACCCAGCCGTGGTCTGGACTCCTGGAGCGACCCGCTGGTAGTAGGTCTCCTTGGTCAGACGACTGGTCGCCGACTACGGAGAGGAACTGGAGTTTCTCGTAGCTCTCGCTGCCGGGCTGGGCGGTGAAGACCAGGAGTGTCTGGGACTGGTCGGGGTCGACCAGGCTCTGCCCGTGCAGTTCCAGCGTCCCCAGCCGGGGATGCTCGATGCGTTTGGGTTCGCAGTAGGGACCGATGACGGGGTGCTCGCGCCAGATCTCGGCGAACTCCTCGCTGGCCGACAGCAGCGTGTCGATGAGGGCGGCGGCGCGCGGGTCCTCGCTCTCGCGGGCGTAGGCAGCGCTCAGCTGTGCGGTCATCGTCCTGCCGTTTCTGGCGTGCTCGTCTGCGGGATAGATCAGCCGCGAGGCGGGGTCGGTGAACCAGCGGTAGGCCAGGTAGCGCTCCATCCCGGTGTAACCGGTCTGGTCTCCGACGAGCGCGAGGGAGAGCCGGTTCTGGGCGAGGGTTTCACCGAGGTGGTTCATGACCTGGGCGGGGGTGTCCTCCATGCGGTCGAAGATGCGCAGCATGCCGGGGTTGATGTGGTCGCCACCGGAGACTCGCTGCGGGGTGACGTATCCGGCCAGGCGGAAGAGGTGGTCGCGCTCGTCCAGGGACAGGCCCAGGCCCCGGGCGATGGCGGCGAGTATCTGCTCGGAGGGGTGGGGGCCGCGCTGCTGCTCGATCCGGCTGTAGTAGTCGGTGGACATGCTGCTGAGGGCCGCGACCTCCTCGCGGCGCAGGCCGCCCGTCCGCCGGCGGCGGCGCCGGGGCAGGCCGACCTCCTCGGGCTGCAGGGCCTGGCGCCGGGTGCGCAGAAAGTCGGCGAGTTCGGCCCGGCCCATACGGCCACTCCTCTCTCTGCTGTCGGACGGCGAGGGAACAGGACGCGGCGCGAGCCGCCCGCATGCTTGACAACATCGTCCTGGTCAGCGGGATTCCTCGCTGATTCCAGCCTCGCAGGTCGGAGTCCGCCACCGAGGACCACATGTCCGTGGACAAGGACCCTGCGTGTTGCTGGTTGTGGCCTGGATCACGGGACACTCTGTCCCTGGTTGCGCCGGCGCGGTCTTGCGACGGTGGGGTCATGAACAGCAAAGCCGACATCCCCACGTTCACCGCCCCCGCCCACTGGATCGGCGGCCAGGCCGTTGCCGGCACCGGCCCCGTGATCGATGTGATCGACCCGGCCACCGGCACCGTCATCGCCGCCGTGCCGGCCGGTACGCCCGCCGACGTCGACCGGGCCGTCGACGTGGCCACGGCCGCCTTCCCCGCATGGGCGGCGACCGATCCCGCCGAGCGCGCCGCGATCATCCAGCGCATCGCCGAGGGTCTTCAGGCCCGCAACGAGGAGATAGCGGCCACGATCACCGCCGAGATGGGCGCCCCGATCCAGTTCTCCCGGATGGCACAGGCCGGGCTGCCGGTCCTCGCGACCACCAGCACCGCGGGTCTGGCCGCCGACTTCCCGTGGACCGAGGAGATCGCCAACTCGCTGATCGTGCGCGAACCGATCGGTGTGGTCGGGGCGATCACGCCGTGGAACTTCCCGCTCCAGCAGATTGTCACCAAAGTGGTGCCTGCGATGCTGGCCGGTAACTCCATCGTCCTCAAGCCGTCCGAGGTCGCGCCACTGGTGGCGCGGATCTTCGCCGAGGCCGCCGCCGAGGCCGGACTGCCGGCGGGCGTGTTCAACATCGTGCACGGCTCCGGGCCGGTCGTCGGCGAGGCGATCGCCTCGCACCCCGGAATCGACATGGTGTCCTTCACCGGCTCCACCCGGGCCGGCAAGCGAGTCTCGGCCGTCGCCGCGGAGACCGTCAAGCGGGTCGCCTTGGAGCTGGGCGGCAAGTCCGCCAACATCATCCTGCGCGGCGCCGACCTCAAGGACGCCGTCACGCGCGGGCTGGCCAGCGCGTGGGTCAACAGCGGGCAGGTCTGCGGCGCCTACACGCGGATGCTGGTCCCGGCCGACCTGCACGACGAGGTCGTCGCACTGGCCCTTGAGGCCGCCGGCGAGTACACCGTGGGCGACCCGGCCGACGAGAGCACCCGCCTGGGGCCGGTGGTCTCCGAGGCGCAGCGCGAGCGGGTGACCGGCTACATCGAGCGAGGCATCGCCGACGGCGCCACGCTCGTGACCGGCGGCCCGGAGAGGATCGAGGGTCTGGAGGACGGCGCCTACGTGAAGCCGACGATCTTCGCGAACGTCGACCCCGACTCCGTCATCGCACGCCAGGAGATCTTCGGTCCCGTCCTGGCGATCATCCCCTACACCGACGACGACCATGCCGTGGAGATCGCAAACAACACGATCTACGGCCTCAACGGCGCGGTGTTCGGCGAGGGCGAGCACGCCCTGGCCATCGCCAAGCGGATGCGCGCCGGCCAGATCGACATCAACGGCCCGCAGATGAACCTGCTGGCCCCCTTCGGCGGCTACAAGCAGTCCGGCAACGGCCGTGAGATGGGCCGCTTCGGCCTGGAGGAGTTCCTGGAGGTCAAGGCCATCCAGCGGTGAGACCAGCGAAATTCAGGATCAGCACCCTCAGCCGCACCATGGGGTCAGCCGATTCGTCGTCCGCGGCTTCCAAATGTTCCAGGAGTGAACGGAAAGCCCAGTCGACGGCGGCGCACCATAGATTGGCCTTCGAACCGACGCCTTGACCGGTGGTTGAGTCGGCCACAGCCGCAGGATGATGAACCGCGCCTCCCCGACTCACCTACGCTCGGGGTCCCTGGCCGAGGTAGGGCATCTCGGCCAGGGACCTCACTAGGGCTCAGGGGCGCTGTCCGGGCCGGTCGACGATTCCGGCGGCGATCCGGGTGGCGAGCACGTCGATCGCTCCCTTCTTGAGCGTGCCGCCTTGGGGTGCGAAGGAATGATCCTTGATCACGATGCTCCGCAGGCCACGGAAGACGTAGGTCCTCGGGTCAAGGAGGATCTCCTGCCTGACCCAGCCTTCGATGACATAGCCGACCGAGAGCGCAGGCCGCCCCTGAAGGTCGACGCCGTTCTTGACCAGCGTCACCCCCGGAACCTTCGCCAGCGCTCGGTAGATCGCGGCCTCCAGTGCCGGCGGAAGCACGTTGTAGCCCAGGATGGAGCAGAAGAGCGAGAACGCCACTTGAGGATTGCCGCTCTTAGGGGGGGCTTTCTGCTTGTACGCCCAGGCCAGCAGCGCGTCTGGATCGCGCGGCAGTGCCGCCAGCGAGGCGTAGTCAGACGGCGGCATCACACCGGGACCGCCCGTGGGAGAGATGACGAGCTTGCCCTTGTCGTAGAAGGCGACCCGCAAGCCGTCTGCGCGGGTCCACGTCCGGTCGATCCGCGTCTTCAGCGGAGTCTTCGCGGTATGTACCACACCGGGTCCCGGCTTTCCGGACTCCCGGTACTCCGTCTCCGTGTACGTCCACTGGCCGGCGCTCGGCGGCGTGAACGGACGGTTCTGCGCGAGATCGGCGGCGGCGGCCAGTACGACCCTCGCGTCGGCCACCCTGCCCCCCGGCAGCCCCGGCACGACGGGGCGCGGCCTGCCGTTCCCATCGGCGCCCATGCTCTGGACGACCGTCACGCCCGCCGCGATCGTGACCGCCACGGCGCCGACCGCTGCCAGTCGTACGCCCGGCCTCGGTGACCGGAATCGCCGCCCCCTCTCAGGTTCCGGCGCCGGTCCGGCGATCCGCTCCAGCAGTGCGGCCCTTGCGGCCGAGTAGCCGGCCTCCGACGGCGTACGCCTTGGCCGTGCCTCACGCAGCATCTCGATGTCGTCCATCTTCAACGGTCCTCTCCGGTGGACGTCAGTTCGGTCTGGCCCAGCACCGCCCGCAGCTTCTTGCGGGCCCGATGCAGCCGTACGCGCGCCGTGGCAGCCGGAATCCCGAGCGCCACGCCCGCCTCCTCGCAACTCAACTCGGCCCATGCCACCAGCAGCAGCACATCCAGGTTGGCGTCGGAGATCTCGGCCAGCGCCGCCATCAGCGGCCCTCGGTGCGCCTGAGCGTCGAGCCGGCTCGCGACCTGATCCGCGTGCCCCTCGCTGACCCCATCGGCTCCTTTCCGGGCGAGCGCCCGGTACTGCCTGGCCTCGGCCCGGCGATGCCGGGCGATGAGGTTCGAGGCGATGCCGTACAGCCACGGCCGGGCGTCCGGCCGGGACAGGTCGTACCGCTCCCGCTGGCCGAACGCCACCAGGAACGTCTCCGCGGCGACGTCATCGGCCAGGCTCTGGCCGAGCCGCTGCGCGGCGAACCCGTAGATCGGGGGGTAGTAGCGGTCGAACACCGCCGCGAAGCACTCGGGCTCCCTTCGGGACCGTCTTATGAGGTCGGCGTCGCTGACCTCCGCCGTGAGGGCCCGCGTCACCGCAGCCATATCCGAGTCTTTCGAGTCATCGGCTACCTTCCGCAACGTGATTGGTGCCCTCCTTCGCCGATCGCTCCAAAACCGTTTCATCGACCGAAGGGGGTCCTCCCGGGTGAGGCGCCGCAACCCGTCGGCGAACCGCCGCGCATCCTTCTCGGGCCGGCCCGCCAGATGCTCATCCACCTGAGCCGCGAGCCGATCACGCATCACCGCGACGACCCCTCGATTTTCGCGGTTTTCGGCGTGCGTGGGGCAACCCCTCCACGCCACAGAGTTCCTACGTCTCGTACAGCCATTCATCGAGGCAGTGCAGGCGGACGAAGCAGCCGCACCGACAGACGCATAGCGGCAGAACTCCGCGTTCCGCGGCGAGGACGGCCGGGGACTACGCGGCCCCGGGCACCACGGCCGCGTCGTCGAGTTGTTGCCGGAGACTACGCTCGGCCTCGACGTGCCGCAGGTACCGCTCGGTCTCACGTGCGACGTCATCGGCGTCCCAATCGAGAATGGGGGCGATGAGCCGAGCGACCTCCGGCGCCGCGGCCACCCCGCCGTCCCACTCTTCGATCAAGATTCGCATGCGCCGGGACAGTACGTCCTCGAGATGGAGGGCACCTTCGTGAGAGGCCGCGTAGACGGCTTCCGCCTTGAGGTAGTCATCAGCTCCAGGAATGGGTTCGCCGAGGTCAGGGTCGGCCTTGATCAGCTGCAGCAGCTCGTCCGCGCACGACCCGTACCGCCTCAGCAGGTGCTCGACGCGCGCGGTGTGGAGACCGGACTGCGCCGCGATTCGCCGGCGATCGTTCCACAGCACCTCGAACCCCACTGCGCCCAGAATGGGCACCCGGTCGGTCACCGACTCGGCGACGATCGCCTCCATGCCGACGGCCGCGAAGTCGACGGCGTCCTTGGCCATCACGCGGTACGTCGTGTACTTGCCGCCGGTGACGACCACGAGGCCGGGTATGGGCTCGAAAACGGTGTGCTCGCGGGAGAGCTTTGCGGTGTCGTCCGATGTTCCATCGATCAGCGGGCGCAGCCCCGCGTAGACGCCTTGGATGTCATCGTAGGTCAGCGGCGTGCGCAGCACCGCGTTCACGTGCTCCAACAGGTAGTCGACGTCGGCACGGTCGGCGACGGGGTCGTCGATGCGGCGGTCCCACTCGGTGTCGGTGGTGCCGACGATCCAATGCCGTCCCCATGGGATGACGAACAGCACGCTCTTCTCGGTCCGCAGGATCAGCCCGGTGTCCAGGTGGATGCGGTCGCGCGGCACCACGAGGTGGACCCCCTTCGACGCACGGACGCTGAACGTGGTCCGGGCGTCGGCCATGTTCGGTGCGTCGTCGGTCCACACGCCGGTCGCATTGATCACGCGCTGCGCCCGGACGGCGATCTCCTGGCCGCTCTCCAGGTCGAGCACCAGCGCGCCGGTCACCCGGGCACCCTCGCGCAGGAACCCGGTCACCTCCGCCCGGGTCGCGACCGTGGCGCCGTACTGGGCGGCCGTTCGTGCCACCATCATGGTGAGCCGGGCATCGTCCACCTGCGCGTCGTAATACTGGATCGCGCCGATGAGCGCGTCGGATCGCAGCGCGGGGGCTTCCCGCAGCGCGGCGCGGCGGCTGAGCTGCCGGTGACGAGGGAGCGCGTGGGCTCCGCCCAGCGTGTCGTACAGGGTGATGCCGGTTCCGATGTAAAACCGTTCCCAGACGCGATTTCGGAGAGGCAGCAGGAACGGCACCGGCCGGACGAGATGGGGCGCAAGCCGGTGCAGAAGCAGGCCACGTTCACGAAGGGCCTCGCGCACCAGGCGGAAGTCCTTCTGCTCGAGGTAGCGCAGGCCACCGTGGATCAGCTTGCTGGACCGGCTGGACGTGCCGGCCGCCCAGTCCCGGGCCTCGACCACCGCCACTGACAGGCCTCGCGACACGGCGTCGAGCGTGACACCGGCGCCGACGATGCCGCCGCCGACGACCAGTACGTCGAACTCGGTCTCGGCCATGGTGCGCAGCGCGGTGGTCCGGTACCGCGGTCCCAGTGGTGCAGGTGTCACGTTCGGGCTCCTCATGAGAAATGTGCGTGAAGGGGAGGGCGGTCGGCCACCGTGCCGGGCCGGCCGCCCCCGCCCGATCAGTCCACGTCGACCCAGTCGAGCGTCCGCTCGACGGCCTTCTTCCAGCCGGCATAGCCGCGTTCGCGCTGCTCCGCGGTCCACTGCGGTTGCCAGCGCCGGTCCTCGTTCCAGTTGCCTTTGAGCTCCTCGGTGGACTTCCAGAAGCCGACGGCCAGACCGGCGGCGTACGCGGCGCCGAGAGCCGTGGTCTCCGCCACTACGGGCTTGGACACCGGGACGCCGAGGATGTCGGACTGCAGCTCCATGCAGAGCTCGTTCGCCGTGACACCGCCGTCCACACGGAGCACGTCCAGAACGACTCCGGAGTCCTGCTGCATCGCCTCGACGACGTCGCGGGTCTGGTAGCAGATGGATTCGAGGGTCGCCCGCGCGACATGGGCGTTGGTGTTGTAGCGGGAGAGGCCGACGATGGCGCCGCGGGCGTCGGATCTCCAGTACGGGGCGAACAGGCCGGAGAAGGCGGGGACGAAGTAGATGCCGCCGCTGTCCTCGACCTGGCGGGCGAGCGACTCGCTCTGGGCCGCCCCTGAGATGATTCCGAGCTGGTCGCGCAGCCACTGCACGGCCGAGCCCGTGACCGCGATGGAGCCCTCCAACGCGTACACGGGCTTGGAGTCGCCGAACTGGTAGCAGACCGTGCTGAGCAGTCCGTGCCTGGACCGGACCAGGTCGGTGCCGGTGTTGAGCAGCAGGAAGTTGCCGGTGCCGTAGGTGTTCTTGGCCTGACCGACCTCGAAGCACACCTGTCCGACCGTCGCGGCCTGCTGGTCACCCAGGTCGGCGGCCAGGGCGACCTCACCGCCGAGGGGACCGCCGGCCCTGGTAAGGCCATAGAACCGGGGGTCAGAGGAGGGCCGGATCTGCGGCATCATGCGGCGCGGGATGCCGAAGTAGGACAGCAGTTCATCGTCCCAGTCGAGCGTCTCCAGGTCCATGAGCATCGTGCGGCTGGCATTGGTCGGGTCGGTCAGGTGCACACCACCGTCGACGCCTCCGGTGAGGTTCCACAGCAGCCAGCTGTCGGTGTTACCGAAGACGGCCTCACCGGTCTCGGCCGCCTCCTGTACCCCGTCGACGTTCTCGAGGATCCACTGGATCTTCCCGCCGGAGAAGTACGTCGCCGGCGGGAGCCCCGCCTTGTGCCGGATGACCTCACCCTTGCCTTCGCGTTCCAGGGCGGCGGCGATGCGGTCGGTGCGAGTGTCCTGCCAGACGATCGCGTTGTAATAGGGCCGGCCGGTGCGCCGGTTCCAGACCACGGTCGTCTCGCGCTGGTTGGTGATTCCGAGCGCGGCGAGATCACTGGCGCGCAGATCGGCCTTTCTCAGACATGTCTCGATCACGGCCCGGGTGCGCTCCCAGATCTCGGTCGGGTCGTGCTCGACCCAGCCGGCCTGCGGGAGGATCTGCTCGTGCTCGAGCTGGTGCCTGGCGATCTCGTTGCCGCCATGGTCGAAGATCATGAAGCGGGTGCTGGTGGTGCCCTGGTCTACGGCACCGACGAAGTCGGCCACGAAGTGTCTCCTTTGGAGATGAGGAGCGGATCAGACCGCTTCGTACTGGGTCTTGCTCGGGACGACGGCGGGCTCGGGCGCTGCTTCCTCGGCGGGCAGGAACCGGGCGATCAGGCCCTGGTACAGACCCGCCCCGATCACCCCTCCGATGAGCGGTCCGACGATCGGGATCCAGAAGTAGAGGTTGCCGTACTGATCCCGGAAGGCGCTGCCATAGCCGGTGAAGAAGGAGGCCAGGCGGGGCCCGAGGTCACGCGCCGGGTTGATGGCGTAGCCCGCGTCGGTTCCCCACGCCATGCCGATGGCCACGACGATCAGGCCGACGACGACCGGCGCCAGGTTGGCGGCGGGCGAGGAGTTGCGCAGGTCGGTGATGGCCAGGATCAGGAACAGCAGAATCGCCGTGCCGATCACCTGGTCGCGGAGGGCTCCCCACTCGTGCACAGGCAGTGCTCCGTTGCCGGGCAGCGTCGAGAAGACGCCCTGCGTCTTGATCGTGTGGCCGGGGTCGACCTTCGCCAGGACCTCGCTGTAGTTCCATCGGACCAGCAACGCGGCCACGAACGCGCCGGCGATCTGCGCCGCGGCGTACGGCGCCACTTTGCGCCACGAGAAGCCCTTGAAGACGGCCAAGGCGACCGTGACGGCCGGGTTGAGGTGTGCGCCACTGATGCGGGCGGAGACGTAGACGCCCAGGGTGACCCCGAGGCCCCATGACCAGGCGATGCTGTCGTGGTCGCCGATGCCGCCGGCTACGACCTGGGCCACGACGCCGACTCCGAACAGGATGATGATCATCGTACCGGCGAATTCGGCGGCCAGTTCGCCGACCAGTCCCGGAATCCTTCTCCGCTCCGCCACGTGTCCTCCTGGGGTGTATGCCACGCGACCGCAGATTTCGTGGTCCGGTCGCGGACGGACGGGCCGTTTCCGCAGGTCCAGCGCAGAACCCTGTGACCTGCCTCACGGTTGCCGAGGACGCTATGCGGGCGTTGCGAGAGGGTCAACGGACAAGTGCCGACATTGTCGAACACTTTGCGGCGGAGTTGTCAGGCATTACGCTGCCCCATGTGATCCTCACCACGAAGATCCGGAAATGCGACGTGAAATCTGGCGGTGGCGTCGTCAGATGCCGACATTGTCGGCACCATGTCCGGCGGGCTATGATTCCATGCCATGCCGGGACCAGTGCAGTCGATCGAGCGGGCGGCCGCGATACTTCGTCTTCTCGCCCGCAGCTCCGGCCGACTCGGCGTCGGCGAGATAGCCAAGTCCCTGGGGCTGGCCAGAGGAACAGCGCACGGCATCATCCGTACCCTCGAGCGGGTCGGCTTCGTCGAGCAGGACGAGGCGAGCGGAAAATACCTGCTCGGACCGCAACTTCTCCATCTGGGCACCAGCTACCTCGACGTGAACGAGCTCCGATCCCGGGCGATCAACTGGGCCGACGCGCTGGCCTCGCGCAGCGGGGAGGCCGTCCGCATCGGGACACTGCTCGACGGCAAGGTCCTGGTCGTCCACCACGTCTTCCGGCCGGATGACACCCTGCAGTCGCTGGATGTCGGCGCCCTGCTGCCGCTGCACGCCACGGCGCTGGGCAAGGCGCTGCTCGCTCATGACGCGAACGCCGCGACCTCCATCGACGGCGTCGAGCTGGAGGCCTTCAGCCGTCGCACCATCACCAGCTCCAGAGATCTCGTACGCGCTCTCGCCCGGGTGCGCGATCTCGGCTGGGCCTCCGAGATCGAAGAGATGTCGATCGGTGAAGCCGGCATCGCTGCACCCATCCGCGGCTACGGCGGGCTTGTCGTGGGTGCGATCGGCGTGTCCGGAGCGGTCGAACGGCTGTGTGACACCAAGGGCGTGCCCGACCCCGCACTTGTGGGCTATCTGCGGGACGCGGCGCGCGCTGTCTCGCGGGACCTGGGCGCCTCGCGCTGGTGAGCGCCTCCCACCCTCAAAAGCATTGCGCAGGTAGGAACATCATGGCTGAGCGCTATGTCATGTCCATCGATCAAGGTACGACTTCGACGCGATGCATCCTGTTCGACCACCGCGGACGTCTGGTCTCCGTGACGCAGCGAGAGCACAAGCAGCACTTCCCCAAGCCCGGTTGGGTCGAGCACGATGCCTTGGAGATCTGGCGGAACCTGGAACGCATCGCGCCCGAGGCCCTCGCCCAGGCAGGCGTCGGGCCGGATCAGGTGGCGGCCGTGGGCATCGCCAACCAGCGCGAGACCACGGTCATGTGGGACCGCTCTACCGGAGTGCCCGTCGGCCGGGCCATCGTGTGGCAGGACACCCGTACGGCCGGCCTGGTCGATGAGTTGGCACGTACCCAGATGGCTGAGACCATTCCCGAGCGGTGCGGCCTGCCGCTGGCCACGTACTTCTCCGCCCCGCGCATCCGCTGGATGCTCGATCACGACCCCGGATTGCGCGAGCGGGCCGAACGCGGCGAGGTGCTCTTCGGCACCATGGAGAGCTGGCTCATCTGGAATCTCACCGGCGGCCCTGACGGCGGCGTCCACGTCACCGACGTGACCAACGCCAGCCGGACGCTGCTGATGGATCTCACCTCGCTGGCCTGGGACGAGGAGCTGCTGGCCTTCTTCGGAGTGCCTCGCGCGATCCTGCCGGAGATCCGATCCTCGACCGAAACATACGGCGTGGCCAGCCGGGTCTTCCCCGGCGTGCACATCGGCGCGGCCCTCGGCGACCAGCAGGCGGCACTGTTCGGGCAGACCTGCTTCGCACCGGGTGAGGCTAAGTGCACCTACGGCACGGGCGGCTTCCTGCTGATGAACACCGGCGCCAAGCCGGTCCGCTCCACGCACGGTCTGCTGACCACCGTCGGATACAAGATCGGCGACGAGCCCGCGATGTATGCCCTCGAAGGGTCGATCGCCATCACCGGGGCGCTGGTGCAGTGGTTCCGTGACGGGCTGGGACTGATCGACACCGCCCCCGAGATCGAGACGCTGGCGCGGACCGTTGAGGACAACGGCGGCTGCTACATCGTCCCGGCGTTCTCCGGCCTCTTCGCGCCACATTGGCGCAGCGAGGCCCGCGGCGTGATCGTCGGCCTCACCTCCTACGTCACCAAAGGCCACCTCGCGCGTGCCGTCCTCGAGGCCACCGCATGGCAGACCCTCGAGGTCGTCGACGCGATGAACGCCGACTCTGGCCTGAGCCTGACGGAACTCAAGGTGGACGGAGGCATGACGGCCGACAATCTGCTCATGCACTTCATCGCCGATGTCCTGAACGTCCCCGTCGTACGGCCCATGGTCGCCGAGACGGTGTCACTCGGCGCCGCCTACGCCGCCGGGCTCGCCGTGGGCTACTGGGCAGGTCAGGAAGAACTCCGCCGAAACTGGCACCGTGCGGCGCAGTGGCTGCCGAACATGGATCCGGAGGTGCGCGCCACAGAGTTCGGCAACTGGCGCCGCGCGGTCGAGCGCTCCTTGGACTGGATCCAGCCTGCCAGCCAATGACCGTGATCGTTCGCCGACGTCACGCACTGATCCGCCGAGATGAGCGTGTGACTGACGGATGCCTGCGCGAAGTGTCATCACGTAATGGGAAAGTAGGGCATGACGTTGCCGCCCGCTGCTCGCCGGCCCACGTCGGCGAGCACCGGGATGCCGCCGGGCCGATTCGAAGCGCTGCGGCGGCACCGGCGATGGCTGTTCGCGCTTGTTGCGGTCGCGCTGCTCGCCGAGATGGCGGTCGCGATGGTCACGACGGCCGTGGAGCAGACCCCGACCACGGACGAGCCCGTGTACGTGGGCGCTGCGGTGGTCTACCTGCAGCAGCACAGCCTGCGGTACAACCCTGAGCACCCGCCGCTGGGCAAGCTGATCATCGAGACCGGGCTGGTGTTCACCCATGCTCGCCTCGACCCCGCCTTCGTCGGCTCGGAAGGGTCGGTCGGGCAGCATCTACTGTACGAATCGGGCAACGATGCGCGGCGACTGATGCTGTTGGCGCGACTGCCGATGATCGTGCTGACGCTGCTGTTCGGACTGGTCGTCTTCGCGTTCGCCGGTGACCTCGTCGGCTCCGTGGGCGGATTGGTGGCGCTCGCCCTGTACGCGTTCTCGCCCGACATCATCGCGAACGGGTCGTTGGCCACGCTCGACGTACCCGCGGCCGGCTTGCTGTTGACGTCGGTGTGGTTGCTGTGGCGGGCGCGGCGGCGACCGCTCCTCTACCTTCCGCTCGCCGGGGTGGCGCTCGGCGCAGCCGTGGCCACGAGGATGAGCGCGCTGCCGGCGGTTCCGATGCTGCTGCTGCTGGTGGTCCTGTCGGTCTGGTTCGCCGGCCGGACGCACGATCTCGGCACGCGCAGGACGGCGAGGCTTCTTGCGCTCGGCGTGGTGACGGCGGTCGGCGTGGCGCTGGTCGCGGTCGTCGTGGTGTGGGCCACCTACCTCGCCGTCGACCCGCGGTTGCGCTGGGCGACGCCCGATAACGTACCGGTCATCCACGGGCTGCGGGGCCTCGTCGTCGACTGGCTGCCGTTCCCGCAACCGTACCGGGACGGTATGCGCATCCAGTTCGGCTTCCAGGACTCGACGTGGGGCGGCTTCCTGTTCGGCCGGAAGTACCTCGGCTCGCTGTGGTACTACCTCCCGGCCGCGCTGATGGTGAAGACGCCGCTCGGCATGCTCGCGCTGTGGCTGGCGGGTGCCGTCGCGATGATGACGGTGCCCCGGCTGCGGACCGCGGCGCCGTACGTGCTCATCCCCACGGCCCTGCTGCTGGTCGCGGCCCTGAACGACTCCCGCGACTTCGGCGTCCGGTACGCCATCTTCGTGCCGATGTTCCTGGCGGTCGTGGCGGCCGGCATGGTCGCCTTCCGATGGCGGTGGGCACCCGTCGTGACGGCGGCGCTGCTCCTGTTCGTCGCGGTCAGTTCGCTGCGGACGTATCCGTACTACCTGCCGTACTCCAACGAGGCGTTCGGCGGGCCGTCGAAGACCTACCTGCGCTTGCACGACTCGAACGTCGATTGGGGCCAGGACCTGGGGCGGCTCGCCGACCGCCTCCGGCAACGCTACCCGGGCCAGAAGATCTGGCTCGTCTACAAGGGCAGCGGCATGCCGTCCTACTACGGCATCGACGCCTCCGACCCGCTCACGGTGCCCCCGAACGAGGTCCACGGGCTTCTCGCCGTGTCCGACAGCTGGATCGACAAAGCCGACGGGCGACTAGCGGCGCTGATCAACAGCAGCAAGCCAATCGACGAGGTCGGCCACTCGATCACGATCTATCACCGGACGGCCGCGACCGGCCCGCTACGGCGATGACCTGAACAGCACGGACCCGCGTCCCCCCACTCAGCGATCGGCCCAGTGGTCTCCTTCGAGGAGCTCGGGGAGCGGGTCTGGATGGATCACGCCCAGCCGCTTGGTGGCACGGGTCAGCGCGACCAGCTCCGCGGCCAGGTCGCCGGTGGTGGTGTGCCAGGGGCGTTCGCCGCTTCGGCGTACGGAGCGGGGCGGGGCGGGGTGGCGGTAAAGTCCATCGCGGTCAGTACGGCGACGTATTGTCCGGGTAGCGGGGGGTTTTTGCTGTCGGATCGTCCGTTGTCGTCATACAGGATGCAAATTACTGTATGCGGTCATGCGGAGATACATAGCGCCAGCTCAAGGCTGGTGCGCATGAACGCATCAGCCGAGACGGCCCCTACACAGGCGGCCGCGTCTGCCGAGGCCGTCGAGCATCAGTTGCTCCCGATACCTGAGGATGCGCGAACCTCCACGGCCGCCCACCAGTTCTGGATCTGGGCAGGCGCCAACCTGGCCCCGATCAACTGGGTGCTGGGCGCCCTCGGCATCGGGCTGGGGCTCAGTCTCGCGGACACCGTCATCGTCCTCGTCGTCGGCAACCTCATCGGCATGGCCGTCTTCGGGTTCTTCGTCCTGATGGGACAGCGGACCGGCGTCAGCCAGATGGTGCTGTCCCGTGCCGCATTCGGCCGACGCGGAGCCTACCTGCCGGCCGTGATCCAGGGACTGATCGCCATTGGATGGTGCGGGGTCAATACCTGGATCATCCTAGATCTGGTGGTCGCGCTCGTCGCCAAGCTCGGCTACTCAGGCGGTACCGGCCTGAAGATCGTCGTCGCGCTGCTCGTCATGGCGGTCCAGGTGTTCATCGCGGCGTTCGGATTCCGCGCGATCGCCACCTTCGAACGCTGGACGGTACCGATCACCTTGGTGGTCGTCCTCGCCATGTCGATCATCGCCTGGACCCGGACCAGCGTGCACTGGAACTGGGCGGGACAGCATCTCGCGGGCAGCGCACGACTGTCCGCGATGAGCACCGTCATGACCGCGATCGGCGTCGGCTGGGGCATCACGTGGTTCGCCTACGCCTCCGACTACTCCCGCTTCGTCCCGCGCGCCATGTCACGGAAGAAGCTTTTCTGGGCCTCCGTGCTGGGTCAGTTCATCCCGGTGGTCTGGCTCGGCGTGCTGGGCGCGACGCTGGCCACGGTCAGTCAGAAGACCGACCCGGGCGAACTGGTCGTGAGCGCCTTCGGCGCGCTGGCGGTACCGCTGATCCTGCTCGTCCTCCACGGACCGGTCGCGACCAACATCCTCAACATGTACTCCTGCGCCCTGTGCGCGCAGACCCTCGACTGGAACGTCGACCGCCGTAAGCTCACGTACGGAGTCGGTGTGCTCGCCACGGTCTTCACGATCTTCCTGATCTACCAGCAGCACTTCGCGAACACGCTGGACGCCTGGCTCGCCGGGATGGTCACCTGGGTGGCGCCCTGGGCGGCGGTGGTGCTCATCCACTACTGGATCTTCGCCAAAGAGCGCATCGACGTAGACGCGCTTTTCGAACCGCCCGGCCGCAGCCGCGTCGCCGACGTGCGCTGGCCCGCGATCTTCGCCTTCGCCGTTGGTATGGTCGCCACCTGGGCGTTCTCTTATGGCGTGCCGGCATTCCTCCAGGGCCCGGGCGCCCGCGCGCTCGGCAACGTCGACTTGTCCTGGCTCGCGGGAGCGGTCGCCGCGGGCCTCGTCTACTACGTCGCCGGTACGCGGTCGGCGAGAGTGCCCGTATCAGAAATATCAGAAGTGGCCTGATGGAACTACTCGTACGCAATGGCCGGCTGCCAGGCCGGCCCGACCCGGTCGACATCGTCGTCACCGGGGACCGCATCACCGGCATCCGCACCGCCGACCCATCGCCGGCGCCCGAAGGGGCGACGGTACTGGACGCCGGCGGCGGGCTGCTCACCCCGCCCTACATCGAACCCCACGTGCACCTCGACACGGTGCTGACGGCCGGCGAACCGCGCTGGAACGAGAGCGGCACCCTGTGGGAGGGCATCGCGTGCTGGACCGAGCGCAAGCCGATGCTCACCCGCGACGATGTGGTCGGCCGGGCGCTCCAGGTGCTGCGGTGGTACGCCGCGAACGGCGTCCTCCATGTGCGCAGCCACGTCGACGTCACCGATCCGTCGATGGTCGCGTTGCGGGCGCTGCTCGAGGTGCGCGAGATGGTGCGCGAGGTGATGGATCTGCAGATCGTGGCGTTCCCCCAGGAGGGCATCTGCTCATTCCCCGACGGTGAGCGGCTGCTGGCTGAGGCGGTGCGGCTCGGCGCCGACGTGGTGGGGGCCATCCCGCACTACGAGGACACCCGTGAGGACGGCGTGCGGTCTGTGGAGGTCGCCGTCCGCCTCGCCGCCGAGCACGGCCTGCGCGTCGACGTGCACTGCGACGAGATCGACGACGAGCAGTCGCGGTTCGTCGAGGTGCTCGCCGCCCAGGCGCTGCGCACCGGCCTCCGGGAACGCGTCACCGCCAGCCACACCACGGCCATGGGGTCCTACAACGCCGCCTACGCCTACAAGCTGCAACAGCTGCTGCTCCGCTCAGGCGTGAATCTCGTATGCAACCCCATGGTCAACCTGCATCTCCAAGGCCGCTTCGACGATTACCCCAAGCGCCGGGGCCTCACCCGGGTAAAGGAGATGCTGGCCGCGGGTGTCAATGTGGCGTTCGGCCACGACGACATCATGGACCCGTGGTTCCCGCTGGGGACCGCCAATCCCGTCCAGGTCGCTCTGGTGGGAGCGCTGGCCACCCAGCTCACCGCGCCAGCGGAGATCGCCGAATGCCACCGCATGATCACTGATCGGGCCGCGGCCGTGCTGGGCCTGGGCGATCGCTACGGACTCGCCGTCGGCCGGCCGGCCTCGTTCCTGGTGCTGCCCGCCGCCGATGGCGCTGATGTGCTGCGCCGCCAGGTACGGCCGCGTTACGTCGTCGCCCACGGCCGCGTCGTAGCCGAAGGACCGACGGCCGACACCATGCTGTACTGGCCCGGCGAGGAGCCACGGCAGGTCGACTTCGTGCGTGACACCGACCGGGCGGGCACACCGGCGGCCGTCGTCCTCCCGGCACGGAACCCGTCCCCGGCTGCCGCCTCGGTACGAGCGCAGCCACGTATGCCGGAACCGGGAAAAGCCGACGCCACCCGCCCGGCGGATCCGATCACCTGGCCCTACGGCAGGTCGGCGGCCGCGGTCCTTGGCTTCGACCTGGATGCGGAGTCCGTGGTGCTCACCGCCGACCCCTCCAATGCCACGCGCCTTTCGGTCATGTCACACCAGGCGTACGGTCCTCTCACGGGAGTGCCCAGGATCCTGCAGCTGCTGGAGCGACATGAGCTGCGGGCGACCTTCTTCGTGCCCGGCTACAGCGCTGAGCGCTACCCGGAACTCGTGCGCCGGATCGCCGGCGCGGGGCACGAAATCGCCCATCACGGCTACCTGCACGAAGCGGTACGCGGCATGTCGCCGGCCGACGAGGCTGCGATGCTGGACCGCGGGCTGGAGGCACTGGAGCGGGTCACCGGGCTGCGGCCCACGGGCTACCGGGCGCCTATGTGGGAGACCACCTACGCCACCGCGGGGCTGCTCCTGGACCGCGGCTTCGAATACGACAGCAGCCTCATGGACAGCGACGTGCCGTACATCCTGGCGGAGCACGACCGCCCCGGTGCGCGTTCCCTCGTCGAGATCCCGGTGCACTGGGCGTTGGACGATTGGGAACAGTACGCCTACCTTCCCGAGGTGTTCGGCTCGGGACTCATCGAGAGCCCCGCGAAGGTGCTGGAGATGTGGTCACTGGAGCTGCGCGCGATGTACGACGACGGTGGCTGCTTCTCGCTCACGAACCATCCCTTCCTCTCCGGCCGGTCTGCCCGGCTGCGTACTCTGGAACAGCTCATCGAGATGATGAAGTCCCTCGAGATGTGGATCGCCACGGCGGGAGAGGTGGCGCAGCACATCCGCGCTCTCGGTCTCGCGCCGCGGTCCTTCCCCCAGCCGATCGTCGAATGATGCGACCGCCCCCGGCCAGACGAGCAGGGAAAGTGAGACACTGGTGACAGACGCAGGTGTGAGCGACGGCGCGGCCACCGGGATCGTTGGGCCGGTGCCGGGCACTGCGGTGCCGCGGTTCGCCGGTAGCTCGACGTTCGCCCGCCTGCCCCGAATCGACGAAGTTTCGGACTATGCGATCGCCGTCCTCGGCGCGCCGTTCGATGGCGGCACCTCCTTCCGCCCGGGTGCCCGGTTCGGCCCAGCGGCGGTGCGGCAGGCCTCACGCAACCTGCGGCCCGCGTATCACCCCGACCTCGACGTAGCGCCTTACCAAGAAGTGCAGGTCGTCGACGCGGGTGACGTACCCTGCAATCCCTTCTCCATCGACGAGGCGCTGAACCAGATCGATCAGCACGCCAGCGATCTGATATCCGACCGGCACCGGCTGATAACGATCGGCGGTGACCATACGGTCGCACTGCCGCTGCTGCGCGCTGCGAACCGCGTACACGGCCCGGTCGCCCTCGTCCACTTCGACGCCCACCTCGACACCTGGGACACCTACTTCGGCGCTTCGAACACGCACGGCACGATCTTCCGCCGGGCCTTCGAGGAAGGCCTGCTCATCTCCGACCACTCCATCCACGTCGGGACCCGCGGGCCGCTGTACGGCCGGCAGGACCTGGTGGATGACGCCGACTTCGGCTTCCAGGTGGTCCGAGCGGGCGACCTCGACCTCCTCGGGATCGACGGCGTGCTCGAGCGGATTCGCAGGCGGGTCGGTGACGCGCCGGTGTATCTGTCGGTCGACATCGACGTGCTCGACCCGGCCTTCGCCCCGGGCACCGGGACGCCGGAGATGGGCGGGTTCACCTCGCGTGAGTTGCTGCACCTGCTACGCGGTCTGAGCGGCGAGTCGATGGTCGCCGCCGACGTCGTCGAGGTGAGTCCCGCCTACGACCACGCCGAGGTGACCTCTCTGGCAGCGGCGACCGTGGTCTATGACATTACGGCGCTGATGGCCGGACCCGGGCGTTCTTCCGTACAGGATTGATCTCCGGTAACTGGTCAGCTGGTCGGAGTTCGAGGCCGAGTTGATCTTTGACGGAAGATCGTCCGTCACAGAGAAGCCGGGCGCATCGCAATGCGCCCGGCCCCCCTGCACGGCGTTGTCAGACGTCGCCTTTGGCGTCGTCTTCGGCCTCGTCTTCGGCCTCGTCGTGCTCATACTGGTCGGCGGTGGACTGGGCTCGGCTGTCGAACCCGGACTGTGCGCTGTCGGATTCAGGATCGCTGGCCGCAGCCGATTGCGAGGCGGCGTCCACGTCCATCAGTGTCTCTTTTTCCATGATCGCTCGATACCCGCGCTGTGACCAGCGAAATCCGCACCGGCAGAGTCATTGCCCGGTGGTTACCGTCGACTGGGTGAA
>JAOPYK010000254.1 GCA_025964695.1 Streptosporangiaceae bacterium | reverse complement strand
GGGGAAGGACTCGTCCGACGCCTCGTCGCCGGGCCCCAGGATGCCGGACACGTAGTTGCGGACGTCGCGGCGCCAGGTCTCCTTGGCGACCGAGACCTCGATGCGGTCCTGCGGGCGCTTCGGGCCGGCGATCGACGGGACGACCGTGGAGAGGTCGAGCTCGAGGTATTCCGAGAACTCCGGCTCGGCGGAGGAGGAGTCGAGCCAGAGGCCCTGCTCTTTGGCGTACGCCTCGACCAGCGCGATCTGCTCATCGGAGCGGCCGGTCAAGCGCAGGTAGCTGAGGGTCTGGCCGTCGATCGGGAAGATCGCACAGGTGGAGCCGAACTCGGGGCTCATGTTGCCGATCGTGGCCCGGTTGGCCAGCGGCACCGCGGCGACGCCCTCACCGTAGAACTCGACGAACTTGCCGACGACGCCGTGCTTGCGCAGCATCTGGGTGATGGTCAGCACCAGGTCGGTGGCGGTGGTGCCGGCCGGCATCTCACCGGTCAGCTTGAAGCCGACGACCCTCGGGATGAGCATCGAGATGGGCTGGCCGAGCATGGCGGCCTCGGCCTCGATGCCGCCGACACCCCAGCCGAGCACGCCGATGCCGTTCTCCATGGTGGTGTGCGAGTCGGTGCCGACGCAGGTGTCGGGGTAGGCCACGCCGTCCCGCTCGAACACCACGCGGGCCAGGTGCTCGATGTTGACCTGGTGGACGATGCCGGTGCCCGGCGGGACGACCTTGAAGTCGTCGAACGCGGTCTGGCCCCAGCGCAGGAACTGGTAGCGCTCATTGTTGCGCTCGTACTCGACGGCGACGTTGCGCTCGAAGGCGTCGGGCGAGCCGAAATAGTCCACGATGACCGAGTGGTCGATGACCATCTCGGCCGGGGAGAGCGGGTTGATCCTGGCCGGGTCGCCGCCGAGGTCGCGAACGGCCTCGCGCATGGTGGCCAGATCGACGACGCACGGCACACCGGTGAAGTCCTGCATGATCACGCGGGCGGGGGTGAACTGGATCTCGTGGCTGGGCTGGGCCTTGGCGTCCCAGTTCGCCAGGGTGCGGATGTGGTCGGCGGTGATGTTGGCGCCGTCCTCGGTGCGCAGCAGGTTCTCGAGAAGAACCTTCAAGCTGTACGGGAGGCGGGCCGAGCCCTTGACGGCGTCCAGCCGGAAAATCTGGTAAGACTTCGCACCCACAGAAAGTTCACTGCGGCTGTTGAAGCTGTTCGCGGACACGACTCCTCCTCCATCACGTCGTGCCTCCGGCCGGATTGCGTTGCGGCACGACGTATCGATCTATGGGCGCTCTGTACTGGGCCGCTGCCGGCTCCTGCGTCGCCGCTCCCATCCTGCCCCTTCGGCGGCGGGTGAGCGACGGGCGAGTCCCGCGCGGTCGGTCTTCCTAGTGAATCCTGCCCTAGAGCCGACAGCCCCTGGCACTGAGGATGGCCTAACTTCTGCAGGTTTTCGCTCGACGTCAAGCTACTGCGGATTTATCTCGACATCAAGTTACCTGTAAGTAGACCGAAGGTTGCAGCCGAGGTGACGGTCGGCGAGGACGCACGACGAGCACCGGCACGAAATTTGCAGTGAGTCATGCATTATCGGTCATCTGACGCTGTACTCGGCGCCGGGGCGTATTGCAATGGCTTGGACACCTCCAGGCTGCGGTCCCGCCGCAAGGCCATCGGCATCCCGCTCGGCGCTGACGAAGTGGAACCGGCCGAGGAAGGCAGCCAGGTGGTGCGCACGTATCCCCCCAGGAGGCCGCATGCACCCGTACCTCATCGCCGCCGACGCCCAGTCGGGATCGTCCGGGAACGGGGGCCTGATCCTGTTCCTCATGGTCGCCGGATGGGTCGCCTACCAGGTCATCGCGGCGAAGGTCTGGCCGTTCGCCCGGTGCCGGGCCTGTGACGGCAAAGGGCGTAACTCCGGCAGCAACCGCAACCGGTGGGGCCGCTGCCGCAAGTGCGACGGGACCGGGCGGCGGGAGCGCTTCGCCGTCCGTCTGTTCGCCTCCCGCAAGGACTGACCCACCGGGATCGGGCCATCAGCCGGCAGCGGCGGCCCCTGGCGGGAGCCTCGGTGTCCATTCATCGGCGAGGAGTCCGAGAACGACCTCATCGGCAAAGGTGCCGTACACCCAGGAGGCGCGCCGCAGCGTGCCCTCAAGGGTGAATCCGGCTCTGGTCGCCGTCGCGATCATGGCGGCGTTGTCGGAGAGGGTCTCGACCTGCAGCCGCTGCAGTCCGCGTACGGCGAATCCGTACTCGCACAGCGCGCGGACGACATCCACGCTGAGCCCCCGGCCCCGGAAGGCGGGCCGCAGCGAGATACCCAGGTGGGCCACCCTGTTGTGCATGTCGATGCCCCACAGCAGGGCCTCACCGGCCAGTTCCTGGGACTCCAGCTCCACCACCGAGAAGCACGCCGCCTCGTCCGACGGCTCGGCCACCGCGTAGGGAGACTGTGCCGAGCCCGGTGTGATGGGCCGCCAGGGGCGGGAGTCGGCGCGCGATCGTGTCACCACGTCGTCGTACAGCTCTGACTGGAGAACGGGGACGTCATCCTCGTGCCGGGCACGCAGCCCGATCTTTGTACCAAGCATCATTCGGCATTGCTATCGGACGCGCAGCAACCGATCAACCGGTCGCTCCTCTACCCGGCTCCAGCCGGACGCCCCTTCCTCCCACGAGTTCGGCCGCGTTCTACCTCCATGTCGCGGACCATCCTCGCGAAGACGGCCAAAGCGAGGCACGCTGCGCTCGCCGAGCGCATGGCACGGCGCGCTGGAGTGGTGGCCTTTCCTCAGAAGACGCTGACGCCGAAGAGGTTCAGCGCAAGAGGTCCGCAGGGGCGGCAGGGCAGGGTTCATTCGTGGACGAATGGGACAGCATCGGCCGTCCAGCGGGTATTTTCCGTACCAGCAGCCACACTCGATCCGAGCCGAGGAACCGATGAACGAATCGCAGATCAATCCGTCCTCAGCGCCCAGCGGAACCGGATGCGCCGAATGCCTCGCCGAGAGCGGATGGTGGTTCCATCTGCGGCGTTGCGCCACCTGCGGGCACATCGGCTGTTGTGACTCGTCTCCGTCCCAGCACGCCAGAGCGCACGCCGGGCAGCACGGGCACTCGATGATCGCCAGCTTCGAACCCGGGGAGGAATGGTTCTGGAGCTTCGCCACCGAGGAGTTCCACGACGGACCCCGGCTGGCGCCGCCGGCACACCACCCGCTCGACCAGCCGGCGCCGGGACCGGCCGGCAGCGTCCCCGCCGACTGGGCTACGAGGCTCCACTGAACCCGGCGGCGACCCCGGCGCCGCCGGGGCGGCCCCGCTCCGGTGAAGCCGGGAACCAATCCTTGACTCCCTTCGTTTCCGATATATCGTTGGCGTATCGTGAGTGCTCTGAGAGAGCTCTCAGAAGAAGGTGAAGAACATGGGATCCACACCGGGAGACTCGGGACCGGAGCAGCCGTGGGAGGCCGCGGCCCAAGCCGCCGCACAGGCGGCGGCGAAGGTCGCCGGCGCGGCCGCGAAGGTCGCGCAGGAGGTGGCGCAGGAGGGCGTGAAGCGCGGCGTCCGGCACGGGATGCGCGGTGACTTCCCGGGGGCCTGGTTCCTCGGCGGCGGTCAGGCCCCGTGGGCCCGGGGCCCGCGCGGGCACGGGCCCAGGGGCCGCGGCGCCTGGGGGCAGGGCCCGTGGGAGGCCCCGCCCAAGGCCAAGAAGGGTGACGTGCGGGCGGCCATCCTGGCGCTGCTGGCGGAAGGGCCGTTCAACGGCTACCAGATCATCCAGGAGGTCGACGAGCGCAGCGGGGGCATCTGGCGGCCGAGCCCCGGCGCCGTCTACCCGGCGCTGCAGCAGCTCGCCGACGAGGGCCTGATCGAGGGCGTGGAAGAGGCCGGGCGTAAGACCTTCCATCTCACCGACGCGGGCCGCGCCTACGTCGAGGAGCACACGGACGAGCTCCGTACCCCCTGGCCGACGCCGGCGGCGGAAGGCCCCGGCGGCGGGATCGGCGACCTGTTCAAGGAGGCGGCCCAGATGGGCGGCGCGCTGATGCAGGTCGTCCACGCGGGCTCCGACGAGCAGATCACCGAGGCCCGCCGACTGGTCGCCGCCACCCGGCGCCGGCTGTACGGCCTGCTCGCCGAGGACACCCAGAACCCCACCACCGACGACGGCGAAGGATGAACGACATGACGGGCCCCGACTACCTGCGTGTCGGTGACGCCGAGCGCGACGTGATGGCCGAGTCCCTGCACGAGCACTTCGTGCAGGGCCGGCTGGACCGCGAGGAACTCGACGAGCGGCTGGCCGCAACGCTGACCGCCAAGACCACCGGTGACCTGCGAGCGATCGACCGGGATCTGCCCAAGCCCCCGGCCGCGTACGACCCGGGCGCGTACGACCCGGCCGCCGAGGACTGGGGTGGCCCACCGTGGGCCGCCCACCGTCGTCTCGCGCGCCGCCAGGGCACGCCGTTGGCACATCACCGGCACGGGCCCCGCCCGCTGCGGCTGCTGCTGGCCGCCGCCCTCCTCATCGCCGTCGCCACGGCCGGTTCGGGCTGGGCGGTCTTCGCGGTGATGCGGGTGTTCTTCGTCGTCTGGCTGGTCATGGCGGTGGTGGGCATGGTGCACGGCCGCCGCTGGCATCGGATGCACAGGCCGCCGCCTCGCTGACGCCGAATTACGGCAGCGACAAAGTCAGGAGCGGAGGGCCGCGGCCTGGCGCGCGAGGTGCTCGATCCGGTCCCAGTCACCGGCCCGTACGAGCTCGGGCGGGGTGAGCCAGGTGCCGCCGACACAGCCCACGTTGGGCAGCGCGAGATAGTCGGCCGCGGTCTCGGGCGTGATGCCACCGGTCGGGCAGAACCGGACCTGCGGCAGCGGGCCGCCGAGCGCGCGCAGGTAGGCGGCGCCGCCCGCGGCCTTGGCCGGGAAGAACTTCATGGCGGTGACGCCGTGCTCCAGCAGGGCCAGCGCTTCGGAGGCCGTCGCGACGCCGGGCAGGAAAGGCAGCCCGCTGCCCGTCATGGCCTCGCGCAGCAGGTCGGTGCAGCCGGGGCTGACCAGGAAGCGGGCACCGGCGCCGGCCGCGGCCCGCGCCTGGTCGGGCGTGGTGATGGTCCCGGCGCCGACCACGGCCGCCGGCACCTCGGCGGCGATCCGCTTGATCGCCTCCAGCGCGGCGGGCGTACGGAGGGTCAGCTCGATCGCGGGCAGTCCGCCCGCCACCAGCGCGCGGGCCAGCGGGACGGCCTGCTCGGGCTCCTCCAGCACGACGACCGGCACGACCGGGCACAGGTCCATGAGTTCGCGGGCGTTCATAGGGACGGCTCCCAAACGGGGGACGGATACCAACCGGACACGGACGGGGTTGCGGGCAGACCGGTCACACGGTCTCCAGCGTGGACAGACGGTCGCCCAGCCAGGCGGCGGCCCCGGCCAGCGCCGGGGTCGGAGCGACGATGAGCAGGGTGGGGATGGCCCGCAGATACTCCGTGACCGCGGGTGACTTCGCCTCGAACCTGCGGCGGAAGTCGCTGCTCTCGAGGGCCTCGGCGATGCGCGGCAGGATACCGCCGCCGAGGAAGACCCCGCCCCGCGCTCCCAGGGTGAGCGCGACGTTGCCGGCGAAGGAGCCGAGCAACGCGCAGAACATGTCCAGGGTCTCGGCGCACAGGGGATCGGTGCGGGCGGCGCAGATCTCACCGGCGCTGAGCGGCTCGGCGGCCACCCCGTGGATCGTGGCGAGCAGTCCGTGCAGCCGGGACAGTCCGGGCCCGGACAGCAGCAGCTCGGCGTGGGCCGATCCGTGCTCGGCGCGCAGCAGACGGACCACCTCGATCTCGCACGGGGTCTCGTACGGCAGGTCCGCGTGACCGCCCTCGGCGGCGATCGGCACCCAGCCGCCGCCCGCCGGGATCAGCCCGGCCAGCCCGAGCCCGGTGCCGGGTCCGAGCACGGCCACCGGCAGTTCCGGCCGCCGGGTGCCGCCGCCGACCGCGCGCAGGTCCGCGGTCCCAAGGGAGGGCAGTGCGCAGGCCAGTGCCATGAAGTCGTTGATCAGCTCCAGGTGCTCGAACCCGAGGTCCTCCCGGATCCCGGCGGTGGTGCCGGACCAGTGGGCGTTGGTCATCCGGAAGGCGCCGCCCCTGGTCGCGGCGGCCACGGCCACGCACCCCGCGGTGGGTCGTACGGCGGCGTGCCGGTCGAGATAGACCTCGGCCGCCTCGCTCAGCCCCGCGTGGTCGGCGCAGGGCAGGACCTGGACCCGGGACGGGGCCGCGCCGGGCGCCTCGATCAACCCGAAGCGGGCGTTGGTGCCGCCGATGTCGGCGACCAGCCAAGGGCGTTCGGCAGAGGGAACGACCATCTCAGAAGACCCGTGCCCCGCGCTCGGCCGGTCCCACCGCCTGGCGGAAGGCGGCGAACAGTTCACGGCCGGTGCCGGTCCATTCATCGCGCCCGAGAGCACCCCCGATGGGCTCTCGGGCGGCGAACTCCTCGTCCGGCACCAGCACCTCCAGCTTCTGCGATTCCACGTCGAACCGGATCACGTCCCCGTCCCGTACCCGGGAGAGCGGCCCGCCCGCGGCGGCCTCGGGCGACACGTGGATCGCCGCCGGTACGGCGCCGGACGCGCCCGACATCCGCCCGTCGGTGACCAGCGCGACGCGGTGCCCCCGATCGAGCAGCACGGACAGCGGCGGCGTGAGTTTGTGCAGTTCCGGCATGCCGTTGGCGCGCGGGCCCTGGTAGCGGACGACCACGACGACGTCCTGGTCGAGCTCCCCGGCGGCGAACGCCTCGTGCAGCGCCTCCTGGTCGTCGAAGACCCGGGCGGGCGCCTCGATCAGCCGGTGGTCATGGGACACGGCCGACACCTTGGCCACCGCGCGGCCGAGGTTGCCGTCGACCATGCGCAGTCCGCCCTCGGGGGCGAACGGCTCGGCAGCCGGGCGGAGCACGGCGGGATCGCCGCTGCGCTCCGGTCCCGGCTGCCACGTGAGCACATCCGAGAGCAGCCGCGGGATGGTGCGGTACTCCCTCAGTCCCCCGCCGCCGACGGTCCGCACGTCCTCGTGGAGCAGCCCGGCGTCGAGCAGCTCCGCGATGAGGAAGGCGGTGCCGCCCGCGGCGTGGAAGTGGTTGACGTCCGCCGACCCGTTGGGGTAGATCCGGGTCAGCAACGGGGTCGCCGTCGACAGATCGGCGAAGTCGTCCCAGGTCAGCTCGATGCCGGCGGCTGCGGCGATGGCGACCAGGTGCAGGGTGTGGTTGGTGGATCCACCGGTGGCCAGCAACGCCACGATGCCGTTGACGAGGGCCTTCTCGTCGACGACCTCGCCGACGGGGGTGTAGTCCCCGGCGAGTGCGGTCAGCTCGGTCACCCGGCGGCCGGCGGCGGCGGTGAGCGCCTCGCGCAGCGGGGTGCCGGGCGGTACGAAGCTCGCCCCCGGCAGGTGCAGGCCCATGACCTCCATGAGCATCTGGTTGGAGTTGGCGGTGCCGTAGAAGGTGCAGGTCCCCGGCGAGTGGTAGGAGGAGGACTCGGCCTCCAGCAGCCGGTCACGGTCCACCTTGCCCTCGGCGTAGAGCTTGCGGACCCGGCTCTTCTCGATGTTGGGCAGCCCTGAGGACATCGGGCCGGCGGGCACCAGGACCACCGGCAGATGCCCGAACGACAGCGCCCCGATGACGAGACCCGGCACGATCTTGTCGCAGACACCGAGCATCAGCGCGCCGTCGAACATGTCGTGCGCCAGGGCGATCGCGGTGGCCATCGCGATGACGTCGCGGCTGTAGAGGGACAGCTCCATACCGGCCCGGCCCTGGGTGATGCCGTCGCACATGGCGGGCACGCCGCCGGCGAACTGGGCCACCCCGCCGGCCTCGCTCACGGCCTTCCGCAGGACCTCCGGGTAGTCCTTGAACGGCTGGTGGGCGGAGAGCATGTCGTTGTACGACGACACGATCGCGATGTTGGGCTTGACCTGACCGCGCAGGCCGAGCTTGTCGGCCGGTCCGCAGGCCGCCAGACCGTGTGCGAGGTTGGCGCAGCCCAGCGAGCCACGGGCCGGACCCTCCGCGGCGGCCGCCCTGATCCGGGCCAGATACGCCGAGCGGCTGGTGGCGCTACGGCCGGCGACGCGCTGCGTGACCCGTTCCACGACGGGATGCAGAGTGTGCGACATCAAGGGCGCTCCGGGGGTGGGGGGCTGACACGAGGAAACTAGCCGGTACATCGGAAGCCAGACAAGACCTCTTATGAAGGAAAAGTTACAAAACTTCCTGATATCGATACCTCGACCTGTATAAGCCCGCCGTGGTTGACTTGCCCGATGCCCCGACGTCCGTCCACCAGCGGTGAGGTCCTCCGCCTGATCCGGGAGGACGGCGTGGCCACCCGCGCCGAGCTGGGCCGCCTCACCGGTCTGTCGCGGCCGGCCGTCACCCTGCGGGTCACCGAGCTGATCGCGCAGGGCCTGGTCACCGAGCGCGCGGACGGGCCGTCCACCGGGGGGCGGCCGCCGGCCCGGCTGGACTTCAACGCCGCCGGCGGCGCCGTGCTGGTCGCCTCGCTGGGGCACACCCACGGGCATCTGGCGGTCTGCGATCTGGCCGGCGAGATCCTGGTGCACGAGGCGGCGGACCTGTCACCCGGGCCCGGACCGCAGGCCGTCTTGTCCGCGCTCCTGGACAGCTGGCACGGGCTGCTGGCCAAGGCGGGCCTGGACCTCGGCTCCGTCCGCGGGGCGGGGATCGGCATCCCCGGCACCGTGGAGTTCGCCGCCGGCCGGGCCCAGGACCCGCCGATCCACCCCCTGTGGGGACGCCCGGGCGCGGAACCCGCCGGGGCGGTCGACGTCCGCTCGATCGTCGCGGAACGGTTCCGGACGCCCGTCTACGTGGACAACGACGTGAACGTCATGGCCCTGGGCGAGCACCGGGCGCGGATCCGGGACGGCACCGACGACCTGCTGTTCGTGAAGCTGTCCACCGGCATCGGCGCCGGGGTGATCTCGGGTGGCCGGATCCAGCGCGGCGCGCTGGGCGCGGCCGGGGAGATCGGGCACATCCCGGTGCGCGACGCGGACCAGATCCAGTGCCGCTGCGGCAACGTCGGGTGCGTGGAGGCCATCGCCGGTGGGACCGCGCTGCTGGCCCGGCTGGGCCGGGCCGCCGACCTGACCGGGCTCGCCGCGCTCGCCCGGGCCGGCGACCCTGAGGTGGTCACGCTGGTCAGGCAGGCAGGCCGGCAGATAGGCGAGGTCCTCGCCGCCGCCGTCAACCTGCTCAACCCCGCCGTGGTCGTCCTCGGCGGTGATCTGGCCGGGGCGTACGAGCCGCTGATCGCCGGAGTACGCGAGGTGGTCTACCGGCGCTCCACCGCGCTGGCCACCCGGCAGCTGCGGATCGAGCCGAGCCGGCTCGGCGACGAGGCCGGGCTCCTAGGCTGCGCCGCCCTCGTCCTCGACCGCATCCTCGCCCCCGAGGCCATCGACGCCGCCCTCACCGTGCCGGCCCCGGCCCGCAATTCGGCCCGCGCTTCGGCCCGCAGCTAGCCACGACCCGCAGCCCCCTCCCCGCTGACCAGGGCATCCATGCCCGGCTCGCCGCGGCGGCCTCCCGGCGAACGCTGAAGATTCCGACGCGCGTGGAGGACTCCCCCGACGAGCGCCTCATGCTCCTCATGTGCGCCTTCGCGGCACACCCGCAAAGGCGAAGATGACGGGCGTGTAACAAGGCTTGCAGTATCTTGCAGCAAGTTGTTTACAGGCCTGCAATCCGTTGCTAATGTCCCGGCCAAGTCGCCCCACGTCAGCACATATTCGTGACATCTGGGGACAGTTCTGGGGTCGCGGACGACCCCTGATCGAGGAGGACGCTATGCGGCGCACCCCCATGGCCGGTCTGGCAGCCGGCCTTGCGCTCGCGCTCGCCGCTTGCGGCGGCGGCAGTGACAGTAAGACCACCGCACAGCCGAAAAGCGGAGAACTGAGCGGGCGAGGCCCGATCACCTTTGTGACCGGAAAGGATCTGTCGGGCAATCTGCAAAAGCAGATCGACACCTGGAATGGCCAGCACCCGGCCGAGCAGGCCCGGGTCATCGAACTGCCCGAGGACGCCGATTCGCAACGCCAGCAAATGGTGCAGAACGCGCAGACCAAGTCGGACGCGTACACCATCCTCAACCTGGACGTGGTCTGGACGGGTGAGTTCGCCGCCAACCGCTGGGTGGCCGAGATCCCCAAGAGCCAGATCGACCTGTCGAAGTTCCTGGCGCCGACCGTCTCGACCAGCCAGTATCGCGACAAGCTGTACGCCGTGCCGTCGGTCTCCGACGGAGGGCTGCTGTACTACCGCAAGGACCTGCTCGACAAGGCCGGTGTCAAGCAGGCCCCCAAGACCTGGGCCGAGATGTTCGCCGCCTGCGACAAGGTCAAGGCGCTGCCCGAGGCCAAGGGCGCGAGCTGCTACGCCGGGCAGTTCGACAAGTACGAGGGCCTGACCGTGAACGCCTCCGAGGTCATCGGCGGCGCGGGCGGCTCCGTGCTGGACGCCGGCGGCAGGCCGAGCGTCAACACCCCGCAGGCCAAGCAGGGTCTGGACTTCCTCGCCGAGGGCTTCAAAAAGGGCTACCTCCCCAAGGAGTCCCTCACCTACAAGGAAGAGGAAGGACGCCGCGCCTTCCAGGCCGGCAAGCTGATCTTCCACCGTCAGTGGCCGTATCAGTACGCGCTGGCCGAGAAGACCGACGGCTCGTCCAAGGTCGCGGGCAAGTTCGCGGTCGCCCCACTGCCCGGCCTCAACGGCCCTGGCGCCTCCACCCTCGGCGGGCACAACCTGGCGATCTCCTCGTTCGCGAAGAACAAGGCCACGGCCCTGGACTTCATCAAGTACATCACCGGTGAGGAGGCCGAGAGGGCCAACCTGCTGGCCACCTCGCAGGCCCCCGCCGTGGCATCGCTGTACGACGACCCGGCATTGGTGAAGCAGTTCCCCTATCTGCCGACGCTGAAGGCCGCCATCCTCAACGCCAAGGCCCGGCCCGTGGTCGTCAAGTACAACGACGTGAGCACCGCCATCCAGGAGGCCGCGTACTCGGTCATCACCGGCAAGCAGACCTCGGACCAGGCACTGACCGCTCTGCAGACCAAGCTCGGAACGCTGATCCAGCCCTAGCCGAAGCCGGACCGCACCGTGGCGGGGCGCCGGACGACGCCCCGCCACGGTCGTCGAGGAGTGACCGTATGGCGACCATCATCGCGAACAAGCCCTCCGGCGCCGCGCCGGGCACCGGTGGGCGCCGGGACAAACGGCGCGACGCCCAGGGCACGGGCCGGCTCAGCGCCCTGCTCCTCTCCCCCGTCTTCCTGGTCCTCGCCCTCGTCGTGGGATATCCCGTGCTGGCCGCCTTCCGGGAGTCGCTCTACCAACACCGGGAGGGCCTGGACTCCAGCGGATTCGTCATCAGCGGCGACAAGTTCTCCGGGCTCGGCAACTACACCGCCATCTTCAGCGGCGACAACGCGAGCGCCTTCTGGAACGCGTTCTGGAACACGACGTTCTTCACCGTCACCCAGGTGACCGTCGAGACGGTGCTCGGCGTCACGATGGCCCTGATCATGCAGCGTGCCTTCCGCGGGAAGGGGCTGATCCGGGCGAGCGTCCTGGTCCCCTGGGCCATCCCGACGGCGGTGTCCGGGCTGCTGTGGCGCTGGGTCTTCCAGGCCGACGGCATCGCCAACTCACTCATCGGGCAGAAGGTGCTCTGGACGACCGAGGGCTTCCACGCCAAGGTCGCCGTGATCATCGCCGACACCTGGAAGACCGCCCCGTTCGTCGGGCTGCTCGTGCTGGCCGGACTGCAGATGATCCCGCGTGAGGTGTACGAAGCGGCCCGAGTGGACGGTGCCTCCCCCGTACAGCAGTTCTGGCGGATCACCCTGCCGCTGGTCAAGCCCGCACTCATGGTCGCCGTGCTGTTCCGATTGCTGGACACGCTCCGGATGTTCGACCTGCCCTACATCCTCATCGGCGCGCACAAGGAGTCGGTGGAGACCCTCTCCATGCTCGCCCTGTACGAGGCCTCCAACCTCCGCTACGGGCTGGGGGCGGCGTACGCGACCGTGCTGTTCGTCTACATCGCGGTCATCGCCTACGTGTTCGTCAAGCTGCTCGGCGCCGACCTCATCGGGCAGGCCCGGACCGCCCGGAGCACCGGGCCCAGGAAGCCTCTGCTGCGCCGGACGAAGGTGAAATCATGACGACTCTCCCGGCCCGCACTCCCACGGTCGGCTGGACCGGCCGGATCCGGCGGGTGCTGCCGTACGCCGGCGTGGTCCTGGTGGTGGGGTACTGCCTGGCCCCGTTCTACTGGATGATCGTGTCGGCGTTCCGGCGGCCCGCGGACCAGTTCGACAACTCCGTGGTGCCCGCCCGCTGGTCGTTGAAGAACTACTCGGCGGTGTTCCAGCCCGGCAACGGTTTCGGCCGGTCCCTGCTCAACAGCGTGGTCGTGGCCGGCACCACCACCGCGCTGGTGCTGGTCATCGGGATCTTCGCCGCCTACGCGCTGGCCCGGCTGGACTTCCGGTTCAAGAACGCCACGCTCGCGCTCATCATCGCGACCACGATGTTCCCCGGCATCTCGCAGGTCGTGCCGCTGCTCAAGGTGTTCACCGACATCAAGTGGATCAACACCTACCAGGCGATGATCGTGCCCAGTCTCGGGTTCGCGCTGCCGCTGGCCATCTGGAACCTGACCGTCTTCTTCCGGCAACTGCCCTTCGAGCTGGAACAGGCCGCGATGGTCGACGGTTGTACCCGCGGCGAGGCCTTCAGAAAGATCATCATTCCGCTCGCCGCACCGGGTGTCTTCACCACCGCGATCATCACCTTCATCGCCGCGTGGAACGAATTCCTCATCGCGCTGACCATGGTGAACAAGAAGGAGATGACCACCGCCACCGTGGCCATCTCCAAGTTCACCGGCTCGTCCGGCTTCGATCAGCCGTTCGGCACCCAGATGGCCGCCGGGGTCATCGTCACGGTGCCGCTCGTGATCGTGGTCCTCGTCTTCCAGCGACGCATCATCGCCGGCCTCACGGCCGGGGGCGTCAAATAACCCTTGCCGTTCACGTGCCGGCCCACCGGCACCATCCCTCGGGGGACTCCTTTGACTCAGCACACCGGCCTCGCCCCTGCTCCCGGCGAGGACCACATCGCGCCGTACACCTCCGTACTGCAGGTGACCATGGACGCGGAACCGGCCCGGTGGTGGCGCGACGCGGTGATCTACCAGATCTACGTCCGCAGCTTCGCCGACAGCGACGGCGACGGGATAGGCGATCTGGCGGGCGTCCGAAGCCGGCTGCCGTACCTGGCCGCGCTCGGGGTGGACGCCCTCTGGCTGACTCCCTTCTATCCGTCGCCGATGGCCGACTTCGGTTACGACGTGGCCGACTACCGCGACGTGGACCCGTTGTTCGGGTCGCTGGCCGACGCTCGGGCGCTGATAGAGGACGTCCATGCGCACGGCCTCAAGATCATCGTGGATGTCGTGCCCAACCACACCTCCGACCAGCACCCGTGGTTCCGGGACGCCCTCGACGCGGGGCCCGGCAGCCCCGAGCGCGCCCGCTACCTGTTCCGCGACGGCACCGGGCCGGACGGCGCGCTGCCGCCCAACGACTGGGAGTCGGTGTTCGGCGGTCCCGCCTGGACCCGGGTGCCCGACGGCCAGTGGTATCTGCACCTGTTCGCGCCTGAGCAGCCCGACCTGGACTGGGAGCACCCCGAGGTAGGCGAGGAGTTCGACGACGTCCTGCGGTTCTGGCTGGACCTGGGTGTAGACGGATTCCGGATCGACGTCGCACACGGCATGGTCAAGCAGCCCGGGCTGCCGGACGTCGGACACCACGACCAGATCAAGATGCTCGGCACCAACGTCCTGCCGTACTTCGACCAGGACGGCGTCCACGAGATCCACCGCAACTGGCGCCGCATCCTCGACTCCTACGACGGTGAGCGGATCGGGGTCGCCGAGGCCTGGGCACCGACGCCCGAACGGCTGGCGAAATACGTCCGGGCCGACGAACTGCACCAGGCGTTCAACTTCCCGTACCTCAGCGCGGAGTGGGAGGCGGGAAGGCTGCGCGAGGTCATCGAGGAGTCCCTGGCCACCGCCGGATCGGTGGGCGCACCCACCACCTGGGTGCTGTCCAACCACGACGTGCAGCGGCACGTCACCCGCTACGGCGACGGCGAGACCGGCCTGCGGCGGGCCCGGGCCGCCGCGCTGCTGACCCTGGCGCTGCCCGGCTCCACCTACATCTACCAGGGCGAGGAGCTCGGGCTGCCGGAGGTGCTGGACCTGCCGGAGGAGTTCCTCCAGGATCCGCAGCGGGCCCGCGACCCCGAGTCCGGCCGGGACGGGTGCCGGGTGCCGATCCCCTGGTCGGGCGAGGAGCCTCCGTACGGCTTCGGGCCCGGCTCGAGCTGGCTTCCCGCGCCCGCGCACTGGGCGGCCCTGAGCGTGGCCGCGCAGTCCGCCGAGCCCGAGTCGACCCTGCAGCTCTACCGGGCGGCGCTGCACATCCGCCGCGATCACGAGGCCCTCGGGGACGGTGCGCTGCGCTGGCTGGACGGCCCTCCCGGGACGCTGGTCTTCGCCCGCGGCCGGTCGTTCGGCTGCGCGGTCAACCTGGGCGAGCGGGCCGTCCGGATCGCCGTCACCGGTGAACCACTGCTGGTCAGCGGCCCTGTCGACCGGGACGGCGACCACCTGATCATCCCCCCGGACACCGCCGTGTGGACCATGTCTCCGAAGGGCCAGGTCGATGGAGGGTAAGTTCAGACCCATGACGACACGCCTCGCCGACCTCGCAGCTCACGCGGGGGTGAGCGAGGCCACCGTCAGCCGTGTCCTCAATGGTAAGCCGGGGGTCGCCGTCAGCACCCGGCAGGCGGTGCTCACCGCGTTGGACGTCCTGGGTTATGAGCGGCCGCCCCGGCTGCGCCAGCAGCGGGCCGGGCTGATCGGGCTGATCATCCCCGAGCTGACCAACCCGATCTTCCCCGCCTTTGCCCAGGTCATCGAGAACGCGCTGGCGATGGCCGGATACACCGCCGTGCTGTGCACCCAGACGCCGGGTGGTATCACCGAGGACGACTACACCGAGCTCCTGCTGGAGCGCGGGGTCGCGGGGATCATCTTCGTCAACGGACTGCACGCCGACTCCCGTTCCGACCGGTCCCGCTACACCCGGCTCACCGACCGCGGGCTGCCGATCGTGCTGCTCAACGGCTACCGGGCCGACATCGAGGCACCGTTCATCTCCAACGACGACGTCGCCTCGCTGGAGATATCCGTGGGGCATCTCACCAGCCTGGGCCACCGGCGGATCGGGTTTGCGGTCGGCCAGGAGCGGTTCGTGACCTCGATCCGCCGGACCGAGGGCTTCCGGCGAGGCATGGCTGAGCATGTCGGGGCGGCCGAGGTCGATGACCTCATCGTCAACACGCTGTTCACCATCGAGGGCGGCCAGGCGGCCGCTCAGCAGCTGCTCGACCAGGGCTGCACCGCCATCTGCGCCGGCAGCGACATCATGGCGATCGGGGCGATCCGTGGGGTCAGACAGCGTGGGCTGCGGGTCCCCGAGGACGTCTCGGTGGTCGGGTTCGACGACTCCCTGCTGACCGCCTACCTCGATCCGCCCCTCACCACCATCCGCCAGCCGGTGCGGGACATGGGGCTGGCCGCGGTGAGCAGCCTGGTGGACGAGATCGGCGGAGCCAAGGCGCCGCGCACCGAGCTGCTCTACCGGCCCGAGCTCGTCGTCCGCCGGTCCACCGCCCCCGCTCCCCCCGCCGAGCTGTCCGTGGTCGCCGGAGGCTGATCCCCCGACCTCATCCCGGATCTCATCCCCGACCTCGGAGAGGCTGCCGTGCCACTGCAGATGACCGGTGCGCCGGACGAGCTGGGACTGCTGGGACTGCCCTGGAACATTCCTCTGCGGGAGTGGCCGGAGCAGCCGGGAACACTGCTTGATGACGGGAGCGGCCGATGTGAGACTCGGCCGGAAGCGGCCATT
>JAOPYK010000226.1 GCA_025964695.1 Streptosporangiaceae bacterium | reverse complement strand
GGCCTTCCGCAGGCCGTGCTCGGCCGCGATCAGCTCAGGATCGGCCAGCTCGGGACCGGCGACGCCCTTCCGCCGCGCCTGAAAGAAAGCCTCCACAAGAATTTCATCGGACACGCCACGCTCTCCTTACGGTTCTCAGTGCGGCCGGCTCGAGGCCGGCACCGGTACGGCGGAGCAACGCCCGGACGTCACTGGGCGGCAGCTGGGCAAGGACTGCCTCGCCGACGGCGGTGCAGTACAGACCTCCCGACGTCGACTGGGTCAGAGTTATCCGCAATACGGAAAATTCATACCGTATAGCGGAGACGGTATCAATGGCCTGGCCGACGCGGGGAAGGTCAGGCCAACGTTCGCACGATCACACAGCGGGTCTTGACCGTTGGGTGTGACCTAGCCCATACTCCCAAAATGGATCTGTTATTTCACATACCGGAAACAACTTCCCTGACCTGAGCGGCGCGAGGACTGCGGGGGCAGGCGTCACGCACGCGATCCACTGACCTATCACCCCCGATCCGGGAGGCTTCCTTGTCCGTAGAAGTCATCTCAATCCTCGTCCTCGCCGGTATCTTCCTCCTAGCCACGGTGCGGCCGGTGAACCTGGGCGCCCTCGCCATCGTCGCTGCCTTCGTCCTGGGCATCTCGGTGCTCAAGGGGGCGGACGTCGGAGCGAAGACCGACACGATCTTCGCCGGCTTCCCCAGCGACCTGTTCTTCGTCCTCGTCGGCGTCACTTACCTGTTCGCCATCGCCAAGAACAACGGAACCGTCGACTGGCTCGTCCATGCCGCCATCCGGGCGGTGGGCGGCCGCATCGCCTGGATCCCGTGGATCATGTTCCTGGTCACGGCCTGCCTCACCGCGATAGGCGCCGTAGTGCCCGCATCAGTGGCGATCATTTCCCCGATAGGGATGGGCTTCGCCGTCCGCTACAAGATCAACCCGCTCCTGATGGGTCTGATGATCATCAATGGAGCCAGCGCGGGCGGCTTCTCCCCGCTGGGCGTCTTCGGTGGCATCACCAACGGCGTGGTCCAGAAGGCCGGCCTGCCGGGCAACCCGACCATGCTGTTCTTGGCCTCATTCCTGTTCAACCTCGCCATCAGCCTGGTCGTCTTCTTCCTCTGGGGCGGCCGCGAGCTGGTCGGCCGCCGCGCCGATGACACCGGCGGCGAACCCGTCGATGCCGGTACCGACACCGGCCGCCCGGGCGGCGAAACCCTCGCCGCCACGCCGGGCTCCGGATCGTCCGGCGGGGGTACCGCGACCGCGACGATCGCGTCAAGCGGCGTGGCCGAGTCGGTCACCCTGGACCGCGACCGGATCCTGACCCTGACCGGCCTGGTCGCCCTCATCGTCGGTGCGCTGTTCTTCGACCTCAACGTCGGCCTGGTCGCCATCACCGTGGGCGTGGTCCTCACGCTCATCTCGCCCGCATCCGCCAAGAACTGCGTCAACCAGATCGCCTGGCCCACTGTCCTGCTGGTGTGCGGCATCGTTACGTACGTCAGCGTCATGCAGAGCATCGGTACCGTCAAGTGGCTGGGCAACGAGGTCGCCACCATCGGCACCCCGCTGCTGGCCGCGCTCATTATCTGCTTCATCGGGGGCGCGGTGTCCGCCTTCGCCTCCACCACCGGCATCCTCGGCGCGCTCATCCCCCTCGCCGTGCCCTTCCTCACCGGTGGCAATGCCGTCGGAGCGGTCGGTCTCATCACGGCCCTGGCCATCTCCTCCTCGGTCGTCGACTCCAGCCCGTTCTCGACCAGCGGCGCGCTCGTCGTCGCCAATACGCCGGAGGACGAACGGGACGCCGTCTACAAGGGCCTCATACGGTGGGGCTTCAGTATGGTGCTGTTTGCTCCGATCGCCACCTGGATCGTCTTGGTGGTGCCCGGCTGGCTGTGATCACAACGCGCGCCCGCGTCACCGCCTGAACCTGAAGCAGCCATCGGGGAGGCGGATCCCGCACCCGTGGGATCCGCCTCCCCGATGCATTTCCGGTCGGTGCTGCCGAGCGGCTCATCATCACCCTTCGTTGAGGTGCACCAGCCGGGTTTACTCACAGCCGGCTGGGAGATGAAGAGCCGTTCGTTCGCGGCCGGTAGAACAGCCCCGAGGCGATCCGCAGCTTGGTCACGAAGTCGCCCTCAACGACGGGCACCCCACGTTCGGCGGCCAGCAACCTGATGTGGGAGAGCTCATCACCGGCGTCGGCCCTGGCCAGGATCTGCCAGGGCACGCGGCGCAACAGCACCCGGGTCGTCTCCCCCACCCCGGGCTTGATCAGGTTGAGATCGCCGATGCCGTACGTCTCGGCGATCCGCCGTACGGCCGCCCAGTCGGGCGCACGACCTTCGCGGCGAGCCCGGGGCGGTCTGCGGCCACCCGCCCGGCGACCTCTGCCAGCGTCGCCCGGGTCGCCGGTGTCCAGAGCGTGGCGCCGAGTGCGACGGCGGGCACGGCGGGATCATCGTCCAGGCTGAACGCCTGTTCACGATGGAACAGCGCTGGTGCCGTGCCAGCGCCAGCCGGCGAAGTGCCGCATGGTGAGGGCCGGGCTACAGGAACGCCGCTACCGCGGGCAGCAGGTGCTGAAAGGTGCGCCCGGTCGCGGGGGCACCGATCGCGGTCATGGACCAGCCCTGACCGTCCCGGGACACCTTCGCCATGATCTGCGCGCTGT
>JAOPYK010000195.1 GCA_025964695.1 Streptosporangiaceae bacterium | reverse complement strand
AGTTGGCGGCGTTGCTGGCCGACCGGCTGGCGCCGTTGGCCAAGCCGGCCGGTCCGGAGGACACCCGCGACCAGGCCGAGCGCAACGCCGACGCGTTGCGCATGCTGCTGACCGGCGGCGGTACCGGTTGGAACGCGACCCTGGTCATCACACTCACCGCTGACGGCGGCAGTGAAGATGCAGCTGACGCTGACGCTGACGCTGACGCTGACGCTGACGCTGACGCTGACGCCGACGCCGACCCCGACGCGGACCCCGACGCCGACATTGACGCCGACCCCGACCCCGACATTGACGCCGACGCCGACGCCGACGCCGACGCCGACGCCGACCCCGACGCCGACCCCGACCCCGACGCCGACCCCGACCCCGACGCCGACGCCGACGCCGACGCCGACGCCGACGCCGACCCCGACGCCGACCCCGACATTGACGCCGATGCGCATCTCGATGCTGATGTTGATTGGTGCGCTGATGCGGCCGACGAGGTGAGGGCCGACGCGGTGAGGAAGGACCAAGTGCGGGTCTGGCCGCCCCCCGGTACCGGCGACTCCGTCGAGCCAGCCGCCGATCGTGGGGCCCGTGTCGATCCCGCGGCCGAAGGTGTGTCCGGCGTCGGTACCGGTGACGGGGTGCTGGAGGGGAGGGTGCGGGTACCCATGTGGCCGCTGGAGAACCCGGTCGGTGGGTGGCGGATCCGCGCCCGGCTGGCCGATGGCACTCCCATCACCTCGCAGCAGGCTCGCATCATCGCGCTGAATGCCGGGATCTCCGCGCTGATCCTCGGATCGGACGGACACCCCCTCTACCTGGGCCGGACGGCCCGGTTCGTCACTCCCGCTCGGCGACGGGCACTCGAAGCCCTCTACGAGACCTGCGGTGCCGACGAGTGCGACATCCCCGCGCGGATGTGCCAGCTGGACCACGTGTTCAACTGGACGGAGAACGGCACCACCGACATCGACCAACTCGCCCCGGCATGCGCCTTCCACAACCGCCTGAAATACGCCCATCCGGAATGGTTCACCATTTCCCGCGACGGATCGGGGCGGTGGCGGTACACCATCCGCCGTCCTCGCCCCCGCTGGAACCGTCGTGCACAAGCCCAAGGGCCTTAGCAGGGTGACAGGGTCTCCGAATGTGTTCGCCGTACGCGCGGAAGGCGGTGGTGTCCAGGGTGACACCCATGGGGGCCGGTTCGGGGCGGAACGGTCAGCGGATGACGACCCGGTCGGCCGGGGCCTTGTCGTCGTTGGTCCAGCCGGCGAATCCGTCATCGGCCCGCCAGCGCTTGCCGCCGTAGCGCACTTCGGTCAGCCCGTAACCCTGCGCGTGCGAGACGGCCCAGCAGGCCACAGACCAGCCCAGTGCCGGATCGTTCACGGTCACGGCGCCCCTGTCCAGATGCAGCGGCGGGCCGTACCCGGTCTGCAGCAGTCGCGCCGCCGCGGTCAGCCGTGGCTTGGTCCGGCGGTCCGGGGAGTACCAGCAGCGGACCGCGGTGGTCACCCGGCCGGTATAGCCGGCGGCCATGACCTTCGCGCTGCCCTCGTGCTGTGCGTAGAGACTGCCGTCGGCGCTGCGCTGCACCTTCTGGGCTGCCACGTGCACGGGCAGCGTCTGGTACCGCTTGATCTTGACCAGGGCGTCGAAGAACCGGGTGCTCGCGTACGCCGGGTCACTGATCTTCTCCGGCTTGCCCCAGCCCTGCGAGGGGCGTTGCTGGAACAGGCCGATGGAGTCCCGGTCGCCGCCCGTCAGATTGCGGATCTTCGACTCCTGGAACGCGGTGGCATAGGCGATCACCAGCGCCTGCTCCGGCAGATGTTTCCGTTGGGACACCGCGGCGATGGTCGCCGCGTTCGCCGCCTGCTCCAGGTCGAGCCGCACGAACCCGTCCGGCGTCCGTACCTCGCAGTTGTCGCCGTGCAAGTACGGGCGGAGGTGGGAGAGCAGTGCGTAGACGCCTATGCCCAGGGCGAGCACGACCACCAGCGCCGCGCCGGTCCAGCGCACCCGCCTGGTCTTCCACTTCGCCACGCCATCCGATCTGACCACGCCACGACCGTACCGGCAGATGACCACCGATAAGCTCCAGGCCATGACCGAAACGTTCTTCAGCCCGATCAGCGCGGCCATCGACGAGCTGTGGGAGCGCCGGGCCGAGCTCAGTACCGAGGACGCCGACGCCCGCGCGGCCATCGTGGCGGCCGTCGATCAGATCGACACCGGTGAGGCGCGGGTCGCCTTCGTCGACAAGGCCAGTAACGAGGTCGTCGTCGACGAGCGGGCCAAGCGGGCGATCTTGATGAGCTTCAAGGTGCTCGGGATGGTCCGGTCCCAGGTCGGTGACTTCCACCACCATGACCGGATCCCGCTCAAGACCCGGCTGGACGGCGTACGGGTGGTCCCCGGCGCGATCGCACGCTGGGGCTCCTACCTCGCCCCCGGCGTCGTGCTCATGCCGTCGTTCACCAACATCGGCGCGTACGTCGACACCGGCACCATGGTCGACACCTGGGCGACCGTGGGCTCCTGCGCCCAGATCGGCAAGAACGTCCATCTGTCCGGCGGCGTGGGCATCGGCGGCGTGCTCGAGCCCCCGAACGCGGTGCCGGTCGTGGTTGAGGACGACGCCTTCGTCGGCTCCCGTTCGATGGTCGTCGACGGCGCCCGCGTCCGTACGGGTGCCAAGCTCGGCGCCGGATCCATCCTGACCAAGACCACCCGGGTCTTCGACGTCGAGACCGGTGACGAGCTGGCCCGCGGCGAGGCGCCGGCCTGGTCGGTGTGCGTCGGCGGCACCCGCACCAAGAAGTTCACCGGCGGCGAGTTCGGCCTGCCCTGCCTGCTCGTGCTCAAGCGACTCGAAGAGGGCCAGCAGCACGACAAGCTCGCCCTCAACGACATCCTCCGCGAACACGGCGTCAACGCCTGAGCAACCATCTTCGCCCGCCGTGAAGGTGCCAGATCACGGCGGGCGGGTGATGTTTCCGGCGCCACCGGCAGGTCGGGACGGGCGGCTGTTTGGTGTTCGGGCGTAACCTCTGGTGGCATGCGACTTGACCTGTTCTCCGATGTCGGAGCGTTGACGGCGGCCCTGGTGGACATCGAGTCGGTGAGCGGCGACGAGAAGACGCTCGTCGACGCGGTCGATGAGGCGCTGCGCGCCCTGCCGCATCTGACCGTGGACCGGGACGGCGACTCGCTGGTGGCCCGTACGACGCTGGGCCTGCCGGAGCGGGTGATCCTCGCCGGGCACTCCGACACCGTGCCGGTCAGCGAGAACCTGCCCTCCCGGATCGAGGGCGACCGGATGTACGGCTGCGGGACCTCCGACATGAAGAGCGGTCTCGCGGTGCTGCTCCGGCTGGCCGCCACAGTCCCCACACCCAATCGGGACGTCACCTACGTGGTGTACGAATGCGAGGAGGTCACGGCCGATCGCAGCGGGCTCAAGCGGCTGGCCGAGACCCGGCCGGGCCTGCTCGAGGGCGACTTCGCGGTGCTCCTGGAGTCGACGCTGGCGGAGATCGAAGGCGGCTGCCAGGGCACCATGCGCATCGAGGTCACGGTGCGGGGGGAGCGAGCGCACACCGCGCGGGCCTGGATGGGCTCCAACGCCATCCACGGTGCCGGCGAGATCCTGGAGGTGCTGCGCGCCTACGAGCCGGCCCGCCCGGTGGTGGACGGGCTGACCTTCCACGAGGGCCTCAACGCGGTGTTCATCCGGGGTGGCGTGGCGGGCAACGTGATCCCCGACGAGTGCGTGGTCACCATCAACTACCGCTTCGCCCCGGACAAGTCCGTCGCCGAGGCCGAGGCCTTGCTGCGGGAGCTTTTCGCGGGCTTCGAGGTCACCGTCACCGATGCCGCCGCCGGCGCCCGTCCCGGGCTCGGCCACCCCGCGGCGGCCGCTTTCGTCACGGCGATCACCGGCCGGTCCGAGGTCGCCGAGGGGGTCGCTCAGGGCAGCGTGCGGCCCAAGCTCGGCTGGACCGATGTGGCCCGCTTCTCCGCACTCGGGATGCCCGCCGTCAACTGCGGTCCGGGCGATCCCGCACTGGCGCACACCAAGGGCGAGTACGTCGAGATACCGCGCATCTTCGCCTGTGAGGAGCGGATGCGCGCCTGGCTCACCGGATGAGAGCTCCCCGAAAAGGCAGAGCACGGGTCAGCGGGCTTCGTTACCGTGAGGGCATGGAACCGAAGGACAGTACACGTATGCATCGTCAGGGTCCCGCGATGCTGCGTGGCAAGGCCATACCCCAGACCACGACCGATCAGCGGCTGCTGGACACGCGCGGTCCGTCGGAATGGGTGCACGAGGACCCGTGGCGGGTGCTGCGGATCCAGGCCGAGTTCGTCGAGGGTTTCGGGCTGCTGGCCGAACTGGGCCCGGCGGTCAGCCTCTTCGGCTCCGCCCGTACCAAGCCGGGCTCCACCGAGTACGAGCTGGCCGTCGAGATCGGCGCCAAGCTGTCGGACGCGGGCTACGCCGTCATCACCGGCGGCGGCCCAGGGATCATGGAGGCCGGTAACAAGGGCGCCGACGAGAACGGCGGTGTCTCGGTCGGACTCGGCATCGAGCTGCCCTTCGAGCAGTCGATGAACGACCACATCGACATCGGCCTGGAGTTCCGCTACTTCTTCGTCCGCAAGACGATGTTCGTGAAGTACTCGCAGGCCTTCGTGGTGCTGCCGGGAGGCTTCGGCACGTTGGACGAGCTGTTCGAGGCGATCACGCTCGTCCAGACCAAGAAGATCACGCAGTTCCCGATCGTGCTGGTCGGTACCGAGTACTGGGGCGGGCTGGTGGACTGGATCAAGTCCACCATGCTGCCCAGCGGGAAGATCTCTCCTTCGGACCCTGACCTGCTGCAGCTCACCGATGATCCCGACGAAGTCGTACGAATCGTCCAGGACGCCCACGAGAGCCACCAGCGGAAGCTCGAAGAGGCCTCGCAGCAGTCCACTGCCGAGATCGCCGGCACATGAGCCTGTCCATCTGCGTGTTCTGTGCCTCCAGCAGCCGGATCGATCCCAAGTACGTGGACCTCGCCGCCGAGGTCGGAGCCGAGCTGGCCCGCCGGGGCCACTCACTGGTGACCGGCGGGGCCACCGTGTCGTCGATGGGCGCGGTGGCCGCGGCGGCCCGCTCCGGCGGTGCCCGCACGGTCGGTGTCATCCCCGAGTCGATGGACGACGGGGAGCTGCCCGACCACGGAAACGACGAGCTGATCGTCACGGCCGACATGCGCACCCGCAAAGCCGAGATGGACCGCCGCTCGGACGCCTTCCTGGTGCTGCCCGGCGGGCTCGGCACCCTGGAGGAGCTGTTCGAGATCTGGACGTCCCGGGTGCTGGGCATGCACGACAAGCCGCTGGTGATCCTGGACCCGTATGGTCTGTACGATCCGCTGCGGAGCCTTATGGATCACCTGCACACCGAGGGCTTCGCCCGGCCCAAGGCGCTGGAAGCCGTCGACTGGACCTTCTCCGTGTCGGAGGCCTTCGATCTGCTGGAGCGGACGGGGGCGCATCTGAGTCCGATCCCGGAGGAACGCGCCGAAGCCCAGCCCTGATCTGCAGGGCGCACCTCCGCGGCCGACCCTCACGGCTCCCGAAGGCTCCGTCGTGATCATGCGATCAACTGGAATTGCATGATCACGCACGCGAGGTGATCCCCTGGCGGGACCGGGCCACGGCCGGGGCCACGGCCCGCAGCTCAGGCGAGGCCGCGGCGGGACAGGGCCGGCGGCCGGGTGCCCTTGATCGAGGCGACCATGTCGAGTGCCTGGCGAACCGCCGTCAGGTGGCGGGCGGGTACGCGGAACACCTCGACCCCCAGCCAGGCATAGACCGCGACCGCGGCCAGCAGCGCCGCCTCGTCCTCGCCGGGCGGCACGTCGAGGCTCACCAGGACCGGATCGCCGGCCGTCAGCAGCTCGCCCACACCGGCCACGAGGGGTGAGAGCCCCGCGTCCGTGACACCGTCCGGGACCGGCTCGTCGAGCGTCAGCACAGCCTTCTCACGCAACGTCACGTCCCAGATCATGGCACGATCAGAGGAGTACCCGCACAACCGACGAAGGAGCGTGATCATGATCGTGGTCATCGCCGCGGCGATCGTGGCCGTCCTGGGCGCGGTCGTCGTGCTCGCTCTCGGCAAGGGCGGCGAGCTGGCAGAGGCCCGTCCGGACCACCCTGTCCTGCGGCTGCCCACCGCCCGGCCGCTCGTGGGCACCGATGTGGCGCTGTTGCGGCTGCCCAGGGGCCTGTGGGGCTACCACGTGGGCGTGACCGACGAGGCGCTGCGCCGGATGGCGTACGCGCTGACCGAGCGGGACGCGCTGGTCGCCCTCCTGCAGCAGCGCGTGGCGGAGCTCCAGAAGGACTCCGACACCGGCGGCAGGGAGAGCAGCGAACCCTGGTTCACGGCGCCCGCGGAGAGCGGCTCGGACTCCGTTCCATGGTCCGCGCCAGCCGGGTTCGGCCACGCCGGTGAGCCGCACGTTCACGACCCCGAACAGGCGCAGGGCCAGGACTACGGGCCGCCCTCGCTGTGGCAGGACCCGTACGGCGCGAGGCAGGACGCACGCGGCGGCACGGTGTTCCCGGAGGACCGGTGACCGACGTCACCTGGGCGGCCGCGGTGACCCGCGCGGGACCGGCCGGGGCCGCGATGGAAGCGGCGGAGCGGTCCCGGTGAGCACGGTCGAGGTCATGGCGGAGGCGACGGTGGACGCCTCCGCCGAGCAGGTCTTCGAGGTGCTCACCGACTGGGAACGGCACGCCGAGTGGATGCCGTTCACCCGGGCTCAGGGCGGCCACGAGGTCGGCGCGTCCCTGGAGGGCTGGACCGGGGTGGGACCGCTCGGGTTCCTCGACACGATGGTCATTACCGAGTGGCGCCCCGGGCGGCGGGTGGCGGTCCGGCACACCGGGCGGCTGGTCCAGGGCGACGCCTGGTTCGAGATGGGCCCGATCCCGGGCGGTGGTTCCAGCATCATCTGGGCCGAGCGGCTGGATCTGCCGCTGGGGCCGCTCGGCAAGGCGGGGTGGGTCGTCGCCGGTCCGCTGTTCCGCCGGTTCATGAAGATCGGCCTGCATCGTCTCGCCCGGCTGGTCGCCGGATGAGGGGCCGGAGCGGCGTGAGACGGAACGAGTCCTGGTGAGCGGTGGATCCCGGCGCGGTGGGTCCTGCCGTGATGGGTACTGCCGTGATGGGTACTGCCGTGGTGGGTCTTGCCGTGGTGGCTCTTGGGGTGGTGGGTCTTGCCGTGGTGGGCCTTGTCGTGGTGGGTCTTGTCGTGGTGGGTCTTGTCGTGATCGAACGGAGAAGAATCCATGAGCACCGTCGTGGGCGAGGACGGGCTGGCGCGATGCCCCTGGGGCCTGTCCACCCCTGACTACGTCACCTACCACGACGCCGAGTGGGGCCGTCCGGTCCGTGACGACCAGGGAATCTACGAAAGGCTCTGTTTGGAGGCCTTCCAGTCAGGCCTGTCGTGGCTGACGATCCTGCGCAAGCGGGAGGGCTTCCGGCGGGCCTTCTCCGGCTTCGACCTGGAGAAGGTCGCGGCCTACGGCGCCGAGGACATCGAACGGCTCCTCGGCGATGTGTCCATCGTTCGCAACCGGGCCAAGATCGAAGCAGCCGTCGCGAACGCCGGGGCGGCGTTGGCTCTGCCGGACGGGCTGGCAGCCACGGTCTGGACGTATGCTGACCCCGACGCTCCCGCGCCCAAGACCTCGGCCGACGTACCCGCATCCACCCCGGGCTCCAAGGCGCTCGCCAAGGATCTCAAGAAGCGCGGCTTCCGTTTCGTCGGGCCCACCACGGCCTACGCGCTGATGGAGGCCTGTGGCCTGGTCGACGACCATCTCGCCGACTGCCACCGCCGGGGCGCGTACACCTGAGTCACCGGTTGCGGCGGACGATCGCCGCGTTGAGCGCCGTCAGGAACGCGGTCCAGCCCAGATAGGGCAGCAGCACGCCTCCGGCGCGGCGGTCGACCCGCCAAGCCCTGCGGGTCAGCTGCAGGTTGGACAGGTTGGACAGGTTGGACAGCGCCGTCTTGATCAAGGTCTTCATGACGAGCTCCGTGATCCGTGATCCGTGATCGCGTCGTCATCGGGGGACCAACGGGCGTCCCGCGGACCGGTGTGCCGCCCGCATCGGGCCGGGATCTCGGGCGGCACACCGGCGTTCAGCGGGGTTCCAGAATGGGGTCCGGATAGTCCAGCTCGCGGCGCAGCGCCGGAGGAAGCCGCCAGGGCTGGTGGATGTAGGGAGCGTCGAGCCGGGCCAGTTCGGGGACGAACCGCCGGACGTAGCCGCCGTCCGGGTCGAAGCGGGTGGCCTGCCGCAACGGGTTCATCACCCGGTTGGGCCGGGTGTCGTTGCCGGTCCCCGCCACCCACTGCCAGTTGCCGGCGTTGTTCGCCACGTCGCCGTCGAGCAGCCAGTCGTTGAAATGCCAGAGCCCGCGCCGCCAGTCGATCTCCAGGTTCCTGGTCAGGAAGGAGGCGACGATCATCCGGGCCCGATTGTGCATGAAGCCCTCGCGGCGCAGCTGGCGCATGCCCGCGTCCACGATCGGATAGCCGGTACGGCCCTCCCGCCAGGCGGAAAGCGCATCGTCGTCGTCGTGCCACCGGACGTCCCGGGGCCGGTAGTCGCGCCGCATGAGGTCGGGGAAGGCTGCGGCCACCTGGTAGTGGAAGTCCCGCCAGGCGAGATTACGGCGGAAACCCTCGTGACCCCGCGCCGCCTCGTAGAGCTCCAGCGGGGACAGGCAGCCGAACCGCAGATAGGGGCTGAGCCGCGAGGTACGGTTCCCGGCGAGGTCGTCATGGTCGTCGTCGTAGCCCCCGGCCGACTCCTTCAGCCAGGTCGTCATCCGCTCCCGCGCCGCCCGCTCGCCGCCCGTCATCAGCTCGGGGGACAGCGGCCCCCTGAGCAACTCCCCGGGCGGCGGAAGACAACCGGCCGGTAGCTTGTCCGGCAGCCGTACGGTCGCAGGCGTCTCGGCGATCGGCCGGCGCCGGCTCGCGCTCCAGGCTCGCCAGTACGGGGTGAAGACGCGATAGTGGTCGCCTCCCACGGGCCTGAGCAGCCCAGGGGAGACCACGGTCACTCCGGCGTGAACTGAGACCCGCAGCCGTTCCTGGCGGAGCCGCTCCGTCCGCCGGGAGGCGTAAGAGGAGACGTCCTCGCTGAGGAACACTTTCCCGGCGCCGGTTTCCGCCGCTAGCCGAAGGGTCTCGGCCACCGGGTCGCCCCGCCGGAGCACCAGATCGCCGCCGCGCTCTCGCAGGGACCCACGCAGGTCATCGAGGCTGTCGAGCAGGAAGCGGACCCGGTTGGGCACGCCGAAGGGGCCGCTCAGGATCGCCTCGTCGAGCACGAACAGCGGCACTATGTGATCGGCCGCGGCGCAGGCGGCGGCCAGAGCGGGGTTGTCGCGCACCCGGAGATCGCGGGTGAACAGCATGATCGCGGTATCCATCACCAGATCTTCGGATGGCCGCGGGTCCCCGGTTGCAACCGGAAGGTCATCGTCCACCGAAGTTTCTGGTAAGTCGTACCCTGCGCTCGGCTCAAGATCGAGTCTCGGGGCCGAGGCCCGGGCCCGATGTCCCGGTGGATGGCGGGACCGGGTCGAGGTCGACGTCGAGGTCGACGTCGAGGCCGAGGTCGAGGCCGAGGTCGACGTCGAGGCCAAGGTCAAGGTCAAGGTCAAGGGCAAGGCCGCGGCCCGGAGACGGGGAGGGGGGGTGGGTGACCTGGTCGATTTCCACACCCGGCACAAGCTGCAGATCCTGGCCTATGATCCCGTCTACCCGGTGTGCTGGGCAAGATCGTGCTTCAGCGGCCCTCGAAGCCGGGCTGCTCCTTCTTGAGGAAGGCGGCGGTTGCGGTTCGGTGGTCGGAGGTCTTCGCGCAGGCGTCCTGGAGTTCGGCCTCCCGCTCCAGCGCGCTCACCAGATCATGGGTGGCTGCGTGGTCGAGGGCGGCCTTCACCGCGCCGTACGCGATCGTGGGCCCGGTCGCCAGGCGGCCGGCCAGCGCGCGGGCCACCGACTCCAGCTGATCGCCGGGCACCACCTGGTTGACCAGGCCGATCTCCAGCGCCTGCTCGGCACGGACCGGCTCGGCGAGCAGGAGCATCTCGGCCGCCTTGGCCCGTCCGACCAGGCGGGGCAGGGTCCAGGAGGCACCGGAGTCGGGGCCCAGGCCCACCTTGGTGAACGCCATCAGGAAGGACGCCTTCTCGCCGGCGATGATGAGGTCGCAGGCGAAGGCGAGGGAGGCGCCGGCTCCGGCCGCCACGCCGTTGACCGCCGCCACGACCGGCTTGGGCATCGTGGCGATCGTCCGGACGATCGGGTTGTAGTGATCGCGGACCGTGCCGTCCAGCCCGCGCCCGGCGGAGAGGTTGTCGCCGTGCTCCCGCAGATCCTGCCCGGCACAGAACGCACGCCCCGCCCCCGTCAGGACCACCGCCCGCACGGCCGGGTCGGCACCGGCCCGGACCACCGCCTCGCGGAGCGCGACCTTCGTGTCGGCGGTCAGTGAATTCATCGCCTCCGGCCGGTTGAGAGTGATCGTCGCGATGCCGTCGGTCAGGTCGTACAGCACGGTGTCCGACACCGGTTCTCCTTCTGTCAGACCGTCGTTGGTCAGTGAAACCTTACTTCGCATGAGGGGGCTGGGCTCCGGGCCCCGGCGACGGCTGGAACGGCTGAGACGAACGTCCGGGTATGCGTTTCCTGGCCCTGGAAGCTGATCGTTACCACTTCGCGCCCAGAAGGCGAGATAATGGACCACTACCAATGACGCGGATGCGGCAGGCGGCCACGCGGCCAAAGAAGCCCGAAGGTCCCAACGCGGCCCTAGGCAGGAAGGGGATGCACGCATGGCGGCGATGAAGCCGCGGACAGGCGATGGTCCGCTCGAAGTGACCAAGGAGGGGCGCGGCATCGTCATGCGGGTCCCGCTGGAAGGTGGCGGGCGGCTGGTCGTCGAACTGACGCCTGACGAAGCCGGCGAGCTCGGCGACGCCCTCAAGAACGTCGTCCCGGGCTGACGGCTCCCTATACGTAGTCGATAACCATCGGTGACGGTCCCGGCGAACCCACGCCGGGACCATCGCCGTATTTCCGGACCGCACGGCCGGAGCTATCAGGGGGAGAGCAGATGTCGGTCGAGACCCGGCTCCACGCGGTCGGTGGTTCGCTGTCACAGGCGGCGCTCACCAGCGGCGCGGAGGTGCTGGCCGTTCCAGTCCGGTCCGGCGCGGAGGCGCCCGCCGCCGAGATCGCGAGCTTCCTTCCCTTCACCCTGACGGAACTGCTGACCCTGCATGACGCCAAGGGCGAGCCGGGCGAGATCATCGCGACCCCGATCCGGCTCGGCGAGCAGGTCCGCGAACTACTGCTGTACGGGGTGGGTGACGCCTCCCCGGAGGCCCTCCGCCGTGCCGGGGCGGCGCTGGCCCGCCGCGGCAGGGGCCGGACGGCCATGGTCGCCGGTGTGCCCTCCGGCGATATCGGCGCTTTCGCGCAGGGGGTGCTGCTGGGCTCCTACGACTTCTCCCTGCGCGGCAACCTTTCCGTGCGCGGCAGCGCGGGGCCATCCGCAGCGGAGGGCACGGCCGGGCCCGCGAACGGCAGGAAGCGTCCGCTCGGCACGCTGGGCGTGCTGACCGAGGACGGGATGACCGAGGCGGGACTGGCCCGGACCGAGGCCGCGCTGGCGCGGGGCGCCGTGGTGGCCGGGGCCGTCGCCCTGGCGCGCGACCTGACCAACATGCCCTCGGGCACCAAGAACCCGGCCTGGCTGGCCGAGCAGGCACGGCGACTCGCCGCCGACTCGGGTCTCGGCGTGCGGATCCGGGACGAGGAGGAACTCCGCGCCGAGGGCTTCGGCGGTCTCCTCGCGGTCGGCGCCGGTTCCGCCAGCCCGCCCCGGCTGATCGAGCTGTCCTACGATCCCGGTCAGGCCACCGCCCACGTGGTGCTGGTCGGCAAGGGCATCACCTTCGACTCCGGTGGGCTCTCCCTCAAGCCCAACGAGGCCATGAAGGCCATGAAGACCGACATGGCCGGCGGTGGCGTGGTCATGGCGGTCATGGGCGCGCTGCATTCCGCCGGGATCGGGGTACGCGTCACCGGGCTGATCGCCGTCGCGGAGAACATGCCGTCCGGGTCGGCCATGCGGCCCAGCGACGTGATTCGGCACTACGGAGGCAAGACCTCCGAGGTCCTCAACACCGATGCCGAGGGGCGGCTGGTGCTGGCCGACGCGCTCGCCTACGCCGACACGGTCCTGGCGCCCGATGCGATCGTCGACATCGCCACCCTGACCGGCGCCGCCAAGGTCGCCCTGGGCCTGCGGCACGGTGCCCTGTTCGCCACCGACGATCCACTGGCCGAGGCCCTCACCCGGGCGGGCGGTGAAAGCGGCGAACCGCTGTGGAGAATGCCGCTGGTCGAGGACTACCGGGCCGCCATCGAGTCCCAGGTCGCGGACGTGTCCAATATCGGGCAGCACGGTTTCGGAGCCGGTTCCATCACGGCGGCGCTGTTCCTTCGCGAATTCGCCGGGGACCGGCCCTGGGCCCACCTCGACGTGGCGGGCCCCGCGCGGTCCACCTCCGACGAGGGCGACATCTCCAAGGGAGCCACCGGCTTCGGCACCCGCCTGCTGCTCGAATGGCTCGCCACGCTCTGACCCCGCTCGCTCCTTTCTCACCTGCTTTCTCACCCAGGCTCTCTCACCGGGCTTTCTCACCTGCTTGCTCAGCAGGCTTTCTCGCGCGGCTTTTTTAGCAGGCTTTCTCGCGCGGCTTACTTAGCAGGCTTTCTCACTCGGCACGAAAGTTTTCTGATCTGCGGCAATCCGTATCGGTGACGGCTCCGAATCAGGGGCATGAGAGCCGAGCGAGCCATACCGGGGCGTGCCATGAGCGCGGTAGCCGGACTACTGGCCGGAGCCGTCGCGCCCTCGGCACCGCCGAACTCGCGGCCGGTTTCGTACGGCCGCGGGCGTCTCTATTGCCGGCCGTCGGTGGGGCAGGGATCGATCTCACGCCCGAGTGGCTCAAGCACTTCGCCATCCAGAGGTTCGGCACCTACGACATGCAGGTACTGCTCGGCACCCTTGCAGCGCGAGTCACGGTGCTGGCGGTCTTGATCGGCCTGGCGGCCCGCCGCCGGATGACTTTCGGGCTCGCCGGGATGACGGGCTTCGCGGTGCTCGGTGTCGCCGCAGCCGTCACCCGCCCGGACGCCGGGGTGACCGACGCCCTTCCCGCCCTGGCGGGGGAGCCCGTGCCACCCCGATGATGGTCGGCGCCGGGTACGGTTCGTGGCCGCCACCGGTGAGGGGCGAGCGGTGAGGATGCAGGTCCGCGTGAGCCGCTCGGGCTCAGGTCGCTTCTCTGTCGAACGGCGGGCGCTCGCCGTAGGGCAGGGCGGGCTCGGTGTAGGCGGGTGCCTCGTTCGAGGCGAATCCGTTGGCCGTGCCGACCTTGTCGTCGTCTTCGAACAGATGCTTCTGTACGAACCGGCGCGGGTTGAGATCGGCCGGGTCGAAGTCGGCGAACTCGGGCCCGAGGCCCTCCTTGAGGTCCGCGGTGGCGTTGTTGGCCATGCTCCGCAGCTGCCGGAGCGTACGGCCCGCCTGGGCGGCGACCTTGGGCAGCTTGTCCCCGAAGATGACCAGGGCGAGCACGGCGAGAAGCGCTGCCTCACCGAGTCCGACGTCGAACATCTGGCCTCCACCTTGGCGCTTGCGGGACCTGCCAACTGCACCGGGTCACCCGGCCCTGTTCACAGCCTATTGCCGCGGAAGTTGATGATCCGACAGCGTTGCGATGGGCCGGATCGTCACGATCCCGCCCCATCAGGGTATCTCTGAGTCCGATGAACGCGGACGGGGCTCCCGCATGAACTCATGGTGGCCGGACGGACGATCTGCCGGAGATCGCCCGTCCGGCCACACGGTGCCTCAGTTGGTGGCGCCGAGCGTGAGGTCGGCCGACGTCTCCTTGCCGCCCCGAGTGAAAGTGATCTTCACTTTCTCGCCGGGTACGCGGCTCCGGATCAGGGCGAGCAGATCGGTGGCGTCACCGACCGGCTTGCCGTCGAAACCGGTGATGACGTCGCCGGCCTTCATCCCGGCCTTGTCCGCGGGGCCACCCGCGGTCACCGGCTGCTTGCCCTGCACGGCCGAGGGCGCTACGCGCACGCCCGGACCCTGGTAGGTCGGGTCCATGATGATGCCGATGATCGCGTGCTGCGGAGTCTTGCCACCGCTGTTGATGATCTGTTCGGCGACCCGCTTGACCTGGTTCACCGGGATGGCGAAGCCGACCCCGATGCTGCCGCTCTGCTGGCCGCCGGTGCCTCCGCCGGCACCGGCGCCGAGCGTGGCGATCGCGGTGTTCACACCGATCACCCGACCCTGGCCGTCGACCAGCGGGCCACCGGAGTTGCCTGGGTTGATCGCGGCGTCGGTCTGGATGGCGTTGAGCACGGCGGCGTCGCCACCGGCCGCACCGCTGGTCCCCACTGGCCGGTTCAGCGCGCTGACGATGCCGGTCGTCACCGAGCCCTGCAGGCCGAGCGGTGAGCCGATGGCGATGACCGGGTCGCCGACCGCGATGTCATCGGAGTTCCCGAGGGTCAGCGGCTGCAGACCGTTGGTCGTGGCCGGCTTGATGACCGCGACGTCCGACGATGGGTCGCGGCCGACGATGGAGGCCGTGGTGGTCTTCTTGTCGTTGAACACCACCTGCATCTGAGCGCCGTTCGCGGCGTCCGCGACCACGTGGTTGTTGGTCACGATGTAGCCGTCCTTGACGACGAAACCGGTGCCCGTGCCGCCGGCGCCGTTGCCTAGCGACACCTTGATCGTCACCACGCTGGGCAGGACTCGTTGCGCCACGCCCGCCACCGAGTCCGGCGGCCGGTTCTTGACGACCGCGCCGCCGCTGCTGGAGGCGCCACCGAGATCGGTGCCCTTGCTGCCCGACGCCTGGCTGTTCCCCGTGGCGACCGCGGTGACCCCGGCGCCGACGGCCCCGGCGACCAGCGCCACGATAAGCGCCATCAGGATGAAGATGCCGAGCCCCGGACCACCCCGGGACGGAGCGGGAGGTGCGGGTACGGGCGCCCAGTTGGGCGGTGAGCCGCCGAACCCGGGCGGCCCCCCCGGTGGGCGGCCCCCTGGCCCCGGGAGCGCCTGGGGAGCGTTGAGCGGCGGCGCGGACGGCGGCGGCTGCGGGCCGGGCCAGCCCGGCTGCTGATGCGCGAACTGCTGCTGACCCGGCTGCCCGGACTGTTGCGGCGGCCAGTTGTAGGCAGCGGACCGTCCCTCGTCGTGATGGGGGGCGAAGGCGGGGCGCGGAGGCCCGCCCTGCCACTGGCCGGGCCCGGGGCCCGGTCCCGCGCCAGGTCCTGGCGGCGCGCCGTTGCCCGGTCCCTGCCAAGGACCCGTGGGCGCCTCGGGCGCCTCGGGCGGCGGTGCGGAGGAGACCAGCAGCCGGTCCACGAGCGGTGGCCGTTCCGTCGGCGCGTCCGGCGGTGCGAAACCCTGATCGTCCGCCGGGGCGCCGGCCGACTCAGCAGAGACGTTGCCGGGAGCCTCGTCCGCGTACCGATCGCGGACAGGATCCTCCTGCGGCGATGGCGAATTCACAGATCCGCGGCTGTCTTCCGTCATTCCCCGTCTCCTCGCGAGCACGATTCTTCGTCCGGCCTCATCCTGCCCACCGCAGCGTGTGGGGAGCGTAAACGGGCCGCTCGGTCAAATATCAGCTAAAGGGATTGAGCCATGATCCCAGCCGAGTCAGCCCGCGTGCGGGCCGGACCCAGAAGCCGGTGCCGCCGTGAGGCAGCGCGGCCACCACGGATTCGGTGGTGCTCTGAGGAGCTTCCGCGAGCACCGTATACACATAGCCGCGGCTGGCCCAAACGGCCCACCGCTGCAGGGAATCCCGCTCGAAGACCGTATTGCCGTGCAGGCTCCGCTTCCGCCACCCGGTGAACCGGTGTTCGTCCAGGTCTCCCCGCTGCACGAAGACCGACACCGCCGACAGCCCGTCGGAGTAGCTCAGGTGGATCACCGCGTCGGGGTCGGACCGCCGAGCCTCGAACAGGGACAACCGCCCCGGCAGGGTGCTCGGCACCGTCCAGCCGCCGGCGCGCAGCCTCCGGAGCTCGGTGTCCATCAGCTGGTGGCCCCACGGCGAGGTGACGGCGGCCGGAGTACCGGTGGACTGCCGGATCCGCCCCACCGAGACGCCCCGGCCGCGCTCCGGCGCCCGTACCGCGGCCGGCCCGAGCGTGAGAGCCGAGAACCCGGTGACGATCGCTGGCTCGCCGTGCGCGTCCGCGAGCTCGCGGTGCAGCATCAGCCCGGTGTCACGGTCGATCCAGAACCTGCCCGCGACCGATCCGTCGGCCCGCTTGGCCTCGACCACCCGGGCCTGGCGCTCGAAGACCTGCGCGTCCGGCGCCCGTACGATCGAGTAGTTGTGCGCCAGCAGGTCCAGCATCTTCTGGGTGAAGCCCGCCAGACCGGCATCAGGCTGGAAGATGTCGCGATCCGCGGTGGAGCTACCGGTGTGCACGACCGCGCCGTCATCGGGGGCGTGCAGCACCTTCACCTGCGACCTCGTGGCGCTGCCGGAAGCCCAGGCCGTGATGAACTGGGTGCCCTGGTAGGGAGTCGTCCGGGCGGCCCCGGCGGCGTCGCGCAGCAACCGCATCGCCTCCGGGTCACTGGGCGGCGTCTCGCGGGCGGCGGTGGCGTCCCCGGCCGCGAGCATCCACAGCAGCGCCGCGGTGGCTCCGCCGGCGACCCAGGCATGCGAACCCCTGCTCACGGTTTGGCGGGGCTCGGCTCGGTCATGGGCACCTCGCCCGAGATCAGCGCGTGCTCAACGGCGAACCGGTCGAAGGCGGGTGCCACCTGGGGAAGTCGCTGCTCGTCCGTCCCCGCCACGAAGGAGGCGGCACCGACGCCCAGGACGGCCAGAGTCGCCGCACCGGCGACGAGGTAGCGCACCCGTGGCCGTCCGTCCCGCGTGACGGCGCGGCCGCCCGGACGGTTGTCGCCGGGCCGGCGACGCCGGTCGGCCGGGACGGCCTGGACGGCCTGGACGCCCGGGACCACGGCGATTGGCCGGGTGGCGGCCGGCAGCGGCCATGGCTCCCGGGTGGGCTCCCGGGTGCCCGGCCCCCCGAGCCGGGACTCGCGTGGTCCCGCCGGGCCGTTCTGCCCCGGGTCCAGGCCGTACAACCGGCCGATCAGAGCCGTCGGCGTCGCCACGTCGTCGAGGGCGCGCAACCGGCTCTTGAGGCGGCGGAGCGTGTCGGCCTCCCTGCGGCACTGCTCGCAGGCCGCGAGGTGGGCGAGCGCGCGGTCGCGCTCGTCATGTCCCAGCTCCCCGTCGACCAGTGCGGTGAGCCGCTCCCCGAGATGACTCATGCAACCTCCGTGGGCGTGGGTCGGCGGGGTGCGCGGTGTTCGAGCGCCGCGCGCAACTGCGCCCGGCCCCGATGGATGCGGCTTCGGACGGTGCCGAGCTTGACGCCCAGCGTCGTCGCGATCTCCTCGTAGGAGAGCCCCTCGATGTCGCACAGCACGACTGCTGCGCGGTATTCGGGGGCCAGCGCATCCAGCGCACCCTGAATATCGGCGTCGAGATTCCGGTCGTCGTACGCCTGCGCAGGGGTGGGCTCCCGGCCGGGGAGCCGTTCGGCAGCGTCGTCCGACAGACCCTCGAAGCGGATCCGCTGGCGGCGCCTGGCCATGTCCAGGAACAGATTGGTCGTAATGCGGTGCAACCAGCCCTCGAAAGTGCCGGGCGTGTAGTTCGACAGCGAACGGAACACCCGGACGAAGACCTCCTGAGTGAGGTCCTCCGCATCGTGCTGGTTGCCGGTCAGCCGATAGGCCAGCCGGTAGACGCGGGCGGAGTGCTGGCGTACGACCTCGTCCCACGACGGCGGCGACCACTCGGCGGCCGGCGCATTGTCTCGGTCATGCACCGCCACGGTGCGTCCTCCGGCCTTCCGGCGGGGACCGATCCCCGCCACACCCTGAAAAGCTAGCGCTGTCACCACCATGGTGCCTCGAAACTCCCTTTCGTGCGCGTCGTGCGCACTGCGCGCACGTGCGGAAGACACGGCGGCCTCGCCTGGGCTGGGGCGGTTATGACCGACATTCTTGAGAACGTGGTGCACGACGCGATGGTTCCCGCGCAGCGATAAGGTCGTGTCCGAGCATGGTCGTATGTCTCGAGGAGGAAACCATCGACGCGGTTGAGGCCACACTGGCCTACGTAGAGGAGTTCCTCCCCGAGGACGAGTCGCTACGCGAAGCCCGCCTGCGCGGCGAGGACGTCGGCGCGGTTCCCATCGGCCCGGCGGGTGGCGCCACGCTGCGCTTCCTCGCAGCCATGATCAACGCCCGTACGGTGGTGGAACTCGGCTCCGGATGCGGGGTCTCGGGCATCTGGCTGCTGCGGGGCATGCGCTCGGACGGTGTGCTCACCAGCGTCGACATCGAGCCGGAGAACCAGCGGCTGGCCAAGGAGGCCTACATCGAGGCGGGGTTCTCCGCGAGCCGCACCCGGATGATCGCCGGGCGAGCCCTGGACGTGCTGCCGCGGCTCAATGACGCGGCGTACGACATGATCTTCTGCGACGCGGTCAAGCAGGAGTACCCCGACTATCTGACCGCCGCGGTGCGTCTGCTGCGCCCCGGCGGCATCGTGGCCTTCGACAACGCGCTCTGGCACGACCGGGTGGCCGACCCCGCCCAGCGTGACCCCGACACGGTGGCCCTGCGTGAAGTGGGGCGTCTGGTCCGTGACGACGATCGGCTGATCCCGCTGCTGCTGCCGGTCGGAGACGGCCTGCTCTGCGCGCTTAAACGCGACTGACGTGCCCGGCTCGCTGGAGGTACGGCTGCGCCCCGGCGCACCGAGTGTGCGCAGGATCCTGACCGGGGTGATCACGTCCGTCACGTCCGTGCTGTTCATCGTGGGCGGATCCGCTCATCCGGCGGGCTTCGGCGGAATCCTGTTCATCCTGCTCGGTATGGCCGGCCTGGCTCTGTGCGTGGCGGGCGCGCTGGTGTTCGCCGGACAGATCACGGGCCGCCGGCCGGTGCTGGAACTCGACGACCAGGGCATCCGGGTGCCCGCCGTATGGCCGCGCTCCCGGCGAGCCGACCGTTTGCTGCCCTGGTCGGAACTCGCCGCCGTCTGCGCCTGGAGCCAGGGCCCGCCGTCGGGCGGCCGCGAAGGCACCGTCTTCCCCCACCGCCTGGCCTTCCTACCCGCCCAGGACTCGCCCACCTCTGAGTCCTCCGCCGCAGGGTCATCCGCCCCTGACTCATCCGCGTCGGACTCATCTGCGTCGGACTCATCTGCGTCGGACTCATCCGCGTCGGCCTCATGCGCCCCTGATTCATCTGCGCCTGATTCATCTGCGCCAAAATCATTCGCCGCCGGGTCATCCATCGACGGACCAGGTGTTGGGTCCTCCACAGCTGATCCGCCCACGTTCGTGCCCTCTGCCGCAGTTTCGTCCACTGCTGGTTCGTCGACGACCGGTCCTTCCGCGGCTGGTTCCTCCCCGGCCGGGTCCCGTGCAGCCAGGTCGTCATCCACGTCCGGTCCTTCCGCCGCAGTTTCGTCCACGGTCGGTTCGTCCACCGTCGGTTCCTCTCCGGCCGGGGCAACCAGGGGCGGCCCGGCTGCCGGACGAGAGCGGCGGACTCCGCCTGAGAACGGCGCGGAGCTGCTGGCGATCAAGGTCGCCGATGTGGCCTGTGTCCCCACGCTCCGCTGGTCCGTGCCGGTACGACCAGGCTGGGACACCACGGTCGAGGAGA